>NZ_CP087998.1:631180-1262360 GCF_021044585.1 Sulfurimonas sp. HSL-3221 | reverse complement strand
GACAAGTTCGAGTACCAGAAAGGGTACAAGTTCTCCACCTATGCTACCTGGTGGATCCGGCAGGCGATCAGCCGCGCCATCGCCGACCAGGCGCGTACGATCCGTATCCCGATCCACATGATCGAGACGATCAACCGTATCAACAAGATCATGCGCAAATACCTGCAGGAGAACGGCAAAGAGCCCGATGTCGAGACGATCGCCGAAGAGGTCGGCCTCTCCGTCGAGAAGGTCAAGAACGTCATCAAGATCACCAAAGAGCCGATCTCCCTCGAGGCACCGATCGGTAGCGAAGAAGACGGCCGTTTCGGCGACTTTATCGAGGACCGCACCTCCCTCTCGCCTTCCGACGCGATCCTCAAAGACGACCTCAAGGTTCAGATCGAAGGTGTGCTCGAGCAACTCAACGAGCGCGAAAAAGCCGTTATCAAGATGCGCTTCGGGATCATGGACGACGAAAGTGACCGTACCCTTGAAGAGATCGGCAAAGAGCTCAATGTCACCCGCGAACGCGTCCGCCAAATCGAAAGCAGCGCGATCAAAAAGCTCAAGCACCCTAAAGTCGGCCGCAAACTCAAGAACTATATCGAGGAATAATGACCTTCGAACAGCAGTGGATCGAATACGATTTCAACCCCTATATTCTCTTCAGCGCCTCAGGCAAGGTCCTCTCCGTCAATGCGGAGGGACAGTACCTGCTCGGTGCCGTCGACCGTCTGACGCTTTTTGAACTTGCCACGACCTACGCCAGCCCCTCTTTCGGGTTTAAAACGACCTTTATGGAGCTGGAGTACGGCCGCTTTAAAATCTTCGGGATCATGGTCGGGTACGTCAACGAAGAGGAGATCGGTATCCGCTTTTTCCAGACCCCCTCTTTCCAGTTCTCACGTCCGGAGATCGAAGGCGAGCTGGTCAACATCTACTCGCTCATCGACCTCTGCATCGCGACGAACTCCATCGGAAACAAGTCGGCCTTCCACAAGGACCTGGACCCGACGATGCCCGAAACGCGTCTCAACACCGACCAGTTCATCCGCCTGCTCAACAAGATGTACGAATCCTTCGGCGGCAGTGAAACGATCACGACGAAACTCGCCTTCCGTATCGGGGAGTACATCCTCTATGAGGAGAAAAAGTACACCTTCTTCTCCCTCAAGGTGAGCGGAAACGTTTTTGACGAAGTCTACAAGTCGGCGATTGAACAGATGTGTAAGAAGAACCACCTCTTCTGCGAGGTGGGCAAGAAATCCGTCACGGTCAACATCCCCATTATTAACCAGTAGACGGTCAATCAGCGGGAGGCAAAAAGCGCCTTGCCGCTCAAAAACCCCGCCACGATCCCCGCTGCCAGTCCCGGTAGGAAATACCAGAGTGAAAGCATATTGTTGTTTTTAAGGGCGATAAACCCGAGGACCAGAATGCCGTACGGTACGAGGCGGTAAACGGAGAGCAGTGCCGGCGTCGATTTGGAGACGTTGCGCACGGTCGCCTTGCTCGCCTTCAGTCGCGCCTTCTCCTCCTTAATGACATCCTTGAGCGGCTTCTCCTCCTCAAACTCCTCTTCGCTTTCGCTGTAAAGGTCATAAGGGTCGTCGATCTTCTCGACGAGATCATCCTGGTGCACTGCCGTCTCGTTTTCGAGGTTGCGCTGCACGAGTTTGCGGTAGCTGTAAAGCGAACCCAGCAGGATCAAAAACGCGGAAACGAACGCGATCTGGGCATTGAGGAAGGCCGCCTTGGAGACGGCGAGCAGGCCGTACAGAAGGATATGAACGGCGAGGAAAGGACTAATAGTGCTTCGCAGCGTCGTCATCGTCATCGTCGTCGTCACCTTCCAGGGTTTTGGGGTTGTAGCGCGGATTTTTGGAGAGCTCTTCGAACTCTTTATACTGTTTCGAGTAGGCCTTGAAGACGTTCAGGAAGGCCGCGGCGATCCCGATGACGACGCCGACCCAGAGCAGCCAGGTAATGCCCGTCAGCTTTTTGAGACCGATACCGAGCGCCACCCCGATCAGCACGGCCACGACCATCGAGATACCGAGCGAGAGCGTTTCCGCCCCCTCGACAATCGGCTTGAGGCGCGGCTTGCGCTCTTCGGGTTCTCCGTTCTCCGGGGTCAGGCCCGTCAGGTGCTTGTCCGCCATCAGAGCGCCTCCATCACTTCATCCGCCGCGCTGATCGTTGCCTCGATCATCTCGTCGGTGATCTGCGTACAGATAAAGCCTGTCTCGAACTGCGAACAGGCAAAATAGAAGCCACGCGACAGCATGCCGGCGTGGAAAGCAGCGAAACGCTCCAGATCCGACGCCGCCGCATCGTCAAAGTTCTTAACCGGTTTGTCATTGAAGAAGAAGCCGAACATCGAACCGCGCACGTCCGTCTTCAGGGCAATACCGTGCTTGTCCGCCACTTCTGCAAACCCCTCCATCAGGCGTTTGGCACGCGCTTCGAGCACGCTGTAGAGCTTGGCGTTGCTGCGGAGTTTGCGCACGGCGGTGATCCCCGCCGCCATCGCTACCGGGTTGCCGCTGAGCGTTCCCGCCTGGTACACTGGCCCTTCCGGGGAGAGCTTCGCCATAATCTCGGCCTTGCCGCCGAAGGCGCCGACCGGCATCCCGCCGCCGATGACCTTGCCCAGCGTCACCATATCCGGTGTCGTCCCCGTGATGGACTCGGCACCGTGCAGGGTCGCGCGGAAACCGCTCATCACCTCGTCGAAGATCAGCAGCGCACCGTGGGCGTCGCAGAGCAGGCGCAGTTCCGCCAGGAACTCCTTGTCCGCGGGGACAAGCCCCATGTTGCCGGCAATCGGCTCAATGATGATACAGGCGATGTTGTCCGAATCCTCGAAGCATTTGCGCACGCTCTCGATGTCGTTGTATTTGGCCAGGAGGGTATGCTTGGTAAAGTCCGCCGGGACGCCCGGGGAGCTCGGGTTGCCGAAGGTCGCGAGGCCCGAACCGGCCTGCACCAGCAGGGCGTCGCTGTGACCGTGGTAGCATCCCTCGAACTTAACGATGTCGTCTTTGCCGGTATAGCCGCGCGCCAGGCGGATGGCGCTCATGACCGCCTCGGTCCCGCTGGAGACGAAACGGACTTTGTCGATGCTCTCGAAAATCCCGATGACCTCTTTGGCCAGTTCGCTCTCGGAAAGCGTCGGCGCCCCGAAACTGAGGCCATGGCGGACCGCGTCGCAGACCGCGTTCTCGATCGCTTCGTCGCGGTGGCCGAAGATCAGCGGTCCCCAGCTCTGGACATAATCGACATAGGCGTTGCCGTCGATATCGTAGAGGTGAGCGCCCTCGCCCTTTTCAATAAAGAGCGGGGTTCCGCCGACGCTTTTAAAGGCGCGTACCGGCGAATCCACACCGCCGGGAATCAATGTCTGTGCTTCTTCAAATGCCTGAATCGAGGATGTAATGTTCATTGACCGTCCGTGAAAGGGGCGCTTACGCGGCGCTGTCGCGCAAAAGCCCCTGAATTTTCCCGCCATTATAGCAAATGGGTTATAATTCCCCCACTTTACACATTGGCCGACACACCCTGCCTCGGCTGGAAGGAAACACCGACCCGATGAGCCGAAGTACCGCCGCCCTCATCATTGCCGTACTCTTTCATCTGCTCATCCTGCTGCTTTTCCTGCTGCTGGGCTACATTTTCGTCACCGAACCGGTCGAGCCGAAACTCCAGGAGCACCGCATCAAGGTCTCGCTCAAGGAGCGCCCGAAAGCCAAAGCAAACGCCGCGCTCCCGAACAAGCGCCCGCCGGCGGAGAAGATACCGCCGATGCCCAAAGGTAAGCAGCTCGAAAAACTTCCCCAGGCCCAACCGCTCCCGCAACCGCAACAGCAGCTGCCCGTCACGCAGCCGACGCCGGTCAAACCACAGCAGAAGATCCCGACCCCCAAGAAGATCGCCGAGCCGCAGAAACGGGTCGCCAAAACGGAACCCGTGCCACCGGAAAAGCCCTATATCCCTTTTATGAAAACACCCGAACCGAAAACGGCCGAGGCCAATGCCACCGCGGTGCCGACGGAACATAAAAACCTCTTTGCCAAACTGTCACAGAAACAGAAGAACGTCGAACAGAAAACTGCCGCCAAATCAGCGAATGCCCGGCGCGAAAGCCGTATCCCGGACGATATCCGCGAGGCCTACGGCGATGCGTTCGGAAAACTGAGCGAAGGGGAACAGAAGTACCTGCTTGACAACCAGGAGATCATGCGCAGCCTCACCCAGACCCAGCTCAACGCCACCGGCAGTACGATGATCCCCAATAACATGCGTGTCAACGACTACAACATCGTCGAGTTCTACCTCCACCCCGATGGCAGAATGACCGATTTCCGCACCGTGCGCAACAGCGGCTTCTTCCTCCTTGACGAGGTCACCAAGGAGACAATCGAATCGGTCTATTGGAAGTACCCACGGCCCGAGCAAAAAACGCTGGTACGCTACAAATTCGGCTACTACCTGCGCGGCTATTAAGCGCTGCGCTCCCGGGCCGTTTCCCCAAGCGCTTCTTTGCGCGTCGTAACGTCGACGATCTTCGTGACCATCAGGTCCGAGGTGACGTTAAGGGAGGTGCGGAACATGTCCAGTACCCGGTCGACGGCGACAATAAGGCCAATATAGTCCGCCGGCAGACCGATCTGGTTCAAAATAACGACCATCATCACCAGCGAGGCGCTCGGCAGCGCCGCGACACCGACGGAGAGGGCCACGACAGTCACCCCCAGCAGCACCTGGTCGCCGAAGGAGAGCTCCACCCCGGCGAGGGTCGCGATATAGAGCACCGCCACGACCAGGTAGGCCGCCGTCCCGTCCATGGAGACCGTCGCGCCCAGCGGCAGCACGAACCCGGCGCTCTCCCGGCGCACCCCGCCCTTCTGCTCGCTCACCTCGATGGAGACCGGCAGTGTCGCCGCGCTGGAGGCAGTGGAAAATGCAAGCAGAATCGCTTCCTTGACCTGTCCCATATAATGGTAGGGGTTAACGCGCGCGAAGAAGGCGACAAGCGACGGCAACGTCACCAGCCCGTGCAGCAGAATCACTCCGATGACGACAAGCATATATTTCCAGAGCCCGAGAATGACGTCAACCCCCTCGTCGGCAACGACATAGGCGATCAGGCTGAAGACGCCCAGAGGCGTCAGTTTGATGACCCATTCGGCCATCTTGAGCATCGCGTTGTTGACGCCCGTAAAGAAGTCGAGCATCAATCCCTGGTGGTGGTCGCTGAGATAGAGACTGGCGATCGCGAAGAGGATGGAGAAGACGATCACCTGCATCATCGCCCCGTTCGTCAGGGAGGCGAAAACGTTCGTCGGGATGAAGCCAAGCAGCATCGCTTCGAATGAGAAGGGTTTGATCTCGTGCGCCTGCGCGAACGCGACCCCTTCGGCGGAGACCGCTTCGCCAATGCCGAGAACGTTCATGACGACGATCGCCAGCAGGACTGAAAGCGCCGTCGTGAGCAGGTAGAGACCGATAGTGCGCAGCCCCATATTCTTGAGATGGTGCAGCGTCCCCAGCCCGGCGATGGCCACGAAGATGCTGGCGAAGACCAGGGGGACGACGAGCATTTTCAGCAGGGCGACGAACATCTGGCCGATGATCCGCTGCGCCAGGGCCAGTTCGGGGAAGAACGCGCCGAAAAGCGCTCCCAGAACGATCCCGGCAAGGATGAGCCCGTTCGTCGACGCGAGCGCCGCGCGCAGCTGCGTCACTCCGTACCCTTCAGCAGGGCGAGCGCCCCCTTGTAGATCGGTTCGTCGACGAAACCGTACACCTCGTGCGTGAAGCCCGTCACCCCTTTGGCGCGTTCGGCCTCGAAAAGGGCGACGATCTCCCGTG
Source organism: Sulfurimonas sp. HSL-3221 (assembly GCF_021044585.1). Lineage (GTDB taxonomy): Bacteria > Campylobacterota > Campylobacteria > Campylobacterales > Sulfurimonadaceae > Thiomicrolovo > Thiomicrolovo sulfuroxydans. Next base: position 1,256,504 of record NZ_CP087998.1, on the reverse strand, counting down.
CCCGCAACAATGCCGCCTCGTCCCGGCCGAAGGCCGCCATCACCTGTTCGGCCTGTTTCGGCGCAATGCACCCCTTGGCGTCGAACCCCATTTCCCTTTCCAGTCCGAGCCAGGCGGCAAAGCCCGCTTCATTGCGGTAATCCTGGTAGACGAAGGAGACGGGTTTGACGCCGAGGGCGCGACAGGTGACGAAGAAGTGCGACAGCAGGTAACGCAGGGTCGGGTTTTCCGGGGCGATCAGCGCCTGGTCGAGCCCCAGGTCGGCGAAGAGGTCAAGGATGCCGAGGTAGAAGGTGCAGACCCGCGGATCGGTCCGTAAGCTTGCGAGGGCGAGCCACGCCTCCTTCGTCTCAATGGAGAGGTGGACTTCGATCGGTGCGGGTACCAGTGAAACGATCCGCGCCACCTCCTCCGCCGTACGGACCTTCGGGACGCGGATGGCGTCGGGCATATAAGGGGCAAGAAAAGCGATCTCCTCCATCCCGCCCTCGTCGAGGGGGTTGACCCGCACGACCAGTTTCTTGCTGCTTTGCGGCAGCCGGGAAAGCGCGAGGGCACACAGACGCAGCGCCACCGGCTTTTGTTCGGCCGACACCCCGTCTTCGAGGTTGAACATTACTGCGTCGGCGGACAGCTGCGGGATCTTCGAGAGATGCTTGACGCGGTGGGCGGAGAGCATCAGCGGCGCGTGAAATGCGGCAGAACCGTTCAGGGTACGGCGCCGCGGTGAGAGCAGCGCGTCAAGGGCGGCGATGTCGAGGGTCTCCGCGGCCCGCTCCAGTTCGGGAAGATCAGTTTGGAACATTGGCATCCTTTGGGTGCAGGTAACGGTAGAGGGTATGGCGCTCCTCCTCGGTCAGGAAGTAGCGCGGCATCCCTTTGACGCGGCCGTTGAGGGCCCGGTCGAAATCCTCGAAGCCGATAACGTTGATCGCCGGAGCGGTAAACGATTTGCGAACACCCTTGTCGGTATAATGGGCGATCACCTTCCCCTCGCCGTGTTCGCCGTGGCAGAGATTGCAGCCGATCCCCCTCGGATTGTGGTAGAGCTGCGCGGCGTATTCCTGCGGGGTGATGAAGGACTCCTCCGCCGCAAGCAAGGTCGCCAAAAACAGGAGCCAACGGGCCATTAAAAGCACCTTTTTATTGAAGTAGGGGTATATTATCAAAAAAATTATTAGGTCAGTTGAAATGCAGATACTCGACGGAAAAGCGCTTTCCAAGAAGATTGAAGAAGGTGTCGCCACCGCGGCTTCCGAACTCAAGGAACGGACCGGTCGCGTCCCGGGCCTCGCCGTCATCCTCGTCGGCAACGACCCCGCTTCCCATGCCTACGTCGGCATGAAAAAGAAGGCCTGCGACCGCGCCGGTTTCTACTCCGTCACCCACGAAATGCCTGAAACGATCTCCCAGGAGGCGATCGAACAGACCATCGAAATGATGAACGGCAACCCCAACATCGACGGTATCCTCGTCCAGCTCCCGCTTCCGCCGCATATTGACACGACCCGCCTGCTCGAACTCGTCGCCCCGCACAAGGACGTCGACGGTTTCCACCCCTATAATGCCGGCCGCCTAATGACGGGGCTGGACGGCTTCGTCCCCTGTACCCCGCTGGGCGTCATGGAGCTCTTCGCCGAGTACGAGATCGACCTCACGGGCAAAGACGCCGTCGTCGTCGGCGCCTCCAACATCGTCGGCAAACCGATGGCGGCCCTGCTGCTCAACGCCAACGCGACCGTCACGATCACCCATATCCATACCAAAGACCTCAAAGCCCATACCCGCAACGCCGACATCGTCCTGGTCGGGGCCGGGGTCATCAACCTGATCAAGGAGGATATGGTCAAAGAGGGGGCCATTGTTATTGACATCGGTATCAACCGCGCACCGGACGGCCGCCTCGTCGGTGACGTCGATTACGAAAACGTCGCGCCGAAATGCTCCTACATCACCCCGGTGCCCGGCGGAGTCGGCCCGATGACCATCGCCATGCTGCTGAAAAACACCCTCAAAGCGGCCGAGATGCACGCACAAGAGCGCCAATGAAGACGAAGGTCAAACACGCCGCCAAAGCGGCCTACCGCTTCTCCAACAGCTGGACGGGAACGGTCATTATCGTCCTCTTCGTCATCTTTTTCGTCGCCCAGGCGTTCCGCATCCCCAGCGGTTCCATGAAAGACTCCCTGCTCATCGGCGACCACCTCTTCGCCAAAAAGTTCGCCTACGGCATCTCTACCCCGCACATCCCGTTCCTGGAGATCCCGCTTATTCCGGGCACCGACGGGCACATCATCGACGGCGACACGCCTCAGCGCGGGGACATCGTGATCTTCCGCTACCCCAACAACACGACCCTGCACTACGTCAAACGCTGCGTCGCGACCCCGGGGGACGAGCTCTTCGTCTTCAACAAGGATCTCTACCTCCACCCGGTCGAAGGGGACGAGTATATTCGCCAGCACTACACCTTCACCCACGAACTCAAGGAGTTCGACGGCCGTCTCTGGGTCAAGAACCCCTACATGAAGGATCATCCGGGCATCCACCACGATCCCTCCATCATTGATGACGGCCGCTACCCACAGCCCATCTTCAATTTCGGACCGGTCCAGGTACCCGAAGGCCGCTACTTCATGATGGGCGATAACCGCGATCACTCCAACGACAGCCGCTTCTGGGGCGCCGTACCCTACGGCCTTGTCGAAGGGACGCCGTGGTTCATCTACTTCAGCATGGACGACAACTACGAGATCCGCTGGGACCGCATGTTCAAAACCCCCGAGGACCTCGAACAGTCCCCCTACCTGGAGCGCGCGGTCGCCGAACGCCAGCGCGAAGAGGGCCAAGACCGTGGACTCTATTGATCTGCTGAAAATCGCCGCGGCCGTCATTGCACTGGCCATTGCCATTATCGGCCACGAGATCATGCACGGCTGGGTCGCTTACCGCTACGGCGACACGACGGCCAAGCATGCCGGGCGCCTCTCCGTCAATCCGCTGATCCACATCGACCCCATCGGGACGATCCTTGTGCCGCTGATGATGTATTTCATCCCCGTGCTGCTCGGCATGGGCGGCGGGTTCCTCTTCGGCTGGGCCAAACCGGTACCGGTCAACATGCGCACCGTTATCACCAACGGCGGCTACAATGCCGCCATGCAGGTCAGCCTCGCCGGCATCGCCTACAACTTCGCCCTGGCCTCCCTCTTCGCCGTCTTGCTGACAGGGATGCACCAGCCGGTTCAGAGCGACGGACTGGGCTATATTTTCCTCTACCTTATCGTCATGCAGCTGGTCTTTATCAACGTGCTGCTCGCCGTCTTTAACCTGCTGCCGATCCCGCAGTTTGACGGGGCGCATTTTTTAATGTTCCTCTCACTCAAACTCGGCCTAAACAACATCGCCATGTGGTTCCAGCGCCTGGAACCCTACGGTATGTTTATCGTCATCATCATCTTGATCACGCCGCTGAGAGAGTATGTACTTTTCATGCCCGTCCAGTACGTGCTGCATCTGCTATTATCTTAAACCGAAGGAGTACTCCATGAAATTCTACATTGCTACCGACCACGCCGGACTCGACCTTAAAGACTACACCGTCGAACTGCTGAAAGCCAAAGGCCACGAGGTCGTCGATCTCGGTCCCCACAGCAAAGACCGCGTCGACTACCCCGACTTTGCCGTCAAAGTCTGCAACGCCGTGCTCACCGACGAGGAAGATGCCGACGGTATCCTGATCTGCGGTTCGGGTCTGGGGATGAGTATGGCCGCCAACCGATTTTCCGGCATCCGCGCGGCTCTTTGCCACGACGCCTATACGGCGACCATGGCCCGCGCGCATAATGATGCCAATGTCCTCTGCTTCGGCGAGCGTGTCGTGGGCCGCGGGGTCGCGGAATCCATCATCGACGCCTGGGTCGCGGGCGCCTTTGAGGGCGGCCGCCACGCCGGACGCGTTGCAAAGATCGAAGCCGTCGGCGGCTGCTCGGCCTCACTGTAAGGCCGTCCATGTCCCTGACCGTCGATCAAAAAGCCCTGATTGAAAGTGCGATCCGCGATATCCCCGACTTTCCCAAGCCGGGCATCATCTTTAAAGACATCACGACGCTGCTGAACAACGCCGAGGCGTTCAGCACGCTGATGACGCATCTCAAGACGCGTTACGAATCCTACAACCTTGATTTTGTCGCGGGGATCGACGCGCGCGGCTTTATTTTCGGCGCGGCCCTGGCGCAGATGCTGGGTGTCGGTTTCGTCCCCATTCGCAAGAAAGGAAAACTCCCTTCCACGACCGTGTCGGAGAAGTACTCCCTCGAATACGGTTTTGACGAGGTCGAAGTGCATATGGACGCATTCGGCACCGACAAAGGTGCCAAGGTCCTCCTCATCGACGACCTGATCGCCACGGGCGGAACGGCGAAGGCCGCAGCCTCCCTGATTGAAAAAGTCGGCGCACACTGCGTCGAAGCCTGTTTTATCCTCGGGCTTGAGTTCCTGCCGGGCATCGACAGCCTGACCGAGCTCACCCCCGTTTATACCGTTATAGGAGTGGATTGATGTACATCCCCGAACCCTCCACGTTCGATCCCGATACCAACGGCCATTTCGGCATCTTCGGCGGCCGCTATGTTCCCGAAACCCTGATGCCGGCCCTGCTGGAGCTTGAAAAAGCGTATGAACAGTACCGTTTTGATGAAGCCTTCTGGAGCGAGGTGGACGGCTACCTCAAAGACTATGTCGGCCGTCCCTCCCCGCTCTATTATGCGGCCAATGTCTCCGAAGAGCTCGGCGCGAAGGTCTACATCAAGCGCGAGGACCTGAACCACACCGGTGCGCACAAGGTCAATAACGTCATTGCCCAGGGGCTGCTGGCGAAGAAACTCGGCAAGCAGAAGGTTATCGCCGAAACCGGCGCGGGGCAGCACGGGGTCGCCACGGCGACGATCGCCGCCCTGCTGGGGCTCGAGTGCGAGATCTTCATGGGAGCCAAGGATGTCGCCCGCCAGGAGCTCAACGTCTTCCGCATGAAACTGCTGGGCGCCAAGGTCCATGCCGTCGAAAGCGGGTCGCGTACCCTCAAAGACGCCATGAACGACGCCATCCGCCACTGGGTCACCCATGCCCGCGACACCTTCTACATCATCGGCACCGTCGCCGGACCCCACCCCTACCCGATGATGGTCCGTGACTTCCAGGCGATCATCGGCTGGGAAGCCCGCGCGCAGATCCTGGAAAAAGAGGGCCGCCTCCCCGACACGGTCGTCGCCTGCATCGGCGGCGGCTCCAACGCCATCGGCATGTTCCAGCACTTCCTCGAAGACAAAGAGGTGCAGTGCATCGGCATCGAGGCCGGCGGTCTGGGGACCGAGACGGACAAGCACGGCGCCTCCCTGCTCAAAGGGCGCCCCGGGGTCCTGCACGGCCAGATGAGCTATCTGCTCCAGGATGCCGACGGCCAGATCCTCGAAGCGCACTCCATCTCCGCCGGTCTGGACTATCCCGGGATCGGGCCGGAACACGCTTTCCATAAGGAGAACGGTACGGTCGCCTACGACACCATCACCGACGATGAAGCCCTGGAAGCCTTCGTCTGGCTCAGCCGCAAGGAGGGGATCATCCCGGCCTTCGAGAGCTCCCACGCCGTCGCCTATCTGAAGAAAATGCCCGACATTGCCGGGAAGCTGGTCATCGTCAACCTCTCCGGCCGTGGGGACAAAGACATGATCCAGGCCAAAGACATGCTACACTTCGATTAAAGGGGACGCATGGAAGCCTATTTACTGGAACTGCTGCAGGAGTACGGTTACATCATCCTTTTCGTCTGGAGTATCCTCGAGGGGGAGATGGGCCTACTGATGGCCGGCATCATGGCAACCACGGGACATATGAACGTCCCCATTGCCATCTTTGTCGCCGGGCTCGGCGGTTTTGCCGGCGATCAGATCTACTTCTATATCGGCCGTTTCAACAAAGGCTTCATCCAGCGGAAATTCCATTCACAGCGCCGCAAGTTCGCTATTGCCCACCTGCTGCTTAAAAAGTACGGCTGGCCCCTTATCTTCGTACAGCGCTACCTCTACGGACTGCGCACTGTCATCCCGATGAGCATCGGGATCACAAAATACTCCTCGAAAAAATTCGCCTTTATCAACCTGCTCAGCGCCTGGGTCTGGGCGGCGATCACGATTATCCCCGCCTACCTGCTGGGGGAACAGATCTTGCAGGTGCTCGAGTGGGGAAAAACACACTGGTATTTTGCCCTACCGCTCGCCGGTGCCGCGCTGTACGGCATCACGACCCTGTTCAAACGAATCGAAAACCAAATGCTGGAGAAACAACATGCTCGTCAAGCTCGAAACGCAACCCGTTGAATCCATCGACGCGGCCCTTACCGTTACCCTTCTGACGCCGGAAACACTGGCGTCGCACCCGAAAAAATCCGTTCTCGAACAGGCCGGATTCGAGGCCAAAGAGGGACAGACCTGCATGCTGCACGAAGGGGCTGAATACGTCGCCGCCGTCACGGCGTTTGAACCCGACGCTCTCCGCGACGCGATGGCTGCTGCCGCCAAAAGCATCAGCGGGTTTGCCTATGAGAGCGCCAAAATCGCGCAGTACGGCCTTGAAAACGCCGCCGCCCTTGTCGAGGGTATTGTACTGGGGAGCTACAAATACACGCGCTACAAATCCGACGCCAAACCCTCCAAGCTCAAAACCTTTTACGTTGCCGGTGCGAATTACGACGGCAGTGCACTCGATGCCGATGCTCTGAAAACCGCCGTCGACGGCGCCGTTATCCTTGCGACAGCCACGAACTTCGCCCGCGACCTCGTCAATACGACCCCCGACGACATGGTCCCCGCCGACCTGGCCATCATTGCCCAGGATCTCGCTGACGCCAACGACCTGGGCTGCGAGATCTTCGACGAGCACGCGCTGGAAGAGGAGAAGATGCAGGCGATGCTGATGGTCGCCCGCGCCTCGGCACACAAACCCCGCATGATCCATCTCTCCTATGTTCCGGAAAACCCTGTGGCGACCGTCTCGCTCGTCGGCAAAGGGCTCACCTACGACAGCGGCGGACTGAGCCTCAAACCCTCTACGTCCATGGTCACGATGAAAATGGACAAGGCCGGCGCCTGTGCGGTGCTTGGGATCATGAAAGCCGTCAGCGAGCTGAAGCTGCCCGTCGCTGTCCACGGCTTTGTCGGGGCGGTGGAGAACATGATCGGCGGCAACGCCTACAAGCCCGATGACGTCCTCTTCGCCCGCAACGGCAAGACGATCGAGGTACGCAATACCGATGCCGAGGGACGGTTGGTCCTTGCCGACGTCCTCTCCTACGCCCAGGACAATGTCGAAGCGGACTACCTCTTCGACTATGCGACGCTGACCGGCGCCTGCGTCGTCGCACTCGGTCCCTATACGACGGGCATCATGGGCCACAGCAGCGCCCTCAAACACACCATCTACGGTGCGGCGGAGCGCGCGGGGGAACTCGTCGGCGCGCTGCCTTTCAACCCGCATCTGAAAAAAGCCCTCAAAAGCGAAATCGCCGATGTTAGCAACATCAGCAACATCCCCTACGGCGGCGCTATTACGGCGGCGATGTTCCTTGACCACTTCATTACCGACGGGATGAAAGAGAAGTGGATGCACTTCGACATTGCCGGTCCGGCCTACACGGAATCCGGCTGGGGCGTCAACCCCCACGGCGGAACCGGTGCCGGTGTTCGCACGACCGTCGCCCTCCTGCGCACGCTAGCAGAAAAGTAGGCGCTTCCCTCACCTTCCCGGCAAACAGGTTCGTTTGTCAGGAACCATTCATAAACAGCAGCAGCAATCCCAGCATAATCCCCGCCGCACTTGCCGCTGTCGAGAGTATTCCATCACTTCTGACCACGCTCCAGAGCTCCATGAGGTTTGAGGTGAGGAACTCACGGATGCCCGTAGAGGTCTCTAGGGTTTCCTCTGCAGTGCCGGTGTCTACAACCATTTCCGGCTGTTCCGACGCTGACAGCGCGATTGAAGCGAACGCGTTAGCTTCATAAAAAACAGCCGTCATGCCCGCGACGATTGCGAATAGTGCAATTGAAATGATCCAGTGGCGCTCCATGGGTCTACTTTCGATGGAATTGACTTCGATTCAAAGCCGACAGTAGTCTAACGTCATTTCGTTACAAAATAATTAATTTTAAATATTTAATCACCATACAACACTGCCATATCTTTTTCCAAGCCCCTATAACACCTGCTCCGCTTCATTTCCCGCGATGTAGCAGAATGAGTATGTTTGCATCTTCGATAACGATCACTGTACAATTACTTGACACTGGAGAAAGAGATGCTCAAACCCGACAGACCTGATTGGCATGACGTTGAGGGGCTGACCGACACCGAGGCGGCGGCACGGCTGCGCATTGATGGGTATAACGAAATACCGGGTGCGCGACGGCGCACATTGACCGTGATCGTACGCGACGTTATGACCGAGCCCATGTTTATTCTGCTACTGGCTGCAGCAGCGATCTATTTCCTCCTGGGGGACAACGCCGAGGCTTCCATTCTCCTCAGTTTCGTCATCGTTGTCATAGGGTCAACCGTTTATCAGGAACATCGCACAGAGCGCGTCCTGGAAGCCCTGCGGGATATGACGAGTCCCCGCGCTCTGGTTGTACGCGGCGGCGGGCAACAGCGTATCCCCGGACGCGAAGTGGTGCGGGGCGATATGCTTGTTCTGGTCGAGGGAGACCGTGTCCCCGCTGATGCCGTCATCCTGGCACAGCGGAACCTTCAGGTCGACGAATCCCTATTGACCGGCGAATCGGTCCCTGTCGGAAAGCGTCATTGGTTGGAGGGGGATCTACGCCTTCAACCCGGGGGCGAGGATCAGCCCTATGTCTACTCCGGCACCCTTGTTGTACAGGGAATGGCCATTGCGGAGGTCAACGCTACCGGTCCAAAAAGCACCATTGGCACCATCGGAAAGTCCCTGCAGGGCATCGAGACCGAGAAAACCCCGCTGCAGCGTCAGACGGGAAAGATGGTGCGTCTGCTCGCCGCTCTCGGTCTGCTACTGTGCGCCCTGCTCATCGTCGTCTACGGCTTGACGCGCGGCGACTGGCTCGACGGCCTGCTCGCGGGGATTACCCTCGCCATGGCAACGCTCCCCGAAGAGTTCCCCGTCGTCCTCACCGTCTTCCTCGCACTCGGGGCCTGGCGTATTTCCCGGCGCCGCGTGCTGACCCGCCGCGTTCCGGCGATCGAAACCCTCGGTTCGGCAACGGTTCTGTGCGTCGACAAAACCGGTACGCTGACGCAAAACAGCATGAACGTCCATACGATTGTCACCGGCGAAGCGCTCTTCCGCGTCCCCGACGTAACAGACACGGCTCCGTTGCCCGAGACTTTTCACGAACTGCTCGAATTCGGGATCCTTGCCAGCGAAGCCGACCCCTTCGATCCGATGGAAAAGGCGATGCACGCCCTCGCGCAACGCTATCTCTCCGGTACAGAGCACCTGCACGACGACTGGGAACTGGTCTACGAGTATCCCCTGTCGGCCGAAATGCATGCCATCTCCCATGTCTGGCGCTCCACCCACGGTGACGAGTACGTCGTTGCCTCGAAAGGTGCGCCCGAATCGATCGCGGACCTTTGTCATCTCGATGCTGCATCGTCAGCGCAACTTGCGCAGCAGGTCGAAGCGCTTTCATCGCAAGGCCTGAGGGTGCTCGGTGTCGCGGACGCCCGCTACTCCGGCAAAGAGTGGCCGAGCATCCAGCACGACTTCGCCTTTCGTCTGCTCGGCCTGATCGCCCTTGCCGACCCGTTGCGCCTCACTGTGCCTTCTGCTATTGCCCGGTGTCATGCCGCGGGGATACGTGTCGTCATGATGACCGGGGACTACCCCGGCACTGCACGTACCATCGCCCGGGAGGCAGGGCTGAGAGCCGATACGCTGATGACGGGAAGTGAAATCGACGGCTGCGACGAAGCGGAGCTGGCCGCGCGCATAAGAACGATCAATATCTTTGCACGGGTCGTGCCCGAACACAAACTCAAAATCGTCAACGCCCTCAAAGCTGACGGTGAAGTCGTGGCAATGACTGGTGACGGTGTCAACGACGCCCCGGCACTCAAGGCATCCCATATCGGCATCGCGATGGGCGGACGTGGGACGGATGTCGCGCGCGAAGCCGCTTCGCTAGTGCTGCTTGACGACGATTTCACCTCCATTGTCGAGGCCGTCCGGCTGGGCCGGCGTATCTACGACAATCTCCGCAAGGCGATGGCCTATATTCTTGCCATTCATGTTCCGATCGCCGGCATAGCACTGCTGCCTGTCTTTTTCGGATGGCCCCTGATCTTTTTTCCGGTCCATATCGCTTTTTTACAGTTTATCATCGATCCGGCCTGCTCCGTCGTCTTCGAAGCGGAACGGGAAGAGACCGATGCCATGCTACGCCCTCCACGTCCTCTGGACGAGCCGCTTTTCGGCGTGTGGAACCTTGGACTAAGCCTGCTGCAGGGCACCGGTGTGCTCATTTGGGCAATTGCCCTCTACGGTATAGTCCTGTCCCGCGGCGCCACGGCGGAGGATGCAAGGGCACTGGCCTTCACGGCGCTGGTCATAGCCAACATCACGCTTATTTTTGCCAACCGATCCTGGAAGCGTACGCTCTTCGCATCCCTGCATATCCCGAACCGCGCCGTTTGGTGGATTACCGGTGGCGCTCTCCTCTTTTTGGCACTCGCGCTCTTCGAGCCACAGCTTCGCCAACTCTTCCGTTTCGGGGAGCTAGACATCGCAGGCCTTCTGCTGGCCGTCGTTGCCGGTATCGCCAGTGTCGCCTGGTTCGAACTTTTCAAACTGCTTCGCGGCATCCGCTTCTCCTAGGGCCGCCACGAAAGCTTCGCTCTTCCCCTAACCCGTCCCTAACCCCCGAGAGAGTACAATGTCGGACTTATTCTTACAGACAGGAAACCACTATGGGATTAGCCATCGGACTCGTCGGGCTGCCGAACGTCGGAAAATCAACTACTTTTAACGCGCTGACCAAGGCGCAGAACGCGGAAGCGGCCAACTACCCCTTCTGTACCATCGAACCGAACAAGGCGGTCGTCCCCGTCCCGGATCCGCGCCTGGACGCCCTGGCCAAGATCGTCAACCCCGAGCGCATCCAGCACTCCACCCTCGACTTCGTCGACATCGCCGGCCTCGTCAAGGGTGCCAGCAAGGGTGAGGGTCTGGGAAATAAATTCCTCGCCAATATCCGCGAAACGGAAGTGATCCTGCAGATCGTGCGCTGTTTCGCCGATGAGAACGTCGTCCATACCGAAGGAAGCATCGACCCGCTCCGCGACGTCGAGATCATCGAGACCGAACTGATCCTCGCCGACGTCGAAATGCTGCAAAACCGCATCGAACGCCTCAAAAAGCAGGCCAAAGCGGACAAGAAGGCGCAGGCGATGGTCGACTTCGCCCAGACCCTGCTCGACCACCTCGACCAGGGCAACCTTGCCCGCAGCTTCCCCGACATCGAGGATGACCGTTTCGCCGAACTCAACAAGGATCTGCGCCTGCTGACGGCCAAGGAGATCATGTACGGCGCCAACACGGATGAAGACGGCCTGCTTGAGGACAACGAGTATGTTCAGCGTCTCGCGGCCCATGCCGAATCACAGAACTGCGAAGTCATCAAACTCTGCGCGAAGATCGAGGAGGAGCTGGTCGGTTTGGAAGACGAGGAGCGCGACGAATTCCTCCGCGACCTCGGCGTCGAGGAGTCCGGACTGGAGCAGATCATCCGCAAAGGCTTCGATAAACTGGGGCTGATGAGCTACTTCACCGCCGGCGTCAAGGAAGTACGCGCCTGGACGATCCGCAAGAACACGACGGCGCCCAAGGCTGCCGCCGTCATCCACAACGACTTCGAAAAGGGGTTTATCCGTGCCGAGGTGATCGGCTACGAGGACTTCGTCGCCTGCAACGGGGAGGCCGGTGCCAAAGAGGCCGGTAAGATGCGCCTGGAGGGCAAGGAGTACATCGTCCAGGACGGCGATGTCATGCACTTTAGGTTTAATGTTTGACGGTTGACTAAGTGCACACGTGCACTTCCGTTTCAACGTATAAAAGAGGGGTTCCCCTCTATACCCACTTCCCCCGGAACAGGCCCGTTTTACGCGGGATATCCCCTCCCTTTAACACTCCCTTAACACTAAGCTATTAAAATTACATTCTTAACTTAAAAATAATTTAATTATATGATGTTTGTCATCAACGCAGGGATTCAATGGTAGATCATATCAAACGCGACCGAAACGACCTCTACGGCATGCCGCTGCTCGGTTACCTCTTCAAGAACCAACGCTTTCTTTTTCTGTTGCGGCTGGCCGTGACGGCCCTCTTCTTTTACGCGATCGCCCTGGGGTTCGCCGTTCCCGGGAAAGAGAACCTCTATACGCCGGCCCTCTTCTGGGGGATTTTCTGGTCGCTCTTCATTGTCGTGTCGCTGCCGACCTTCGGGCGCATCTTCTGCGGTATCTGTCCCCACCGATTCCTGGGGCACTACCTCACGAAATTCGGCCTGAAAAAGCGTATGCCCAAATGGCTTGAGAACCGTTTCATCGGCGTGACGCTGCTCATGGTCGGCTGGTGGGGTGTTTACTACAGCTTCCCCTCCGCGTACCATACCCCTTTCGGTTCGGCCGTGCTCTTCACCGTCATGACCCTGCTCTCTTTTGCCTTCTATCTCGTCTATAAAGAGATGAGCTACTGCAAATACATCTGCCCCATCGGCACCCTGACCAGGGCCTATGAGAAGCTCTCCTTCACGTGGCTGGGGACCAACCAAAGCGCCTGCAGCGAGTGCAAAACCTTCGACTGTGCCAAAGCATGTACACACGGCCTGAGTCCCTTCAACTTTGACAAAAAGAACTCGATGGGAGACTGTACCCTCTGCATGGACTGCTCGGCCGCCTGCGAAGCGGTCAGCTTCCGCCTGACCAAACCCTCGTTTTCGCTCTTTTCACACTTCAAGATCGAAAAAGCGGAGGTCTGGGCCTATATTCTGATCGTCGCGGCCATCCCCATTACCATGGCGTTCCACCACGGCATGGGACGCAGTGCGATCGCCGACGAATTCATCTGGGCGAAAACGGCGGCGGCGCTTCAGGGGATCGCCGGCCTGGGCGGTATGGACACTGTCGGACTGTTCGCCTTTTTATACGCCGTGCTCTTCTCGGTCGTCATCACCGTTGCAGGCATGTTCGTCGCGTCCAAAATCCTTCAAAAAGAGTACAGCACCGTTTTCTACACCCTCGGGTACGCCTTCGCGCCGCTTTTCATCTTCGGGTCGCTTTCGCATACGCTGGAGATGTTCTTTGTCAGCGGGATGGAGAAGATCGTCGACGGGTTCGCCTACGGCTTCGGCGTACAGAGCGACTTCACCTCGCCGGCAAGCCGAAAGGATGCATGGGTGCACCTCTTCTCGTATCTGCGGTACGTCGGGGTGGCCTGGGCCCTCGTCATCCTCTACAAGCGTATCAGGCTGATCGAGGCGAAAAAGCGCGCCAAAATCCTGGCCTTCCCGTTTGCGGCATCGCTGATTATCTTTTTTGTCGCCGTCAACCTCTACCGGGGCTACATCCTCGACACCTACGGCCGTGCGCAGCGCGGGCACCACAGCGCCCCCGCGGAAAAGCCGTCTAAAAACGCACCGCAGGCAATGCGTGTGACGGCCGAACCTGCCGCAGAACACCCTGCAGGCAGGCTGTAGACCCTGCCCCGCCGTGGCAAACCGGCACCAAATAAACCACGCCTGCCCGGCCGGCAGGCAGAAATAGGCATAGCGTGAACAAAAGCAAGTCAACCGCCCCGGAGCAGACCCCCCTCCCAAACAGTGAAAACACCCTGTTTGACAAGCTGCTGAAATTTTTTATCGATAACTATAAGATCAACTACACGCTCTTTTTCTTGCTGTTCGCCGCCGGGATCTATACCTATACGATGATCCCCAAGGAGATCTCCCCCGAGATCGAACCCGACACCATGACGATCCGCGGCAGCTACGGCGGCGCCTCCGTCGACGTCCTCAACCGCATGGTCGTGACGCCGCTCGAAGAGGAGACCAAAAACCTCGTCGGCGTCGAGAGCGTCACCTCGGTCATCGCCCCGGGCAGCTTCTCCGTACGCCTCGAGCTCGAAAAGGGGGCAGACAAAGCGGAGATGGCCGAATCGATCCGCGACGCCATCGCACTGGTCGTGCCGACGCTCCCTTCCGACATGGATGAGCCGGCAGTCAGGAACGTGGCCCATGCGCGGGGCTTGATGCAGGTATCGGTACGTTCGGACGAAGTCAGCCTGGACCGGCTCCGGGAGCTCGCACAGAAACTGAAGTCCCGCCTGATGGCGATTCCCGGCGTTTCGGACGTCACGATCTTCGGCGACTCCGACCTTTTCTACGAGATCATGCTTGACGAGCGGCGCATCGACGCATACGGACTTTCGCATACGGAAGTACTCAAAACCATCTCGGAACTCTCCTATATCTACCCCCTCGGCAAGATCGACGACGCCAAGGCCCAGTATTTCCTCTCCGTCGGAAACCAGAAGAAGTTCGTGGACGCATTTGAGCAGACCGTGCTCAATATCGGCGACCGCCAGATCGCGCTCAGGGACATCGCCACGGTCTCCAAGCGCTACGAAGACGCTTCGACGCTGGCGAGCATGAACGGCAAAACCGCCATTACCCTTTCGCTTTCGCAGAACCCGAAAGGGGACGCCATCGCGATCGGGGAAAAAATCTATAAACTCCTAGAGAGCATGAAGGTCGACGGCGTCGACTACGATGTCAGGCAGGACCAGACGACGATTATCCAGGAACGGCTCAACATCGTCATCTCGAATATCCTCTTCGGGATCATCCTCATCACCCTGATGACCTTTGCCCTGATCAATGCGCGTATGGCCTTCATCATCGCCCTGGGTATCCCGACCTCCTTTGTGCTGGGAAGCATCTATTTCTACTTTACCGGGTACAGCATCAATATCAATTCGCTGATCGGCGTCATCATCGCCATCGGTATCATCGTCGACGACGCCATCGTCGTCAGCGAGAATATCCAGCAGTACATCGAAAAAGGGTACGCACCGGCAAAGGCGGCCTTCCTCGGGACGCGGGAGATGGCCAAACCCGTCACCATCGCTTCGGCCACCACCCTCTTCTCCTTTATTCCGCTGCTGATGATCAGCGGGCGTCTCGGCGAGATCGTGCAGATGATCCCCATCGCCTTCAGCGCCCTGGTCATTGCGTCGCTGCTCGAGTCCTTCATCTTCCTGCCGATCCACGCCGTGCACCTGCTCAGCCCCGCCTCGCGCACCCTCTCGTGGAAGGGGATCAACCGGCGCTACTCGGCAGCCCTCGGTCTGCTGATGCAGTATCAGAAAACCTTTTTGCTGCTCTTTGTCATCATCATCCCGCTGCTGATCTATACCGGGTTCAAACACGCCAAGTTCCAGATGTTCCAGCCCTTTGATGCCACCGCCCTGAACATCACGTTCAAAGCGGCCCCGACGACAACCCTTGAGGAGTCCCTGGCCATCGTGCAGGCCATCGAGAAAGACCTTCTCAAGGAGGGCAGCCGTTTCGGCGTCGAAAATGTCACGTCGACGGCGGGATACCGGCGCAGCGCCACGGGGGATACCGAAATGTTCCCCTCCGTCGGGTACATCGGGGTCGAACTGCAGAAGAAAAAACCCGACAACTTTATGGACAGCTACATTACCCCCTACCTTAGTTTCTACGAAAGCCGGCGCGACAGTGTGCGCGAACGCTCCTCCAAGGCGATCTCCAAAGAACTGCGGGCATGGCTCGTATCCCAGGGCTACAAGGAGCGGTTCGGGCTGGAAGAGCTGATGGTCGTCGAAAAAGGGATGGGCTACGCCAAAGCGGATATCCGTATCGGGCTTATGAGCGAAGACTACCAGCAGGCGATCCGGGCGGTCAAAGCGCTCGAAGCGGAGCTCGGTGCGATCGACGGCATCAAATATGCCGGCGACAATATCAAACGGGGGATCGACGAGATCAAGATCAAGGTCAACGCCTACGGCGAACAGCTCGGCATCACCGACGCCTACCTGGGCAATTTTGTCTCGGACCTCTATCTCTCCAAGCGCATCGGGGTGATCTTCGACGGCCAGAGCCTGCTTGATATCAAGGTCCGCTCCGCCTACCAGGACGATTTCGCGTTTTTCGAATCCCTCGGCGTCCCGCTGAAGAACGGGCAGATCGTCCGCCTCAAGGATGTCTGCGATTTCGAGGTCATCACCGCGCTGGAGCGGCTGGTCAAGGATGACGGGGAGACCACCTTCTTCGTCTTTGCCAACGTCGATTCGAAAATCATCACCGCATCCGAAGCGCTTCAGAAGCTTGAACCGACCCTCCGCACGCTCCGGGCTGAGGGGGTCCGTTTGAAATTCAAAGGCGAAGCGGAGCAGAAGAAAGCCCTGGAAACCGACCTGGTTCTGGCAACGGTCCTGTCGGTCATCCTGATTTTTATCGCCATCCTCTACCTCTTCAATTCGATCCGCGAGACGCTGATCGTTGTCTCTGTCATCCCCTTCTCCCTCCTGGGTGTATTGATGGGGCACACCCTTATGGGACTGAACCTCTCCATGCCGTCGCTGATCGGCGCGCTCGGCCTCGCAGGCGTCATCGTCAATGACGGCATCATCATGATGTCCACGCTCCGGCATGCCGGTAGCGCCGACGAGATCCACCGCTTGGCCGGCAGGCGCTTCCGGCCGATCATCCTGACTTCGCTGACGACACTGGTCGGGCTCTCCTCCCTGATCTTCTTCGCCTCGGGGCAGGCGGCCACGTTCCAGCCGCTCGCGGTCTCGCTGGGGTTCGGTCTGGCGTGGGGCACCGTCTTGAACCTCTTCTACCTGCCCGTCATGTACAGCTACGTTCATAAGCAGCGCGTCCCCTCGTGACGCAGTGCATAGCGGTCGTTTCTACACATTCTTATCATATATATTTAATCAATATATTTAATTTAACATTTAATTAACACTCTGTTGCAACAATCCGCATTAACACAAAAATTAGAAAGAGAGCTATGAACATAAACCATCTGGCAAAAAGTACAGCCCTGCTCTGTTTCCTGCTCGGGAACAGCGCCGCAATCCATGCTGACGAGAGCATCGCAATCGGTGCCGTGACCGTCGAGTCTACGACGATCGACGACGGCGTCGATTCAAAAACGGGCGTTTCAAACACCATGACCATTACGGGCGAAGAGGTCGAAAAGATCAACCCGCACACCATTACGGACATCCTGAACAGCGTACCGGGCGTCACCCTCTCCAACGTCGGAACCGACAGCGTCAAAGTACATATCCGCGGGATCGAGAACCAGATGTACATGGGCGAACAGCCCGGCGTCGCCATCGTCATCGACGGCGTCCCGGTCCAGGAGACCTCGGGCAAGATCAACATCGACCTGGACAATATCGAATCGATCAAAGTCATCAAGGGGGGCGCGTCTTACCTCTACGGCAACGACGCCCTCGCCGGCGCGGTCATCATCACGACCAAGAAAGCCAAAGCCGTCTCATCTTCGAAGGCCGAAGCGGAAGCCGGAAGCTTCAACTCGAAACGCCTAATGGCATCGACAAACCAAAGCTTTGAAAACTCCGCGCTACAGCTGCAGGGAAGCTACCGTGGAAGTGACGGCTACTGGGATGAGTCCTACGTCTCGATCAAATCGATCAACGGGAAATACTCCTACTACCTCAATGACACGAGCGACATTACGCTTGGGCTTGACTATACCAAACGCGAAACGGGTGACGGCAACAGCGTCCACGGGACCCTCGCGGCGAAAACCGACCCCCGGAGCGAAAACGAGTATTCGTACAGCGGCTACTACAAGACCGACCTGACCAAAGGGTTCGTCACCTACTCCAACTCCTTCGGTGAAGATTCGAACCTGATGCTCAACGTCCATACCTACATCGATGACAAGACCTATAAAACGGCACGGACGAAAACGGACAAGAATGAGATCTGGAACCAGAACGGCGCCAAGGGCGAATACCGGACGGCCTTCGACATCCTGGGCCTCATGACCGGCTTCGACCTCCAGAGAAACACCACCGACGAACGGGCCTACCTGGCGGCCGACGGAAGCCTCCAGTCGGATTATGCGACAGAGGAGGACATCAACGCGCTCTACGGCGAGATGAAACTTGAAGTAGTGAAGGACCTGACGACCACCTTCAATATCCGCTATGACAACATCCAGCAGCGGTACATCGACCATCAAGACAGCGCCAACAACGTCAAGCCCTCCTATGACGTCGCCTCTTACCGGGCCGGTTTCAACTATGCGCTTTCCAAAAACAGTGCGTTTTACGCCAGCGTCTCCACCGGTTTCAGGACCCCGACGGTTCGCCAGATGAGCACCAACCAGGCAACCCTGCGGGAGAACCCGGCGGTGGATATTCCCTCGAAGATCGGTATAGAGACCTCCTATAACTATGAGATCGGCCTGCGCGGGCAGTCTGCCGGGTTCACCTATAACGCATCGGTCTACCAGCTCGACCGGAAAGATTACATCGGAAGAATCGCCGGGAGCTATATCACCTCCGACGACGAGAACGAAAGCAACTACGATAACGTCGGGGACATGCGCAGCAGAGGCTTCGAACTCTCCGTCCAGAGTGACCGGAGCCAAACGGTCGCGTTTGACCTGGCATACACCTACCTCGATGCGGTCTTTACGCGCTATTGGCTCTCCCAGCAGGTCACGGCGGATCCTGACGGAAGAGGACCGCTCACGGGTGACTTCGAACGCGTTGACCTTTCCGGAAACCAGGTGCCGAGAACGCCCAAACACACCGTGAAACTGACACTCTATTACCAGCCGAACTCCAAGGCGACGCTTATCACGGAGCTGCTGGCAAAAAGCAGCTATTATGCGGATGAGGTCAATGCGCACGAAATGAGCGGCTATGAAGTCGTTAACCTGATTGGCGAATACCGCTTCACAGACGCTTTTGAAATGTTCGCACGGTTTGACAACCTGCTGGACAGAAAATACTACCAGTTCGTCAACATCAGTTCGTCGGCACTGGCAACGATGGCAGAGGATGCCACGGTCAGGGTTGCCCCTCCCCGCGCGTTCTACGCCGGTATGCGCTACCGCTTCTAATGGCCCCAAGCGGGGCTAACCTCTCTTTCCTAAACGCGATCATTTCGCCGCTTGCCTGTGATCATCACGATACGCACACCGACTTTTCTTCGCCCTTCAGATAGCAATCGTAACGACCGGAATTGATTTTAGGAAAGGAGTGGGGGATTTTGCCCGGCGCCGCCGGGTCAGAGGGTTGCGATCGTATCGCCGAAACGGACCTTCTGCCCCGCTTGCACCGACAGTTCCATCGCCGTTTTCTCCGTGATCATGACGATGGTCGATCCCATCTCGAAACAGCCAAAATCATCCCCCTTTTTAAGGTGGAGATTCTCAAAGCTGTACGCCGTCGGCTGCTGGGCGTCCGCATTCGTCTGGATGCGCGGCTCGAAACTGACCTGCATCTTCCCGACGTTGAGCGCACCCACAAGGACGAGGTAGACAAGTTTCCCCTGCTGGGTCTCGCACTCCATCACCACCCGTTCGTTCTCGATAAAGAGGTCGGCCCGCTTGTTGAGCGAAGGCATATTGACCGGGTAGAGCTTGCCGGGGATATGCACCGCCTTGAGCACTTTCATGTTTGTCGGAACGTGGTAGCGGTGATAGTCGCGGGGCGAAAGGTAGAAGTTCATGAACTGCCCGTGCTCGATGCGGTCCTTGTTCGCATCATCGATCTCCGACCCCAACAGCTCCCGGACGCAGTAGGACATCCCCTTGATCTGCAGCGCCTGCGTCGCATCGAGATCGCCACACTCGGTGATGAGGCTGTCGCACGGAGAGATAAGGTCGTCGGCATCGTTGGAGAAGTGACGCGATGCCTTGAGGCTACGGGTGAAGAGCGCATTGAGCGAACGGTAGGTGGCAGGCGCGTAGAACTCACCCATGTCCAGCCCCATGATGCTGACATAACCCTGGTTGACGATCTTTTGAAACCAGCGGGGAAACTCCTTGGACGCGAACCGTCCGAACTGCTGCGAAATGGTGTTGGTGATATGGCGTGTCATGCTTCCTCGTCGTTGTCAATTTTGCGTTTGGCGATCTCTTCGATCAGGACCGTGGCATAGGAGCCTTTGGGGAGCGTAAAGTGCAGCTCGTACCACGCTTCCTCCTCGCGGTATTTGCCCTCCACCTCTTCGGGGAAGACCCAGGCATAGCGGCGCTGGCCGTCGATCTCGTGGACGGCGTCATACGCCTTTTCGAAGTCCCGGGAGAGGCCCGTGGAGCGTTTGGCCCGCTTACCGACCAGTAGGCCCGTCGGAACGATGTCACGCTCGTTGAAGCGTTCGATATCCTCCGCGTCACCGTCGAATTCGAAAGGGCGGCCGTGCGGGTAGTGCATCATGACGTCCCCCTCGATGAGCTTGTAGGGGTGCGGCTGCTGCGCCAGCTTTTGGAGCTGATCTTCGGGGATGTTGAGCAGCGGCGATATCTCTTTGGCGTCAAAATTGCCGATCAGCGTGCTCACCTCGATGCGGCGGCTCAGCCAGAGGTTAAAGAGGTGGCTTTGATATGCATTAATATAAAGACGTTTGAGCTTGACGTTGCGTTCCTTGATCTTCCCGCGCAGCAGGGCCTCTCCCTTCTTCCAGTTCTCCCCGCCGATGCCGAAACGCTGGTAGCCGAAAAAGTTCGGCATGCCGTAGACGGCGATCTGTTTCAGCGCCTCGTCGATCTTCTTGGCCGCCGTCGGCGTCACCTTCTTGAGGCGGATGAAGAAGCGGTTGCCCTTGAGGTGCCCCATGTGGATCTTGTTCTTGTGGTAGGTCTTCTCGAGGATCTTCACGTTCTCGTGGCTGAACCCCTCCAGTTTCTTCTCAAACTTCTTCGGCAAGGAGATGTACTGTGTCGTCATCGCGTTTTTGTCTTTGAGGCCGGCGTAGCCTATCTCCCTGCCTTTGATGCCGAGGTACTTCGCCAGCAGGGAGATGAGGTCCCAGGTGGAGAGGTTCTTTTTGCGTACATGCAAGATAAGGTGTTCGCCGTTGCCCGTAAAAGGGTAAAGCGGAATTTCGTTGACGACAAAGTCGCGTACGCTCTGTTTGAAAACGAAGGGAATCGGTGCATGCTGCAAGTAATAAAAACGGTCCATGGTACTCTTTAAAAGTGGTGTGATTTGCACGGGTTTTTGTAGCGGGTCCGTGCGGCCCGGGCGAAAACGGTCAATGGCGTTCGGTGTTTGCGCGCCAGGTACTCGACGCGCTTGCGCATCCGCGGCGGGAAAGCGACGAGCATCTCGTACTCCTCCCCGCTGCACCCCGCTGATTTGCCGAGGGGACGGAAAAAGGAGAAGCCGGTCCGGTTCAGGTCGGCCAGGCGCTGCAGGTCGGTGTAGATCCCGTCCGAGATGTCCATCCCCGCCCGCAGATATGGTGCGGCGGCGGCGATGAACTCCCGGCGCAGCGGCGGCCGGACATAGTGCGACTGCGCGTGCGCCCTGCGTCCCGCCAGCAGATACTGCAGCTCCCGCTTCGCCTTGCCGACGCTGCCCGTGAAGGCGAGCAGATCGCCCCTCTTGATCCCGCTGCGTCGCAGCGGACGCCGCGTTTCCGAGACGATGGTCAGCGAAATGATCAGCCGGTCGCTCTTGACGGTATCCCCGCCAACGAGTTCGCACCCAAAAGCGGCCGAGGCCTCGACGAATCCCGCCGCCAGGGCATCCACCTCGCCCGCAGTGAACGAAGATGGAATACCGATTGCAAGCAGGGCGTATCGCGGCACGGCATTCATCGCCACGGCATCGGAGATGTTGACCGCGAATGCCTTATAGGCGATCTGGCGCGGCGTCATCCATGCGCGTTTGAAATGCGTCCCCTCGATGAAAGCATCGTTCGAATAGACAGTAGAACCGATCACGGCCCCGTCATCCCCGATCTGCTTTGACGCAGCGGAGACGGAAGCGATAAAACGTTTTTCCAGATCCATAATAAGAGGAGAATTTTACTCCACTCTCGCTTGCGGCGCCTTTACGCAGGGAGCGTCATAAGTGTCACTTAATAAAACACCAATTAAAATTAGTAAAAAACCACACACGGGATATCAATGAAAACGTCGATCAAAAAGCTCCTAAGTTCGGTGCAGTTTAACGCAACACTGCTCATACTGTTCACCCTTTTGAGCGGATTGCTCCTCGCCAGCTCCTACGCCACGTACAAGCGGATCGACAATATGGCCGAGCAGGAGCAGCTCGTCCTCTCCCTCGCAAAAATGGACCGTGCGGACCCCGCCCTCGACCGCATTCGCGCCAGCGGCGTCCTCAGCCGCCTGCCAATCCTGATCGACGGCCTCGACAGCGAGAACGTCTACGAGATCGCCAACAGCCTCATCTTCAGGGAGGCGAAAACCCGCAGCAAATACACCAACCTGCTCCGCGAACGGGACAGGGTCCTGAACGCATCGGCCTCCGCCTATTTCAACGCCGCCATCGATTCCCCCGCCAGACACGACGACATGCTCAGAGCCATCGAAAACTATACCACGCTCTTCTACCCGCTGACCAAACTGCAGAACAATATCCTTTACCAGTACAGCCTGCTCGTAGGCGCAATGATGATCCTGGTCCTGCTTTGGGGCTTCGTCGTCATGACCGCCGCCCGCAACGCTTCCAAAACGATCCTGGGTGACATTTATGCGCTCCAGCCCCAGGAAGGGGCCACCCGCGCCTCGGTCAAGTTCAAAACGACCGAGATCAACTCCATCGCTCTGAAAATACGCCAGGAGAGCGGTGACGCCGCTTCCGCCAGCGGCAAGAAAGACGAGGTGACGCAGCTCCCCAACTACGAAGGGGTAAAAATCGGCTTTGACCGCCGTCCCAAAGCCTCCAAGGACATGCACGCCTTCGTCTGCATCTTCGAGATCGACAACTACTCCAAGCTTGTCAACCATTTCCCGCAGAGCGTCATCGACCCGATTCTGATCAAGATCACCTCCATCATGAAACTGCACAAGATGCAAAATGACCAGATCGGGCGCATCCACGGCGGCCAGTTCATCACCGTGCTGCTACGCAGCGACAAGCATAAAGCGCTGGAGGAGTGTAACCATATCCGACAGATGATCGAGGAGAACCGTTTCAAAATGCCACACGACTCCTTCCCCATCACGCTGAGCGGCGGCTTTGCCTCAAAAACCGCCTCACAGACCCTCGACGATGCCGTCAAAAACGCCAAAGAGCGCCTGAGAATGGCACAGGAGAAGGGCGGCAACTGCGTTTCCGATACGAATAACAATACGAAAATATTATAGATTTTCTCCCCAAAGGCCCACAAATGGGGCCTTTCTGGTTCATTTTGTAACACCTTTCCCTTCCGCTCTCCAGCCAGAACCGTTTAACCGAAACCTACCCTTTCAATCGCTATAATCTGACGCATATTTACGTTTACGAAGGAAGGTTATGAGTATTCCTATTTATACTTATGATGCGGTAATCGTCGGTTCCGGTCTGGCAGGTTCTGCGGCTGCCAGAGAGCTGAAACAAGCCGGCAAGAACGTCGCCGTCATTACCAAACTCCACCCGCTGCGCTCCCACTCCGGTGCGGCACAGGGCGGTATCAACGCTGCGCTCAGCGATGTCGACAGCATCGAGCTGCACGAATTCGACACCGTCAAGGGTGCGGACTACCTCGCCGACCAGGACGCGGTTGAGCTGATGTGTCAGAAAGCCCCGGAAACGATCCGCTGGGCAGAGCGCATGGGAGCGGCCTTCAGCCGTACCGACGACGGTAAGATCGCCCAGCGCCCCTTCGGAGGCCAATCCTCCCCGCGCGCCTGTTTCGCGAAAGACCGTACGGGTCTGACCCTACTTCAGACGATCTACGAGCAGGCGCTGCGCGTCGGCGTCGACTTCATCGACGAGTGGTACGCCGCCGACATTATTTACGAAGACGGCAAGGTCAGCGGTGTCGTCGCCTTCAATATTCGTAACCAGGAAAAGGCGATCTTTAACGCCAAGGCCGTCATGTTCGCCACCGGCGGTTATGCCCGCGCGTTCAAGATCAGCTCCAACGCCCATGCCAATACCGGTGACGGCCTCTCCATCGTTGCACGCCACGGCCTCCCGCTGGAGGACATGGAGTTCGTCCAGTTCCACCCGTCAGGCCTTTCAGGCAGCGGTATCCTCATCTCCGAGGCGGCCCGCGGCGAAGGCGGAAAACTGCTCAACTCCGAGGGCGAGCGCTTCATGGAGCGCTACGCGCCGAACAAGCTTGAACTGGCCTCCCGCGACGTCGTCGCCCGCGCCATCATCAACGAGATCCGCGAAGGGCGCGGGGTCGGACCGCGCAAAGACGCCGTCTACATCGACCTGACGCACCTGGGCAAAGAGAAGATCATGGAGCGCCTGCCCGAGCTGCGCGACCTGGCGATCACCTTCCTCGGCCTCGACATGATCAAAGAGCCCATTCTTATCTCCGCGACGGCGCACTACTCCATGGGCGGTATCCCGGTCGATATCGACGGGCATGTCCGCAAGAACAACGACGCACTCGTCGAAGGTTTCTATGCGGCGGGCGAATGTGCCTGTGTCAGCGTCCACGGCGCCAACCGCCTGGGAGCCAACTCCGTCCTCGAAGCCCTGCTCTTCGGCCGCCACGTCGGTCAGAGCATGGTCAATGATATCGAGACGCTCTACCTCCGTGAGGCGGAACAGTCCGATGCCGACACGATGATCGCAGAAATGGAGCGCATCCTCACCAATAACGGTAAAGAGACGGTCCCGGGCCTGCGCAACGAACTGCAGCAGAGCATGACGGACAACGCCGGCGTCTTCCGTACCGAGGAGACCCTCTCCAAGCAGGTCGAGATCGTCAAAGAGCTGCGCAAACGCTTTGAAAACATCCGTATCGACGACAAGTCCAAGATCTTCAACACGGACCTCCAGGAAGCGATCGAGTTGGGCCACATGCTTGACTATGCCCTCTTCATCGTTGAAAGCGCCCTGGCGCGCAAAGAGAGCCGCGGCGCGCACTACCGCGAGGACTTCACGACACGCGACGACGAAGCCTTCATGAAGCACACTATGGCGTACATGGATGCAAACGGTGAGATCAGCCTCGACTACATGGCGGTCACACCGGGCAAATTCGAACCGCAAGAGCGTACATACTAAGGGGAAGATGATGACGACTATTACTACACAAACCATTACATTCAACGTGTTCCGCTTCAACGCCGAAACGGACTACCTTCCCCACTACAAGACGATCGAGATGGAGGTCACCTCCGAAGAGGTCGTCCTCGATATCCTCAACCGCATCAAGTGGGACGTCGACGGCAGCTTCAGCTACCGCCGCAGCTGCCGCCACGGGATCTGCGGCGCCTGTGCCATCAAAGTCAACGGCAAAGGCGTCCTGGCCTGTAAAGAGCGCATGAATGATCTGATCGAGCTCTTCGGCACCGAGCTGACCCTCGAGCCGCTCAGCATCAAGCGCGCGGTCAAGGACATGATCATCGACAAAGAGGACTTCTGGAAGAAGCACGAGCAGGTCAAACCGTATCTCATCGACGAGATCGACGAACACCCGGAGAGCGAAAACCTCGTAACACCGAAAGAGGAAGCGCAGTTGCTCGAGGCCGACTACTGTATCCAGTGCGGTCTGTGCCACTACTCCTGTCCGTCGCTTGAGAACAACGAATCCTACATCGGGCCTGCCGCGTTTGCCGCCGCCTACCGCTTTAACGCCGACGTGCGCGACAAAGCGACCCTCGATCGTCTTGACATCGTCAATGCGCCGGACCAGGGTGTCTGGGACTGTGTCAAATGTTTCGAGTGCCAGGAGGTCTGCCCCAAAGAGGTCAACCCGATCGAAAAGATCACGAAGCTGCATAACCAGGTCTTCGAGAACGGCGTTGCCATCAACAACGTCGCGACGCGCCACGCCGTCGGCTTCGCACACTCCATCAAGAAGCACGGTCTGCTGGATGAAGCGGAACTCGTCCGCTACTCCGAGGGTACGGTCCCGATGCTGATGAAACACGGCAAGGTCGGATTCAAGATGTTCAAGGTCGGCAAAGTCGTCATGCCGTGGAACATGCCGAAATCGGACAAACTCGACGAGGTCAAGGCCCTGATCAAATCGTCGTCAACGGTCAAATTCTAAGGATAAGTCATGGAAAAGAAACTCACATACGCCCTTTTTACAGGATGTACCGCCAAGGAGAGTACGCCGGAGCAGCTGATGTCGACGTACGCCGTCGCCGAAAAGCTCGGTATCGAACTCGTTGAGCTTTCCGAAGCGACCTGCTGCGGCGCGTCCCACCTGCAGGACTATGACGATTTCCTGTCGCTTGTCCTCAACGCGCGCAACATCTGCTACGCGGAATCCCGCGGGATGACGATGGTCACCATCTGTAATACCTGCCAGCTCAACACGGCGATGACAAAGCACCGCCTCGACAACGACCCGGAGCTCAAAGCCCGCGTCAACGAGAAGCTCGCCGAAGTCGGCCTGGAGTACAAAGGTACCTCCGAGATCACCCACTTCCTCTACGCGATCATCGACGACTTCGGTCTCGAGACGCTCAAAGAGAAGGTTGTCACGCCGCTCTCTCAGTTCAACATCGCTCCCTTCTACGGCTGTCACAACATCCGCCCTTCTGAGCTGCAGAACGAAACGCACGGCAAAGCGGAGAACCCGTACAACCCGAACTCCCTGGATGACCTCATTGTCACCCTGGGCGGCGTCAACGTCGACTACGAAGAGAAGAACAAGTGCTGCGGATTCCACGCGGAGCTCCAGGCGCCGAAAACGGCTGCCCTGCTCACCGGTAAAGCACTGATGGGTGCCATGGATGCCAACGCGGACTGGATGGTCACACCCTGCCCGCTGTGCCACCTGAAACTCGACACCCAGTACGAGCACGCCGGCCACGCCGTCGGCCGCGACGTCAAGATGCCGGTCCTGCACATGCAGCAGATGGTCGGCCTGGCCCTGGGCTGTACCCCGTCCGAACTCGGCCTCAAGCACCACGTCTCCAAGGTCAACTTCGTCTAACGACTACACGGGGCGCTACCTGCGCCTCTCCCCTGCTCTCACAAGGTACATTCAATGTCCGATACAATCGAAATACTTTCATGGAACGTCAACGGTATCCGCGCCGTCGCCAACAAGCAGGCACTCAAATGGGTCGATGAACGCCGTCCGGATATTCTCTGTCTCCAGGAGATCAAAGCCACCGCGTCCCAGTTTCCCGACGACCTTTTTGACACCAACTACGCGACGCTGACCATCAACAGCGGCGAGCGCAAGGGCTATTCAGGCACGGCGACCTTCTCGCACCTCGTTCCCGACTCCTCCGAGTTCTGCCTCGACATCGACAGCGAGCACGAGGGGCGTATCATCCAGCATGACTACGACGACTTCACCCTCTTCAACGTCTACTTCCCAAACGGGCAGAAGGACGAGGAGCGCCTCGCGTACAAGATGGCCTTTTACGAAAAATTCCTCACCTACTGCGACACGCTGCGCGACGAAGGGAAAAGCATCGTCATCTGCGGGGACGTCAACACGGCCCACCGGGAGATCGACCTGAAAAACCCCAAGTCCAATGCCAAGACCTCCGGCTTCCTCCCCGAGGAGCGCGCCTGGATCGACAAGCTCATCGAACACGGCTACATCGACAGTTTCCGTTACGTGCACGGCGACATTGAGGAGGAGTACAGCTGGTGGTCCTACCGTTTCAGCGCCCGCACGAAGAACGTGGGGTGGCGGATCGACTACTTCTTCATCTCCGACGACCTGACAGAGGTACTCGAAGACGCCTTCATCCTCCAGGACATCGAAGGCTCCGACCACTGCCCCGTCGGCATCCGCCTGGCGCTCTAGCGCCTCAGCTGGTATATATTCCGCTAAATAATTCTATGGAGCAGCCCCCGAAAGGGGGCCTGTTTCGTATGAAAGTGTAGGTTACAGTCTTGTCAAAAGGACGATGACGAACGGCACAGGCGCTTTGGGGGCTTTTGCCGCGTCAAATACGCCGCAGAAGGCCTTGGCAACCTCATATATCTGCGGTATGGTATATTCGTGCTCGTAGGCTTCGTCGAGCACTTCCTTCGTCTTGTCAACGATGATCCCGATCTCGTCGCAGTCAATGTCGTGCGAATGGATCTCTTTGTCCCATTTACAGGCATGGTGAAAGGTGTGGAAGTAGCCTTCGATGTCTTCATCGCTCAGATCATCGAGCAGATGGTACTGACGGACAAAATCGATTACCTCGTGGAGTTTGCAGGTCATTAGTTTCCTTTTTACTTTCGTTGCACTAAAATATGCATAACATATTCGCGTGCACATAATTTAACATCGATTGCTCCGATCACAAGGTAAAAAATGAACATACAAGTCGTCAAAGCAGATTATTCCAGTGAAAAGCACAAAGCAGAAATCCCCATGATGCTCGACGCCTATGCGCGTGACCCCATGGGCGGCGGAAAGCCTCTGGATGATGTGGTAAAACACAACCTGGTCACAGAACTTTCCAAACGACCTTACGCCTTCTCCGTCATCGCCTACGCCAACGGAGAGCCGGCGGGACTAGCCAACTGTTTTGAGGGGTTTTCCACCTTCGCCTGCAAGCCCCTCGTCAATATCCACGACATCACCGTCCTTCCCAAATACAGAGGGCTTGGCATCAGCCAGAAACTGCTGGAAAAAGTCGAAGAGATTGCCTCATCCAAAGAGTGCTGCAAAATCACCCTCGAGGTTCTTGGCAATAACGTGGTCGCACAGGGTGCTTACAAGAAGTTCGGCTTCGCCGCCTACGAACTGGACCCCGAGGCGGGCAGCGCGCAGTTTTGGGAGAAGAAACTCTAAACTACCCAATATCCTCCGAAAAGAAGAGCCATTTCACTCCAATGTATGATTAACATCGAATACGGCTGATAGACCCACAACATGTTAATCCATCCCCGGATATCGATAATAATCATGTATACATTTTTATTCTACAGCACATCGAAAGATTTAAAATATTTCATATTGTTACTATCTTTGCAGAATTTTCTAACCAAAAAAGTTCTATAGTACACTCAAATGTAATCTAATTAATAGTTAACTGAAGAGGAAGTGATGACAAGTAACACTATTCCAAAATTCCAGATCAAGCTATATTGGAAAATCTGGTTTACGCTTATCGCTTGCCTATTTATCCTTCGTTTTTCTTTGCCTCACCTTACTGAAACGGATTTTGCTTTCACGTTATTCAACTGCTACATGATTCCAACATGGATTGCTATTATGGTTCTAAACATAATAGAAGAATATAGACTAAGAAACTATCTTGAAGAAAATCATCACCAAACATGGGAACACATCACACATGCTTCAGGCTTTGGCTCAGGTGGATACAACAGCCTTCGTACTCTGTCTTTTGTCAACTCCGATGATGATCTGTCTGACCCAGTTGTCAAAGAACTGAAGCTGAACTATAAACGGTTCACAACACTTGCTTTGACTGTATTTTTTACAATACCTATATTATTTTTAGTCATAGTGGTGCTGCCTTGGAGCAGCTAACAAATCTCTGCACACCAATATGAGCTCCGCACTGGGAGTTCATATTGGTGAGTTTAAACGTTAGATGATAAATCGATGAATCACGAGATAATAAAGAAAATTGAATACGGAGTATAAATGTATAAAAGAATGCTAAATATGGCCCTCTCTTCTGTTTTTGAAAAGCATATGGCTCTCATTAACGCGCTTACAATCTATTTGGTCTTCATGATCATCATCGACTATGTTAATCTGAATAATATAGTTTATGTGAAAGGTAATGCGGATATAGATAATGGACTTCTATTGTTTATCACTGCTTTGGCCAACTGGATTATCTATATCATGGTGGCCATCTCGACTCACAGGATCCTTATTTTAGGGGAGGACAGTATTCCCAAATGGGGATTGTACAAATTCACAAAAAGAGAATGGTCATTTATGTTCAATGGCTTTCTCCTGGGCCTGCTAATGATGTTTGTCGCGTTTTCAGTTTTATCGTTAAGTGCTTCGTTTGACAGCATAGGCTTTATCCTAAGTATTGCGATTATTGGTGTAGTCTTATCCATCATCGTATCCCGTGTTTCACTAGTGTTTCCGTCAATCTCGGTAGACAAGGCAATGACCTTTTCAGATGCATGGACCTTCACAAAACAGTACAAACTTTTTGTCTTTGTTTCAGTCGTTCTTTTTCCCCTATTGTTTTCGTTCGTATTTGGTTTCGTGTATGGTTTGGCTATTAAACTGATTTCTTCCATCATTCACTACGAACTCTTCTTTTTGTTCTCCGTTTTAAACATTGTCATCGCCGTCATCACGGTCAGCGCACTGTCAGCGACCTATAAAATAATAATCGAAGAGCATCTTGAATATTTGGAACCAGACAATAAAGAAGAGGAAGTAAAAATACGAGAAACTACAGTCATAAGCAATGATAAAAATCACAAGATCGTTATTCACGATAAAGGTGACGTCACATTTGAAGACTTAAAAGAGAAGCTAAAGTCACAATATTCCAAATTGGGTTTTACAAATACTGTGATTGACAAAGACAGATCATGGATGATAAAAAATCCACAAGACAATGACACATATGTGTTGTTGTCACATCGAAACAGCGAATATGTCATTGAAGTTTTTCAGAATGAAATGATTGACTTTCTTGATCAATTGATAGTGCATGAAAACTGACAATGGCGTGGAGATTATCAAAAACACGCAAACAGATTCTTGATTACTCATTTTAAACGTTATACAAAAGGAACTATATGAACGTCAAATTGGCAATAAGCGGTATTGTTATCTTGTCCGTATATGCTCTCTTAGCATGGTTGTCTACGAGGGTCAAGAAAGAACCATCAGACGTGGCCATCAATCTTGGACTTGTTATTCTCGGCGGTGCGATTGGCTGGGTGGTCGGGATTTTTCTCACCCCTTATAGCGCAGGACAAAAAGCCGAATTTGCGGAGTACGCATCAGTCATTGCACTGTTCGCATCTGGTTATCTGGTTGGGAAAGTCGATGCCGCAATTTCACATATGCTCAAACCGGAAAACCTTTTTACACCGATAGTAGGTTTCAGGCTTGTCATAACCTTCTCATCGTTCCTTTTAGGTATGCTGGTTACGGTAGTGATTAGGTACTATGCATAACAAATTTCATCAAAGCTCCCAGCATGTTGCTTTTCTTTCTTCCCATTGGACTCATTATCTACTTCTGGGACAGGAAAAATATTGTACAGGGCATTGCACTCTTTAACGACTACATTGTTCAATTGCAAGGTTCCGAGCTGGATGACACGCAGAAGATGGAGCGCATCGACGCGATGTTCTACGAGAACGGCTACACCATCACCAAAAAGAGGGAAGACACGTTAGTCGCCGAAAAAAAGCATTTCAATATCGGTATCTTCCTGATGATGATCGGAACACTCTACTATGTCGGCTTTTTCGGCTACATCTTCTACTTCCTGCTTTTACAGAAACCGCGCCGGCTCTGCGTCGATCTGACACTGGAGACGCCGCTGTCCAAGTGCTAACGACTTATTCGGACTTCGGGAGGAAAGCTTTGATAACGCTCTCGTCAGACATGAGGCAATTCCAGAAAATTTGTATATTTTATTATGATCGCAATATCAGATCACACAAGTCATCTACCATTTGCCACTAATGGTCCCCGGAACACTCAAACGGGGAAAATAGAAGAGCCAATGGTGTACTATACCTGTAATCCAACCCCGCAATCTGCTATCGTGTAGAATGATGGCAGTCCGTTAAAGAAAAAATGAAAAATCTGTTTCGACACCTCATTCTCGTTCTTTGGTTCGTCAGCTCAGGATTCGCTTCGACCATCGGTTTCGGCCATTCAGAGTCCATTGCCGATCATAATACCAGAAATGAGGTGTTAACCTATGCCCGCTCCGTTGCGCAGTCGCATTTCTCAGCTGCCCCGGTTCCTGATCACAAGGCGTTAGCTGTTCATGGTGACTGGACCGTATCTGTCGCGTCCTACCTGCATGGGGAGATTGTCGGCACAGGCACGGGAAAAGGTCATACGCTGCGGCTAGCAGTCGAGCATGCGGTTCAAGACCTCCTGGCAGGTCACGGCCATACGTCTCCGAACAAAAGGGAGTTGGACAGGTCAAGGTTGATGATCTCCATCTCCCGGTCAAACGCTCCGGCCTGCGCGCTGATAGAGTACAGGGGTGAAGCAAAAGAGCTGATCGGCGACGTCGTGGTCATTCGACATCTGGACAGCGATCTGATCTATACAAAGATCATGGAGGCGAAAGCGTACCTTCTGCGCGCCATGGACAAAGAGACCCATGGATTTCACAAACTCTATACCGCCGACGATGCCGCTTACGACAGACGCGTCATCACCACCTACTCCTCATCCAGCCTCTACAGCCTGTTGAAACTCAACGATTTGGAAAAGGATGAACGCATCACCGCACTCACACCCCTGATCGCCGACTTTATCTTGTCCATGCAGATTCAAAAAGGAAGCAACAAGGGGGCATTTCATTACTCCCTTTCCCTCGACAGCGGCAAAAAGGATGACAGGTTCGTCGTCGGAACGGCTTCGAAAACCATCTTCACCCTGTTGGAACTCTATAAACGGACAAAAGAGAAACGCTATTTGGATGCCGCCGTATCGGCCGCCGACTGGCTGCTTACCATGCGAAACCCTGACGGCACCGTCATCAATCAGGTTAAAATCGAATCGGGCCTACCGGTTTTTGACAAAAGATACTCCAATCTTTATACGGGCGAAGTGCTCTCCGCCTTGTCAAGAATGTATGCGGTAACGTCGGATCAACGCTACTACGATGCCGCTGCGATACTGGCGGACAATTTTCGGGAAAGAGCAGCGAAAGATTCCTATTTTTTGACGGACGACTACCGCACGCCGACAGATGCGGTTCCGACAAGCTGGGCGGTGATGAGTCTTCTTGATTTTTATAAAATCAGCAAAAACGACCTCTATAAAAAGACCCTGTTGAAATGTCTTGATACGATTTTTACGCGGCAGAAAAACGATCCAAACGATATGCAGAACTACGGCAGGATCGGTACCGGTCAGAACACAAGCGGAAACGGATGGATCAATGAAGTCACCTCGGAAGTGTATCTGTCATGCAGGCGGGAAAACTGGGGCGGTTGCGAGCGGTACAAAGCGCATATGCTGGGGATGATGCGGTGGCTGATACAAAATACCTATTCCGAAGAGAACACCTATTTTTTGAAAGCGCCTGAAAAAGCCATTGGCGGCCTTATCCGAAACTATACAAAAGAGGAAGTCAGGACAGATGCCGTCTGCCATGGTGTCAACGGCTACATCAACCTGTTCAAAAGCAGTGGCCGCTAAGACCTGAGCAGTCAGGACATAGCTAGCCCGAATGCGTTGACAAGGGCGCCGCTATTTTGCCTTCGGGCGGAAGGCTTTGATGACGCTCTCGTCGGTGACGAGGTAGGGACCGCCGATCAGGTCGATGCAGTACGGCACGGCCGGGAAGACGGCGTCGAGGCACTCGCGGATGGACTTCGGTTTGCCCGGGAGGTTGATAATGAGCGATTGACCGCGGATGCCCGCCGTCTGGCGCGATAGAATCGCCGTCGGGACGTACTGCAGGCTCACCTGGCGCATCAGCTCGCCGAAGCCCGGCATCATCTTGTCGCAGATGTTCTCCGTCGCTTCAGGGGTGACGTCGCGGGGCGCGGGGCCCGTACCGCCCGTCGTAACGACGAGACAGCACCCAGCTTCGTCGCAGAGCTCCTTCATCGTCGCTTCGATCGTCTCCTGCTCGTCGGGGATGCAGCGGTACTCGATCTCGAAACTGCTCGTGAGGTACGCCGTCATCGTCTCCTGGATCGCCATGCCGGAGATGTCTTCGTAGATGCCCGCGCTGGCGCGGTCGGAAGCGGTGATGACACCGATTTTGATATTGCTCATATTATGCTCCTTGCAAAAAGTGGTTTGCGTCTTTAAAATAGTATAGAGTCGCGTAGGGCATGAAGAACGCCCGCGCCGCTTCGGCGTCGATGACGGCGTCTTTGCCGCCAAGGTAGACCTCGATATGCACCCCGCGTTCGTTCAGCTCCCGCAGCAGCTTTTCAGGCCACGGGTATCCCAGCAGCTCCTCGAGCGCCTCTTCTCCTTCGTCGTAGACACTGACGTCGCGGGCGGGATAAGGCGCGAAACAGCTCTCGATAAAACGCGCACGGTACGCCGCGCTGTCGCGTTTGTACCCCTTCATCTGCAGCCGTTTGAAACTGTCGGGCTTGTTGCAGAAATAAGCGGGCGAGAAGAGCTGCAGCGTATCGATGCGCCTGTCATTCTGCAGGACGTCGTAAAGGGCTTTGATGGCCCCGTAGCTGAACCCCGCGACCGTAAAGTCGTTTTGCTTCAGCCACGGCGCGAAGAAGGCCGATTCGTCCCTCAGGCAGAAACCGCTATAAAACCGCATCGATCCGGGCTTTGATCTCCTCTTTGGAGATGCTTTCGCGCTCTAACAACACGTCGACGATCCCGTCGACCAGGGCCGTTTTGCCCTCAAGCAGGGTGCGGGTCTCCTGCTCGATACGCTCGAGCAGATGCGGCAGCGCCTCCTGCGATGGCAGCAGCGAATCGCCCATACCGTACTCGAAGAGCATCGCTTTGGCAAGGGTCAGTGCCGCGTCAATGTCCTCTTTGGCACTGGAGGCATGTTCGCGGTAGCGGATATCGCACATGACCTTACCGGCGAGCAGCATGCGGATGTGCGACTCTATCTCGTGGCGCATCAGCGGGTCGGAGAGGGCCGGACGAATGCTTTCGCTCCCCAGCATCACCTTCTCGAAGGCCAGGTCGAACCAGGTAGCAGCAACGGCTTTGCCCGCGAGATAGGTCGCACGGCACTCTTTCTGCTCGTCATTGAGAATCGGCAGCCGCTTCTTGCCGTAGGCGACCTTGTCCTTGACGGCCAAAACGTCCTCCATACGGACATGGATCTGTCGGTTGCGCAGAGAGTGCAGCGCCGCTTCGTTCACCAGCGCCGCCAGCGCCGCCCCGTTGAAGCCGACGGTGATCTCCGCGATCGCTTTCGCGTCCACGCTGTGGGGGATCTTCTCCAGGTACTTCGCGATGATCGCCTCGCGCTCATGCGGGGTCGGCAGGTCAACGAAGATACGGCGGTCGAAGCGGCCCGCGCGCAGCAGGGCCGGGTCGAGGACTTCGATCTTGTTCGTCGCGGCGATGACAATGATGCCGCTGGAATCCGTAAAACCGTCCATCTCGGTGAGGAGCTGGTTCAGGGTCGCTTCGCGCTCCTCGTTGCTGCCCCCGTCGCGCACCTTGCCGACGGCGTCGATCTCGTCAATAAAGATAATGGCCGGGGCGTTGGACGCCGCAGCGCGGAAGAGCTCGCTGACGCGCTTGGCCCCCATCCCGACGTAGATGTGGACGAAGGAGGAGGCGCTCTGATAATAGAAGGGCGCATTCGCCTCAGCGGCGACGGCCTTGGCGATCATCGTCTTGCCGACGCCCGGAGGGCCGACCAGCAGGACCCCCTTGGGCAGACGCGCGCCGAAGTGCCGGTAGCGCTGGGGATTCTTGAGAAAATCAATGATCTCCTCGAGCTCCTCCTTGACGTCGCTGATGCCGCCGATATCGCTGAAGGTGACGTCGGAGACGACCGGCTGAACATGGTAGGTCTGTTCCGGCGCACCGGCTCCCTGCGCGGATTTGACCGGTGCGCCCGGGAAGCGGCGGTGCTTCATCCAGTAGCGCAGCAGCAGCGACGCCGCTCCCAGGACAATGATCAGGCTCAAAATGGCGATGACAATGGCTCCGCCCTCCTCCGTTTTGACGACATAGGCGTCAAAGGTACCGGCGGGGACCTGGGATTTGACGATGCTGAAGCGCCCTTCGCTGCTGCTCAGCAGGTAGGAGCTCTCCCGTTCAACGACCTGTTTCAGCTCTCCCCCGGCGATGAGCGTATTGAGCTGGTCGCGGCTGATCGGCTTAGTGCTATCGCGCAGGAACGCAAAAAGCGTCAGCGCGATGAGCAGGACCGCCGAGGCGGCGATGATCCACTTGGCTTTGTCAGACGACTGCATGGTTGTACTCCTCTGCTGCGGTGGCGGATTCGATCCGGATCCAGTTGCCTTCCAGGTCCGCTTCGCTGTCGATAAGGATCTTGTTGTAATACTGGTCGTACCCCTGGTAGCGCCCGTCGTCCGTGACGGACTCGACGAGCACGTCCAGATCGGTGCAATGTTCGCGGCGGAACGCGAAGTTGTTCGCATCCACCAGAGCGGTCAACTGCGCCAACCGCTCCTTGGCGACGGCCCCGCTGATCTCGGGCTTCATCGTCGCAGAGGGCGTGCCGTCGCGCTTGGAATAGGTAAAGGCGTGCACGTGCGTCAGCGGCAGCTGCTGCAGGTGTTTCCACGCCTCTTCCCAGCGCGCCTCCGTCTCGCCGGGATGCCCGACGATAAAGTCCGTGCCCAGCGCGAAGCCCTTCACGGCCAGCTCGGAAAAGAGCTTCAGGTCCTCATCGAACTTGTTGCGGCGGTTCATCAGCTTGAGCATCTCCTTGGAGGTATGCTGCAGGGCGATGTGAAGGTGGCGTTCCAGCCACGGCTCGTCCAGGATCTCCTTAAACGCATCGGTGATCTGCACCGGTTCCAAAGAACCAAGACGGATGCGGCGCACGCCACGGATCAGGCTCATCTTTTGCAGCAGCGTGGCGATGGAGCGGTTCTCCCCCTGCCCGTAGCTGCCGATGTTCGTCCCGGTGAGGATGAACTCCCCGAACCCGTTGGCGGCCAGGCGGCTCACCTGCTCCAGGATCACCTGCTCGTCGACGCTGCGCGCATCGCCGCGCACAAAGGGGATGATGCAGTAGCTGCAGCGGAAGCTGCACCCCTCCTGGATCTTGATGAAGGCACGGCTCTTGCCGACGAACTGCTCGACGACGTTGTCGTCGATGAACTCCAGGTCGCCCAGTTCGTAAAAACGGGTCTTGCGCTGCAGCAGTTCGTTGATTTTCGCCTTTTCCGACTGTCCGAAAACCCCCTGGACCTTCCCTTTTTCGAAGAGGGTTTCGCCTTTGGTGTGCGCCCCGCAGCCCGTCAGCATGACGGTCCGGCCCGCGCGCTCCTGGGCGTTGATGTAGCCTCTGACCCCCGTATCGGCCCCGTTGGTGACGGTGCAGGAGTTGACGACGACGATGTCCGCGACCGATTCGTCCTCGGTGACTTCAAAATCCTGCAACCGTCCCATCATCACCTGCGTATCGAAGACGTTGGTGCGGCAACCGAAGGTCTTGAAGTAGACTTTGGGCTTCATACAGGCTCGCCCTCCTCGGGCAGGGATCGCGGCTGCGGCAGCGGCTCGTTCTGCAGACGCAGACGCTGGGTCGGATAGGCGATGGTGATGTCGTCTTCCTGGCCGTAGGCATCGAGGATCTCCATGGAGATCGTACTGCGCAGCGTCAGAGTCGCGTAGGCGTTGGTCAGGTACCAGGCGCTGATGCGCACCCCGTTTTCCTCGGCAAAGGCGTAGATGCGCGGCTCGACGTTCGTGTTTTTCAGGTTGTAGCGGCTGCGCAGCTTGTTGAGCTGGTTGCGGGTAATGTCCGTGTACCCCTTGGCGAACTTGCGCGTGATCTCTTTGGCGATGAGCTGCGCCTTCTTGTGGTTTGAATCGAAGGTGATCGTGATGTCGATGCCGTCCCAGACCGTTTTGAGGGAGACGTGGGTGTAGTTGGCGATCATCTCCGTGAAGATGTAGTTGTTCGGAATAAAGATGACCCGTCCCGCCCGGCGGTTATGCATGTAGGTCGTCAACGTGATGTCTTCGAGAATCGTAATCCGCAGCAGCGAGATGTCGAGGACGTCCCCGACGTACTGTTTGCCGTCCTTGTCGACACGGACCCTGTCACCGACGTGGATGGAGCCGCCAAAGACGATGACGAGCCAGCCGAGCATGCTCATAAACCAGTCCTTCATCGCAATGGCGATACCGGCGGAGGCAAACCCGAGGACGGTGACGACGTAGCTGACATTCTCAATGTAGTTGAAGAGCAGGACCAGCAGAATCAGCGAGACGTTGGCGAAGGTGATGACCTTGTTCGCCATATAAAAGCGTTCGTTATCGCTGATGTACTTCTTCGCGATCTGCTTCATGATGAAGAAGATGATGAGCAGGAACAGGATGATGCCGCCGATATTGGCCAGTTTGAAGAGCTGCTCCTCGATCGCCTTGTTGTTCTTGAGTTCGATCTCCTCGACCCGCTTGGCGTAGACGTCCGCCGTATCCTGCAGCGTCGTGTAGGCCGTCTGGTACTTGTCGGTCATGGAGTCGAGCTCGGCGATCTTCTTGGCGTACTCATCCTCGCTGTCAACGTCCGCCAGGCTGGCCAGGAGCTGGCGTTCGTCCAGCAGCAGCCGCAGGTAGCGCTTCAGCTCGTCCCCGCGCTTGATATACTCGCTGAGCTGTTCGCGCACCTTCTTGTTGTAGGAGACCCCGGCGAAGATGTCGATGGGGTTGCTGATCTCCGGCGCCTTGTCAATCTCCTCGGGTTTGAGCAGGTCCGCAAAGGGAGAAGCAGAGTGCGACTGCAGCAAGGAGAGCTGGTCGCTCATGATCTTCTGCTTCGCCAGCAGGGAGTCGCGCTGCTCCATGCTGGCTTCAGAGTCGTCGGAGCGGTCGATCGCGTTGATCTGCTCCTGCAGCGCCGCAAGGTCCTTTTTGACGTCCAAGTAGGTCAGGTAGGCCGTATAGCTCTTCTGCCAGATATTGCTTTTATCCAGCTCGTCTTTGAGATCGGCCTCCTGCTTACGCAGCTCGTTGACCCGGGTCAGGCGCGCGTCGGAAAGGTGGACGATCCGCTGCTGGATCCGGCTAATCGTTTCCAGGGCGAAGGTCGCCGCCTTGAGTGACTGCTGTACCTCGGCGGAGTCCCGTGCCGTCCCCAGTAGTTTGTTGAGGCTCTGCTGTTTCTGCTGCAGCTCGCTTTTCAGCGGTTCGAGTTCGGCAGCCTTCGCTTCGTAACCGCGGTACATATCGGTGCGGATGGAGAGCTCTTCGCCCGTCGGGTGAACATAATACTCGACGGCAGCGACGGCGGCGGTGTTGATCCGCCCCAGTTCCGCCTCCAGCCGCTGACGGTCGCGCTCCAGACGTCGGACCGTATCGGCCTTGCCCGACGCTTTGGCATTCTGCAGCGCCACTTCGATCTGCGCCAGGCGCTCCTGGAGGATATGACGATGCGCATAGGTGTCAACGACGCTGCTCCAGGAGAGCGGCTTTTGCAACGTGATTCCCGCCGATGCGGGCGTTTCGGCGCCTGCGGCTGTAACGGCCAGCGGCCCGGTAAAGAGCAGCGCCGCCGTACAGAGCAGGCTTCCGGCGAGACGTCCGATCATTGTGCAGCCTCCGCGAAACCGCGCAGCACGTCCATGACCGCCTCGCGGGGGATATCGCTGCGCATCTCGACGCCGCCGAGATGATGCGGCAGAATAAAGGTGATCGAGTTGTCGCCGCTCTTTTTATCGAGGAAGAAGGCTTCGTAGAAGGCATCGACGTCGGCGATGGCGTAGCGGACCGGCAGGCCGTAGCGCTGTAGCAGTTGCTCGACCCGCTCAGCCTCCGCCGCGTCCATCAGCCCCAGCGCGACGGCAAGGCGGTTGGCCATCACCATCCCGATGGCGACCGTCTCCCCGTGCAGGTAGGTCGTGTAGTTCGTCTCGTTCTCGATGACATGGCCGAAGGTGTGCCCGTAGTTCAGCGCCGCGCGCAGCCCACGCTCCTTCTCGTCCTGGGCGACCACGGCCGCTTTGGTTTTGACCGAACGCGCCACCGCTTCGGCAAGCACATCGGGTTTTGAGAGGTCTGCCGTCTCAAGCCATGCGAAGAAATCGGCATCGAAAGTGACGGCCATCTTGACGATCTCCGCGACTCCAGCGGCGAATTCGCGCGGGGGAAGCGTTGCGAGGAAGTGGGGGTCGGCATAAACGGTGATGGGCTGGTGGAAGGCGCCGACGAGATTTTTGCCGTAGCGGTTGTTGATCCCGGTCTTGCCGCCGACGCTGGCATCGACCTGCGAGAGCAGCGTCGTCGGGATCTGGATAAAGTCGATCCCGCGCTGGAAGATGCTCGCGGCAAACCCTGTCATGTCGCCGATGACGCCGCCGCCGAAGGCGATGAGGAGCGAACTGCGGTTAAAACGCGCCTCGAAAAGCGCGCCGAGCACCGTCTCGATGCTCTCCCAGTTCTTGTACTGCTCACCGTCGGGAAGGGTAATCACTTCCACCGCCGGCGCGTCAAGGCGCTCGAGCAGGTAGTCCAGGTGCAGCCCGGAGACCGTCGGGTTCGTAACGACGGCAACTTTTTTATCAAAGGTCAGCGCCGGGAGCGCGTCAATATAGATCTTGTACGAGGTGTCAACAGTCTTTTTGAGATCGATGTCTACGGTCATTCTCTATCCGGAAAAAAATTAGTGACTTATAATACTTAAATGGGACTTATAGCCATCTTGCAGAGGCGCGCTTCCTAGAGGACCGGGATGAAAAGCTGGTGAAAATGGTCCAGGTGGAAGGAGAGTCCCTGCAGATCCGTGGAGAAAAGCGTCAGGACAGGCCGCTGCATGACGGTCTCGGAAAAGGGGATGCACTGCACGAAACGCTCCTCTTTTTTGAGCATGCGCAGCGGGTTGTCCGTACTTTTGCGGATGGTGACGGACTGTGAGAAGATCGCGGAGAGGTTCTGGTAGTACTGCTCCACCTGCTCTTTGAAGGTGTTGTCATCCTGCTGGTACTCCAGCAGCTCGATCATCCACTCCATCTGCGACGCCATATCAAACATCGTGGTGGTGATCTTCTCGACGTCCTCGGACTCGGAGAGTAGCATGACCGCGCGCTTGACGTTGTGCATCTGTCCTGAGGCCATTTTCAGCACCGGGACCTTGAGGTCATAGAGCACTTTGCGCACGGCGTCGATCCCGAAAAGCTTCCGCGAAACGATAATAAATCCCGCGTGGACATGGCGTTTGTCGTTGCTGAGCAGGTAGGCCTCGCCTCTGCGGTCATAGTCGATTATCACCTCGACTTCCGAAGAACGCATGGCTTTGATTTCGCGCAACACGTCCAGGTCGCCGGGGTTTGTGATACGGATATAGAGCTTGCGGCGGAGACGCTCCTGCACGTAAAGGGTTTTGCGCAGCATCGGGACGATATCCTCCGCGCGGTCCACATCCATGTCGAAAAAGAGGTAGATGGAGCTGCCGTAGGGAGCGGGGAAATGCCCCAGTTCCCGCTTGAAAGAGCGGTAGATGGAGATGAGGACGTCCGGTTCGCCGACAAGGAGCAGCAGGTCGTTGGGGTGGATCAGGGTGCGTTCCGTCGGCAGGATCAGCCGCTGATCCCGGTAGATGCCGGCAATGCGCCACTGCGACTGCTCGATCGCCCCGACATGGCGGTAGACATAGGCGCTGCCGAAGGGGACCAGCACCTCCATCACCTCCCCTTCGCCGAGCCCGACGTTCTGGGCGATCACGGGGACGTTGGGGAGGTAGTCGATGAGGCGGGCGGAGAGCTGGTCGTTGACGTCGATGGTGAGCGTGTTCGGGTCGTCGATTTTCAGATCCCACTGGTCCAGCATGATGACACGGACGGAGGGCTTGTCAGCCCGGATGTTCTCGAGGGTATTCACGGCGTCCGCGCGGCTGCTCATCACCAGCATTATCTGCACGAAATCCATCTTCAGGACGTTGCTGAGCTTGTAACGGCTCGTCGGGTCGAAGGTAAAGAATTTGAAGCGGTCCGGACCGGCATTCTCGTAACTGCGCTCCTTCATCTGGATGACGTAGTAAAGATTGTCTTTGGAGTAGGCTTCGATGGCACGCTCGACGAGATGCTCGCCGATCGTGCAATCCGTGATGATGAGAATTTTTTTCATGGTCCAATGTCGCGACACGGGCAAGTGTGCCCGCAGCGGTGCGAATACCTTCTTTCGTCTGCAGTGGAGGCCCGGCGCCGGGATGAGCGTGGCGCGGCCTGTCTATTATCGGGAGACATTGTAGCATAACTGCGTGTTTAGGGGGTTTGCGTTACAATTCCGCACTTAAATTGCCATAGAGAAGCCCATGACATTTACCCTCGAAGCGACCAGCGGAAACGCCCGGGCCGCCACCATTGAGACGGCCCACTCCACCATCCAGACCCCGGTCTTCATGCCCGTGGGAACCGTCGGCAGCGTCAAATCCCTCGACATGCAGGATATGGCCGAACTTTTAGGCGCCAAGATCATCCTCGCCAATACCTATCATATGTACCTGCGCCCGGGCGACGACAGCGTCGCGAAACTCGGTGGTCTGCATAAATTCACGACCTACCCCAACAGCTTCCTCA
The DNA here is from genome assembly GCF_021044585.1 of Sulfurimonas sp. HSL-3221. GTDB lineage: Bacteria > Campylobacterota > Campylobacteria > Campylobacterales > Sulfurimonadaceae > Thiomicrolovo > Thiomicrolovo sulfuroxydans. The sequence goes on along the minus strand of NZ_CP087998.1, from coordinate 1,213,921 downwards.
CCGACAGCGGCGGTTTCCAGGCCTTCAGCCTCAGCGACATCTCAAAGGCCGACGCGAACGGCATCGAGTTCCGCAGCCACATCGACGGTTCCAAGCACTACTTTACCCCCGAAAAGGTGCTCGACATCCAGTACAACCTCGGCAGCGACATCATGATGATCCTGGACGACCTCGTCGCTCTGCCCGCCACACGCGAACGCATCGCCCTCTCCATCGACCGCACGACCCAGTGGGCCGAGCAGTCCATCAACTACCACCGTCGGAAACAGCAAGAGGGTATCGGTGTCGACCAGAACATCTTCGCCATCATCCAGGGCGGCATCGACAAGGAATTCCGCGCCAAATCCGCGACGGAACTTTGCGCCCTCGATTATGACGGTTTCGCCATCGGCGGCCTCTCCGTGGGCGAGAGCAACGCGGACATGTACGACACCGTCGCGCATACTCTCCAGTACATGCCCACGGACAAGCCCCGTTACCTGATGGGCGTCGGGACGCCGGAGGACCTGATCGAGAACATCGACCGCGGCGTCGACATGTTCGACTGCGTCATGCCGACGCGCAACGCCCGCAATGCGACGCTCTTTACCAGCTTCGGCAAGATCAACATCAAGGCCGCCCGGTACAAATACGACGAAGCGCCCGTCGACGACGCGTGCGACTGCTACACCTGCCGCCGCTACAGCCGCGCCTATCTCAACCACCTCTACCGTGCGAAGGAGCTCACCTACTTCCGCCTTGCCTCCATCCACAACCTTCACTACTACCTGAATCTGATGCGCGAAGCGCGCGAAGCGATCCTCGAAGGGCGCTGGAGCGATTTCAAAGCCGAGTTCTACCGCAAACGCGAGGGGTAAGCTTCTACTTCTCCTCGTCCAATACTCTGCGCGTCGTCAGGTAGTCAAACCACCCGAGCCCGACGATCATCAGCGTCACACCCAGCAGCAGCAGAAATCCGTACCCCATCCCCGTATAGTCTCCCAGCGTAATCTTGAAGACGACCATCAGCGACTCGATGGAGAGGGCGATGATGATGGATACGAGGAACTTGCCCAGCAGCGCATACTGCCCCTCCCGTTGCCGGCCGGCGTTTTTGTACATCACCTCGTTCTCCAGGATCGTTTTGGCCAGGTCGAAAATCGCCATCCCCAGGGTGATGGCGATGATCGCCTTGAAGACCTCGTGCAGCATGGCGTCGGCGGTGTGGAAGTAGACGTAGGCGAACGTGTACGCGCCGTAGAGGATCAGAAAAAGCGAGACGGCGACAAGGGTGGAACCGCCCAGGGCATATACGATCAGCTTGAAACGTTCGAACCGGGAGTTGTGCTCGATCAGGCGCAATGCTTCGAGCAGCTTGAGCAGATTGAAGTCGAATACGACGAAGCCCCCCTCCCCGTCCGATGTCACGAGCGTCACGCTGGAATCACCGGTAATGTGGTGGATATAGGGGCTGGTCATGTAGGTACTGAAATTTTCCAGATTGATATTGGTAAAGTAGTGGCTTTTATCCGTGCCGACGCGTGTCACATCCCTGCCCCGCCGATAGTAGTTCGGGCTCGTCTGTTTGAGGTCGGGTCCGATCAGGTAGATCATCTGCAGAAAAGGCAGATGGCTGAAGGCAGTGCGTATCCCGGCTTCGTCCTCAAAATTGAACCGGTCATCCTCTACCCTGTTGCGCAAAAACATTTCGATCGCATGCCGGTGCTGCCGGAACTGATTCACAATGCGTTTCATGCGGCCTCCTTGCGGCTGCCTGTTTCTGCCGCGCATTCCGATACGGTGTATGCGTCACTCTCCTTTTTGCACGATAATGCTTCATTATGCGCCTGAGGTGTTAAACGGCGACTGAACGCTCCGCGCTAGTCCGCCCGATTAAACTGGCGCACCCTCCTCCGCGTTATAATGAAATCACCAACAGCATCACCGAACGGGATGAAAAGGAGCGCAAAATGGCCCTGAAAGACTCCAAGCATATGCGTGTCCTCTACCTCTCCCACGGCGGCGGCCCGATGCCGCTGCTGGGAGACAGGGGCCACGACGAAATGGTCATCACCCTGCAGCGGATCGCCTCGATGATCACTAAACCCTCGGCCATCATTGTCGTCAGCGCCCATTGGGAAACGATCACCCCGACGATCACCCACGGCAGCACACCGGAACTCATCTACGACTACTACGGCTTCCCCGACGCAGCCTATGACATCACCTACCCCGCCCTCGGGATGCCGGCCCTGGCGGATGAGCTGCACTGGAGCCTCCAACAACACGGGATCGAATCGATCCTGGACGACGACCGCGGCTTCGACCACGGGCTGTTCGTCCCCCTCAAGATCATGTATCCCGATGCGGACATCCCCTGCATACAGCTCTCGCTCGTCAAGGGCCTGGACCCGGTCGCGCATCTGCGCATGGGCGAGGCGCTGGCATCGCTGTCGCACGACAACATCCTCGTGGTCGGCTCGGGCTTCTCTTTTCACAATATGAAAGCCTTCTTTACACCCTCCCGAGAGCGTACGGATAAAAACGACGCCTTCAAGCACTGGCTCATCAAGACCTGTTCGGACAAAGCATTGATCGAAAGCGAACGCAGCGAACGGCTGATCAACTGGGAGCATGCCCCCTACGCCAGGTACTGCCACCCCAGAGCGGAACACCTGCTGCCGCTGCATGTCTGCTACGGTGCGACGGGGCGTGCCTGCGACAGCGTTTTCGAGGCGGAGATCCTCGGCGTCTCTTCGGCGATGTTTCTATGGTCTTGAAAAAGGGGTGTGAAAAGGCGCCCGGGAGAGGAGAATGAAGGCTCCCGGACAAAAGGTAGTGTGCCGCGCGCCGGCGCGCATCTACGGCTTCGATTAGAAGTTGTAGACGAGGTAGAGTTGCAGCGTGTTGTAAGCGTCGCCGTTGTTAATGGCGTCGTCATCCGCATAGATGTATGCGAACAGCGCATCAAGCTTGCCGAATGATTTGGCAGCCGTAAAGGTTACTTCGCTCACCGTGTTTTTGAAATAAGCCGGACCAAAGCCACCATCTGTGTCGATGTTGGTGTAGAAGAGTCCGAGGTCAGCCATTTCGGGAATGCTGTAGGTCGCCGTGACGTTGTAGGCATCCGTACCCGGCAGGCCGACATAACCGAAGTTCCACCATGCTTCAGTGTAGAGCTTGGACTGCATACCCCAGCCTTCGCCCGGTGTGGTTGCGATATTACCGATGTACTGATCACCGTCCTTATCCGTTGTGGAGTAGGAAGCGTAGATACCAAGGTTCTCAATCCCTTCGTAACCCAGTTTTGCCGCAAACGCCGTGGAGTCGTCCGCTGCAGAGATGAGTTCGTTAGGGTTGATGTCCGTGTACTGGAGCCCAGCGACTACACCTGCGATGGCGAGGTCTGCTTCGAGCCAGTAGGCCGTCGCCGTATCCGGCAGTTCATAGTACCACGCCTGTGCCGTCAGCGGTTCGAAAGAGTTGTTGATGGCACCGACAGCGATCGCACCCTGGTCGCCGATGGTAGAGAAGTTACCCTTCGTGTCTGTCAGCAGGAACTGGGAGTAGCCATTTCCGGTTGCAACCCATGCACCGACAAGCGTTGTACCCGGGATATCCGTATTGGTAACCGTCGCCGCTTCAAAGTTGTTTGCTGTAATGCCCCACGTTTCCGTAAAGAGCAGCGGCGTGTCGAGTTCCATACGGCCACCTTTGACAACGGTGTTACCCAGTTTTGCGGAGAGCCATGCCTCGCCGATCCAACCGGTCGTCGTATAGAAGTCACCTGTCGCAGTGTCAAGATGCGCACCAGACCATACGTTATTGGCAATCTCTTTGTCAAGGCCAAGCGTACTGACAGCGTAACCTGTCACACCGGCGGAGAGGATCTCATCGATATCCGTTGTAATGCTCAGGCGTGCACCGAAATCGGCCGTGCTGCTCGCTTTGCCGAAAAGGTCGGCACCGTGACCGTCAAATGTAGAGTAGAAGAAACGGGCGTCACCGCCGACTTCTGTATTTTCAAATGCAAAAGCGCTGCTTCCCAGGAGCAGTGCCGCCATCAAACTCATTTTTGTCATTTTCATTATGTTTCCTTATCGGTAGATAGACTTGCTTTATGTCTTTAGTACTTTACCAACGGTCTAACATTTTTAAACCGCCGTATTGTTTATTTTTTAATCATATATAGGACAAATTCTATTCATCGCATATTTTCCACCTCCAAAAAGTTGGTTTTATTTTCTGCTGAAAAGACGCTCAGCGCGGCTTTGAGGCGAGGTACTCCCGCCAGCCGCCGAAGGCAGTGATCTCTTCGGCACCCTTGAGCGCATCGGCCTCGCACAAGAAGCCGTAAACGGCGCTGCCGTCTTCGAGCTGCACGGTGCCGATACAGAGCGGCGACGCGATCTGGACCATAAACGCGCCGAAATGCTCCAGCGGCATCGACCACACCTCAAGGGTGACGCTGCTCTGCGCATCACTGTCGCGGACCATCCCCGGACGCGGCGGTACTTTCTCCGGCACATCAAAGAGGCGGTACCCTTTTGCCGTGCTTGTCGCCGCCACAAAGGTTGCGTCCAGCTCCGTCAACTGGTGGTTGAGCGGCAGACCGCGCATGTGCGCGCCGCAGACGGCGATCTCGATCGTCTCAGCCACGGGGCGCCTCCGCAACAAAAGCTTCGCCGACGTCCATCAGACGGCGGTCGTCAAAGGCGTCGCCGAAGAGCGTGACGCCGAAGGGGAGCCCGTTGGGGCGGAACCCGGCCGGTACCGCGTAGGCGGCGAAGTCAAGCAGGTTCATAAAATTGGTGTAGTAGCCGAGGTTCGTATTCAGCTGCACCGGGTCGGCGTTGATCGCCTCGATGGTGTAGATGGTCCCCGTCGTCGGGGTCAGGGCGAAATCCGTCCCCTCGAGTATCTCTTCGGAGTGGCGCTTGTAGGCTTTGAGACGGTATTCGGCATTGAAGTACTCCTCCGCGCTCTTGTCACGTCCCTGCTCAATGATAGAACGCGTCACGTCCAGTACCTGCTCAGGCGTTTCGTCCATAATCTGTTTCGTCGCGATATAACGCTCGGCGACCCAGGGGCCCGAATAGAGCAGGTTCGCCGCGTCGAGCATCGGCGAGAAATCCGTTTCGACCGCCGTATACCCCATGGATTCGAAGCGGGCTACCGCCGCGTTGAAGAGCGCCTCCGCCTCGCTGTCTCCAAAGAACTTCAGCTGGGAAGGGAGCGGCACGGCAAAGCGCATCGTTTTTTCCGCTGCACCCGCTGACTGCGGCATCTTGCGGCTATAGGGGTCCGCGGCGTCAAAGGCGCATGCGATGTCAAAGACCGCTTTGGCGTCCTCGGTGTTGACGGCAAAGATGGAAACGCAGTCAAGGCTTCGGCACGCCGGTACGACACCGGAGGTGCTCAGCACCCCCTTGGAGGGCTTGACGCCCACAAGGTTGTTAAAGGCCGCCGGGACGCGACCCGATCCCGCCGTGTCGGTCCCCAGGGAGAAGGCCGCCATCTCCAGAGCGACGCTGATGGCGCTCCCCGAACTGGAACCGCCGGAGATGTAAGCGGGGTCGATGCTGTTGCGGCAGGCGCCGTAGGGCGAACGCGTCCCGACGAGCCCCGTCGCGAACTGGTCGAGGTTCGTCTTGCCGACGGGAATCGCCCCCGCTTCGATCAGCTGAGCGACGACGAAGGCCGAGGCTTCCGGGACGTAACTGAATGCCGGACAAGCGGCCGTCGTCGGGATGCCGGCGAGGTCGATATTGTCCTTGATCGCGAAAGGGATGCCGTAGAGCGGCAGGGCATCGGGGTCCATCCCTTCGAGACGTTCAAGATAGGGCTCAATCTCCGCCTCGTTCAGCGCATGGATAAAGATAGGGTTTTCCGCATTCGCCTCGATCCGTGCACGGATCTGCGCCATGACGTCGCGCGGGGTTGTTGTCCCGTTTTTATAATCGTTCAAAAGTTGTGATATCGTCATAATCTATATCCTTTTTATATCGTCGTCTCGGGGAGATCGTCTTCTTTGGTACGCAGCGCTTCGATCAGCGCCGCCGCGAGTATCAGCACGCCGCCGATCATTTCCATGGCGTCCATCCGCTCTCCCGCGATCAGCGTTGCGGAGATGACGGCGGTGATCAGCTCCATGATAATAATGATGGAGGAGCGCCCCGCTTCCATATGCGTCACGCCCCACTGTGAACCGATATTGGCCAACAGCAGCCACAGCACCGCGTATGCCGCAAGGGCAAGCCACGCTTCGGGAGCCAGGTCATAGGGGAGCTGTTCTACGCCCAGGCCGAGCAGCGCGCCGGCCAGGATCAGGCAGCCGTAGAACATCACCGTGATCTTCGAAGCGACCGGGACCGCTGCCGCCGCGCGGAAGACAAGGTTATTCATCGCAAAGAGCAGGCCCGAGAGCAGCGCGATCAGGTCGATCCATGACGGTGCGCCGCCGAGGGCGTCGAACCCGCCGAGAATGACGAAGGCACCCGTGACCGCCAGGGCGGCACCGAGCCAGCGCCAGAGGTCGACGCCTTCGCGCAGGAAGAACTTCCCGCCGAGCACGCCCCAGACGGGCAGCAGGTAGAAAAGTACCATCACACGGATCACCTCGCCGTTGATCAGGGCATAGGTAAACGCAAGATTCGCACCCCCGCCGAAAAGCAGGATCATGCCCATGGCCCGCTTGTGTTCGCGCCATTGTGAAAACTGCGCCATGAGCACCGGGGTCAGCAGGAGGGCGAGGATGCCGTAGGCACCCATCGTCAGCGCGATACCGTCAATACCCATGCCGTTGATCTGTTTAAGCGGCAGCCAGGTAAGCCCCCAAAGGACCGACGCGCCGAGCAGTACGACGACGGGAAGGTGCGATCTCATGCCGCCGCCTTTGCCATATGGCGCTGAAAATGGAGCCGTTCCGTTTCGCCCATCCACTGGTTAAGTTCCCACAGATCGGCCACCGGGGCCTGGGTAAAGGGGAGCGTGTGCAGATAACCGTCGGGGCCGAACTCCGGCGTCATCGTCGAAATCGCGAATCCGCGGTGGTACTGCGCCTCCCAGAAACGTTCCCAGGCCGCCTGGTGCGCCTCCAGGGCATAAGCGTACTCCGGTGCCGCCGGGTGCGGGACCTGCGGCCCCTGGTCGTAACCGACGCGGGCATGGATATGTTTCACGTTCGGCGCGATCGCATCGATCGTCTCTCGTTCACTGTCCATCTGCCGTTCGCAGACGACGCACCAGTGGCTGATGTCGGCCGTCAACGAGATCTCCGGCAGTGCATCGACGATCCGGCGCGTCACCCAGGGGTTAAAGAGGCTTCGGCTGCGGTGGGTCTCGAAACTAATCTGCAGGCCGTAGCGCTCCGCCAGTTTCATCCCCTCTTTGAAAAAGCGCAGGCTCTCCGCCTCGCTCCAGGCGTCCAGTCCGCCGATGCAGGTGACAAAACGCGGGGAGAGTTCCGCACTGCGTGCAAGGATCGCATTGAGGTCGTCCAGGTGCCCTTCGACACCGAGATCGCGCCGCGGGACGTAATCGCCCCCGGTCACCGCCTCGGCGATGTAGTGAAGGCCGTACTTTTCAAGACACGATTTCCAGTAGGCACGCTGGGAGGAAGATTCGGGCGCCGGCCCTTCGATCCCGTCGAACCCCGCCGCAAGGGCTTCGGCACAGGCGCTCTCGAAATCCCCCTCAAAGCCCCACATGGTTTTATATCGCTGCAGTTCCATAATCAATCCTACTCCTGCGGTTCGATAACAAAGAGCATCTTGCCCGCGTGCACGCTCTCACCCTCGTGGCAGAGCACCTTGACGATCTTGCCCGCTTCGGGGGCTTCGATGTCGACTTCCATCTTCATCGATTCGGCGATGGCGAGCACTTCGCCCTCCTCGACCGTGTCGCCGAGTTTCGCCATCACCTTCCAGAGGCTTCCCTGAACCGGGGATTCAACCGCTTCGTCGTGTTCGCCCAGCTCGATCACCTCCATCGTCTCCGCTTTCACTTCGCCGCTCTCGCTGGTGAAGTTCGCCAGCCCCGTGCGTTCCCACATGGCGCGTTCTTCATCGAAGGCGGCCTGCTGCGTCGTTTTAAAGGCTTTGATGCTCTCCTTGTTCTCGGAGAGGAATTCTTTATATGCCTTGAGGCTGAAGGTCGTCTCTTCGACTTCGAGCTTCATGCGGCCGCGGGGGAAATCCTCGCGCATTTTGTGTAGCTCCTCGGCGCTCACCTCGTAGAACTTGATCTGGTCGAAGAAGCGCAGCAGCCACGGCTTGCCCTCTTTGAAATCCGCCGTCTGGCGGTGGCGGTTCCACATCTGCACCGTCCTACCGACGAACTGGTAGCCGCCGGGACCTTCCATCCCGTAGACACACATGTATGCCCCGCCGATACCGACAGCGTTCTCCGGGGTCCAGGTACGCGCCGGGTTGTACTTGGTCGTGACAAGGCGGTGGCGCGGGTCGAGCGGCGTCGCGACGGGTGCACCCAGATAGACGTCGCCAAGGCCCATGACAAGGTAGTTGGCGCCGAAGACGATCTTCTTGACCTCGTCGATAGAGTCCAGGCCGTTGATGCGGCGGATGAATTCGATATTCGAAGGACACCATGGCGCATCGGGGCGGACCGTCTTCATGTACTTGTCGATGGCGACGCGGGTCGACTCGTCGTCCCAGGAGAGCGGCAGGTGTACGACGCGCGCCGGCACCTCGATGTCGTCGATGGACGGCAGGGTCAGTTCAATCTCCTTGAGGCGTTCAATCAGTGCAGCCCGGTCACAGACTTTCGGGTCGAAATGGACTTGCAGCGAGCGGATGCCCGGAGTGATGTCCGTGACGCCCTCGAAGGACTCCTCTTTCATCGCCTCCATCAGCACATGGGCGCGGAAGCGCAGTTCGATGTCGAGCTGCATCTCCCCGTATTCGACGAGCAGGTTCGCGTCGCCGGACTGGCGGATAACCATGGCCGGAAGGTCGCCCTTCGCCTCGTCGGCGAAGAGGATCGGCGATCCGATCGGTTTCGGTGCAAGGAAAGCGCGCTCATCGTAGGTGGAGAGCGATGCGATCGCCTCCTCCTGCGCTCCCAGCATTTCCATCGCCGTGTCGTGTTCCACCGGGACGAACTTCACCTTGTCGCCCGCCCGAAGCTGGCCCATCTTCCACAGCTCGGCGCTTACGATCGTCACCGGGCAGACGAAACCGCCGAGGCTCGGACCGTCGGGGCCGAGGATGACCGGCATGTCGCCGGTGAAGTCGACGGCACCGATGGCGTAGGCATTGTCGTGGATATTGGAGGGGTGCAGCCCCGCTTCGCCGCCGTCCGTACGTGCCCACTGCGGTTTGGGGCCGATCAGGCGCACGCCGGTGCGGTTGGAGTTGTAGTGGATCTCCCACTCCGTCGCAAAGAAGGTTTCGATATCGTCGTCGGTGAAGAAATCCGGGGCGCCATGCGGTCCGTAGAGCACGCCGATCTCCCAGCGGTTCTCATATCCGTGGCGCGGCGTAGCCGGTGCGGTTGCGGCGTCGCTCTCCGTCATCGTGTCGATGTGCAGCACATCGCCGGGAACGAGGGTGCGCCCCGCGTGGCCGCCGAACTGCCCAAGGGTAAAGGTCGAGCGGCTGCCGAGGTACTCGGGTACGTCGAACCCGCCGCGCACGGCCAGGTAGGTACGGAAGCCTTCGTTATGGACTTTTTTCAGTTTGAGCACGCTGCCGGCCTTGACCGTGAGCGCTTCGTTCATGCCCACCGGCTCGTTGTCGATAGAGGCGTCGATCTGCGCGCCGCAGAGCGCGACGACGCTGTCGGTATTGAAGCGCAGCGTCGGCCCGGCGATGGCAATCTCGAGGCCCGCCGCCGCTTCGCTGTTGCCGACAAGACGGTTGGCGTAGCGGAAGCTGAAACCGTCGAAGGGGCCGGAAGGCGGAACGCCGATATCCCAGTAGCCGCTGCGGCCCGGGTAGTCCTGGATCGTCGTCTGTGTTCCCGGGCGCAGCACGTCGATACTGTTTGGCGTAAAGCTGAAGCCGTCAAGGTACTTCGTCGTCTGTTTGCCCTGTTCAAAAACATCGGAAGCGACGATGGCGCCGAGGTAGCGGAGGTTCGTCTCGATCCCGTCGATGCGTGTCTCTGCAATGGCCGTGCCGATCTTGGCAAGCGCATCACTGCGGTCACTGCCCTTGACGATAAGCTTGGCGATCATCGGGTCGTAGAAGGAGGAGACTTCGAGGCCCGTCTCAATGAAGGTGTCGCAGCGGATCCCTTCTGCGAAGGCGACGTTCGTCAGGACCCCTGAGCTGGGCTGGAAGTTCTTCATCGGGTCTTCGGCATAGACGCGCACCTGGATGGCGTGTCCCTGCGGGGCATGGACGTAGTCGTACAGCGCCGGGTTCTCGCCGGCGGCCGTGCGGATCATCCACTCGACGAGGTCGACGCCGGTCACCTCTTCGGTAATGCCGTGTTCGACCTGCAGGCGGGTATTGACTTCGAGGAAATAGAATGCGCCGCTGTCCGTATCGTAGACGAACTCGACCGTCCCGGCGGAGCGGTAGGCGACGGAGGCCGTCAGGTCTCTGGCGGCTGTGTAGAGCGCTTCGCGCGTCTCATCGGAAATCCCGGGAGCCGGGGTCTCCTCGATCACCTTCTGGTTACGGCGCTGTACGGAACAGTCACGGTCACCTAAAGTTGCCACAAAGCCCTCGCCGTCGCCGAAGACCTGTACTTCGATGTGGCGTGCATGTGCGACGTATTTTTCCAGGAACATCCCGCCGTCAGAGAAGTTGTTTTCACTGAGGCGCTTGACGGAGTCGTAGGCACTAAGCAGCTGCGCTTCATCGAAACAGAGCTGCATCCCGATCCCGCCGCCGCCGGCGGTACTTTTGAGCATTACCGGGTAGCCGATGCGCGCCGCTTCGCTTTTCGCTTCGTCAAGGTCGGACAGCAGTGAGGAGCCCGGCAGGAGGGGAACGTTGTTCGCCTCGGCCAGGGCGCGGGCCGTGTGCTTGAGGCCGAACTTCTCCATGTGCTCCGTACGCGGACCGATAAAGGCGATCCCGGCCGCCTCGCAGGCGCTGGCAAAGGCCGCATTTTCGCTCAGGAAGCCGTAGCCCGGGTGCACCGCTTCGGCACCGCTCTGTTTTGCAATATCAAGGATCTTTGCCGCGTCGAGATAGCTTTCGGAAGCCACACCGTGGCCGATATAGTAGGCTTCGTCGGCGAGGCTGACATGCAGGGAGTCGGTATCGGCGCCGGTATAGACGGCGACGGAGCCTATGCCCATCTTCTTGAGCGTACGGATGACGCGGCAGGCGATCTCTCCGCGGTTGGCGATCAAAACTTTGCTAAACATTTTCAGGTCCTTAAAAATAGTACTTTTCGGGCCGTCCCGGTCGTCTGAATGCCGCAGGCCGTCCCGAGGCACTGGAAGAAACGCTCTTCCCGGCGTTATTCGAAAAATTTCGGAAAGCGGTTCTTGCTCTCGAAAAAGGCCATGTCGTGGTTGGGCCACAGATCCGCGCCCGTTTCAAGGGCGAGCCGTTTGAGCTTGCGGATGCTCTCCAGCGCCTGCGTTTCGTCGTCGCGGTAGCAGAGCCCCGGCGCGATCTCCCGCTCCAGGTTCTCCCGCAGGTCCGCCGCGTCGCCGGCAAGGAGGATCGGGGAGCCCTTGGGCAGCTCGATCATCATTGACATGTGGCCGGCCGTATGGCCCGGCGTCTCGATGGCGCGGACGCCGGGGACGAGGTCGTATTCGCCCTTGTAAACGCGCCAGTTCACCGGACAGTCGAAGTCCTCTTTGAAGTAGGCTTCGTCCGCCGGTTCACGCGCCGCCTCAAGCTCTTTTTCATGCACGTGCACTTCCGCACCGCAGAATTCGCAGACCCCGCCGGCGTGATCGAAATGCAAGTGCCCGCAGAAGACGACGTCGATATCCTCTTTCTGCAGTCCCAGCTCCGCCAGGCGGTTGGGCAGGCGCTGCTCCTCGGTCATCTGCGGCGGACCGAAGGGGAAGCCTTCATGCTCGTAGAACTGCTTGCGTAGAACCGGGTCGGCGATCTTCGTGTAGTCGCATCCCACATCGTAAAGGATGCGGCCGTTGGACGTCTCGATCAGGTAGGCGAGGATCGGGGCGTCGATGATCACCCCTGAGCCGTGGTTGCGGGTTGAGAGCGTCTTCTCGTAACGGTGGGTTCCCGTCAGGATGGGCCAGAACTTCTTTACCTGTGTCATGTTGGACTCCTTCAGTGCGCCGTCAGGAACGAGACGCCGTCCACACCGATAAAGGTGCGGCCCCCGTCACGCTTGACGTCAAGGTCGGCCGGGTCTCCGTTGAGGACCCGGCCGACACGGTAGCGGTGGTAACTGCGCGCCAGGTCGGAGAACACCAGGACCTGCGTCCTGTCTTCGCCGTAGAGCTTGGCGTGCAGTCCCGGCAGCCGGTACCACGGCTGGATCTGCTGATCATGGTGAACGTTGTGGTACGCGAAATTGAGGACCAGCAGGTTCAGCCACGGGTATTTCTCAGAGATCAGGTTCGAATAGGTATTGCGCGATTCGAAGGCGCGGTCATACTGTTTCACTTGCGCTTCGCGCGAAAAATCCAGGGTTTCATGCACATCGTAGGTGTGCTGGTGCACATCCATGAAACGCATGACCGTCAGGAAGATCATGTACGCCAGCGGGTAAAGCAGCAGCACCTTCGGCGCAATCGACGCCAGTGCGGCAAAGAAAGCGATGCGCAGTACCAGTACCGTGACGACGCGGCGGCGCAGATAGCGGCGGCTCTCCTTCATGAACGGCAGAATGACGACCAGGGCGTGCATCATGATCTCGAGGGCGGGAATGTAGAACCACTCCAGTACCTGGATCGTCTTGAGCAGTTTCGGATAGTGCGGCAGGCGGGTGCGGAAATCGAACGAAACGATATCGGCACGGTCCAAGTGGTGGCGGACATGCTTCATCCGTATCGCCTCGTAATCGCTGTACGACGCGCCGCAGATCCAGAGCAGAAGCTCTCCGAAACGGTGGTTGTTGATCGGCAGCCTGAAGAGCGAATCGTGGGCGCACTCGTGGATGAAATAGGCGGCGATGACCATACCGTGTGCCAGCAGGAGTACCCCCGCCGCATTCAGCCACAAGGCGTCGGCCAGGATGGCGGCGAATCCGCCCACGTAGGCCCCCAGCATATAGGCCCATGCCGCCAGGTTCGGCAGCCATGCATCTTCGAAGCGCAGAAGCCGTGTCGCCTTTTTCATCGTCTTAGTCGTCCCAGATGACCAGCTGGATCGGCGACGGGTTGAACGCGTTGCACGGGTTGTTGAGCTGCGGACAGTTCGAGATCAGCACCAGCGTGTCCATCTCGGCTTTCATGTCGACATAGTCGCCCGGCTTGGAGATACCGTCGACGATGATCAGGAAACCGTTCTCCTCGATCGGCACGTTCATGAAGAAGTTGATGTTGTTCGTGAGGTCCCGCGGGTCCATCTCACGCTCGCCGATCTCGAACAGATAGTTGTCGCGGCAGCTGTGCATGTACTTTGTATCGTGGCCGTAGCGTACGGTGTTGCTCTCCGCGCTGCAGTGCCCGCCCAGGGTGTCGTGGTTGCCGCAGGTATCGTCGGTGATCGTCATCATGACGTTGTCGTCGGTGGAGATCAGCTGTGTGCCCGTCGTGACGAAGATACTCCCCTGTTCGCGGATCGTATCGTTGGCCGAGTAGCGCTCTTCGTGATCATTGGCATTGTAAAAGAGCGTGTCGACGGCCTGGCACCCTTCAAGGTCGACGATACGCAGCGTCTGGCCTTTTTTCACGACATAGCTCCATGGCACGCCGGCCGGCAGTTTGTGGTTGTATACGGCTGTTTCGATATCTCTTTTCATCACGCGCTCCTCAGGCAAAGTAACGTGCGTTGTTCTTGAACGCACGTTGGGACTGGATACTGAAGTTCATGCAGTAATCATCTTCGGTGACCGGGGCCGCTTTGAACAGCGTCAGCTGGACGTCGCTCGGGTTGTACGTTCCCTTTTCCATCACATGCGGCGTGTTGGAGAGCACCAGCAGGACATTCATCTCCGCGCGCAGTTCGATGTAGCTCTGCGGCTGCGGCCGCTTGTCGGAAAGCGCCAGCTTATTGCCCTCTTTGACGTCGACCCGTCTGAAGAAGTTGACCGCCTGAAGCATGTCACGTTTTCCCATGCCGTATTTGCCCAGTTCGACGAGGAAGTTCTCCCGGTCGCTTTTGTAATAACGGTTGCGGATATGTTCGAAATCGCCCTCGCCGAAGTTTTTCGCGACGATGCGCGGGTTGCTGATGCCGCCGATGGCGTCGAAGAGACCGTCAGTCGTATCTTCCGTAATGGAAAGCAGTACGCGGCCCTGCTCGGAATAGAAGACCCGCCCTTTGCAGAAGTAGGCGTTATGCTGAAGTTTGACCGTGTCGGCGGAGTTGAAACGCTCCGAGGTGTTGTCGGCGTTGTAGAACATCGCGCTGAGGGTGCCCAGCCCGTCCTTGGTCGTGATGCGGATCTTGTCGCCGCGCTTAATGATCTTCGACCAGCGTGCACCGCCCGGGAGCACCTCGTCGAGGATGATGGATTCTGGTTTCAGGTTTTTGTGTTCAGTAATCACTGTTTCTCCTTCAAAGTTTTCGGGCCGTCCCGCGCGTCATGATGCCGCAAGTCGTCCTGCGGCACTGGAAGATCTGCTCTTCCCGGTCTGGATCAAACCTTGATGGTTTTATCGATCTCTTCAAGTACGGATTCGCGCGTATCCCCGACGGGGATGTCGTAGGTGATGCGCGCCCCGTAGGCGTTGGGTGCGTGCGGGTCGTGACGGACCTTGTCGAAGACCAGCAGCCGCGTTCCCAGGTAGAACCCCTCGTGGAGGTCATGGGTGACCATGACGACGGTGAGGTTGTTCTTTTCCCAGAGGTCAAGGATCAGCGCGTGCATATCGGCGCGGATCCCAGGGTCGAGGGCCCCGAAGGGTTCGTCCAGCAGCAGGATCTTCGGCTTTTTCACCAAGGATTGCGCAATAGAGAGACGCTGCTGCATCCCCCCGGAGAGCTCGCTGGGGTACTTGTGCGCCGCGTCGCCGAGGCCGACGGCTTCGAGCATCGCCATCGCTTCGGCTTCCGCCGCCCTGCGGGCCTGGCCGAAAAGGCGACCTGAGAGCGGAGCCTTTTCAAACTCGATCCCGAGCATGACGTTTTTCAACACACTCAGGTGCGAGAAGACCGAATAGCGCTGGAAGACGATCCCACGGTCGACGCCCGGCTCTTCCGGGAAAGGCTTCCCGTCAAGCAAAAAGGTGCCGCGGGTCGGGTTCTCCTGCCCCAGCAGCATCTTCAGAAAGGTTGTTTTCCCGCAACCCGACGGTCCGACGAGCGTACAGAATTCGCCCGCCTCGATGTTCAGGCTCAGGTTTTCCAGCACGACGTTGTCGCCGTACTCTTTCCAGAGGTTTTTAACGGTGACGAGGCTCATGACTGCTCCTTCCCTGCGTCATACCACGGGAACACCTTGTAAGTGAACCGCTTGAGCAGGTAATCAAACAAAAAGGCGAGGAAGGTGATCCAGGCAACATACGGCAGGATCACATCCATCGACAGGTAGCGGCGTACCAAGAAGATCCGGTACCCCAGCCCTTCCGTGGCCGAAATTGCCTCGGCGGAGATCAGGAAGATCCACGCCGTCCCCATGGTGAGGCGCACCGCATCAAGCAGGCGCGGAAAGATCTGCGGCAGCACGACGCGCAGGACGATCGTCCAGGACGATCCGCCCAGGGTCTGCGCCTTGATCAGCTGCTCCGCCGGGATCTCCATGACCCGCTGCTGCAGGTCGCGGACGATCAGCGGGGTCACCCCGATGACGATCAGTGCTACTTTAGCCAGCTCACCCATACCGAAAATGATGAATAAGATGGGCAAAATAGCCATTGGCGGCACCATGGAAAAGGCCGCGACGAAGGGCGAAAGGCCCGCACGAACGAAGGGAATGAACCCCAGCGGGATCCCCATCAGCAGTGCGAGCACTGCGCTGATGAGCACACCGAGGCCGAGGCGCTCGAGCGAGGCGACCGTATCTTCGACGAAGAGGTATTCGCCGGTACGCTTGCTCGGTTCAAACGCCATGCGGTCGATCGCTTCGGCAAAGCTGCTCATGGAGGGCAGCAGTTTGTCGTTCGGATTTTCCGCCAGGCGGACTTCCGACGCCCCCAGGTAGAGGAGCACGATCAGCACAAACGGCAGCAGCCCCAGGAAAAAGAGGGACTGTTTCGACGGTCTGAGGTTCATTAAACGTTTCATGAGAGGACCTTACAGTTTCCCTTCGGCAGCCATTTTGACATAGGTGTCGTCGAAGCGGAGCTTGATGTTTTTCGGATCACCGAACGTTTTGCCGCCCGGGAACGCCATACCAATGAACTCGGCGTCAGGAGCACCTTCGCCGAGGATGCCGTGGTCAAAGGAGAATTCGCTGACTTTTTTCATCGTCGCCGGAATGGCGTCGCTGGTTGTAAACGTCAGCAGGTCAGAGGGCTCGTAGAACATCATCGTGGAGTCAAGCTGGCTCTTGTAGCCCGCGAGGTCCGTACCGGAAGCCTGCGCCATAAAAGTCAGTGCCGCTTCGTCGCCCTTTTTCATCAGTGCCATCGTCTCAAACCATGCACCGGTCAGCGCTTTGGCGAGTTTCGGGTTGTCTTTGAGGGTTTCCGTGTTGATGACGAGCATATCGATAATCTCGCCCGGCGTCTTGCTGGAGTCGAAGACAAGGTTCGCATCTTTGTTGTTGGCCATGATCTCGCTGAGCTGCGGGTTCCATGTTGTCATCGCCGTGACGTCTTTCGTACCCCATGCCGCGACCATATCGGCGTCGGAGGTGTTGAGGACCTTGACGTCTTTCTCGCTCAGGCCGACCGTTTCAAGCGCACGTGCCAGCAGGTAGTGTGAGACAGAGAGTTCGACGAGGTTGACCGTCTGGCCTTTGATGTCGGAAAGCTTTTTCTTGTTTTTAAGGAGGATACCGTCGTTCCCGTTGGAGTAGTCACCCATGATGACCGCTGTAGAGTCGACGCCGCCGGCAGCCGGAATCGTGAGGGCATCCATGTTTGTCATCAGACAGCCGTCAAATTTTCCTGCAGTATATTGGTTGATTGATTCGATGTAGTCGTTGACCTGGACCATCTCGATCTCGATGCCGTATTTTTTGGCCCACTTGTCGATGATCCCTTTTTGCTGGGCGTAATCCCAGGGCATCCATCCGACATAGATCGTCCAGGAGACCTGAAACTTATCTTTGACTTCCGCCATCAGAGAAGAGGCACCAAGGCCCATGACCATCGTAGCGGCAACTAAGAGTTTTGAGGTAGATTTGAAAATAGATTTCATGTAAATCTCCTGAGTAGGTAATGGAATAAACACGCCAAGAGGTTGTAACCTCCCGGGCTTTTATCCCTCCGTGTAACCCCTACTCAAGAGGTCGACGGCTCTCGGACCAGACACGGTAACCCGCCGGAACCCTAGCCGCCTATTGTGGACAGTGGTGAGGTTAAACAACCTCGTGACATGCTTTCTGGGTGTCAGTATAACATTTTTATCAAACAGGTCAAGGAATTTAGTGGTTAAAAAATAATCACTATTAAAAACAGTAACAACTTTTGTGCCCAGCACGCGAAAACGGCCCGCTCCCTTTTACCGATTTTATCTGTTAATATGGATATAATTTCATGACCATTCGCTAGAGGAGAGAAGGAGTTTCATGCCCCAGGATCACCGTCCCATCCAGCTCGGCGTCAATATCGACCACATCGCCGTATTGCGCGAAGCGCGCCGCATCAATGATCCCGACCCGCTGATGGCTCTTGCCCTCTGCGCCCAGAACGGCGCGGACCAGATCACCATCCACCTCCGTGAAGACCGCCGCCATATCCACGACGAAGACGCCCAGAAGATCATCGCCTCCTCGCCGCTGCCGGTCAACCTGGAGTGCTCCATCAACCAGTCGATCATCGATATCGTCTGTGAACTCCGTCCCCACCGCGCCACCCTCGTACCGGAAAACCGCGAAGAGGTGACCACCGAAGGCGGGCTTGACGTCATCGGCCAAAGCACCGCCGTCTCCGACGCGATCGACCAGCTTCACGATGCCGGGATCCCCGTATCGCTCTTCGTCGACCCCTCAGCACACATTATGGAGCAGTCCAAGGCCCTGGAAGCGGAGATGGTGGAACTCCACACGGGAACCTACGCGAATATCTATGCGATGCTCCACTCCGCCCTCCCCTATACCCGCCACAGCATGCCCGACCTCGAACTGCCGCGCGACGACCTGCAGCGCCGCCTCGAAGCCGCTGTCGACGCCCTGCGCCAGAGCGCGGAACACGCCCACTCCATCGGCCTCGAAGTCGCCGCGGGCCATGGGCTGAACTACCACAACGTGCAGGCCATCAGGGCCATTGCAGAGATCACGGAGCTCAATATCGGCCAGAGCATTATTGCACGCTCTGTCTTCTCAGGGCTTGCTGCCGCAGTGCGCGATATGAAAGCGCTGCTCGTCCGATGAGCCTGCCGCGCCTCGCCGTCAGCATCGGTGATCCGAACGGGGTCGGCCCGGAGATCGCCCTGCGGACCCATCCGCAGATCGCCGACGTCTGCCACCCCTATTACTGCGTCGACCCGGAGGTCATGGCGGAGGCGGCATCCCTGCTGGGCATGCAGCTGCCCGATGATTTCAACATGGTCCCCCTTGGGCTCCCCGTCGCCATCAAGCCCGGATGCGTCACCGCCGATGCCGGGCGCTACAGCCACGCCTCCTTTGTCAAGGCGATCGCGCTGACCGAAGCGGGCGAAACGGATGCCATCGTCACCCTTCCGATCCACAAAGAGGCGTGGATGCAGGCGGGCATCACCTACAAAGGTCATACCGATCTGCTCCGTGATCATTTCGAGCAGGAAGCGATCATGATGCTGGGGTGCAACCAGCTCTACGTCGCGCTCTTTACCGAACACGTTCCGCTCAAAGAGGTACCGGCGAAGATCGAGCGCAACGCCCTTGCGCGTTTTCTCGTCGACCTCTACCGGGCCACCGGCTTCGATGATATGGCCGTGCTGGGGCTCAATCCCCATGCCGGGGACAACGGCGTACTCGGGGATGAGGAGCGGGAGATCGAAGCGGCCATCGCCCTGGCCAATGACACGATCGCCACAAAAGGGTTTAAATGCGACGGACGTCCCTTTTTCGGGCCTGTCGTTCCCGATGCCGCCTTTACCCCGACTTTCCGCTCCGTGCACCGTCATATCGTGGCCATGTACCACGACCAGGGGCTCGCGCCCCTCAAGGCCCTCTATTTCGACGAAAGCGTCAACATCTCGCTGAACCTTCCCATTGTCCGCACCTCCGTCGACCACGGTACCGCGTTCGATATCGCCTACCGCGGCAAAGCACGCCTCAACAGTTACCGCAATGCCGTCGATACCGCCCTGAGACTCCTCTAAAAAACTTTCATTTATTTTATAATTATTTGTGATATTAAATTGACATTTTCACACTAGAATCTATCTATACCAAACTATTTTAGGGTTGACTGATGGGAACGGAAAAAGTCAAGCAGCATATCTACATTATCAAACAGCGTAAGCGCATCAATCTGGCCAGCGGCCCCTTCGAGTACGAGGAGCTTCTGGGAAAATGTACCAGCACGGACGAGGCGAAAAAAATTCTTGACGCCCACCCCGACGCCTATATCTCGGAAGACTCCACCTACAGCGACTCCGACCTGTTCCGCTACGAGTAGCAACTGTTTACACACGATTAAATAGCGCGTTCTATACTGGGTTATTCCACTTTTCAAAGGATGATCGATGCCCAGAAGATACCTACTACTCAGTTCCATTCTTTCCGCCGTGCTGACCCTCCAGGCCGCGGCCGTCACCTTTGACGAGATGCCCCCGGTGACCAAGCGGGTGATGCCCAACGGTCCCAATGAGGTGCTCTCATTCAGTCCTGCCGTCGAGCGGGCGAAAGCCTCCATCGTCTACATCTCATCGAAACAGACACGCTCGCAGAAGTACATGGAACAGATGCACCCTTTCTTTGAACAGTTCTTCGGCCGGCGGTACAATCCCAACCCCCACCGTCAGAGCCTCGGTTCCGGTGTCATCGTCACGGCAGACGGCTACATCGTCACCAACAACCACGTCGTCGAAGATGCCGACACCATCATGGTCAAACTGCCGGATTCCCAAAAGGAGTACCGTGCCAAGCTTGTCGGCAGCGACCCCAAATCGGACATCGCCGTCATCCGGATCGACGCGGAGGGGCTGACGCCGATCCGGATGGGCAGCTCCGCCGAGCTACAGATCGGGGATATCGTCTTTGCGATCGGCAACCCCTTCGGCGTCGGTCTCAGCGTCTCGCAGGGGATCGTTTCGGCCCAGCATAAAAGCGGCATCGGGATCAACGAGTACGAGAACTTCATCCAGACCGATGCCTCCATCAACCCCGGGAACTCCGGCGGTGCCCTCGTCGACAGCCGCGGGGCGCTGATCGGTATCAACTCCGCCATCATCACCCGCAGCGGCGGCAACAACGGGATCGGCTTTGCCATCGAGGTCGATATGGTCAAAAGCATCGCCAAAAAACTGATCGAGGACGGCAGCGTTACGCGGGGCTATCTCGGCGTCAGCATCGGCAACATGACCAAAGAGCTTCAGTCGCTGTACAAACATGAACAAGGCGCCCTACTCAACGATATCGTTGTCGATTCGCCGGCGGCAAAGGCGGGGCTGAAACGGGGAGACCTCATTATCGCCGTCGACGGCCAGCCGATCCGCAATGCCGCCGACCTGAAGAACAGGGTCGGAATGTACCGTCCCGGAAGCCGCGTCAAGATCACCTATGAACGCGACGGGGGCACCGACAGCGTCTATGTCCATCTGACCGACCTGGGCGAACACGACACGAGCGACGCCGACGCCGTCTTTAAAGGGGTCAGTCTGCAGAACATCGACGCACAGCAGCGTTACCGCCTGCGGATACCCGATGACGTCGAGGGGGTCCTTGTCACCGAAGTGGATGCCGAGAGCGATGCGGCGATGCAGGGTGTCCGGCCCGGAGACATCATCGTCCAGCTGGAGAATACCCCTGTGACCGACATGGCTTCCCTTGTCAAAGCGCGCAAAAACGCCAGAGGGCAGCTCAATCGTGTCTACGTCTACCGTAAGGGGCAGGTCTACGTCGTCGCCCTCCCCTAGGCCGTGCCCCGGTGATCCCGGGCATTGGGATCCGGCACCCTAATGCGTTACAATAGAGGGTGATACAATGTACCGGAGACGCCCACCATGCTCCTCTCGTTTACGCTACGCATAATTATTGCCTACCTCATTGTCATCGGCATCATGTTTGCCACGGTGTACCAACAGCACCATTCGCGGATGGAAGATTATGTCAGTCAGCGCTTTGCGGACGTTATGACGCAGGTACGTGCACATCTGGCGATGGATGAATCCGAACCGGTCAGTGAAGAGATGCGTGAAGTGCTGCAGAGCATGCAGATCCCCTATCTTGAAGCCTATGACGGGAAGGGGCGTCTGCTGCACACCTTCGCCTCCGGCAATTGGGCTTCGCTTAAGGACAAGACACCGTTGCCGGCTCTGCCGGCCGGTGAAGAGGAGAATTTCACGTTGATCGATCATGACCGCTCCCCCTACCTTGTTTTCGCCACCGGACCGGCCCAGATCAAGAATCCTTTCGGGCGGCATGTCGTCAGGGCTTTCCGCGGCGTACTCCCCGTCGACGAGGGCATCATCCGGCGCATGCGTGAACATTATGCCAACGCGCTCTGGCTTGTGCTCGCGACCGGTGCGGTTTTCGCCCTCGCCCTCTTTCCGATGATCCTCTTCTACTATCGGCAGCTTCGTCTCAAAAACAGTGAGTTGATCCGCAGCTATTTCGGGACCGTTTCCGCGCTCGGCAGCGCCGTTGCCCAGCGTGACAGCGGCACGTCAAGCCATAGTTTCCGAGTCACGCTCTATACGTTGAGGCTTGCCGAGGCGCTACAGTGTTGCAGTCAAAAGCACATTGCCAATATCATCCTCGGCGCCTATCTCCATGACATCGGCAAAATCGGCATCCCGGACGCTATTTTGCTAAAACCGGACAAATTGACCGCCGATGAGTTCGAGCTGATGAAAAGCCATGTCGAGAAAGGGTTGGAAATCGTCAGTCATGTCACCTGGCTTTCCAACGCCGGGAGCGTGATCGCCGGCCACCATGAGAAGTATGACGGCAGCGGGTATCCCCACGGCCTGCGCGGGGAGGCGATCCCCCTGGAAGCGCGCATCTTCAGCGTCGCCGACGTCTTTGACGCCCTGAGCTCACGCCGCCCCTATAAAGCACCCATGACGCTCGAGGCCTCCCTCGACTACATCAAAAACCATTCCGGGACCCACTTCGACCCTGCCATCGTCGCAGTGTTCATACGCATCGCGCCCGGGATCTACCGCGAGACACTGGACCGGAATGCGGAGGAACTCGAAGCGATGCTGCAAAAAGAGGTCGAACCCTACATCAACAGGCTATGATCTCCTTCAGGGAAAACGTTGGTCAGGAGAGACGGTCGCGGTAGGTTTCGTAGCCGAACTGCTTGACGATCTCCATCTGGCCGTTTTGCCGCAGGATGGCCAGTGAAGGAAGCTGCACGCCGTTGAAGGTCGTGTTTTTGACGAAGGTGTAGTGGATCTGATCCTCGAAAACGATCTGGTCCCCTACTTGCAGCGGCGCATCGAAGGCGTAGTCCCCCATGATGTCCCCCGCCAGGCAGGTATTGCCGCCGAGACGGTAGGTATAAGGTTTTTCCCCGGTCTCGGCAGCATCGCGCACCTCGGCGCGGTACGGCATGGCCAGGGTGTCGGGCATATGCGCCTCGGCGGAGATGTCGAGGATGGCGATGTCCATCCCGTTATGCACGATATCGAGCACCGTCGCGACCAGCGGTCCGGTCTGCCACCCGACCGCTTCGCCCGGTTCCAGGTAGACCGTGATCCCGTTGTGGCGCTCGCGGAAAGCGCGTATCACCTCGATCAGGCGCTCGACGTCGTAATCAGCCCGCGTGATGTGGTGCCCCCCGCCGAAATTGATGTACTCGAGCCCGTCGATATAAGTGCCGAACTTCGCTTCGAAGGCTTCGAGGACCCCTTCAAGGGCATCGACGTTCTGTTCACACAACGCATGGAAATTCAGCCCGTCGAGTTTTGGAAGCTGTGCCGCGTCAAAGTTGGCCGCCGTCGTTCCCAGACGGCTGTAAAGCCCACAGGGGTTGTAGAGGTCGACCGGCGACGAGGAGTATTCCGGGTTGACGCGCAGGGAGACGGAAATGCCCGGGTTGACGCTTTTGACACGATCATAGAAACGCGCCAGCTGGTCCGGGGAGTTGAAGACGATATGGTCGGAGATCGCCGCGATCTCATCGATATCCCGCTCTTTATAGGCAGGGGAGTAGGTATGCACCTCTTTGTTCATCTTCTCCCGCGCCAGCTTTGCTTCGTGCAGGCCGCTGGCGGTGCACCCCTGCAGGTAACGTCCGACAAGGTCGAAGGTCGACCACATCGCAAAGCCTTTGAGCGCCAGGATGATCTTCGCGCCGCTCTCGCGCTGGACGCGATCGAGCAGCGCGAGGTTCGCTGCGAGACGCACCTCTTCACAAATATAAACCGGTGTTTCAACGTCATAATACTTTTTCATCGTGTTACTTTTCGATATAATCCCGTCCATGCAAAAATTCATACTGGGTGTCGCGGCCATCGCGCTTGCTTTCACCCTCTATACACTCTACGATATTATAACCTCTTCCCCCGCCGAAAATGAACCTGTCGAGGCCCCGAACGGGACCGAAACGGTCACGGCCAACCCCGTGCTGTACCCGGAGCCTACGCTGAGTGCCCGCGAGAGAAAAGACCGGTTTATCCGCCAGATCCTCCCCGCGGTGCAGGCGGTCAAAGCCGAACTCGATGCCGAATACGCCCGGGCGAAAATGCTGATAAACAAACCCGGGCGCACGACTGCGGAAGAGGCGTGGCTCCAGGAGCAGATGCAGCGCTACAACGTTGCCGGATACCCCTGTCTGCTGCGCAGTATGCATACGCACCCGGTCAGCCTCGTTATCGCACAGGCAGCGCTGGAGACCGGATGGGGAAGCTCGCGTTTCTTCAAGGTGGCCAATAACGTTTTCGGGATCTGGTCGTATAACAAGCATGAGCCCAGGATCGCCGCCTCGGAGCAGCGCGGCACCAAGACGATCTATGTGAAGAAGTTCGCCACCCTCAACGACGCGATCCGCGGCTATTTCAAGATGATCGGCAAAGGATACGCCTACAGCGGCTTCCGGCGCGCACGCTACCAAACCGACAACCCCTTCGAGCTGCTGCGCCACCTGCGCCGCTACTCGGAGCTGCGCGACGAATATGTCGCCCGCCTCTATTACGTCATGAAAGCCAACAAGCTCTACACCTACGATACGCCCTCCTACGCGCCGATCGCGCTGGTCGATATCGTTCCGGAGTATGTGGCGCAGAAAATGGAGGAAGCCGAGAAGAAAAAAGCCTCTGAACAGCAGATGTGCGCGCTCAATGAAGTCAAAGTGGAGGGAGAGGAGAGGGAACCGGTCCCCTGCGAGGAGGAGCCGGAGACGAACCTTACGCGTCCAGCTCCTGGACTTTCCACGGTAAGCCCTGCGCGTTCATTTCGTCCATAAACGGGTCGGGGTCGAACTGTTCCATATTCCAGACCCCCTTCTCATACCACTTTTTCTCCAGCATCAGTTTCGCGCCGATCATCGCAGGGACGCCCGTCGTATAGGAAACGCCCTGTGATTTAACCTCGGCATAGCACGCCTCGTGATCTTTCACCTGGTAGATGTAGACTTTGCGTTTCTTGCCGTCTTTGAGCCCTTCGGCGACGATGCCGATGTTCGTCTTGCCCTTGGTACGCGGCCCCAGGGACGCGGGATCGGGCAGCAGGGTACGGAGGAACTCGATCGGGACGATCTTCTGCCCCTGGTGCTCCACCGGTTCTATTCCCAGCATCCCGACGTTCTCCAGACACTTCATGTGGGTCAGGTAGCTCTCGCCGAAGGTCATAAAGAAGCGGATGCGCTTAAGCCCCTTGATGTGCTTGACAAGCGACTCCATCTCTTCATGGTAGAGCAGATAGCTCTCTTTTGGCCCGATTTCCGGGTAGTCCCAGCTCATATGGATCTGCATCGGATCCGTCTCGATCCACTCGCCCTCTTCCCAGTAGCGCCCCTTCGCGCTCACTTCGCGGAGGTTGATCTCCGGGTTGAAGTTCGTCGCAAAAGGGTAGCCGTGATCGCCGGCATTGCAGTCAAGGATGTCGATGGTGTGGATCTCGTCGAAGTAGTGTTTCTGGGCGTAGGCGCAGAAGACGTTGGTCGCACCCGGGTCGAAGCCGCTGCCCAGCAGACCCATGATCCCCGCCTGTTTGAATGCCGCGTCGCGGGCCCACTGCTCCTTGTACTCGAACTTCGCTTCGTCCGGATGCTCGTAGTTCGCCGTATCCAGGTAGTCGACGCCCGTCAGGGTACAGGCATCCATGATAGAGAGGTCCTGATAGGGAAGCGCCACGTTGATGACGATGTCGGCCTTGACCTTTTTGATGAGGGCAGCCGTCTCTTCGACGCTGTCCGCATTGACCTGCTCAATCGCGACGGCACCGTCCGGGAGTTCGTCCGCAATCGCCTTGCAGCTCTCAAGTCTGCGGCTCGCCAGGACAATCTTTGTAAACGTTTCGCTGTTCATAACGCACTTGTGCGTCACCACGCGGCCGACGCCGCCCGCACCGATAATCAATACAGTAGCCATTCTTCTACCTCGTCAATAAATTCACTTAAAATAGTAACCTATTTCCGTTTAAGCAGCCCCCGAAAACAGGCCGATTGTCGCCGGACCGTAATCTTGCTATACTGTCTTAAATCGTGCAGAAAGGAGCGGCATGCCGTCATTCATCCTCTGGGTGGAAGCGTTCTCCGGACTCGGGCTTTTTCTCTTCGGGATGCTCTTCCTGGAGAGTCAGATCCGCCAGTCCGCCGGCCATGCCTTCAGAAGCATCGTCCAGCGCGCGACCGGTACGCCTCTGCGCAGCCTGATGACGGGGCTGGGCGCGACGGCCATCTTTCAGAGCTCCTCCGTCGTCACCCTGATGGCGCTGTCGCTCGTCGGGGCACAGCTGATGAGCCTCGGTGGGGCGATCGCCGTCGTTTTCGGCGCGAATCTCGGCACCACCGTCACGGCATGGATCGTGGCCCTGGTGGGGTTCAAACTCGACATCCGTCTGCTCTCGTACCTGCTGATCGGCATCGGGGGGCTTGGCAGCGTGCTCGTCTCCTCGGACAGCCGCTGGAAAAAACATTTCGGCGTCATGGTCGGCTTCGGGCTGCTTTTTCTGGGCCTTGAAGGGATGAAAGGGAGCTTCGGCGGCTTTGCGGAGACCTTTGACCTGACGGCATTTCAGACCTGGCACCCCTACTGGTTCGTGCTGATCGGCTTCGCCCTTACCGCCCTGATCCAGTCCAGCTCCGCCGCCATCGCCATCGCCCAGAGCGCCCTTTATACCGGCATTATCGCTTTTCCTACTGCGGCAGCTTTCGTCATCGGTGCCAACCTCGGGACAACGGTCACCGCCATTCTCGGCGCCCTCGGCGGCACATCCGACAAGAAAAGAACGGCGCTGGCCCATGTCCTCTTCAATATTTCGACGGCGGCGGCGGCACTGCTGCTGATGGGCGCACTGATCTGGGGGATCGACCGCTTCGCCGCCGGCGCGGACGGCGTCGTCAAGATCGCGCTATTCCACACGCTGTTCAATCTGCTGGGCGTCCTGCTCTGGTACCCTTTTATCCCTCTGCTTGAACGTCTCTTGATGCGGACGTTCAAAAAAGAACCGCTGCAGGTGACCAAGTGGATTCACAAGGTGGCGGTCACGGTCCCGGACATGGCGATAGACGCCCTGGAAAACGAAGTGGCGACCCTGTCCCAGCGGGTCGAGGAGTTCGCCCTGCTCGCCATCGACATCTCGCCGCCCAAAGCGTTTGAAGCGGGACTTTCCGTCGACAAGCTTCTGGAAGCCCCGCCCAAGCACTTCGACATCGCTTTTGACCGGCTCTACTCGAATATCCGCCGGCATGAGGGGGAGATCTACCGCTACATCATCCTGCTCGCCCCGAACTGCCCCCAACAGGAGCAGCAGGTGCAGCTCCTGGCACTGCAGCGTACCATCGCCTACCTGGCCACCGCCGCCAAGGCGATCAAAGATATGCTCTACGACATTGAACGCCTCTACGATGCCGCTTCGCCCGAGGAGCAGTCCTTCTACAAAGACCTCCGCTATCAGATCCTCAAAAGCGTCCTGGCCTATCACGCCGTCGCCCAGGGCGCCGAAGCGGAACGCGAAGTGCTGGAGGAGACCTACAGGCGGGTGGCCAACTCCTACAAAAACAGCATGGAGGTGATCGAAGCCATCGCCAAAAACCCTGCGATCCCTTCGGAAATGACGACGATCACCGTCAATGCCCTGCACCTGGTCAAGAGCTTTACCAAGTCCCTGAGAAACGCCCTGCCCAAGGGGCCTCTTCTTAATCAATCATGACCTATAATGGTAGGATTAAACTTTGATACAAGAGCAAACCAAATGAAGCAGGATAAACAGGTTATCGGCTGGCGTGAACAGGTTGGACTCCCGGCACTGGGCGTCGACGCCGTCAACTGTAAAATCGACACCGGGGCCAAAACTTCCGCCCTCCATGCCTTTTACGTTGAGGCGTTTGAGACGGACGGCAAACGGATGGTGCGGTTCGGACTGCACCCGAATCAAAACGATACGGAGACGGTCGTCGAATGCGTTGCCGAACTCTTTGACGTACGCACCGTCAGCGATTCCGGCGGTCACCGGGAGGAGCGCTACGTCATCCTGACGCCGATCCGTATCGGAAATGAGACCTTTGACGCCGAGATCACCCTCACCAACCGCGACACGATGGTGTTCCGAATGCTGCTTGGCCGCCGCGCCATGGAAAAACGTTTCGTAGTCGATCCCGATGCCTCTTATCTTACCGGGGAGCCCGCCGAATGAAAATTGCCATTCTATCACGCAACAGAAACCTCTACTCGACCCGCCGTCTTGTCGAAGCGGCCCAGGAGCGCGGACACGAGGTCGAGGTCATCGACACCCTGCGCTGCTATATGAACATCACCTCCGACCGCCCATCGATGCACTACAAGGGTGAAGACCTCTTGGGGTTTGACGCCGTCATCCCCCGCATCGGCGCCTCGATCACCTTCTACGGGACGGCGGTACTGCGCCAGTTCGAGGTGATGGGACTGCACCCGCTGAACGACTCCATCGCCATCAGCCGTGCCCGCGACAAACTGCGCTCCATGCAGCTGCTGGCGCGCAAAGGGGTCGGCATGCCCGTCACCGGCTTCGCCCGCAATCCCGACGACATCGAAGATGTGCTCAATATGGTCGGAGGTGCGCCGGTCGTGATCAAACTCCTCGAAGGGACCCAGGGAATCGGCGTCGTCCTGGCCGAAACGAAAAAGGCCGCCGAGAGCGTCATCCAGGCCTTCATGGGACTCAACGCCAACATCATGGTCCAGGAGTTCATCAAGGAGGCGGGCGGCGCGGACATCCGCTGCCTTGTCATCGGCGACAGGGTCGTTGCCGCGATGAAACGCCAGGGGCCCGAGGGGGAGTTCCGCTCCAACCTGCACCGCGGCGGCAGCGCCAAAGTGATCAAGATCACCCCCGACGAACGCGCGGCCGCCGTTGCCGCCGCCAAAGCGATGGGGCTGCAGGTCTGCGGCGTCGATATGCTCCGTTCCAAACGCGGCCCGCTCATCATGGAAGTCAACTCCTCCCCCGGGCTCAAGGGCATCGAAAGCGCCTCCGGCAAAGACATCGCCGGTCTCATTATCCAGCACCTTGAAAAGGCCAGCAGCAAGCCCCGCGCCAAAAAGCCGAGGCTTTCACCAATGTAAAGGGGATGACGCCATGTTCGAGATAGCAGGTATTACCGTCGCCAGGGGGGAGCGCAAAGTCATTCCCATTCCCCTGCCCGCCCTCTACTCCGAAAAACGGATCGATATGCCGGTCGAGGTCGTACGGGGAAAGCGCAAGGGTCCGACCCTGTTTGTCAGTGCAACCGTGCACGGGGATGAACTCAACGGTATCGAGATCATCCGCCGCCTGCTGCAGCTCCCCCAGCTCGCCAAACTCCGCGGCACCATCGTGGCCGTCCCCGTCGTCAACCCCTACGGTCTGATCCAGCATTCGCGCTATCTCCCCGACCGACGCGATCTCAACCGCTCCTTCCCCGGCATGCAGAAAGGGAGTCTCGCCTCCAGGGTCGCTAAGATCTTCATGGACGAGATCGTCGACAAATCCGACGCGGGAATCGACCTGCATACCGGCGCCGTCCACCGCTCGAACTTCCCGCAGGTGCGGGCCAACCTTGAAGATGAGACGACGCTGGCAATGGCCGAGGCGTTCCGTGCGCCTGTCCTGATGCACTCCGCGCTGCGCGACGGTTCGCTGCGTGAAGCAGCCGTGGAAAAGGGTGTGCCTATTCTGCTCTACGAAGGGGGTGAGGCGCTGCGCTACGACGAGCTCTCCATCCGCACCGGGCTGAAGGGGATCGTCCACGTCATGCGCCATCTGGGTATGCTGCCGAAAACCACCTATACCCCCAAAAAGCTGCCGACCGTCACCGTCAACAGCAGCAAATGGCTCCGATCGCCCCAAAGCGGGCTGATGCGCAGTTTCAAAGGTCCGGGAAGTTTCGTCAAAGAGGGTGAACTGCTCGCGCAGATCGACGTGCCGCTGCAGCAGGAGGTGATCGAGGTGTATGCCGAATTTGACGGGATCATCATCGGACGGCTGGAGACGCCGCTGGTCTACGAAGGGGATGCAATCTTCCATATCGCCACCAAGGAAAAGGCCCACTCCATTTCCCACCTGGAGGCCCTGGAAGCCCTGGACGAAAGCGCCGTCGGCGAAGCGATGCCTTCCCTGTTGCAGGACCCGCCGCTGATATAGCCAGGCCATTGCGGCAGGTGCCCTTGACGCTTTTTCTTTCTTAGATGCTCACAAATAGAGGTCGGTAAGCAGCGCTAGCATCTTCTTGACGGATTCTGTCCGGACCGTCTCCGAGACGGTATGATACCCGGTCGTCGGCAGCTGCAGGGTCGTCCCCTGGAGCGTCCCCTCCGCGGCCAGCCGCCCCATCTCCGTACTCCCCAGCGACGCCGCCGTTCCTCCCGACGCCATCAGCTTGGCGTTTTGCGCCTCGATATAGCGGTCTTTGAAACCATAGCGGATGCCGAGACGTTCGCAACGCGCGGCGATCTCCTCCGTAAACGCCTTGTTGAAAGAAGCGTTCGCATCCCGGTAGCGCAGCACAAGGTCCTGCGCATCGGCCGTTTCGCGGTCAGGGAAAGGACTGGTATCCAGGACCAGGAGCCGGTCGGTCTCCCCGTCGAAACGGCGGTACCACTCCAGCACGAAACGCCAGCTTTTGCCCGCCTCCTCCTGTGCCGTAAAAAAGGCTGTACCTTCGTACCCACAGCGGTAGAGGTGCAGGATCAGCGCCGCGCTGATAACGTTGTCAAGCTGGGCAGAGAGCATGCCGTCGTTCATCCGGAGCGAATCGACATAGGCGACCGGCGTCCCCGGCAGCAGGTACTCCAGCCCCCTGACCTCAAAGATCAGGTTGTTACGCCTCGGGCAGATGTAGGCCTTCTCGATATTGCCCAGCCCGATGTATGTACCCGACCAGGGCTGATAGGCCTGGACCGCCTGCCCCGCAAAACGCTCCGAGATCGTATTCATCGTCTGTTCCGCCACCGAATTGCCGATCAGGTCCGCGCGGTTCTGGGTCAGGAACGCCGCGTACTGGAACTCGTTCGGACCCGTACAGATCAGACCGTGGCGGTCGATGTGCGCCGACAGCGCTCCCGCTTCGGGCCGCTTGCCCTGCGCAAAAAGCACCCCTTCATAAAGGGTCGTTTCAATCCCGAGTTCATCGAGTTCGCGTTTAAGCGTCAGAAAGAAGGGGTGCTCCGCCCCGACGACGGAGGGGCGGCGGACAAGGTACTTCAGGGTGTCGAGGAATTCGCTGAACGCCGTGCCGCTCATGATGTCAGTCCTTTTCCGTGCTGGTCCATCAGGTTCAACTCCTGCCGTCCGGAGAAGCAGACCTTCGGGTCCGGTGTGAGAATAAGGCTGTCGTCACGCCCTTCATAATCGACCTGCCGCAGCAGGAGCTTCATCGTCTCGAGCCGCGCCTTGTGCTTGTCGCTGGATCGGATGACGTGCCAGGGAGCCGCCGCGTGATCGGTCACGGTCAGCATCTGGTACTTCATCTGCGTGAACTGCTCCCACATGCTCTGCGCCTGCATGTCGATCTCGCTGAGTTTCCAGCGGCGCAGCGGATCAC
This sequence comes from Sulfurimonas sp. HSL-3221, assembly GCF_021044585.1. Lineage (GTDB taxonomy): Bacteria > Campylobacterota > Campylobacteria > Campylobacterales > Sulfurimonadaceae > Thiomicrolovo > Thiomicrolovo sulfuroxydans. The sequence continues at coordinate 1,182,447 of NZ_CP087998.1, read as the reverse complement.
TCCGGCGCTGTTCGAAACGCAGGGCCTGCTTCTGCTTACTAACGCTGAAATAGAGTTTGACGAGGAGCGTCCCCTCCTCCGTCAGCGCCTGTTCGAACGGCACGACGTGCTTGAGGAAAAGCGCATGTTCGCGCGGGGTGCAGAACCCGAAGACCGGCTCGACCATCGCCCGGTTGTACCAGCTGCGGTCAAAGAGGACCAGTTCCCCGAAATGGGGGAAGTGTTTGATGTAGCGCTGGAAATACCACTGCGATCGCTCCTCCTCCGTCGGTTTACCCAGGGCGACGATGCGGTAGTGCTTCGGATTCATGAAACGGCTGACGCTGCCGATTGTCGTCCCTTTGCCCGCGGCGTCACGCCCCTCGAAAAGCACCATCATCTTCAACCGGTTACGTTCGATATGCTGCTGAAGCTTGATCAGTTCCGCCTGGTAAGGTGCGAGCGCCAGGTTCTCCGCGTGGATGCGAAGCGCTTCATCCTGCTGCTTCGGTGTCAGGCCGTACGTTTGCATTGTCTCCCCCGGACGTTATTCGAGATAGTTCATGCTGTAAAGCACGCGCTCATGGGCATCCCGCGTCTGTTTTTGACGGTCCACCGTCTCCAGCCGCCCCCGAAGCCCCATGCCGTTGGCGATCTGGATCGCCAGGCCCGGCCGGGCATTGAGTTCCAACAGCAGCGCACCGTCGTTCTTGTCAAAAACGATGTCGGCCCCCAGGTAGCCCAGGCCCGTCATCTCATAGCACGATGACGCCATCGACAGCACCGCTTCCCACTGGGGGACCTGAAGGTGGGCGAAATCGTGATGGGTATCGGGGTGATGCGTGACGGGGCGGTCGTGGATAACCGCCGAAAGCGCCGAACCGTCTTTCAGGCTCAATCCGACGCCGACGGCCCCCTGGTGCAGGTTCGCTTTCCCGTCGCTCTCCTTGGTCGGACAGCGCATCATCGCCATCACCGGGTAGCCCCGGTAGACGATGATGCGGATGTCCGGCACCCCTTCGAAACTGTAATTGGCAAACATCGGGTCGAAGGCGACGACTTTTTCGATGATCGCCGTATCGTACCGGCCGCCCAGCGAGTAAAGGCCGCTGAGGACATTGGAGAAGTGTTTGCGCAGGTCCGACAGTGAGAGCGCATCGCCACTGGCTTTGATAAAGGTATCGCCTTCGCGGTGGGTGATGACGACGATCCCCTTCCCGCCGCTGCCGTAATCGGGTTTGACGACAAAGCTCTCATAGGGGGCGAGGATGTTATGAAGGTCGCGCAGCTGGGACTGGCGTTCAATGGTCGCATACAGTTCCGTCACCGGTACCCCCGAAGCGGTGGCCAGCTCTTTTGTCATCAGCTTGTTATCGACCATCGGGTAGAGTTTGCGGGGATTATAGCGGCCGATCAGTTCGATATTGCGGTAGTTCATCCCGATGATGCCTTTGCGCCGCAGCGCACCGAAGGTCACCAGTTTCATCGCCCGGCCATCGGTGCGAAACGCACCAGTTCGGAAAGACGGTAGCCGGTGTAGCGGCCGATCAGGATGACCATGGCCAGGACGAGCAGCTGCAGTTCGGGGAAGGTGAATGTCAGGTGGCGCACAAAGTCGTTATCCATCGCAAAAGAGGCGGCGATCGCTACGATCAGTGAACCGCCGACCTGGGTCAGCGCTTCCCGCGCCCCGCTCTCCTCCCAGAGGATCGACATCCGCTCGATCGTCCAGGAGAGGATGATCATCGGGAAGAAGGTGATCTTGAGCACTTCGTCGATACCGAGTTTGAAACTGATGATACTCATGATCGACATGATGCTGATCACGACGATGATGACGGCGGATATCCTCGCCACCAGCAGCAGCTGGAGCCGGGAGAGGTAGCTGCGTACGATCAGGCCGCTCGCGACGATGACGAAGAACATCGCCAGGCCGCTGAGCAGCGTCGTCTGGATGAAGGCGAGGGCAAACAGGACGGGCATGAAGGTCCCCATGGTGCGGATCCCGATCAGGATACGGAAGATGACGACCACCAGCGCGCCGATCGGGATCAGCAGCAACTGCTTGAAGGCGTTTTGCTGTGAGCTCGGCAGGGTGTAGAGCGAGAAGTTCAGAAAATCGTTCCCCTGCCGCAGCATTTCGCGCTTGCTGAGCATCGAGGCCGCCACTTTCGCCTCGCTGACCGAGAAGCGCAGCCGCGCTTTGGCAATCCCCTTGGTCGTCATCATTGCCCGGTTGCCGAGCGACCAGACGAAGAAGTTCTCCGGCAGCGTGATCTGCCCCGACTTGAAGCTGAAATAGCCCGTCTCGTCCGTCCCTTTGACCTCCAGCAGGGTCACGGCCCGCCGTTTTTTCTGCCCGTCCTCGAGCATAATGCCGCGCACCTTGCGGAAGGGAACCTTTTCCCGTGCCAGCAGTGCCATGACCAGAGAAGCTGTCGTCTCGTTCTTCTTCGCCAGGAGCTCTTTGACCGCATCGGTCGGCATTTCGGTGTTGAACATATCGATTAGCTGTGCCGCCAGGGAGATCCCATCGGCCGAATGCTCCCGGGCGAAGTTGAGGATCCCCGCCGCCGCGGCTTGTTCCGATGCATCCCAGAACTGCGTGTCGTCGTATGCGGGGGTCGTGTCCCACATATCCTTGCGTTCCTGGGGCTCGTAGAGCGGCTCGGGCGTGACCCTTACCTTATAAAAAAGCTTGCTCTTGTCGTCAAACTGCCGTTTCGTCCAGTGCAGCAGTTCTCCGTCCTGCATGGAGGCGGTCGTCATGCCGAACTCGCCGGCCTCCCCCTCCCGCTCAAGGATCTTCATGCCCGGCTGCTGCGACGGGAGGCGCAGCGAGACCGACGCGGCACTGCCGGTACCTTCCAGGTCCACCTCCGCCGTGACCGTAAAGACGGATCGCTTGTCATGGGGCGTAACAGGAACACCCAGGTACACCACCTTGTACCAGGAGACGAAGAGCCCCGCCATCGCCAGCAGCATGGCGATCATCAATACCTGAAAACGTGACGATATCACGGTGTTTCCACCAGCTCTTTGATATATTTTCGGCTGACATCGACGATGAAGTGATCATGCAGGAAATTGACCCCGATGAGGATCTTGTATTTGAAGTTGCTCCGGTCGGTCAGGGTCACCTCGACCGCCTGGGTCACGTCACTGAGGGTGAGTTTGAGCATTACAACCGCCCGGCGCTGCGAGGGGGCGCCGTGCTGCTTGATTTTGACAAAACGGACGACCTTGGCACGGATCGGTTTTCCGTTCACGTTGAACAGGGCCCAGTCCTGGCCGTCTTCATTGATGATCTGGAGCTCTTCTGCGCCGATGGAGGTCGTATTGGCACCGGTGTCGATCCTGCCGTCGAGGACAAAGCCACCCGGTTCGACAAACACCTTCTCCACCTTCCCGATCACCTGTTTCGTGCCGATCTCGCCCGCGTCCGCCTCTTCGTCGCTCCAGCTCACTTCGGCCGGTGTTTCGACGACAGGGGGCTGCTGCGCGGCCGTCTCCACAGCCGCCAGCGCACTGAACGCCACTAAACATAAGATCGCCAGGAAGGTCCGTTTCTTCAAAATACGCCGCTCACTTTCGTAGCCAAAAAGGCATTTTTGGTTTAGATTGTAACAGAGAAAGGTGACTATGACAACTGTGACAGCAGCGTATTGAGGTCGCCGAGCACGTTGATCGATGCGATCCTGCCGTTACGGAAATGGAAAAAAGAGGCGCCGGAGAAGCTGACCCTGTTGCCCGAAGCCGGATGCCCGAAAAGCGCACCTTCATGCTTGCCCGTATAGGAGACGTATGCAGCAGCCCTCTCATTTTCGACGACGGTGATCTCGACGGCGTGGTAAAGGGCCGGAAACGCCCGTGTCACCATCTCAGCATAGTCTTTGAAGCCCGCCAGGCCGTTCGCTTCGATTCCCAGCGATCCCCTGAAACGGACATCGGGGTCCAACAGCACATCAGCCTGGGAGAAATCCTTATCATTCCACATCGCATAATAGTGTTCGAGCAACTGCCGCGGTTCCATCACGCGCTCACTCATCATCGAAACGGTGTTTGTGGGGGAAGCGTTCAACCGGCGCGAAATCGTCCTCGTCGTCCTCCCAGGTTTCATCGTTCTCAAAATCATACGTAAAGATGCGCTCGTATCCCCGTTTTTCCAGCTCTTCGTCAAGGGTTTCGGGGGCGTACCCCTTCGTTTTGCAAACCGCAAGGATCGAAGCGGCATCCGCTTCCTCCACACCGTTCAACTTCATTTCCATTTCGATATCAGAAATCGTCATTTCGACCTCAAATAGTAAAGCGCCAAGGGGCGCCGAACACGGGCTGCTACCCGACTATGACCGCGCGCAGCGGCCAAAACAAAAATAAGTGCAAACCAGAAATTATACTCCTTTTTTTGCAAAAACAGCGCTATAATTTAGACACTCATTGCATTGCCCTATGCCAAATAGACAGCCGTACAGCCGGGAGGAGAAAGCGCATGATGAAACAGATAGTTTGGGGAGCGTGCCTACTGTTTGCGGCACTTTCAGCGCAAGCCGAAGAGAGAGACCCGATGGAAGTATGCGACGAAAGGAACGACGCCTGCGTCGCGAAGTGTGACGGAATGGAAAACGCCTCCTCGTCGTGTTACGACACCTGCGATACCGCCTACCGGCGCTGCCTCGACATCGCCAACGGATACACCCCGGAACTCCCCGGCGCGTATGCGGCGGATGCCAATGCGAGTGCGAAAAAGGCTCAGAAGTAAAAAGCGATCAGCAGGGTGCTGATCCAGATGGCGCCGGTCATCACGAGCGAAACGAACACCAGTGCCGCCCCCGCATCCTTGGCGCGTTTGGCCAGTTCATGGTATTCGAGCGTCACCAGGTCCACGACGCGCTCCACCGCGCTGTTGGCCAGTTCCGCCAGGAGCGGGATAAAGAGAGAAATGCTCAAAATTGCGCTGTAAAGCGGGCTGATCGGCAGCAGCCAGGCAAAGGTGCCCATGCCGAAAAAGAGCAGCAGCTGCAGTTTGAAAGAGCTCTCGTTGCGAATCACCTCGATGAGGCCGCTCAGGGCATAGCGCGTATTTTTAAAGAGGGTGTATTCCGGTTTATTGAGCAATCGAATCCTTTAACTGCATGACCGCGTCGCGGACCGAATCCGCGCTGCTGGCAAGGGGCATCGGGGCACCGAAGACGACCGTCACCGTGCGCCGCAGCGAACGCCGCGGGCCGGTATGGCTCTTTCGGGTATAGGACCATCGGCTGCCGCACATCCCGTCGATGTAAAACGGCACGATTTCCCCCCCGTGACTCTGAGACGCTATTATCTCAAATCCCCTATAAAACTTTTCTATCTCGCAGCGCCGGCTGATGCCCCCTTCGGGAAAAATAGCCACGGCTTCTCCTGCGTTTAACGATGATATCGCCTCTTTGAACGCCTGCTTCGACGCCTTGGGGGAGACGGGGATCGTCCGTCCCAGCCGGAACATCCACCCCAGCGCTTTCCACTCGTAGATGGCGCGCTCCATCATGTAGCGCAGCAGACGGCGGCGCAGCGCGATCTGCACCAGCAGCCAGTCCAGCCAGCTGACATGGTTGCCCAGCAGCAGCACAGGCCCGGACGGCGGAACGTGTTCCCGTCCCTCGGCCCGGACGCGGTAGCGCAGCGACACCAGTAGCGCGGCCACCGTCCAGAGCAGCAGCAGCACGCCCTTGCGCATCCTCACCCCTCGTTTCCGGAAAGCGAGGTACTCCACCCCAGGTAGTGTCCGTGGGCCTCGAGTGCGGTTTCGATCAGCGGCCGGGTGACCTCCTCAAGCACTTCGGGGGTACAGGCGTGCGTGCGTTCGTACATAAGTCCGTGGGGATAGAGCCCCTCCTCTTCCAGGTCCGTCTCGATACGCACACCCTCTTCGGCCAGAGCCACCGCCGCGCGCTGCATCGCCGTGCGCGTCTGGAAAAAGAGGTAATGCTCCACCGGGCGTTCACAGGAGAGGTCATCGCCGGCCGCTGAGAGTTCCGCAATGATCTCGGCGCTTTTGGCCTGCTGAAGCTCAAAGGGATCGGGTACGAGAACGTCATGATAAAAGGCGTGATGGGTATCCCGGGTCGCCCCGTATTCTATCTGGCCGTAGCCGTGCTGCTTGAAAAGATCCCGGAACTGCTGCTCCGCCCCCTTGCTCCAGGCGGCATAGTAGTAGAGCTCCGCCCACCCCTCCTGCAGGCGCATGCCCGCATACAGGGCGCCGTTACGCAGTTCGAGCCGATCGTTCAGTTCCGTCTTGATCGCATCGAGGACACGGCGTTCCTCTTCGCTGCACCCGCCCGCCGCGTTCGGCGATTTGAGCGGTGCAAAGCTCCAGAGCATCCAGACCGTATCGTCGCTTTGGGGCTCAAAATCGAGGTTCGCCTCGATCGTGACCGGGATATTTTCTTCATTCGTCGTCGTGTAGGTAACGTTCATGCACTGCCCTTGGTATAATGGCGCTATTTTAACAAAGATTGGGGAAGGAATAGATGGAGAGCATTGTCGCGGTAACGGTTTTTTATCTGCTTCTCGAAGGTTTCGAGATTGCCTGGCAGAAGGCGCCGACGATGCTGGAGATGCTCATACGCATCCGGCGCCGCTATGACAGAAGCATATTCTACTTCTTTCTGCTGCACCCCACCTACTACTTTGCCATCTGGCTGATCCTGGAGACGCGGATGGCGCTGCCCGCCGTCATGCTCCTCTTTATCAAAACGGTCGATATCGCGACAAAGATCGTCCTGATGCAGCAGGTATTTGAAAAGAGGGAGGTCTCCGCACCGCTGCAGGAGATGCTCATTATGCCGCTGGGGAAATGGATGCCGTATGCCGGCTTCGCCGTCTACCCGCCGCTGGTGCTGTGGGCGATCCTTTAAAAGGTCAACGCTCCCTTATCTCTTTGAGCGCTTCGGCGATCTTCGCCTTCTGCTCTTCGGAAAGTGACTGGGATTCGAGTTTCTCCATCAGCGATTCGCTGAGTTTGTCCATTCGCGCATTGTCATCGCGCTGGGCACGCCCGATCCGCCGTACAATAAGGTAAAAAAGTCCCGCCGTCACGATTAGCAGCAGCGCGGCGGCACTCAGCATCAGCCCCTCTACGGACATGGCCCCTCCATTGTTTTCTAGATAGTATAGCGCAATGGCGGGGCCGAATCAATCGCTACAGCAGCGATTCGTAACGGGCGTCTGTCAGGATTTTGAGGAAGGCGACGATGGCATCCTCCTCCTCGTCGCTCAGCCCCAGGTTGCCGAGCTCGTCGATGTTGATCGTTTCGGGCACCTCCGGCGTGCGCCACGGCAGTCCTGTCTCCGGGTTGAGCGCGCCGGTCACGTCACGGGTATTGTAGAAATGCACCACCGCTTTGAGGGTCTTGAAGACGCCGTTATGCATGTAGGGTCCCGTTACCGCGATGTTGCGCAGCGTCGCCACCTTGAACGCGCCGTCGAGGGAGGGATCGCCCGTCGTTCCCCCCAGACCGAGGTCGCGGTAATCCGCCACGGCGCTCAGCGGGTTGTTCGGGTTGCTGCGGACCGCTTCATTGACGGGGACCCCCAGGTTGTCGAAGGTCGCATCTGTAAAGAGGGCCGGCGTGCCGCCCGTCCCGACGTTGGGATGGCAGGCCGCGCAGTTGCCTTTGTCGGCGCGCACGAACATCTCCAGCCCCGTACGCTCCAGCTCGGTAAGATCCGCCTCCCCTTTGAGCCAGCGGTCGTATTTCGAATCAAAGGGTGCGAAGACGTCGCTCTTCTCAAAGGTGGCGATAGCCTCCCCGATCGCGTCGTAGGCCACGGCATCGTCGTCGAAGACACTGTCGCCGTAGAGTGCTTCGAGTTCCGTGACGTAAGCAGGGTTCGCCCTGACCCGCGCCACGACACTGCTGAAATCGGGCATCTGCATCTCGACCGGGTTCAAAAACGGCCCCTTCGCCTGCGCTTTAAGGTCTGCCGCCCGGCCGTCGTGGAACTGGCCGCCCAGCCAGAGGCCGCCGCTCCCTTCGCCCTCGCCCGCCTCGTCGTCAAAATGAAACGCCGGGAAGAACGCCGCGTACATCGCGGACGGCGCGTTGCGGTCGCCGATGGAAACATTGTCGTCACCGATGGAGACGGCACCGAAATCGTTCTGAGCCGTTGCCGTACGCGCTTCGCTGAAAGCGCGTCCCGCGTCATGGCAGGAGGCGCAGGCCTGATTCCCCGTGTTTGAGAGGTTCGTATCATTGAAAAACGCCTCGCCGAGCGCTACCCTCTGCGGATCGAGACCGCTCTTGTTCGATTCGTTACAGCCGCCGAGCAGCACCAGTAGGATTCCGAGTCCCGTAAACGTTCCTATTTTCATCTTGACTCCATTATTGATAATCATAATCGTTTTGATAGTATGCAAAAGATATTCTTCAAAGAAGCTTTAATTTGATAGTGATTATCGATAATGTTATTATAAATGTAACAATTTTGTCATGGATTGGAGGAATAAGAGGGAAAAAGAGGCGCCGGAGCGCCAACGCTATTCGTTGCGCAGCACCGTCAGGACATCGACCTCGCTCGCTTTCTTCGCCGGGTACCACGAAGAGAGTACAACGATGGCAAAGGCCCCGCCGAGGATGGAGAGGAAATCCTGCCAGGAGAGGTCCAGCGCCAGGCGGGCCGTCGGGTAGACGTGTTTGGGCAGCGTGATGATGTCGAAGGTCTGCAGCACCCATACACCCGAAAGCCCGAGAATGGCCCCGGTAACAATCCCCCCGATGCCGATGACGACACCGAGTTTCAAAAAGAGCTTCTTGATCTGCGCCGGGGAGGCCCCCAGGGAGATCAGCAGCGCGATCTCGCTGCGGCGATTCATCACCGTCATCAGCAGCGAAGAGATGATGTTGACGGCTGCGATCAGGATGATAAGCATCAGCACGATGAAGAGCGAACGTTTTTCCAGCTCCAGCGCCGCGAAGAAGTTGACGTTGTCTTCCCACCACCCCTTGATGCGCACGCCTTCGGGCAGGACTGAACGCACCTCCTCTATCACCTTCTGGGGATCGTCGGTCATAATGTGGATGCCGTCATAGACGTTATCGGGCAGGTGCATGATCGTCTGCAGCGAGTGCAGATCGGTGTAGCTGTAGGCCTTGTCATAGGCGCTCAGACCCGAATCGAAACTGCCGGCGATGACGAAACGCTTGAGCTTCGGCGTCACCGCCAGCCCGCCCGGTTCGATCTGGGTGAAGATGTACATCAGCCGGTCCCCTTCGCCGAGGGCAAACGCTTCGAGCAGCGCTTCGCCGACAAGGACCTTGAAGTTCCCTTCCGGCAGCGTCTCGAGCCCCTTCGCAACGACCGGGTTAACCTCCCGTTCGGCCTTGAAGTCCACCCCGAAGAGGTAGCCCCCCTCCAGCTGCGAGCCGCTGCGGGCAATAACGGAAGCGGCGACATAGGGGCTGAACTTCAGCTGCGGGAACTCCTGTTCGAGCTGCATCAAAAGCTCGCTGTTCACGCTGCCGTAAAAGCGCGGCACGATGGTGAGCGGGTAGTTCATGATCGTGAGTTTTTTCTTGAACTCGTTGTCGAAACCGTTCATCAGCGCCATGGCGATGATGAGGACCATGACGCCGAGCATGATGCCCAGGAAGGCGAGCATCGCGGAGAGGAAGATGAAGGGCTGCTCCCGGTCAAACCGCAGAAAGCGGCGCAACAGGTAGTTCGTCAGGCCGCGCTGCTTTTTCAAGAGGCAAACGCCCCCTTCTTCGGTCCGCTCTGTCCGCAGCAGTTCTTGTATTTTTTACCGCTGCCGCAGGGACAGGGGTCGTTGCGGGCCGGTTTTTTCGCGGAGGGGGCGTCTGCGGCTTCGTCGCTTTCACGGTTGAGCTGCATCTGCATCTCTTTTTGCTTTCGTTCGATCTCCTGCGCACGGGCGAAGGCCTCGGCCTCCTCTTCCGGCGAACGGAGCTGGAAGCGGATGATCTGCAGGGTCTTGATCGTGTCGTACTTGATTGTCTCAATCAGCTCCGTAAAGAGGTTGAAACTCTCTTTTTTATACTCGACAAGCGGATCTTTCTGGTTATACGCGCGCAGACGGATACCCGTCTTCATCGTATCCATACGGTAAAGGTGCTCCCGCCACGCCGTGTCGAGGGTTTTAAGGTAAATCTCGCGCTCGATGTCGCGGCGGACCGGCTCGTCCACGACGGCCATCTTCGTGTCATACTCATCTTTGACGTCGGCGAGGAGCTTCTCGGCGAGCGCTTCGAAGTCGAGCCCCTCGAAGTCGGCAGCCTCCACCATGAAATGGACCTCTTCTTGCAGCAGTTTCCCGAGCTTCTCGAGGTCGAAGTCCTCACGGCCACCGCCTTCATAGATCTCGCACTCCGTCAGTGCGCGCGCCACGTACGCCTCGCGGATCTCGTTGACCTTGACGCCAATATCGAATTCCGGGTCGAGCAGCTGGTTGCGGAAACGGTAGACGATCTTGCGCTGTTCGTTGGCGACGTCATCGTACTCGACGATCTGCTTCCGCCCTTCAAAGTGGAGGTTCTCGACCTTCTTCTGCGCCTTCTCGACGGCGCGGGTAACCATTTTCGACTCGATGTACTCGCCGTCTTCGACGCCGAGGCGCTCCATGATCGTTTTGATCTTGTCCGAGCCGAAGATGCGCAGCAGATTGTCCTCGAGGCTCAGGTAGAACTGGCTGACCCCCGGGTCGCCCTGGCGGCCGGAACGGCCGCGCAACTGGTTGTCGATACGGCGGTTCTCGTGGCGCTCCGTCCCGATGATGTAGAGGCCACCCATCGCTTTGATCTCGTCGCTGACCTTGATGTCAACCCCGCGTCCGGCCATATTGGTCGCAATCGTGACCGCGCCTTTATCGCCGGCACTCTTGATGATCTCACCCTCCTGGGCGTGGTTCTTCGCATTGAGAACGGTATGGGCGATCTTCTCGCGCTTCAGCAGCTCGTGCAGCACTTCGGACTTCTCGATGGAGGCCGTACCCACGAGGACCGGCTGCCCTTTGGCATTGAGCTCCTTGATCTTCTCGATGGACGCCTGGAACTTCTCGAGCTCGGTCTTGTAGATAAGGTCGTTGAGGTCTTCACGGACGACCGGGACGTTTGTCGGGATGGAGACGACGTCGAGGCGGTAGATCTGGGCGAACTCCGTCGCCTCCGTCTGCGCTGTACCGGTCATCCCCGCCAGCTTGTCGTACATGCGGAAGTAGTTCTGGAAGGTGATGTCCGCGAGGGTCTGTGACTCCTCCTTGATCTGCACGCGCTCTTTGGCCTCGAGGGCCTGGTGCAGCCCCTCGGAGTAGCGGCGCCCTTCGGAAAGGCGGCCAGTGAATTCGTCGACGATGACGACTTCGCCGTCCTTGACGACATAATCGACGTCGATCTCGAAGATGTAGTTGGCCTTGAGCGCCTGGTCGAGGTGGTGCGACAGGGCGGAATTCTCCAGGCTGTAGAGGTTGTCGACGGCGAAGAGCTCTTCGGCCTTGGCGATACCCTCTTCGGTGATGAGGACGAGGCGGTCTTTTTCGTCAACGGTAAAGTGGGTCTCTTTCGAGAGCTGCTTGGCGATCTCATCGGCGCGGACGTAGTTGTCAAGGGTGCGGTTGGTCGGGCCGGAGATGATCAGCGGGGTCCGCGCCTCGTCGATAAGAATGGAGTCCACTTCATCGACGATGACGAAATGGTGGCCACGCTGCACCATCTGTTCGCGGGAAAAGCTCATGTTGTCACGCAGGTAGTCGAACCCGAACTCGTTGTTCGTCCCGTAGGTAATGTCGGCGGCGTAGTGGGCACGTTTGACCTGCGGGTCGTATTCGCCCTCAAGGACCGTACCGACCTCGTAGCCCAGGAACCCGTACAGCGGCGTAAGCTCCGTGGCGTCGCGCTGCGCGAGGTAGTCGTTGACCGTGACGACGTGGACGCCTTTGCCCGTCATCGCGTTAAGCGCGACAGGAAGGGAGGCAACGAGGGTCTTACCCTCCCCCGTTTTCATCTCAGCAATGCGTCCCTCGTGCAGGACCATACCGCCGACCATCTGGACGTCGAAGTGACGCATTCCCAGGGTACGTTTGGCTGCTTCGCGTGTGATGGCAAAGGAGTCGGGAAGGACCTCTTCGAGGCTCTTCTCTTCGGCGCGCACGGCCATTTTCAGTTCTTCGAAAGCAGCCTGCAGTGCCGCATCGTCCATCGCTTCATATGTCGCTTCGAGCGCATTGATCTTTTTGAGTGCCCGTTTGTAGCGTTTCAGCTCCCGGTCGTTCTTGGTGCCGAACACCTTGCCCATCATCGTCTGCAGCATCTTTTCCCTAGTTCCGGGCACCGGCAGTGCCCCTTTTTTTGCGCTGATTATAACTAAGCGAAGGTATCGTTTCTATAAAGGTTTCGTAAAGGGGTGTCCGGTCACCATTTTTGGTTACAATTGCGCAAAAAAGGTTTCAAATGAAAACAATTTTTCTGCTGCTCGCCGCTTTTAGCGCCCTTTTCGGGTTTACCGACTCCATCCGTTCTTTCAGCGCGGATTTTACCCAGCAGATCGTCGACGATACGAACAAGACCATCACCTACGAGGGGCATGTCGACGCGACGCGCCCGGACAAGGCCCACTGGCACTACTTCAAGCCCGTCGAAAAGAGCGTTTTCGTTATCGGCCACAAAGTCACCATCATCGAACCGGAACTCGAGCAGGCCATCGTCAAGACCTTCCGCGACGAGATCGACCTCTTCAAGATCCTCGCCAAGGCCGTGAAGCTCGACGACGAAACCTACCTGGCGACCCACAAGTCCCAGCAGTTCACTATCAAGATCCGCGACGACATCCCGTTGGCGATCTCCTACAACGACCCTTTCGAGAACAGTGTCCAGATCCGCTTCTCAAACCAGAAGATCAACCGCAACCTCGACGACGCCCTCTTCGCGCCGGAGATCCCGCCCTATTACGACCTGCTCCGGGAGTGATCAGCCCCGCGCCATCCCCTTCTTCGTCTTCGATGTCGCGACCGCCTCGTAGGGGTCTTCGGGCCAGTAGTGTTTCTTGTACCGGCCCCGCAGTTCCTTGCGCACCTCGGCATATCCCTCCCGCCAGAACGACGCCAGATCCTTCGTCACCTGTACCGGCCGCTGGGCCGGGCTGAGCAGGTGCAGCATCAGCGGCACGCTACCCTCCAGTACCGTCGGCGTACGCTCCCAGCCGAAAACCTCCTGCAGGCGCACGGCAAGCACCGGCTGCACCGGGTCTGCGTAGTCGATGCGGATGGTCGAACCGCTGGGCACCGTTACCGTCTCCGGTGCCAGCGCATCCAGTTTCTGTAATGCGTCCCAGCCCAGCAGCGCAGAGAGGATCGAATGCATATCGAGCTTCTGCAGCCCCTTGAGGTCGCGGACACCCTCCAGGTAGGGCAACAGCCAGTGCTCCAGTGTCTCCAGCAGTGTGTCGTCATCCATGGCGGCAAACGTCTCCGGCATGTGGCGGTTGACGAAGTTGACCCGTTCACGGAGCGACATGCTCTTTCTTGCCCACGGCAAGACGGAAAGTCCGCTCTGTTGCAGGCCCTCAAGCACGCCCTTGGCGACTAGTTCCTGCGAAGGGCTGTCAATGCGTGACTGTTCCAGCGTCAAGGCACCGAGGCGCCGCAGCCGGAGTGCCTCGACGCGACCCGACTCGTCGTTCCACGCGACTTGTTCCTCCGTCGCAATGGCATCGCCGAACCACGCTTCCAGTTCCGACTGCGATAATGCGGCGGCATGGAAGATGCGCAGCGGCTCCCCCTGCCCGCCTGCATCGGCGACGGCAAGGTAATCGTCATGCAGGAACAGAGTCGCATCGCCCAGCACCGCCCCCTTGCCGTTGGCCAGCAAAAAGCGCTCCGACCCCTGACTGCGGCGTTTGGCAATGCGGTCGGGATACGCCAGCGCCGCGAGTACCCCCGCCGTATCGGTTTTCACCCCGCTGCCCCGTTCGCAGCCCGTGCGCTTTTTGAGCAGGTTCACGGCATGGCGCAGCAGGTTGCCGCTCTCACCCGTCTGCAGCACACGGTCCAGCCACCCCATGCCTTCGGACAGGTCCGTACCGCTGAAACCCGTCCGCTCCTGCAGCAGGGTCGCGAGCAGAACCGCCTCGTACCCGAGTCCCTCCGCCTTGGCCCGCAGCAGCATGTGGGCCAGGCGCGGATGCAGCCCAAGCGCCAGCGCCGCTTCGCCGTGCGGCGTGATGCGGCCGGAAACATCTGCCATATTAAGTGATATTAATAATAAGGATGCCTCTTCTACCGCATGCATTGGCGGCCTGTCGACCCAATTCAGTTCATCGACGCCGGCACCCCAGTTGGCGAGTTCCAGCATCAAGGGTGCCAGGTCGCTCTGCACGATTTCGGGCCGCGCATGCGGCACCAGCGGCTTATTCTCATGCCAGAGCCGGTAGCAGACCCCTTCTTGCGTCCGGCCCGCCCGTCCCGCGCGCTGCACGGCGGAGTCCTGCGTGATCATGCGCGTGCGCATCCGGTTCATGCCAGAGGCCGCATCGTACTCCACGAAACGCTCCAGCCCGCTGTCGACGACGATGCGTACGCCGTCAATCGTCAGGGAAGTTTCGGCGATGTTCGTCGCGAGGACGACCTTGCGTTTACCTTCGGGGGCGGGGGCGATGGCATGCTGCTGCGCCGCTTTGGAGAGATCGCCGTACAGCGGCGCAATCACAATGTTGCTTGCCGTCCCACCCTGCAGCGCACGCTCGACGGCATTGATCTCTTTGACACCGGGCAGAAAGACAAGGATGCTCCCCTGCTCCTCATTGAGTGCGCTCATGATCGTCTCCGCCGTCAGCGATGCTACGCTCTTCGCCTCGGGCAGCTTCCGCCGGATATCGAGGTAACGGTACGCTACGGGATAGCAGCGCCCTTCGCTGGTCACGACGGCGGCATCGGGCAGCACGCCCTTCAACGCTTCGGCATTCAGCGTCGCCGACATCACCACGAGCTTCAGGTCGTCACGCAGCAGGGATTGCGACTGCAAGGAGAGCGCCAGTCCCAGGTCGGCATGGATGGAGCGCTCATGAAACTCATCGAAAAGGAGCACCCCCACCTCCTCCAGCGCCGGGTCGCTCTGCAGCATCCGCGTCAGGATCCCTTCGGTGACAACCTCTATCCGCGTTGCTGCCGAGACTTTCGTCTCCTGTCGGATGCGGTACCCCACCCGCTCTCCGACCGCCTCGCCAAGCAGTTCCGCCATCCGAAGTGCCGCGTTGCGCGCCGCGAGCCGCCGCGGCTCGAGCATAACGACCTTCTTGCCTTCCAGCCACGCCGCTTCGAGCAGTTCCAGCGGCACAACGGTCGTTTTACCTGCACCCGGAGGGGCCTGCAGGATAAGCTGGTTGTTGTCGAAAAGCGCCTGCCCTATTTCGGGCAGGACTGCATGGATGGGAAGTTCGGGTACCATGGTTGGAATTATAACGGTTCCGCCGACCGCCCAGAAGTAAAAAGTGAAAAAAATTCCATCGGGACAGGGAGGACGGATAAAAGCATCAAAAGATTTGTGTACGGTCTGTCCCGCTCTTCATTTCACCTACGCCGTTTCATCCTGCATGCTTCTCAGCCCCTCCGGGTCGGTAATGACGATCTTCCGCGCGCGCACCTCGACCCATCCCCGCGCTTTGAAGCGCCGCACGATACGCGAGACCGTTTCGGGCGTCAGGCCGATCTCGGACGCGATCTGCTTCTGGGTCGTCTCGGAAAGCACGTCGGCATGCTCCAGCAGGTAGCGTGCCAGGCGGGTCTGCGCGTCGTCGACCGTGGTGCGCCGGATCACCGCTTCGAGCTGCTTGATCTTGCGCGTCAGCGACCGGATGATGCCCAGCGCCACATCCGGTCGGTTCAGAAAGCGACTTTTGAAAGCCCCGAAATCGATCTCGTAGAGCGTCACGTCCGTTTCGCAGCGCGCTGTCGCCGGATAGGGGATGTTTTCGAAATGTGCCGCTTCGGCTACCAGGTCGTCAGCACGGAAATGGGCCAGGACGATCTCGTTGCCTGCCGTGTCGTGCTTGACGACCTTTACCACTCCCGATGCGATGAGGCGGAGTTTTCCCGGGTACTCCCCGGCGTAAAAAAGCGTGCTCCCAGCGCTGTGCGATTTCACCCGGCTGATTTCCCGCAGCTGTGCCAGGTCATCCCCTTCCAGCCGGTTGAACAGATAGCAGTGTTCCAGTCCCATGCCCCCTCCAACTTGATCTATATCAATGTCACAATCCCCTATCATAACCTATACTGGCGCAAAAAAGGAATCATCCAATGATCGCTTTCGCCGAACTCCCCAAAGTCGCTTATGACGAGATGAACACCGTTCATGCCGAAGAGGTGGAACAGCTCAACCATATCGAGACGCTCCTCGACACCGGTGCGCCCGAAACGGCCCTCGCTCAGGCACTTGAGGCACTTTTTTTCCATACCCGCGAGCACTTCGCCAACGAGGAGTACCTCATGCGAGAAGTCGGCTTTCCCGCGTTCGAGATGCACAAAGCCGAGCATGACCGCGCCCTTAATGCATTCCAGCTGGTGATGATGGAGTGGCGCAACCGCAACGACGATGAGATCATCCGCGACTACATCTGCACCGATACGCCACAGTGGCTGCAACAACACATCGCGACCATGGACACCGTCACGGCAAACTTCATCGCTATGGTGAAGGGGAGTTGACATGAAAATATACACGTTTCTGGAAGCGCCGCATTTCGGAGAACGGGTCGTCGTCGAAAAGATGCTGGAGACCCCTTTTTCCAAAGAGATCCGCATCTGTATGGCCAAAGGCAACATCATGCGCGGGCACACCGCGCCCGGACCGATTACCATCATGGTCCTCGAAGGCTGCGTCACACTCACCTCCAATGGTGATGCAGCAGATCTTGAATGCGGGGAGATGGTCTGTTTCGATGCACACGTCCCCCACTCCCTCGAAGCCCGTACGAAGAGCATTATCCGGCTGACGCTTTCAAAAGGCGACGCGCTTAAACGGGTCATCGACCTGGTGAAGACTGACGGCGTTCTCGGCAAATCTGTAGTATAGTGGGATAAGCTACAACGCTCACAATGTGGGCAAAAGGAGGAGACTCCGATGCGACTCTGGTCACTCCACCCGAAATACCTGGACGCCAAAGGGTTGGTCGCACTGTGGCGCGAAGCGCTGCTGGCGCAGAACGTGCTGCTCGGCCGAACAAAAGGGTACAAGAACCACCCGCAGTTACTTCGTTTCAAACAGTGCGAAGACCCCGCAAAAGCCATTGCATGCTATCTCGGTGACGTGGTGGACGAGGCGGACAGGAGAGGTTATAGGTTCAACAGGGGGAAAATAGTGCGCGAAGGTGAATGCGCAACGCTGTCGGTGCAGAGGGGCCAGCTTGCCTACGAGTTTGCCCATCTGCTCCATAAACTGAAACAACGGAACCCAGACCGTTACAAAGCACTTGAATCGTTACAGGAAATTGAAACGCATCCGCTCTTTAGCGCGATAGCTGGGGATGTGGAGGCGTGGGAGGTTATCTCGACAGCGACACCCTGACACGCCCGGGCGGGCGCATCGTTATCGAAGGGTGTTTACAGTTCGTCGCGCACCAGGTTGTGGCAGTGGAAACAGGCCAGTTCGATGGAGGTGTAGGCTCTTTGGGCTTTGATCTGGCGTTTGCGCGGCGTCAGGTCCCGCGTATTCTCTCCGTAGGCATCCTCGATCAGTTCGATATTCTCTGCGATCAGCTTTGCCGACTCGAGGGCGATGTTTGATTTCTGTTTCTTCTCCGGGGGGAGCATGGATTCGATCTTCTCCTTGTTGCTCAGAAGATCGTGCACCTCCGTTTTGAGACGCTTGAACACTTTCAGCGCTTCCGCCCTGTCGTTCCGGATCATAGACTCCCGGGCCGATCCCATCTCCGCATTGAGCTTCAGCATATTGAACTTCAGGTTGAATTTCTGATCCGCCGCATGCAGCTGGACGCCGAACGCGATCAGTGCCATCAGGACGATTTTCACCATACCTCTCTCCTCTCATTTTGATTCAGAAAAAATTATATCCAAATTATTTAATCCCATAAAATAACCGGGAATAAAATTAAATAATTCCGACCGTTTCAATGGGGATTCGGATGGTGGAAAATGGATGATTGTATGAGAAAAGAGGAGCGATGCCCGGGGGCATCGGCGGAAGAACAGGCGTAAAGGTTTTGGAGGATTTAAAAAGACCCTACTCTTTGCAGAGGGGTGCAAGTTTGCGGTGGCGCGAAGCCAGCGCAATGACCGCGAAGACGATCGCATAGGTCACCGGGACGAAATCCGGGATCGGCACCGGGTCGCCCTTGGCGTAGGAGTGCATCCCCGCCAGGTAGTAGTTGACGCCGAAGTAGGTCATCAGGACCGATGTAAAGGCAAGCAGGGAGATAACGCTGAAGAGGTACGGCGTGTAGATCTTCTTGATAAAGCGCAGGTGGATAACGACGGCATAGACAAGGATCGTCACCAGCGCCCAGGTCTCTTTCGGGTCCCAGCCCCAGTAACGGCCCCAGCTCTCGTTGGCCCAGACCCCGCCGAGGAAGTTCCCCACCGTCAGCGTCGCCAGCCCCACCATCAGGCTCATTTCGTTAATGGCGTTGAGCTCCTTGATGGAGAGCGAAATGCTGTGCGCGCGCTTGCCCGAGTTGAACATGAAAAGGATCAGCGTAATAAAGCCAAGCAGCGCCCCCAGTCCCAGGAAGCCGTAGCTGCCGGTAATCATGGAAACGTGGATACTGAGCCAGTACGACTGCAGGACCGGCACGAGGTTCGTTACCTGCGGGTCCATCCAGTTGAGGTGGGCGACAAAGAGGATCAGCCCGGCAAGGATGGAGGTGGCCGCAAGGGTAATCGGCGAATTCTTCGAGAAGATGAAGCCCGCCAGGACCGATGCCCAGCCGATATAGATCATCGACTCGTACCCGTTCGACCAAGGGGCGTGGCCGGAGATGTACCAGCGGATCGCCAGGCCGACCGTGTGGGCGATGAAGAAGAGCACGAGCAGTCCATAGGCCCCCTTGGCGAAGAGCCCCAGCTTGACGCGCGGGTTGATGATGTGTGCAAAGGCGAAGACCAGCAGCACGAAACCGACAAGGAAATAGAGCGGCCAGAGGCGTTCGAAGATGTTTGCGTGGTTATACCAGATCTCCAGTTTCACTTTGTTCTCGTCGGGATAGACGGTAGATCCGGCCTTTTTCTGATGCTCGGCGATCTGCTCCAGCGCGGCATCCGCCTTGCTCCAGTCGCCGCTCTTGACCGCGTCGTCGATGGAGGAGAAGTACTGGGCGGCGAGGTAACGTACGAGCATGCTCTCCTGCGGGGTAAAGCCGTTGATCGCCTCGATCGTCGCCACCCATTTGTGGTTCGCATCCCCCGCGTCCGGCCAGAGGCGCAGCATCGCGCCCGTGTAGACCATGTAGGCGACGTTGACGCGTTCGTCTACTTTGATGACGGCCTTGTCAAACTTATCGCGTTTGCCCGGTGCCTTGCGGATCGCCTCTTCGACATATTTGTTCAGTTTGTAGCCCGCCATCTCATCGGGGTATTCAAAGAACTGGTTGAAGGCAAGTGTTTTCTCACCGGCGTCGAATCCCAGTTCCTTGTTAACCAGCTTGTCCGAACGGATCATCTTGATGTCGCGCCACGCTTCGGGCATCAGCATCATCGAAAGCAGGATCTGGTTCGCATTGAGACCGAGAATGGTGTCGCCGCGGTTAATCTTGTGCAGGATCTCCGTGCTGAGGGTATCGACCGGCTTCATACGGCCGTTGCTGTCCTGAACGATCAGGGCCCCAAACATATCGGCGTGGGTGCGGTCAAAGGAGGTGATCTCCTTGATCATCGGGTTCGTATCGGCTTTGGCGCTTTGCGGCGCGAACGTCAGCAGCAGTGCTGCGATGAGCCCCGCGGCCAGTTTCTCTTTCTCTTCGGCGGCGTGCTTGGCGATCTTGCCCAGCTGGCGGAAACGGCCGCCCTTGACGAAGAGTGAGCCGAACATTCCGATGGCGAGCAGCAGGTAACCGATATAGGTCGGCAGGGTTCCCGGGTCGTGATTGACGGAGAGGATCGTCCCCTTCTCATCACGGTCGTACGAGGACTGGAAGAAACGGTAGTTGCGGTGGTCAAGAACGTGGTTCATAAAGATACGATAGGGCATTTCGATGTTCTGTTCCTTATCTATCAGGACAACGTCGCTCGCATAGGACATCGGCGACTGCGATCCCGGGTAGCGGTCGAGCTCGAAGTCCGCCAGTTTCAGGGCGAACGGCAGGCGGATGAGCTCGGCGCCGTAGCTGACCGACATCGGGATGCCTGAGAGCGTCACCGGTTCCGGCACGCCGACCTGGCCGGAAGTGCCCATGACGACGACCTCTTTGGTCTCGCTGCCGTCGCTGAACTGTAGGCGCATCGCGTCCTGCGAAGCAGTGCGCATCATCGGCCCCTTCTTTTTCGTCTCCTGAGAAACGATCGTCTTTTTCCCTTTGGCGAAGAAGCTGCGAATCACGAAGTTCGCGCCGTTCTCCGTCGTATAGAGGGTACGTGTCGAGGCGTTGTCTTCCAGGGACGGGGCAACGGCACCGCTGCTCTGGTCATCCATTTTGAGGTAGGTCAGCGGGAAGCCGTGGGCCATCTTCAGGGTATCCCCTTCCATAAACAGGCGGACGACCGGCTTACCGTCGTGCACGGGCTTGCCGGAATCGAAGTCGATAATGAGCTTCTCGTTTTCATACTGTTCGCCCTGGGAGAGCTGCATCTGGTCGGGGGCACCTCCGCCGGTGATCATCATATTGGCGATCGGCTTGCCGTCGGGCGCTTCCACGACGCTGTAGACGGCGTCGGGAATGTATTCGAGCAGCTTGACGCTGACCGTTTTGCCGGCGACATCAAAGGTCGTGTCGACGTCGTTGCCGCCGAGCTTGGAGAGGTAGAGGCTCTGCTTGTACTCGCCGACCTTGCCGTTGTCGTCATAGACGATCTTGAGGTAGCTCGTGGAGCTGGTGATCTTGTCCTCCGTCTCGCCTTCGCGGATGTGCATCATCCCCTCGTAACCGACGTAGCGGGTCACCGCCGCGCCGAACAGGATAACGAGGAAAGCGAAGTGAAAGAGGAAGACGAGCCCCTTCCCTTTCTTCCACATTTTGAAGCGTACGATATTGAGTACGAGGTTGAACGCCAGAATACCCAGCAGCACCTCGAACCATCGGGCGTTGTAGATCATGGCCTTGGCCGTCGGCGTGCCGAAATCGTTTTCGACAAAAGTCGCGTATCCGACGGAGACGGCAAACACCAGCATTAACGTGGCCATGGTTTTCATGGAGCTGATCACAGAGAGGAGGTACTTCATCTCATTCCTTTTCATGCAGTCAGAGGGCTGTGCGGCCCCCAAAGTGCGTAATTGTAGTCATTTTCGGTTAACGGAGTCTTTCAATCGGCGGGAGAGGCTGAATAAGCGTTGCTTATTCAGAGCCTATTTCAGTTCGCCCCAGTGCGCCCCGATGTTCAGCGACGCCCGCAGCGGGATATGCAGGGGATGGATCTCTTCCATAATAGATTGGAAACGCTGCCCCAGCGCATCGGCCTGGGCCGCATCCGCCTCGAAGATCAGTTCGTCGTGAATCTGCAGCAGCATGGTAGCGGGGAGGCGTTCTTTTTTTATCACATCATCGATGCGATTCATCGCCATTTTGATCAGGTCGGCCGCGCTGCCCTGGAAGACGGTGTTGACCGATTCGCGCTCGTACGCGGCTTTGAGCATCGGCGTCGCCTTGTCGTAGTCGAAATAGCGGCGGCGCCCCAGCAGGGTCTCGACGTACCCCTGCTCTTTGGAGCGCTCGACGATGGAGGCGAAGTAGGATTTGACCGTCGGGAAGGTCTCGAAGTAGCGGGTGATGATCTCCCGTGCCTCCTTCGTCGTGATCCCCAGGGTATCGGAGAGCTTCTTCTGACCCATGCCGTAGAGCAGGCCAAAGTTGACGGTCTTCGCGATGCTGCGCTTCTTCGGGGCCTCCTCCTCGCCGAAGAGGGCAATCGCGGTGCTCAGGTGGATATCTTTGTCATGCTTGAAGGCGTCGACGAGGGTCGGGTCCTCGCTGAAATGCGCCAGCAGCCGCAGTTCGATCTGCGAGTAGTCGATGCCGATAAGCTTTTTGCCCGGTTCCGCCACAAAGGCCTCGCGGATGCGCGCGCCCAGCGGGGTGCGGGTCGGAATGTTCTGCAGGTTGGGGTTTTTCGAACTGAGCCGCCCCGTCGCCGTCCCCGTCTGTACGTAGGAGGTGTGGATGCGGCCGTCGGGGCGCTGCGCTCCCAGTTGCAGGAGCGGGTCGAGGTAGGTGGAAACGAGCTTGTGCAGTTCGCGGTATGACAGCAGCTTCTCGATGACGGGGTGCGCGTCCAGCAGAGAACTCAGTACCTTCTCGTCTGTCGAATAGCCCGTCTTTGTCTTCTTGACCACGGGCAACTCCAGCTTCTCGAAAAGCACCTCGCCCAGCTGTTTCGTGGAGTTGATGTTGAACTCGCTGCCGCTGAGCTCGTAGATGCTCTGCGTCAGCTCCGCCAGACGCTCTTTCGCCTCCTCCAGGAAGGTCGCAAGCACCTTGGTGTCGACCTTGATACCCGCCTCTTCCATCGCGCCGAGCGTCAGTGAGAAGGGGAACTCCACCGCCGCGGCCTCTTCGAGCAGATGCTCGCCCTGCAGGTCCAGCAGCGCCGTCAGTTTCTCATAGAGCATCAACGTCGCCCAGGCATCCTCCGCGGCGTAGCCGCAGGCATCGGCCAGGTCGACCCCGGAGAAGTCCTCCCCCTTCTTGACCGTCTCTTTGAAGCTGATCATCGTATGATTAAGGTGGACCTGTGCGAGCTTGTCCAGGGAGAGCGGGCTCTCGGGTGCGGCAAGCCACGCCATGACCATCGTATCGGCATAAAGGGAGGGTTCGAACCCCTCCATATAGTGGTTAACAAAGTGGAGGTCGAACTTGAGGTTGTGCCCGACGACCCGCCCGGTGAAGATCTGCCGCAGTGCCGCAGACGCGGCCGCTTCGCCGACCTGTTCCGGAACGCCGAGGTAGCTGTGCCCAACGGGGACGTAGTAGGCCTCCTCTGCGTTCAGGCAGAAACTGAACCCGACCATCGTATCTTCCAGATAATCCAGCCCCGTCGTCTCCGTATCGAAAGCGACCAGGGTCTCCGCGGTGATCGCGCCGGTGAGCGCGGCGAGCTCCGATTCGTCGGTGATCAGTTTCGCGCTAAACCCGGCGTTCGCCGGCAGCGGGCACTCCGCTTCCTGCACGGCATTTTCGTTACTGATCTCCTCTTCGCTGATAAGCTTCTTCGCTTTGAGCTTGCGGATGATCCCGTTCATCTCGTAGCGTATCAGCTCCGGTACGATCGGCAGGAAAGGGTTGCCGTCGTCCATGTCGTATTCGTCCCACGCTACCTTCTCGAAAAGGTCGTCGCGCAGGGTGACGAGCTTGCGCGACATCCAGGCGTTCTCCTCCCCTTCGCGCAGTTTCTTCTGTACCCCGGCCGGCTTCACCTCGTCGAGGTTCGCGTAGACGTTATCGAGGGTCTCGTACTGGTTGAGCAGCTTCTGCGCCGTCACCTTTCCGATCCCCTTGACTCCCGGCACGTTGTCGGCGCTGTCGCCGAGCAGCGCCTGGTAGTCGGTGAACTGCTCCGGGCGGATGCCGTACTTCTCCAGGCACTCCGTCTCGTTGACGTCCTTGCGCTTTATGGCGTCGACGAGCACGACCCTGTCATCGTCGATAAGCTGGTAGAGGTCCTTGTCGTGGGAGACGATCCGCACGACCATCCCCGCTTCGACCGCCTTTTTCGTAATAGAGGCGATCATATCGTCGGCTTCAAAACCGCTCTGCATCAGGGTCTTGAAGCCCATCTTCTCGATCCACTCGATGGCGATGGGGAGCTGCGCTTTGAGCTCGTCGGGCGGCGGCGGGCGGTGCGCCTTGTACTCGGGGTCGATCTCGTTCCTGAAGGTCGGCCCCTTGGCATCGAGGGCGAAGACGATGTAGTCGCTGGCATGGTCCTGGTGAAGGCGGTCGATAAAGTTGATGAAACCGGTGAGCAGGCCGGTCGGGAACCCCTCTTTGTTCGTGAGCGGCGGCAGGGCGTAAAAACTGCGAAAGAAGAAACCGAAGGTATCGATGACGGTAATGGTTTTGGGCATAGCGGGTCTCTTTTGGTCTTAAAGTTGCACTTAGATAAAAACGGAAGCCATTTTAACGAAAACGGGATTAATCGGGCTGCGCTATAATCCCGGCGAAATATTTAAATAAGGAAACGACAGGTGTTCACGCATAAAGAGCTGATTCTATTCGACTTTGACGGTACCCTCATCGACAGCGCCCCCGACCTGGCGCTGGCGGTCAACCATATGCTTGAACAGCTCGGGCGTCCCCCCTTCGAAGAGACGACCGTGCGCGGCTGGGTCGGCAACGGGGCTCGCACCCTTGTCGAGCGTGCCCTGCGCGCGAGCGGCAACGCGGAGGACGATACCGAAACGGTCGACCGCGCTCTCGCAATCTTTTTGGAGTTCTATGCCGGCAACCTCGCCGTGCTGACGCGCCCCTACCCTCAGGTGCCCGAAGTCCTGCAACAACTGCACAAAGAGGGCTACCGCCTGGCCATTGTCACCAACAAGCCCTACGCCTTCATAGAACCCATCTTGCACAGCCTGGGGATGTCTGAACTGTTCGAATATACTCTCGGCGGCGATTCGCTGCCCCAACGGAAACCGGACCCCCGGCCCCTGCTGCACGTCTGCGAAACCCTTGGCGTGGACAAGGAGCGCTGCGTCATGATCGGCGACTCCAAAAACGACATCCTCGCGGCCAAAGCCGCCGGAATGGATGCTATCGGCCTCGGCTACGGCTACAACTACGGGGAGGCAATCGCCTCGTATACCCCCAATCTCGTCTGCGACACCTTCGCCGAGGTCGCTGCCCCCTTCGGAGTCTCCCATGGTGCCGGCTAACATCGCCATCGTCGGCGGAGGGGTCGCAGGAGCGACGGCGGCGCTCTACCTGAGCCGCATCGGGATGCGGGTCACCCTCTTCGAAAAGGGCGAGAGCCTCGTCTCCGGCCCCCCGTTTTGCCACCTGCATGCCGGCGGGAACCTCTACCGCGAGATTTCCGATGAACAGTGCGTCACCCTGCTGCGCCAGTCCATCGATCTGCTGCGTTTCTACCCCTACGCCGTCGATTTCCGCCCGACGGTCATCGCCGTCCCCCTGACCGACACAGGCGAGCCCGACGACCTCTACCCCCGGCTGGAGATGCTGCGCAGCGAATACCGGCGCTTTATCGCCGAGGACGAACGCAACCAGGTCCTGGGCGACCCGGAGACCTACTTCCGCCTTTACGACCGCGAAAGCGTCGAAGCGCTCCGCGAACGCGAACCGGTCGCCATGCCGCAGACCCCCGACGAGTGGATGATCCCCGTCGCCCGCGAAGTCGACCTCTCCACCGTCAAATTTCCCCTCATTATGGTCCAGGAGTACGGTCTGAACCTCTTCCGCCTCGGCGCGGGCGCCGCCCTCTCGCTTCAAAAGCTCGACGGCTGCGACCTGCAACTCGGCACGGCGGTCACCGCCGCGACGCAAAGCGTTGACGGAAACGGTTTCATTGTCACCGCGACCGAAGGGGAGCATACGACGACGCAGCGCTTCGACTACCTAATCAACGCCGCGGGCTTCCGCACCGGGGAGATCGACGACATGCTCGGCTTCAAACGCGAGCGGATGGTCGAATTCAAGGCCGCCTACGTCACCAAGTGGCAGGAGAGCGCCGTCTGGCCGGAGGTGATCTTCCACGGCGAGCGCGGCACCCCCAACGGGATGGCCCAGTTCACCCCCTATCCCTGCGGTTTCGTGCAGCTGCACGGCATGACCAACGACATCACCCTCTTTGACGAAGGGCTGGTCGGCAGCACCCCCGCCAGCGCCCAGCCGAACCTTGACGAGCGCTTTATCGAGATGATCGACCGGGAGTGGGAGTGGTCCTGCGTCGAACGCCGCAGCCGCCGCGCCATCGAGCACATGGCGCGCTATATTCCCGCCTTCATCGACGCCGAGGTCGCCTCCAAGCCCCTCTTCGGTGCCCAGCAGATCCCCGGCGACGACCCGACCCTTCGCGCCGCCGACGTCTCCTTCGTCGGCGACCGCTATGCCCGCTGCGAAGTCGTCAAAGCCTCCTCGGTACTGAGCATGACCGATGCTATCGTTGAACGTCTTGTACGCCTCGGCTACGCTGACGCCTCTGTCCAAGGGACGCGCACCTTTGACGTGCCGGCCGTCCCTTCGGAACAGCTGATCGAAACCGAAGCCTCCTCCATCGCCGAAGCGCGCTCCTACCCGACCTGCCTCTCCCGCCGGACGGTCCGCGAAGGCAGCCCCGCCGCGTAAGCGACCCGCGCACGATCGCCTCTCCCCGCACGCTCCCGCCGACATGTCCGTTGCGGCTGCCGCAACGTTGACATTTAAGCCATCCTGTTTTATGATGTAACCATACCGTTGCAAAGGAGATGCGATGATCGACAAGAAAAAAGTCAGCAAATACGTCAAGAAAGAGCTCAAGAACATACTGAAAAAAGAGCTCAAGCAGGAGGTCAAGAAGCACATCAAAGACTACAAAGTCAAAGAGCGTGTCGAAAAGAAAGCGAAACGCAAGGGCTGATGCATTCATCAAGAGGAGAGAGGATGCACAGCTATATTTTCAATACCGACCTGGGCACGTTCGAGATTACGAACAGCCGCCACCACCGGATGTACGAACTCTGGCTGGAGAACGAGAAACTCGGCGAATACGCCACGGCCGCCGAAGCTGCCGATGACGTCGCGACATTCAACACGGGCTACATCGAATGGGACAACCTTGAAAGCGAGGCCATCCATGTCCCCGCGGGAATCGAAGCGTGGAGCGAAGTGATTGAGCGCACGCTGGAGAGCGCCGTCAACCTTCACCGCCGGGGTGTCGACGACAACCCCTATCTCGTCAATTCAGAGGGGTGACACCAAGCGGCGAGCACGCATCGCCGCATCCCATTGCGTTTTTAGAACAGTAAATGTACAAAGTCGGCATGACTTTGGATGCACTCACACTCGACACCCCTTATCTCAGCCTCGATCCGCACTTTTACGACCCGACCGAACCGACGCCGCTGAAAAACCCCTACCTTATCAGCTTCAACCCCGACGCCGCCGAACTGATCGGCCTCTCTTCGGACGCCGGCACGGACGACAGACTCGTCGGGCTGCTCAACGGCACCTTCCTGCCGGAGGGTTCGCGTCCCTTCGCCATGTGTTACGCCGGGCACCAATTCGGGATGTTCGTCCCGCGCCTCGGCGACGGGCGGGCGATCAACCTCGGCAAGAGCGGCGCGTGGAACCTTCAGCTCAAAGGGAGCGGCGAAACCCTCTACTCGCGCATGGGCGACGGGCGGGCCGTCCTGCGCTCCTCTGTGCGCGAATACCTGATGAGCGAGGCGATGCACCACCTCGGCATCCCAACGACCCGGGCCCTCGCCCTGATCGGATCGGAAACGAAAGTCGTGCGCGAACGCCTCGAGCGCGGGGCGGTCGTGCTGCGGATGTCACCGACCTGGGTCCGTATCGGCACCTTCGAGTACTTCTACTACAAAGAGGAGCACGACAAACTCGAACCCCTCGCCGACTATGTCATCGCCGAGAGCTACCCGCACCTTCAGGGCGAAGAAGATGCCTATTTCCTGATGTTCGCCGAGGTCGTCGAGCGTACCGCCCGTCTGCTGGCGCAGTGGCAGAGTGTCGGATTCAACCACGGGGTCATGAACACCGACAACATGTCCATGGGCGGCCTCACCATCGACTACGGCCCCTACGCCATGCTTGATGACTACGACATCTCCTTTATCTGCAACCACACCGACACCCACGGCCGCTACGGCTTCGGGCAGCAGCCCCACGTCGCCTACTGGAACCTCTCCATGCTCGCCGAGGCCATGTCGCCCATCGTCTCCAAGGAGCGGATGGAGAAGAAGCTCGACGATTACGGTTCCGTCTACACCCAGACCTACGTCGAGATTATGTGTAGCAAAATGGGACTGGCGACTGAGAAGGAGGACGACATCATCCTGCTTAAAAAGATGCTCACCGCTTTGCAAAAAAGCCAGGCGGACTACACCCTCTTCTTCCGCACTCTCAGCCGCTACGACGGCGACGGCAAAGCACTGCTCGATATCTGCGTCGACCGCGAACCGGTCCGTGAATGGCTGACCGAGTACGACGCCCGGCTGCGGCTGGAGGAGCACAGCGCGGAAGAGCGCCGCACCGCCATGCTGCGGACCAACCCGAAATACGTGCTGAAGAACTACATGCTGCAAGAGGCGATTAAAAAAGCGGAGAAGTTCGACAACAGCGGAGTCGAGGAGCTGTTGGAAATCGCCCGCAATCCCTTTGACGAACTGCCGCAGTTCGAGCGCTACGCCAAAGCAACGCCGAACGAACACAAGAACCTCAAGCTCTCCTGCTCCTCATGATAAAAGCATGAAGAGGCGCTTCTCATTCTTTTCTTTTTCATAAGAAAAGAACCAAAAGAAAATCGGCCTTTCGCGAATCGCTCGCCCTTCTCGGCTTTATGCCTTCAGGGCGGCTTTCAAGGAGCGCTCAAGGCCAACTTCCGATTGATTTGAATGCGCTTTGTCAGTACAAAGCTCTTGATACGAGCTTCGACACGTCGAAGCGCATAACTTTAATAGGCGAAAGGTCGTTAAGCGTGCCTTGAAAGCCGCTGCGGAGGCATAAAGCCGGGAGCAGCGTGCGATTCGCGCAACGACGATTTTCTTTGGTTTCGTTTCTTTGTAAAAAGAAAGGAAAAGGAAAAATGTTCATTCCACTTTTTTAGAAAAAGTAGCGCAAAAAGCGGCCTTTCGCGAATCGCTCATCCCTCCCGGCTATATGCCTCCGGGATGGCTTACAAAGAGCGCTCAAGGCCAATTCCTAATTTCATTGAATGCGCTTCGGGAACCGAAGCTGATGTAGGTAGCCGGTTTTTTACAGGAAAAGCCAGACGAGGAAGGCGAAGCCGATACCGAGGTTCACCCAGCTGCCCCCATCCTCAAAAAGCATGACCAGCAACTCGTACCAGGTGGCCAGCGGTTCGGCGGGGACATCGAGCATCTGCGCATGGGCGTAGGCGGTGATGTCGGCACCCCAGATAAATGCGATGATCTCGGGGACAAAGAAGAAAAGGACGACTCCCAAAAAACCCCACACCGTTTTTTTCGGCTTCATCTGCGCGACACTGCGTCGCAGGGCGGGGTTGTGTTTCAGGCGATAGGTGGCGGTTGCGATTTTTTCTCGGATCATTAGGATAGAATTTTACCAAAAAGGCAAAAACAATGTCGAAAACGAAACTCCTGATCGTCTGGACGAACGGCGACAAAGAGGTCGCCATGAAGCTGCCCCTGCTTTACGGCTCCGTCATTTTGGAACGGGGCTACTGGGAAGAGGCCCACCTGATGATCTGGGGACCCTCCATCAAACTGGCCGCCGCCGATGCGGAGGTGCAGGCACGTCTGAAACAGATGCAGGAGAGCGGCGTCACCATGAGCGCCTGCATCGTCTGCACCGAGGATTATGAGGCTACGGATGCCCTCGCGGCACTGGGAGTAGAGAATACCCACACCGGCGAGATGCTCACGGCGTGTCTCAAAGATGACAGCTGGGCGGTAATGACGGTATAATCATCCTTATAGGCACCCAAGGAGGAGCAGATGCGGAACTACCTTTTCAACACCGATATCGGGACCTTCGAGATCCGACAGGCGGGCCACGAGCGCTACCAGCTTTGGATCGATGAGGAGATGCTCGGCGAGTATGAGAGCCCGGAGAAAGCGGCCGAGGACGTCGCCGCCTTCAACACCGACTATCCCGAGTGGGACCGGCTCGAAAACGAGTACGGCAACGTCCCTACAGGCCTGGCCGACTGGAGCAGCGTCAGCGAGACGATCCCCGAAGCCTGATGGGCAGTGCTCAGCGAGACGGCAAGCACCGTTTTATCGCGGACTGCCATCTCGGCCGTGTTGCCAAGTACCTCCGCTTCATGGGGTACGACACCCTCTTCTTCCCGACCATCCCGGACACGGAACTGCTCCGGGTAGCCAAGGATGAGACACGCACCATTCTCACCCGGGATGCGGCCCTCTCACAGCGCAAAAACGTGCCGGTCTATCTGCTTGACGCCGTCGAACTCCACGACCAGCTGCGCGAACTGGCGGCGCATTTCGGGTTGGAAATAGGCGAGGATGTGCATCGGCGCTGCCTTGTCTGCAATGCTCCGCTCGTGCGCGTCTGCCCCGCCGCGATTCAAAAGGCCGTACCCGAAAAGGTCTACGAAACCTTCGACACCTTCCGGCAGTGCCCCGAATGCGGCCGCGTCTACTGGAACGGCGACCACTACCGCAACATGATTCTTTTCCTGAAAGCAGCCCTGTAGTGCGGCGGCCCTATGCCGCTTTGACGCGCTCTTTGTATTTTGCCAGGCGGTAGGCCTGCTGCAGGTTTGTGCCGATCATCGCCACGACCGCCGTGTCGATCTTCCCATTATCGGCCATCTCCTGCAAAATGGCGAAGGCCGCGTCCGGTTCCATCGCCGCGCGGTAGGGGCGCGTCTGCACCAGGGCCTGGAAGATATCGGCGACGGTTACGATCCGCGCTTCAAGGGGGATCTCCTCCTCCCCAAGGCTGTAGGGGTACCCCTTTCCGTCGAGCATCTCGTGGTGCAGGGAGGCGATGCGGGCGATTCCCCGGAAACCGTGGATGCGCCGCAGGATCATATTCGAATCGAACCCGTGCCGGTTCATCAATATCTTCTCCCCGGCATCCAGCCGACCGTTCTTGTTTAAAATGGCATCTTCGACCCGCAGTTTGCCCAGATCGTGCAGGAGTGCAGCGATCTCCACCGTCTCGCGCCTCTGTTCGTCCAGCCCGAACCCCCGGGCCAAAAAGTTTGCCAGTGCCGCGACCCCGAAGGAGTGCTCAAAGGTGAAGGGGCTTTTCGCGTCGACGACGTCGGCGAACATCTGCGCCATCTCCCGCACGGCCGAAAAGGAGAACGGTCTGTTCTCCCCCCTGCCGACCCACTCCATCAGCTGCTCTTCCAGCGGTTCGTCCTCCAGGGAGAACCAGAAGGAGTTCCGGCCCGAAGCCTTTTGGAACGCTTCGACGAAATCCGGTGCGAAAAAGGTGCCACTGTGCTCGACGATGACGCGTTCGATCTCCGCACTCTGTTCCAGGCCCGAACCGCCCATCTGCGAGCGGAGCGCATCGACCCTGTCGGCGAGATAGATCAGGTTGGCCAGCTGTTTGACACGCCTGTCAACGGGCAGATGCTCCAGAAGCTCCCAGTGGGTGTGGTGGTAGTAGACCGGCAATGCGAAGCGTTGAAAGAGCGCCACCTTGCCCAGCAGGATCGCACCGCGTTCACAGTGGATCTGCTCATCCTTCCACTCCAGCTGCGTGACAAGGGAGCGGTGAACGTCCGTCGTTGAAACACCGCAGTCATGGAGCATCCCGATCCCGATGATATCGTCTATAAATGCCTCATCAAACCCCGCGGCTCTTGCGCATTCGGCGGCCATGAAGGCCACCCGCTTTCCGTGACGCGTATCGTCGATACCGACAAGGTCAAGGGCCTCGGTGAGGGCGTAAATCACTTCGCGAATATTGAGTTCGTAGTCCATCGTTAACACTTTCTGTGAACGTTATTATCTAAGAAGATAATAGCACATTCCCTCTGACCGAACGGCATGTTTCCGAGCCGGCATGGCGTTTTTTCCCGCCGCGCGGATAGGATATAATTCACCCATGTCTGCCAACTCACCTCTCTGCCGATTTCTGCTGCGCATGACGGCCCGTTGCCGATGACCGAACGCTACACCGCCGACACCGGCACGTTCGAAGAGGACGAAGAGCCGCTCTGGCAGCGCCGTGCGCGCGAAGATGCCCAAAACGCCGAGGCGCTCGCCGCCCGCAACGACAAAACCGTCTACCGCGAGGGCGACCAGGTCGGCAACTTCCTGTTTGTGCGCTATATGAAGGCGAAGAACCGTGCGATCTTCGCCTGCCCCGACTGCGGCAAGAAGTTTCAGTACAACGTCTATACCATCAAGCAGAAAAAGCGCTGCAAATGGTACAAGGGGCACACAAACCAAAAAGGAAAACGATGACCGACGAAGAGAAACTGTTCGAGATGGTGGAGCGCTGCGTCGCCGACGCCGTTATCGCCCTGGAGAACGACCGTCCCCTCCTCCCCTTTGCCAAACTGCTGGCGCAGAACGGAACGGTACGCGACCTCGCCTGCGAAAGCGTCGAAGAGAAACAGTGCTACGAGCACCTGCTCGAACGCCTCAAGGGCGAAGTGAAGATGGAAGACGTCGACGCCGTTGCCCTCGTGGCCCGCGTCACGATCCCCGAGCAGTACAGTGCCCCCTCGCCCCAGGGGATCCGCATCCACGTCGAGGAGAAGGCGCAGGCGCACAAAAAAATCTCCGCGCGCCTGCTTTACGTCCCCTACGACCTCTTTGCCGCCGACGGCGAGGCGAAGCGCAGCGTCATGCTCCACAACCCCATTGCCATCGGGATGCCGATGGAAGTCTACGGTTCATAGCTTCTCCGGTTTGCACAGCGCCCCCTTCTCCGCCGCGCTACGCAGGCATTTTCTGCAGTAGTATTTCGGGGAGGAGAGCAGCTTTCGCAGCGCCTTGTCCGGCTTCTCATCCGCATTCAATCTGATCTTGCACAGCGTCTTCATCTTTGCTCCTCTCCTTCCCGTTTTTTTGTCAGTAGCTCTTTATCCCCATTATAGCACTGCTGCCTGCTGACGGACCACCGTAGGACACATATAGATTTTCATTATGAAAACGGTATGTTTTTTCGCTAAAATTGATTAAATATACTTATAGAAGGAGCGAGCATGACAACGACGGTCAACGGTATTGAAATACACTATGACGACCTGGGATCGGTCGACATGCCGGCACTGATCTTTCTGCACGGCTTTCCCCTGAACCGGACGATGTGGCAGCGCCAGGCGGAAGCCTGCAGGAAGCACTGCCGGGTCATCGCTTACGACCTAAGAGGACACGGGGCAACGGAGGGGGGCGAAGAGCCCTTCTCCATTCCCCTCTTTGTGCAGGACCTGCTCTCACTGATGGATGCCCTGCGGGTCAAAACAGCGACGCTGTGCGCCCTCTCAATGGGCGGCTACATCGCCCTGCGGGCGGCGGAGCAACACCCCGAACGCTTCAACGCCCTCATTCTCTGTGATACGCAGTGCGCCGCCGATACGCCCGAAGGGCGCGAGAAGCGGCTGCAGGCCATCCGCGCCATCGAAGCGGACGGCGTCGAGCCCTTTGCCGAGGGGCTGCTGGGAAAACTGCTCGCGGAACAGACCTTCGAACAGCATCCCGAAACAGTCGCCGCAGTCAGGGAGATGATCGTTTCAACGCCCGCACACTCCCTGGTGCACTCGCTGCGCGCCATGCGCGAGCGCGACGAGACCTGCAGCGGACTCCCCCGGCTCGCTCTCCCGGTGCTTATCCTCGTCGGCGAGGCGGACCAAATCGCTCCGCCGGACGCTTCGGTCTACATGCACAACGCCCTCCCGGACGCCGAGCTCGTCATCATCGAAGGGGCGGGACACCTGAGCAACCTCGAGAACCCCGAGGCGTTCAATGCCGCCCTGCTCCCCTTCCTCTCCAGGCACTGCCACAGGGACTAGCCCGAGATCATCTTCGAGGTGATCCCCTTCTGGTCGCGGTTGTCGGCGACAAAGACGCCGGCAATGTGCAGAACAACAAAGGCGACGATGGCCCAGGCGACAAGCTCGTGCAGCTCCTTGACGGAGCCCGCAATGTCCTTGGCAAGGCCGATATCCTTGTAGAAAGTGATGAGCAGCCCGCTGACGGCCATAAATGCCATCACGGCGTAGATGACTTTGTAGCCTCGATAGACCCATGCCATGTGGCTGTTCTCCGGTGCGTAGCCGAACCCCTCTTTAAAAATCATCACCAGCCGCCAGAGGACGAGCACGGCGAAAACGTACCCCAGGATGATGTGCCACTCCCACATCGGCGCCCTGACAGCCTTGGCCAGTGCCGCGGCCTGCTCAGGCGTCACGGTAATGCCGAATGATGCGAGCTTCTCCAGCAGGATCTGCGAATTGGTGTGCCAGCTCAAAAAGGTCTTGCGCAGGAAAAACGTCCCCAGCAGACCGAGGACGACGACGGCGTTGGCCCAGTGCCAGACGCGCAGTTGTAACGAGTAATCTTTCATGATCTCCCCTCCCGGTTAATTGGGAATATTATACGCCACATTCCCCAAACCATTGTTGCTGCGACGTAAATGAATGTAAACCGCCAAGACGGCGGGCGGAAGATCAGCACGCCTCTCCGGCAAAGGGGATGCGGATCGTAAAGCAGGCGCCGGCTTTCTCATTTTTCACGGAGATCGTGCCGCCAAACTTCTGCTCGATAATCTGCCGTGTCATGTAGAGCCCCAGTCCCGTGCCCTGGCTTTTGTGCTTGGTCGTAAAATAGGGGTCGAAGATCTTGTCGATGATCGCCTTGTCGATGCCGCCGCCGTTGTCGCAGACCTTGATGACATACTGCGATCCTTCGGCGAATCCTCTGCACTGGATGAAGCCCGCATCGGTCCTGTGGCTCTTAATGGCATTGGCCGCGTTCGAATAGAGGTTGATCAGCGCCTGTTTAAGGTTGTTCAGATGCCCGCCGATCCGGACGTTTTCGAGATCGGTCTCGTAACCGATCCGCTTGCCCATAATGGAGCTGATAACGAGGGTCTGCAGCGATTTGTCCATATCGCTGATGCAGAAACTGTCGTGCCCCCCGTCCTCCTGGTAGTAGAGGCGGAAATCGTCGATCGTGTCGGAGAGGTACTGGATGATCTCGCTGCAGTGGCTCTGGAACTCTTCGAATTCGCTCTCGCGCGTTTCGTCCTTCGCCATCATCATCTTGACCGACATTCCCGTCATCAGCAACCCAAGGGTATTGAGCGGCTGCCGCCACTGGTGCGCAATGTTGCTGATCATCTCCCCCATCGCGGCGAACTTGTTCTGCTGAAAGAGCATCGTGTCTTTCCGGCGGCTCGCTTCGATCTCCTCCCTGATCCGCTCCTCGAGGTTCCGGTTGATCGCCTCGAGCTTCCGCTCCGCTTCGAGCTGTTCGGTCATATCGAGACTGAGTCCGACCAGGCCGCTGACGCCGTGCTCCGCGTTTTCGACCCGCGTTTTGACAATGAGGACCTCATGCACTTTGCCGTCGGTAAAGGGGATCTTCTCATAGGAGAGATGGGGTTCGCTCTGCTGCAGGGCCGCGGCATCCGAACGCATGCAGCTCTGCGCGGCTTCCGCTGAATAGAGCGATTCGTAATGGGGGACGGAGAGGAACCGCTCCTCGCTGATACCTGTGGCATCGCAGAAGGCCTTGTTGACGAAGCGGAGTCTGCCGGATATGTCCTGGGACCAGATCCCGATGGGCGCCGTATCGAGGATCGTTCGAAAGGTCAGACGCTCATCCGGGGCCAGGATCTCCCGCGCGCGTTCTTCCTTCACCCCCATGCAGCGCGAAACGAGGTGGCCACTGGAGAGTTTGTAGATGTAGCCCTCCTGCCAGAGGTCGGTGGACCCGTAGCAGGGGACCAGGGCGACCTCCTCCGCCTCTCCCGTGCGGTACACCTCCCGGAAGAACTCAAGCAGGGGACGGGTCGCATTGACAGGGAAGAGCGTGGATAACGCTTCGCTGACGGACTCTCCTACATCAAAATGGCAAAGTTTCTTCGCTTTGTCATTGATGTAGACGACCTTGAAGTCGTCACCCTCCTCCAACGGTTCATAGACAGTAATCCCGATATCGACAAGGTCGAAAATCTCTTCAAAACTGAACATGCATCTCCTCCTGCCTCATTTTATCGTAAGGGAGATATACAAAGGCCCTGCCGGGGCGCTCACGGGGCGGACTCTGTTCAGAGTGTCACTTTCCGCACGCTGGTCCACAGAGCTCCTTGATAAACAGCCATAACAAAGGCGGGCGGCAGGGAGGTTGCGCAGTAGTCGATGTCTTCGGCATTGAACTCGGGACGGGCGGGGTCAAGGAACTTCACAACCGTCTCGCAGCCGTAGATGCGCCGCCGGACCTCATCGGTATCCATCGCCTCGCCCAGCAGCTGTGAACGGATATACTCCGCGCAGGCGAAATCCTCGTCTCCGGTCGGGTGGGAGGCGACAAGGTTTATCCGCGCGTCGGTGCCGCCGTAATGCGCCTGCAGATAGCGCACTGTCGCTTCGGCATTGGAGAAGCCCGTCAGCAGCACCGTCGGCGCCCCCAGCGAGTGCAGCGCCGCCTTAACGCCGTTCGTCGTCTTCTGCACGATTATAAGCCCTTCCAGTTCGGCGGAGGCGAAACGGACGGGGGAGTTGTCGAGATCGAACCCCTCTATCGGCAATCCCCCTACTTCACCGGCCAGCAATACCTCCGGACGTTCCTTCCGCACGGCAAAGGCCGCCGCGACGTCCGGGACGAGGAGAATCTCCGCGGCACCCCGCAAAAAGGCGTAATGCGCCACGGTAAAGGCCCGTACGACATCGATGACGACGTTGACCTCCGAATCGGGAAGCGCAAGGTCGTTGCCGCGGAAAATCTCAACCCGGAGTGTCACTGATTACTGTCTCTCCTAAATGTAGCTGATGTCGTCCGAGTGGATCTTTTTGAGGTCCTCTTCCTCCAGCTCGTCATAGCTGTAGACGAAACAGGCCGGTTTCGCTTTGACGGTCTTGTGAACGTCCCAGAACGCATTGAGGTCTTTGACGATGATCACCTTCTCGGCGCGCAGCTCCTCCAGCGGAAGACCGACAAGACCGTGAGAGAGTGTGATCGTAATAAGCTCCATCATTTCACTGTTAATGATAATGGGACCGTTGCCTTTGAGAAGAACGACTTTTGGACGCGTTTTGTTTTGCACTGTAGAGAACCTTTTTTTAGCCCTCTATTACAAAAACCGTTCTACCCCCACCCTCAGTTGCCGAAAACCTTCTGCAGCAGCTCCGTCGTACGCGCCGCGGGGTCGGTGCGGATCTGCTTCTCCTCTTCGGCAATGACCGTAAAGAGGCCGTCGACCCCCTTGGCCGTGATGTAGCCGTCGAGGTCGCGCGGATCATACGTCGTTGCGTTCGTTTCACCCGACAGTGAACCAAGAAGCTTCGTTACCCCCGTCTGCTCCAGCACCGGCGCGCCGTAACTGTCGTAGGTGTCGACCATCGTCTTGTAGTACTGCGTCACCTCGGTCTCCTGGGTGTACTGCTGGACAATGGGCAAGATCGCCGCCTGCAGCGCCGGGCCGGAGTGTTCGCGGAAATACTCCGTCGCCGCGTTGTCCGGCCCCGTAAGGATCTTCTTCGCATCCTCGATGCTCATACCGGAGATGGTATCGGCAAAGATCTTCGCCGTCTCCGGCACCGCCTTCTCCGCCGCCCGGTTCATCGCCGTAACGAAGTCATCGGCATACTTGCCCATCCCCGCCTTGCGCAGCCCCTTCTCGACCATCATCAGCTTGTCGGGCACGGGGATCTTCACCAGGCTGTTACCGAGGAAACCGTCCTGCTGCCCCAACTGTTCAATGGCCTGTTTGACACCCTTGTTGAGCGCCTCGCGCAGCCCGCCGTCGATGTCCGTGATCGAGAGACCGGAGACATCCTTCGTCTGCGTCTCCCCAGAAGTCGTTTTTGTCACCGTTTCGATGATGGAGTCAAACAGTCCGGCATTGAGGGTCTGGGTCGTAAGCACTACGGCTAAAGAAGAGGTCATTAAAAGTTTTGAAATATGCATAGTTGGTCCTAGGTATACGTTTGTCTAGCAGTATGCCATAAAGATCGAAATACGCAATGATTGGAATGAGAATTGCTCATCAGTAACTAAAAGGAGCGTCATGATCCCGGAGGAGCATTACGAAAACCTGCAAAAAAGCGCGCCCAAGGTGGCCGAGAACATCCATGCCATTACCGAGCAGACGTTTAAAATCCTGCTGACCGAGCACCCGGAACTGAAGGTGCTATTCCAGGGAGCCAAAGCCGACATGCCCCAGCAATTCAGTTTTGCCGTCATTGCACTGACCAGCTTTATCGACCGCCCCGAAAAAATGAAAACGTACGCGGAAAAATTCAAAGCCATGTATCCCACCGCAACGCCAGAACAGTTCGCACTCATCTTCGAAGCGCTGCTTAAAGGCATGAAACAGGTCCTGGACCGCAAAGCCCCGCCAAAAGCCATCAACGCCTGGGACGCCGCACTGACTCATCTGAATCATGACTACTTACACAGCCAAACGGCCTAATAGATGTTCTCATTTCTTCGCCAACCTTTTTAACATCTCCCTAGTGCTGTAAAACATATAGCCAGCTTGCTAAGGTCGAAATGGCGTGGGAACGACGCTGGTCAGAGTCAAAACGTACGCTTGGTGTACATATGGATTGTTCTAGGGCTAACGCCCAGTGTAGAAGAGGTCGTAGTTGGCCCGCTCGGCGACGAGAAGCCAGGCCAATAGTGGCCGGTAGTAGCGTAAGAAAGGCGTATCGTGCGAAAGCGCCGGATAACGTTCCAGCACCCCCTCCTGCATCGCGACCCGGTAGGGTAGGTAGACGATCAGGGCCACCAGGAGGGTTTTGATTAGGAGCTTCGACGCGCTGACCCATCTGCCACGGCGGCCGTGCAGCGCCAGGGCGTAGAGCATCCCCAACAACGAGGCTAGGTTAAGCAACCCGGCGAAGAGCGAGAGGAATATCGCGAAGGGCGGGATAAAAAGCATCTTGATGGCGTCGTCGCCGCGGCGCATCGCCTCGGGATCGTTCTCGAACGTGCTGCGCGGGTAAAGGACGTTTTCCATCACTTTCGCGTGTACCTGCGGACGGTAGATTTGCTCGTAAAAACCGCTCGTGTCCCCCTGCTGCGCCATCGTAATCGCCGCGTTCGTGTAGCGGGGCTTAGAAAAGCGCTCCTTGAACTGTGGCGTGAAGAGTGCGACGAAGGCGTCGTGGTCAAGGTCGGTGCGGACCCGCTTGATCCCGGTGTCGGCCTCGAAGCCCTCCTGCATCTTTGCGACCGCGCGCTTAAACTCACGCTTTACCATCTGCTTGTAGGCCGTGGCGAACTGCGCGGCAGAATAGTTGAAATCACTGCGCACCCGAATGCCCTGCTTGGCAAGTTCGGCAATGACCTCCTTTTTGACTTTCGGATGCAGGAAAAAGGCGCGCTTGTTCAGATTCGGCGGCAACCCCCTGCTGCGCGTCTCGAAGCGTTTGCGCACCTCCTGCTCAATCACACTGTCTACTGCACCACGGTCGGGACAGCGGCCGTGGGCGCACCAGCGCTCCGGCGGCACCTCGTAGCCAAAGCTCTCGAGCATACTTTCGCGGTACTTACGCTTGGCTGACGCGTAACGGCGGTAACGGAAGTAGCGTTTGAGCTCGTCGTAGCGGCCATCCCCCTTGGCCAGTTCGGCATTGAGTTCGCGCTCATAACGCGTTACCCCCTCGCCGTATTTGGCATAGCGCTCGTTGAGGCTGCGCTTGAAGTCGTCATAAGCTTTCTGGATCGTCGCCGCGTCCGCCCTGCCCTCGAAACTCGCGTTGATCTTCGCCCGCGCGTCGACATAGCCATTCCACGCTTCGGCGATGCGCCCCACCTGCGCCTTGAAGGCCACTTCCTCCTTGTCGAAGGCATCGCGGTCGTGCTGCAGGATGAGGATATCGACGAAGCGCTCCCGCCCCTCGTCAACAATCCGGTCGACGAGGGCGGGTTCGAGCTGGGTGAGCAAAAAGATGTTCGCCAGCATCACCCGGTCTTCGGTCTGCAGGTTGCCCAACCGCTCCTGGGGCAGGAAACTCGTGTACCCCATGCTCTGCGCCAACATCCCGTATCGCAGTGCCGTGGCGTAGTAGGCCTCGTAGCGCTTCTCCTGATTGAGCTCGACAATCTTTTCCATGAGGCGTTCGAGACCCGCGTAGAGCCCATGGTAGCTCAGCAGCGCCAGCAGCGACGCGGCGGCCATCGCCTGGAACTGGGTGCGCGCAAGGCGGCGGCCGATCAGGTAAAACAGCGGCATCGCCAGCAGGGTCAGGCCGATCGATGAGAGGCGGTGGCCCATCGCCTCGAGCGCCTCAAATCTATCGCGGTCGGCATCTAGGCTGGTAGCGACGTCGACGAGGTGGGCATTATAATAGGACTCCGCAGCGAGATAAAGCACCTTGAGGGCAATGAGCAGCCAGACGAACCCTACGGCGATCCCCAGCCGCTTATGCGGCGTGGCCGTGCTCACTCAAGCCCCCCGTCGAAATCGATGAACTCCTCGTTCCCTGCCGTCGGTGCCTCGTGCCGGACGGTCATCTTCTTGCCGCCGCTGCGCACCTTGAACTCCTCGCCGCCAGCCACCCTACCCTTTCCGACACTGTAA
Organism: Sulfurimonas sp. HSL-3221; assembly: GCF_021044585.1. GTDB lineage: Bacteria > Campylobacterota > Campylobacteria > Campylobacterales > Sulfurimonadaceae > Thiomicrolovo > Thiomicrolovo sulfuroxydans. The sequence continues at coordinate 1,141,923 of NZ_CP087998.1, read as the reverse complement.
AAGCTGTCGCTGCGGATCACCCGGATCTGGCCGCGGTTGGTTTTGTACTGGTTGCTCCTGGCGATCTTGGCCATGTTCCCCACCGCATAGGCGACGTCGACGTCGTCGGGGAGGTCGAGCATCGAGAAGCTCGGAAGGGTGAAGCTCCGGCGCTGACGCTTGAGCCTGGCGAAGTTGGCTCGGTCGTGCCGGCAGAGCATCAGCACCAAAGACTCGTTCTCGTGGGGGGCGGGGCGGTTGACGAGGGTATAACGTGCCATCGCTTCGAAATCTTCCGGTCGCAGTAGCTCTGCATGGAAGGTGTCAGGCGCGAGGTGATACTCCCTGCCCCGGCGCACCGTCTGGGTGTTGTAGAGGCTTTTAACGCTGATATCGACTTTGGAGAGCGGCCGCAGGCTCGTAAAGCCCAGGGCGACTTCCTCCCTTGAGTCAAGCGCGAGATGCCGCGGCAACGTCTGGCCGGCCGCAGCGATATCGACGTCGATCATCTGGTGCACAAAAAGAGGGTCAAGGGCATAGGAGAGCGGCAGACGGATCAGGTCCTTGATCATATCCCCCTCCTTCCAGTACAGACCGCCGCTAGGCTCCACGTAGAGTTCGCGCACGATGTAGCGACCGCCGAAATCGAGGGTATAGCGGGGGCGCTCCGATGCCTTTTTGAAACTGATGTGGTTGTCGTCGTTGCTGTAACTGAAATGCGGGAGCAGGTTGTCGTTCCGGGCCAGACTGTAGTAGGTGACAGGCTTCACGCGCGTCATAACGCGCCCGCGCATTGCCTCAGGGATAAGTAACTTCTGTCCATCGATCGTCATCGTCGAAGGCGCCGGAGCCGGTTCGGGCTGCTTAGAACCGCAGCCAGCGAAAAACAGCGCGACGGTGACAAAGACAACTTTCATTTTCGGCATCCGTCCGTGCCACGCTCTAATCATCGCCGAACACCTCATCAAATCCCGTGTCCATCTCCTTGGAATACAGCAGGTGTCTCCCGCTGCCAATTTCTTTGCGTCGATGACCTTTGCCACACATCAGAAAAACCTTGAATTTCGCATCAATCAGCGACAACCAAATTTTATCACTCATTTCCCTTACCCCCTCTTTGTCATCTAATACCGCCATTGTACAGATATGCGAATGCAGCCCATCGGTTATACAGTAGTAAAAAAGCTGTATTACTTCTTCAAACCTTATCACACATTGTTTTCTATTAATAAAAATATATTTGATATTTTTTTGTGTTTATTTTAATACAATAGAACTTTTATTTACTAGTAAAAATACTAAAGGAAAAAAGTGTCCTTCACCCCATCAAAGTCTTCGTTTGATAAAATCAAGAAAATCACAGAGGTTTTCTTAGTGAGAAAATTTATTGTATGGTTTGTATTGGCAACCGTGTTAACCTATCAGAGTTATGCCTTGCTCCCCATAGAACAACAAATAGCCGTAGTAAAAAATATTACTCAAACAGTCGTCAAAAACTGGGATAGAAATGGGAGTATTGGTATCGCCTTTTTTTTTATAACACTTGTAGTAAGTTATATAATGTTTAACTTCGGCAAGCTAGAGACGTGTAAGATCACTATGTTTCTAAGTGATATCACAAAAGATATACTCAATGGGACATTTGTCGTCGCTGCCACACTCTTCGGCATGGCAATGGTATTTCTCGCGCGCCACTCAGAGACGATGTATCAGTATGGAGTAACTGCTTCGTTTGCTATCTTATTTAGTCTAATGACTTTTGGCATCGCATTTATCATTTATCTCTCCAATATTGAACAGATGACATACATGTTTGAACATCTCAACAAAAGTCTGTACCGAAGATTTCATACGAAAAAGAAATAACTTTGATTTTATGTAGTATTAAATCTCTAAACTAATACACTTCAAGAGGTTACACACTCTCCCTCTGCTATACTCACTCAAAAAAAACGAATACAGCTATAAGGCCGTCACAGTTGGGTGAAGAGAACAAAAAGATTTTAGAACAGCAGCTTTGGAACATCGCGAATACGCTTCGCGGGAAGATGGATGCGGATGAGTTCCGTGACTACATCCTCGGGTTTATTTTTTACAAGTACCTTTCCGAAAAGATGGAAGATTACGCCGACACTATCCTCGTCGAAGACGGCATCAAGTACCTTGATATCGACGAAGTAACAGATGACGGTAAAGAACTACTTGAAGCCATCCAGGAAGAGGCTATCGAGAAACTGGGCTATTTCCTCAAACCTTCCGAACTTTTTAGCGAGATTGCTAAGCGCGGAAATGCAGACGAAAATAATTTCATTCTCGAAGACCTGACGCAGATTTTGCGCAACATCGAGCAGACGACAATGGGGCACGAGAGCGAGGACGATTTCATCCACCTATTCGAAGACCTCGACCTTACCAGCACCAAACTGGGCCGGACCGAAGCGGCGAAGAACACGCTTATCGCTAAGGTGCTTTCCCATCTCGATGCCATCAACTTCGAACTGAAGAGCCACGACCGGGACGTTCTCGGCGATGCCTACGAGTACCTTATCGGACAGTTCGCGGCGGGTGCGGGCAAGAAGGCGGGGGAGTTCTACACCCCGCAGCAAGTTTCCAAGATCCTCGCCAAGATCGTCACGACGGGCAAGAGCAAGCTCAAGTCCGTCTACGACCCGACCTGCGGCTCCGGTTCGCTGCTGTTGCGCGTTGCCAAGGAGGTCGAGGAGGTCTCCAACTTCTACGGGCAGGAGCTCAACCGCACCACCTACAACCTAGCCCGCATGAACATGATCATGCACGACGTCCACTACCGCAAGTTCGACATCAAGCAGGAAGACACCCTCGAACACCCTCAGCACACGGAGCAGCGTTTCGAAGCGGTCGTGGCCAATCCCCCCTTCTCCGCCAAATGGTCGGCGAATCCGCTCCACATGAGCGACGACCGCTTTAGCCAATACGGCAGGCTCGCACCCTCCTCCAAGGCAGACTTCGCCTTCGTCCAGCACATGATCTACCAGCTCGACGACAACGGCACCATGGCGGTCGTCCTGCCCCACGGCGTGCTCTTCCGGGGCTCGGCTGAGGGGCACATCCGCCGCTACCTCATCGAGGACCGGAACTATCTCGACGCCGTCATTGGTTTGCCAGCAAATATTTTTTACGGTACTGGTATTCCCACATGTATATTAGTCTTTAAAAAGTGCCGCGAGGCAAGTGACAATGTCCTCTTTATCGACGCTTCGGGCGAGTTCGAGAAGGCCAAGAACCAAAACATCCTGACCGATGCCAACGTCGAGAAGATCATCGCCACCTACCGCAACCGGGAGGCGATAGAAAAGTACTCGCACCTCGCCACACTCGACGAGATCAAGGAGAATGACTACAACCTCAACATTCCTCGCTATGTCGACACCTTCGAGGAAGAGGAACCGGTCGATCTGGATGCGGTCACCGGCGCACTCAAAGCCCTTGAAACGGATATGAAAACTACCGATGCACAGATTGCCGAGTTCTGTAAAGAGCTTGATATTCCAGCACCATTTTAGGATCTCATCATTATGAGTCATTCAACGTATCCAAAATCAGTGCAGCCAGGGATTCCAAAATTAGGAAAATTGAAAAATGGGTATCGTAGGGTTCACATCGGTGATTTACTTTATGAAGAAAAAAGACCAGTTAAACTCAAAGACGACGAGGACTATAGGTTAATTACTATAAAAAGATCGCGTGGCGGCATTGAAGAACGTGCTATTATGAAAGGTAAAAAAATCTCCGTTCAATCTCAATTTAAAATTGCAGAAGGTGATTTTGTTATTTCAAAACGTCAAATTGTTCATGGTGCCTGTGCATTAGTGACTAGCGAATTTGGTGGAAGTATTGTCTCCAATGAATACTCTGTCTTAAGAACGACGCCACTAATAGATTCACAATATTTGAAATATCTTAGTCACTCTGTATATTTTCAGCAAACTTGTTTTCACTCTAGTATTGGAGTTCATGTGGAAAAGATGATCTTCAAACTTTCAGATTGGTTTAAATGGAAAATCGACATCCCATCACTTGATATACAACACAAAACCGCCTCCTTCCTCACCGCTGTCGATACCAAGATCGAAGAGCTCACCAAAAAACAGGAGCTGCTTGAGCAGTACAAAAAAGGGGTGATGCAAAAAATCTTCTCGCAGGAAATTCGCTTTAAAGCGGATGACGGGAGTGATTTTCCGGAGTGGGAGGAGAAGTATCTGAATGAATATCTTCAGATAAAAGCTACCTATGGCATTGTAAAAGCTGGTAATTTCCTTGACTCAGGAATCAAAATGGTTAGAGGCGGAGATATCAAAAACAGCACAGTAAACACTGACTTGCCTTTAGTATCTGAAAAAATTGCTAAAGAATATAAGAGAACTACTTTACAACTTAATGATATCGTCATCGCATTAGTTGGTTATCCTGGTGAGGCTGCAATCATTCCTAATGAACTAGTTGGTCACAATATTTCTAGAGCTGTAGGGCTTTTAAGATTCAATCAAAACATTAATAATTATTTTATTGTGCAGTATCTTAATTCTCATGTCGGTCGTAAAGATGTTTTAAAACCAAGTGCTGGCTCTGCTCAACAAGTTGTAAATCTTAAAGATTTAAATCAATTAAAATTAGATGTACCTTGTCTTGAAGAACAAACCAAAATAGCCGACTTCCTATCATCTATCAACACCAAAATCGACCTCGTCGCCAAAGAGCTGGAAAACGTCAAGCAATTCAAAAAAGGACTGCTCCAGCAGATGTTTGTGTAAATGAGAATATATGATTATTTTTATTGAACCAGGAAGTCTTGACTAAAGATGATGGGTTAAATCTATAAATAGAGAGCATGGATATGAAATTAATAACAAACATTGAGAGTGCCGTTAATACTGCATCTTCAGGCGATAAAATTGCAACATTTCATCAGCAAATTTTACTCCATGCCAAAGAACTCAGTTCAACAGGAATTAAAGCAAGAGACTTTTTTAATATTGCTACTACATTGGATAAACCGGCATACCATACAGAATACAATAAAATGATGGCTCTTTCGAATAAGATATTGATTGAAGATTGTAACTTATGTACTAAAATGACTGATTTATCTCATGATACTTGGTATAGACTCAAGTTTACAAGAACTAATGCAAGTCAGTTGAAATTATTTGAAACAACCATAACCCAAAATTTATTGTTCGAATTAGCTAAGTTTTCTGAACATTGCACTTTTAAACAAGTAAAAGCATTTGAAGCAATAAACGAAAGAGTCAATGGAAATGATATTGAGTTTTTTGTTCAACAGCCAAATGGTAAATACTTGTTTTTTCCAATGCAAGCAAAAGTTCTTTATCCAAGCAATAAGTACGAACAAATTCCTTACAAAAATCAAAATACAGATTTAATCAATTACGCATCAAAAAAGAAAGGGTATCCTTTATATCTTTTATATAACTACAGTCCTCAACATACATCTTATCAACACTACGGATGTTCCATTGTCGATGCACATTATATGAAGAGTATATTCAACTCAATAAACCCTACATTTGATGATTTGCATGTACATAGTAGTAAATATATTTACCCTGTCGCGTCTACATGGCAAAGTCTAATATGTGATTCAATTTTTAGTAAAAATAACTCTTATACCAACAAAATAATCAAGAAGGTTTATAACAATGAAAAATATTCATTAAATCAAGATGAAGTAATGGAAGAGGGTGAATGGAAAGAAGTTACATTGGCCACATCTGCTAAAAGAGCTGACGAAGATGTCATGACAAGAATTGAGATAATTAAGAAGAAAGAAGATAGTGATTTTCTTAATCAAGGTGAGTCAGGTTTTGATATTGGATTCGCACCAAAATACAAAATTATTGTTTCAAATGAAATCGATATAGTAGATACTCATGAGTAAGCAACCCGAAGCCGTCCTCGAAGCCAATCTTGTCAAGCAGCTCAACGAAGAACTGGGCTATGAAAAAGTTATCATCCAGGACGAAGAGGCCCTCAAAGCCAACCTCAAGCGCCAGCTCGAAAAGCACAACAAAACCTCGCTCAGCAATACCGAGTTCGGCCGCATCCTCAACCATCTGAACAAAGGCAACGTCTTCGAAAAGGCGAAGATCCTGCGGGACAAATTCGCCCTGCCCAAGGATGACGGCACGACGGCTTACATCGAGTTTTTGGATTCCGAACACTGGTGCCAGAACCTTTTCCAGGTCACGCAGCAGGTGACAATCGAAGGGAAGTACAAGAACCGCTACGACGTCACCTTGCTCATCAACGGCCTGCCCCTCGTGCAGATCGAGCTCAAACGACGGGGCGTCGAGCTCAAAGAGGCCTTCAACCAGATCAACCGCTACCAGCGTCACTCCTACGGCTACAACAGTGCTCTTTTCAACTACGTACAGCTCTTCGTCATCTCCAACGGCGTCAACACCAAGTACTACGCCAACAACAAGAAACAAACTTTCAAACAGACATTCTTTTGGGCGGACAAAGAGAACCTCAACATCACCCAGCTCGAAGCCTTCACCTCGGTTTTCCTCGAGCGGTGCCACATTTCCAAGATGATCTGCAAGTACATCGTGCTAGCGGAGGTGCCGAAGATTTTGATGGTGCTGCGTCCCTACCAGTTCCATGCCGTCGAGGCGATCATCGACCGGGTGCAGAACAGCGACAAAAACGGCTACATCTGGCACACGACCGGCTCGGGTAAGACCCTCACTTCGTTCAAAGCTTCGCAGATTCTCGTCAAGCTTCCCCACGTCCATAAGGTCGTCTTCGTCGTCGACCGCAAGGACCTGGACTTCCAGACGAGCAAAGAGTTCAACAGCTTCTCCGAAGGGAGTGTCGACGGCACGGACAACACGAAGATCCTCGTCGACCAGTTCCTCGGACGCCACAAAGACAAAAAGGGCCAGCACGTCCAAACCGACCTTATCATCACGACGATCCAAAAGCTCAACACCGCTATCAGCAAAACACGCTACCTAAACGAGATGGAGCAGTTGCGGGACAAGCACGTCGTCTTCATTTTCGACGAATGCCACCGCAGCCAATTTGGAGAGACCCACCGCAACATCACCCGCTTCTTCGAAAAGGCACAGATGATAGGCTTTACGGGAACCCCCATCTTTGAAGAAAACGCCGTCGGAAACAAGCTGGGCAAGCGCACGACCGCCGACCTCTTCGGCGAGCGCCTGCACCGTTACGTCATCACCGACGCCATCGGCGACGACAACGTATTGAAGTTTTCGGTGGAGTATATCGGGCGCTACAAAGAAAAAGAGAGCGCAAACGAGCTTGATATCGAAGTAGAAGCCATCGACACCAAGGAGCTGCTGGAAAGCCCCGTGCGGATTGAAAAGATCGTCGACTACATCCTCTCCTTCCATCCGCGCAAGACCCACTCAAAAGAGTTTACGGCGATGATGTGTGTCGGCAGCGTCGACATGCTCACTAAGTACTATGAGACCTTCAAGAGCAAGAAGCACGACCTCAAGATCACCACGATCTTCTCTTACAGTGCCAACGAGGAGGACAAAGACGCCAACGGGCTGATCGACTTCGACGAGACGAAAGTGGACGAAGAGCACATCAACAAGCACAGCCGCGAGAAGCTCGACGAGTACATTGACGACTATAACGCTATGTTCGGCACGAAGTTCAGCACCAAAGACAGCCAGAGCTTCTACAACTACTACAACGACATCTCCAAACGGGTGAAACAGCGTGAAGTCGACATCCTGCTCGTCGTCAACATGTTCCTCACGGGCTTCGACTCCAAGTCCCTAAACACTCTCTACGTCGACAAGAACCTAAAATATCATGGTCTTATCCAGGCCTTCTCACGTACCAACCGCATCCTGGGCGAGACGAAATCGCAGGGGAATATCGTCTGCTTCCGCAACCTAAAAACAGCGACCGACGATGCCATTGCCCTCTTCTCTGATTTAGATAAAAAAGACAAGATTCTCATGGGGCCTTACGAAGAGTACGTCGAGAAGTTCAACGAGGCTTTCGCGAAGCTCATTGCCATTGCCCCGAGCATCAATAGCGTTGATGCTATCATTGACGAAGAGAAGCAGCTGGAATTCATCAAGGCATTCCGGGAACTGATGCGGGTGAGAAATATTCTGGAGGGCTTTGCCGACTTCGACTGGAACGACCTCTCCATGGCGGAACAACTCTTTGAAGACTACAAGTCCAAATACCTTGATCTCTACGAGCGGGCCAAAAGCCGCAATGAAACGGAAAAGGTCTCTGTCCTGCAGGAGATCGACTTTGAACTGGAGCTCATCCATAAGGACGAGATCAATGTTGCCTATATCCTCAAACTCCTGGCCAAATATAGAAAGGCAAAAACAGAAGAGCAGCAGAAGCAGCGTGACACCATCGTCAGCATCATCAACGCTCAGCCCAGCCTCCGCAGCAAACGCGAGCTGATCGAGAAGTTCATCGACGACCACCTGATGCACATCGAAGACGACGACCTGATCGACGATGCGTTCGAAAAGTTCTGGGATGATGAGCAGATCAAAGCCTTCGACGCGCTCTGTGAGGAAGAAAACCTCAACAAAGCAGAAGTCAACAAGGTCATCGACACCTACCTCTATGACGGCAGATCCCCGCTAAAAGACGACATCGCCAATACGCTCAACGTCAAACCGAAACTGCTTGAACGCAAAAAGATCGTACCGAGAGTACTAGGTAAGATTATGGGCTTTGTAGAGAAGTTCTATGATGGCGGAGGGAGTCTCGGTTCTTCTACGGAGAAAGCGGCTAATTCTTCGAATTATGCCCATGCTATTTCCGGCAACGCCATGATGGCGGCGGAAGAAAGCGAAGAGTATACGGAGAAATCACCAAAACAGTAATCTGCTAGTAAATCTCCTTCACCCGCCCTACTTCGCCGCTCATCAGCCGTACTTTGATGCCGTGCGGATGCGTGGCGCTTTTGGTGAGGATATCGCGGACGATGCCGTCAGTAAGTCGGCCGGTGTCCTGGTCCTGTTTCAACACGATGGCGACGCTCAATCCGAAGCGTATGTTCTTTCTTTGTCTGGGGTCCGGCATTGTGCTCATATCAGCTTCACTTCGACTTTTTTCCCAAACGCCTTGGCCACACGATCCAGAAAGTCAATCCCGATGTTAACATTGCCGTTTTCGATGCGGGAGATGACGGCCTGTGTCGTTCCGACCTTTTCCGCAAACTGCTTCTGCGTCAGGTCATACTTCATGCGGAGTTTCAGAATCTGCTCAATGACCCTGTAGCGCAGCTCCAGCCTGTCCCACTCCGCTTTGAACTTTTCATCTTTCAACTGCTCTTTCAAAAAATCTTGAAATTCACTCATTTCATCATCTCCCTCATCCGTTGCTTCGCAATCTCAATCTCTTTTCGGGGTGTCTTCTGCGTCTTTTTGACAAACCCGTGTAAAAGGACGAACCGTTTTCCCGTGTGGGCAAAATAAATAACCCGGTAAATGCCACTGCGGTCTTTCGCCCTGACTTCGTAGAGTTTCTCTTCCAAATACTTCACATAGGGCTCGCGTATGCCCAGGCCCATCCGTTCCAGCAAATCCACATTGCGCATCAGGGCAGAACGGGCACTCGCTTCCAATCCCAGCATCCACTCTTTTACCGGTTTAGCGCCCTTCTCATCCGTGTAAAACTCCACTTTCCATTCCACGATTATGCCTTATAGGGTATAAAAAATATCTTATTAGATATATTTAGATTGATCACAACATCCCTTCTTCCCGCAGACTAAGGAACCCGTCTCTGGTCAAAATAACATGATCGAGCAGCTCTATCCCCAACAATGTCCCCGCCTCCTTGAGGCGCCGGGTAACCGCGACGTCCTCCCGACTCGGGGCGAGCTGCCCGCCGGGATGGTTGTGGGCGACGATGATCCCCGCCGCCCGGTCCGCGACGGCATCGGCGAAGACTTCTCGGGGGTGCACGAGGGACTGGTTGAGGGTCCCGATGGAGACGACGCGCTTCTCGATAAGGTGCGAGGCTCCATCCAGAGCCAGGGCAATGAAATACTCCTGCTTTTTGGCCCCGTATTCGCGTAGCAGTTCGTAGACATCCGCAGCTGAGGTAATTTTGACATGCTGCTTGATGAGATAACGCCGGGAGAGCTCGACGGCGGCGAGGATCTGCGCGGCTTTTGCCGCGCCCATGCCATGGATGGAAGTAAGGTCATCGAGCGTCAGGGATTCGAAAGAGGCATCAAAGAGCCCTACGATCTCCTTGGAGAGCTGCAGCACATCCTTGCCCGGAACCCCGCTGCCGAGCAGCACCGCCATCAGCTCGTACGCTTTGAGGGCAGAGGGACCTTTTGCCAGCAGTTTTTCGCGGGGCTTATCACTTTTGTAGAGTTCCTGGAGCTTTTTCATGCAATAATTCTATCGCAATATAACTACATATGTTATATTAAGTTTAAACAAAACCGAGCTGAGCTTCTGAATATTGATTAACGCGCTTCAGGCCCTGAAGCTAATGGAAATATAGAGCTTCGGCACGCCGAAGCGCATCCAATCAATTGGGGCTTGGCCTTGAGCATTCCTTATAAGCCATCCCGGAAGCCTATGAGCGATTTGCGAAAGACCGCTCTTTGCGCTACTTTTTCTAAAAATGTGGCAAAGGAATACACTCTATTCATTCTTTTCTTTTTCATAAGAAAAGAACCAAAAGAAAATCGTCGTTGCGCGAATCGCTCGCCCTTCTCGGCTTTATGCCTTCAGGGCGGCTTTCAAGGCACGCTTAACGACACTGAGCCTATTGATTAATGCGCTTCGGCAACCCGAAGCTAACGTCAAAAAAAGAGCTTCGACTCGTCGAAGCGCATTCAATAAAATCGAAAATTGGCACTGAGCGCTCTTTGAAAGCCGCCGCATGACGCTGCATTGTTCGTATTCTCTTCATCAAAGGTCGCTTTTCCGCACTGTTTTTCGCCATTTTTACAGCATTTCTTACCCTGGAACGGCGTAGGAAGGGGGCGTTTCCATGTGCGAGTGCTATTTCCCCTCTTCGGTTATAATGACGGCCATTTGTCAAAAAGGAGTCCCCATTATGAAACTGATTCCGGTGGCCGCAATGGCGGCAGTGATGTTGCTCAGTTCCGGCTGTGTTATGAAGAGTACGCACGAGGCGACGCTGCAGGAGCTGAACCAGACCCGCGTGCAGCTCGGTTCCGCGCAGCAGACCATCAAGGACCAGCGCGACGAGATTGAGCGCAACCAGGCGCAGATCGCCAAGGACCGCGAGGAGATCGCCAAGGGCAAGTCGCAGATCGAGTTCAACAACGTCGAGCTGAGCGAGATGGAGATGCGCAAGCTGCAGCTCCAGCAGGACCTTGAGGCGGCCCGCAAAGAGCTGGGAGCTTCCCAGGAGCAGCTTGAGACCATGAAGCAGATCGAGGCCGAGACGCAGAAACGCAACGAGATCTACGCACAGTTCGTCAAAGAGCTGCAGAAGATGATCGACGGCGGGCAGCTGACCGTCTCCATCGAGAAGGGGCGCATCGTCATCAACCTCCCCGATGAAGTCCTCTTCGCCAGCGGAAGCGCTACGGTCAACAAAGCGGGCCAGGAGGCGCTTGCGCAGATCGCCAAGGCCCTCGCCGCCTTCCCCGACCGCCGCTTCCAGGTCGAGGGGCACACGGACAACGTGCCCATCAAGAGCGCGCGCTTCCCGAGCAACTGGGAGCTCTCCACCGCCCGCGCCCTCAGCGTCGTCCACCTCATGATCGACGAGGGCGTCTCCGCCGACAACGTCTCCGCCGCTGGCTTCGGCGAGTTCCACCCCCGCGCGACCAACGAGACGCCGGAGGGGCGCGCCCTCAACCGCCGCATCGAGATCATCATGCTGCCGAACCTGGAGATCCTCTCCAACGAGCTGCCTAAGCTCGCCGAGTAACGCCTACGCGGGCGCGCTGTGCCCGCATCCTCCCCCGTATCACCTTTTTATCTCCTCCAGAAACGACCTTCTCCATTTAATTTTGCTTTTATTTTTTAGGAGTTATCATGACTCTAGTACGTACTAGAGATCTTTAACAAGGTACCGCAAAGGAAGCCAATGAATCAAACGAATTTATTGGTGGTTTTGGGTCCCTCGTCGCAAGAGGATGCCGCCCCTAATACAGAGTTGGGGTATGGGCTGAAACGCGACGAAGGATCGGGTAAGCGAAGTAAGATGCTTTTCTGAGTCAAGGTGAAGCCGGGTCGAAGCAGCCAATAGAGCTCGGCGCGCATGACAGTGCAGCGCCACCAGATGTGACCGCGGTCACTTCGCCTTTCACAGACAAGATGCCGGGCAACCTCGCTCCAGAGATTGGATACGTCGCGCCGCTTAAATCGGGCTCGCGACACACTGAGAGGTCATATGCCCCTTCGGGAGTTCGGCATCTTACTAAAGGGTGCACCGTATGCACCGCCTGGGCCAAACATACCGCCCATGGGAGCACAGAGGCTCCCACCGCTGCCGTGTGAAGCGGGAGCGGCACTTCAAATGACAGACTCCCTGTTCCCGCGCTTTTATTAGAATGCGATTGGCGCGCTTTCAGCAGTTCAGTCGGCGACTTTGCCTCGCAGCTTTTTTTTCTCTCCGTGTTTCTTTTTCGACTGCAATCTTTTTTTGACAGACCCCTTCGTCGGTTTGGTCGCGATGCGCTTCTTTTTGGAGACGTTGACGCTCTTGATCAGCTCTACTAAACGCTCCAAAGCCTCCTCTTTGTTCTGTTCGCGGCTGCGGTGCTGCTGGGACTTGATGACGACGATCCCCTCTTTGGTAATGCGGCTGTCTGTGAGGGCGAGCAGGCGCTCTTTGTAAAAAGGCGGCAGTGAGGAGGCGGCGATGTCAAAGCGCAGGTGGATGGCCGCGGAGGTCTTGTTGACCTTCTGCCCGCCGGAGCCCTGGGCCCTGATGGCCTCGATCTCGATCTCATCCTCGCTGAGGCTCACATTGTTGGAAATGGTCAGCATGGTTCCCTAGAACGAAGACATCAGGATGTTATAGAGCAGGTAGACGATGATCGCGATGGCGAAGGCGCTGAGGATCCAGGTGCGCTTGTTCGAAGAGAGCGGTTTTTCATAGTCGCTGGATTCATCCAGCTCCGGTTCGCGTTCGTCGAGTTCGGAGAGCGGTTTGTCGGCCATAGTCATATCCTTTGGTGAACTTTTACCTCCCATTATAGCGTGACTACAGCTCGTCATACTCCATGCCGTATTGCAGCTCGGGGAAGTGGCGCTCCAGCATCTGTTCGATGGCCTCGCGGTATTGCGCCGCGGCCCGGGCGTCCGGGGAGAGGAAAATGAGGGCGATGTCGGCCTCTTTTGGGTATTCGCCGCTGATATCCATGACGGAGACGTTGAAGCTCTTCAACCGCTCCTTGATGCTGTTCGTGATGCTGCGGCGTCCCTTGAGAGAGTGGACATAGGGGAGTTCGAAGTGCAGATCGCAGTGACAGATGATCATAAACACCTTTTATTATTTTTGTTATTTTATAATAAGAATATCATAGATATGTCTGATATAATTGCCATCTTGATGCGATGAAGAGAGAATAAAATTTTTCAGAGGTAAAAATTGTGAAAGCGTTTACACAAAAGGTTTGCCCTGTCTGCGGTGCGGGACAAGCTTTACGGCTCAAGCGTACCTTCGTTGAGAAGTACCTGCTGTTCAGAAAAAGAAAATACAAGTGCCATAACTGCCACCACATCTACCACGGCTAACTATCCATCATCCCCCCTGCGCGCCATACGCCCCCTTTCACGGAGGCAGGCTATAATGGCGCCATGAAAAAATCCATCCTTATTACCGGCTGCTCCAGCGGCATCGGCTATGAAACGGCCCTGACGCTTTTCAGACAGGGTTATGACGTCTTTGCCACGGCGCGTGCCCAGGAAGATGTTCTCAGGCTTATCTCGGAGGGGCTTAATGCCCACCAGCTCGATGTCACCGACCCCGACAGCATCGACGCGGCCCTGAAATGGGTCCTGGAGCAGACGGGCGGCACCCTCTACGCCCTCTTTAACAACGCAGGCTACGGCCAGCCCGGCGCCCTCGAGGACGTCCCGACCTTCGCCCTGCGCGAACAGTTCGAGACGAACGTCCTCGGACTGCACGAGCTGACCCGCCGCGTCCTCCCCCTTATGCTCGCTCAGGGGTACGGGCGCATTTTGCAGCACAGTTCGGTACTGGGACTCGTCTCGCTGCGCTTCCGCGGCGCCTACAATGCCAGCAAGTACGCCATCGAGGGGCTCTGCGACACCCTGCGCCTGGAGCTGGAGGGCACGGGCGTCCACGTCGTCACCCTCAACACGGGCCCGATCCGCTCACGTTTCCGCGACAACGCCATCAAAATGTTTGAAAAGAATGTCGACACGGCGCAGAGCCGTTTTGCGGACGTGTACCAGGAGGAGGTGTACAAGCGCAAAGCGAACAAGGAGGAGAAGGACCGCTTCACCCGCGATGCGGACGCCGTGACCCGTAAAGTTATCAGGGCCCTGGAGGCGGAGCGCCCGGCCCCGCGCTACCACATTACCGGCGCGACGACCTTGCTCGCGCTTTTCAAACGCCTGCTGCCCACCCGGGGGCTCGACGCCCTGCTACGCAAGATCCAGTAGTCCCTTTTCCAGCGCCGCTTCCGCTTCGCGTCGCCCCGCGTCAAAGGCATCATCGAGCTTCGATGTATCGAAGATATTCATCTCTGCGCACCCCTGCACTTCCAAATAGGCGTCCGCAAAATGCTTCGACGCCTCGACGTTGGCCGCCATCATCAGTATGAGGGCACGGTAGGTCGTCTGCATGACGTTTTTCGGCTCTTGGGGCAGGATGGCGTTGACATTGATGCCGAGGATGGGCAGGCCCTTCGCTTTGAGGGCCCGCACCGGCATATTGTCCATGAAACCGCCGTCGCCGAGGCGCATCCCCCCGTAGGATACGGGGGCAAAGAAGGGGATGAGCGACGAGGAGGCTGCGGCCAGCTTGGCAATGGGGCCTTGGTCAAAGTAGCGGATCGTCCCCGCCGTCAGGTCTGTCGCGGCGATGACGCAGGGGGTTTGGAGATCCTCGATGTGGGTCACGGAGAGGTGGTGCGAGAGGAGCCGTTCGATCCCCTTGAGGGCGAACACCCCGCCCTGCCGGAAATGGCGCACAAGGTCGATGCGCCGGAGCTCGCGGTAGATCTCCAGGACCTCCCGCGGGGTACGGCCGTCGCAGAGCAGCACCCCGGCCAGGGCTCCGCCGCTGCTGCCGGCGACGGCGGCAATATCATACCCCTGCTGCTGCAGGACCTCGACGACCCCCAGATGGGCCACGGCGCGCACGCCGCCGCCCGATAAAGCAAGCGAAATCTTTTTTGGCGCTTTCTCCGTTCCCATAGACTCTCCCTTTGCCCTGTAGCGTTTAGGCAATCATGCCATCTTCATGGATACAGTTACTACTTGGCGCTTACTGCGCTGGGAGTTCCTTCTTCAGGTACTCGCCGGTGTAGCTGCCGGTGTCGTCGGCCATTGATGCCACCGTTTCCGGGTCGCCGACGGCGATGATGCGGCCGCCCTTGCTGCCCCCTTCTGGGCCCATGTCGATGATGTAGTCGGCGTTCTTGACCATATCGAGGTTATGCTCGATGACGAGAACGGAGTTGCCCAGTTCGACGAGGTGGTGCAGCACCTGGGTGAGGCGGTCGACGTCGGCGAAGTGAAGCCCCGTCGTCGGCTCGTCAAGGATATAGAGGGTGTTGCCCGTATCTTTGCGGCTGAGCTCCTTGGAGAGCTTGATGCGCTGCGCTTCCCCGCCCGAGAGGGTGACGGCGTTCTGCCCCAGGGTGATGTAGCCCAGGCCCACGTCATTCAGCGTCTTGAGGATCGCCTTGATCTTCGGGATGGCGTCGAAGAAGGTCAACGCCTCCTGGACACTCATGTTGAGGACGTCGGCAATGGACTTGCCCTTGTACTCGATCTCCAACGTCTGCGGGTTGTAGCGGCTGCCGCCGCAGGCGTCGCACTTGACCATGATGTCGGGGAGGAAGTGCATCTCGATCTTGAGCTCCCCTTCCCCCTGGCACTTCTCGCAGCGGCCGCCCTTGACGTTGAAGCTGTAGCGGCTCGCCGTGTAACCGCGGATCTGGGAGAGCTTCGTCTTCGCAAAAAGGTTGCGGATCTCGTCCATCAGCCCCGTATAGGTCGCCGGGTTCGAGCGCGGGGTGCGTCCAATGGGGCTCTGGTCGAGGTAGATCACCTTGTCGAGCTGCTCCAGCCCCGTGATCTCGACGCCGGCGACGGTGTGCACCTTGCGCGCGCGGTTGAGCAGCTCCCGCGCCGTCGGCAGCAGGGTCTGCAGGATGAGAGAGCTCTTGCCGCTGCCGCTCACGCCGGTGACGCAGACGAGGTTCTGCAGCGGGATGCGGGCGGAGAGGTCCTCGATGTTGTTGATGGTGACGTTCTTGATCTCGATCCACTCCGTCTGCTCGCGGCGGTAGAAGTACTCGATCTTCTTCTTGCCCGTCATGTAGGCCGCCGTCTCCGTCTTTGCCTTCATGAGCTGCTTGAGGGAGCCCGAGAAGACGACCTCCCCGCCAAACTGCCCCGCCCCGGGACCGATGTCGATGATGTGGTCGGCGTGTTCGATCGTCTCCTTGTCGTGCTCGACGACGATGACGGTGTTCCCCTTCTCCTGCAAAGAGCGCAGGGTCCGGATGAGTTTGAGGGTGTCGCGTTCGTGCAGGCCGATGGAGGGCTCATCGAGGACGTACATGACACCCGTCAGCCCGCTGCCGATCTGGCTGGCGATGCGGATGCGCTGCGCCTCGCCCCCGCTGATGGTCCGGGCGTCGCGGCTCAGCGTCAGGTAGCCGAGGCCGACGTCGAAGAGGAAGAAGAGACGTTCGCGGATCTCGTTGAGGATGGGCGCGGCGATCATGCGGTCCTGTTCGCCGAGGAAGGCGAAGGTGTCCTCGGCCGTGAACCAGCGGTAGGTATCCTCGATGGGTTGGGCAATGACCCCGCTGATCTTCTGCCCCGCCACGTCGACGGCAAGGCTCTCCCGGCGCAGGCGGTGGCCGCCGCAGACATTACAGACCTTCTCGCTCATGTAGTCCTGGATATCCTTCTCGTCCTTGAACATGTCATAGGCGATACGGATGATCCCCGGCCAGATCCTTTTCACCAGGTGGTTCTTCCACTTGAAGGTCACTTCGTTGATGCTGCCGTGCAAAATGGCCTTCTTCTGGTGCTCCTCCAGTTCGCGGAACGGGACGGTGATGTCGATCCCCTCCGTCTCGCAGAAGCCTTTGAGGAAGGTGAAGTAGTACCCCTTGTTGAAACCGTAGACGATCTTGACGGCACCCTTCTCGATGGAGAGATCCCCGTCAATGATCTTGTCGTGGTCCAGGGCGTAGCGGATGCCGAGGCCGTCGCACTCGGGGCAGGCACCCTTGGGGGAGTTGAAGGAGAAGCTGAGCGGCTCGAGGGGCTCGAAGCTCACCTTGCAGTCAAAACAGGCGTTGTGCTCGCTGTAGTGGATGATGTTCGCGGTCAGGTCCATCTCGGTATGGTTCATGATCTCGACTTCGACCTCGCCGTAGCTCTCCTTGAGCGCCTTTTCGACGTCCTGGGCGATCCGGTCACGGTTCTCATCCTTGATGACGACACGGTCGATGACGACCTTGATGGTATGCTTCTTCGTTTTGGAGAGTTCGATCTCCTCGTCGAGGCGGACCATGACGCCGTCGACCATCGCCCGCACGAAGCCTTTGTGGCGCAGCCCCTCGATCAGGTCGGCAAAGGTTCCCTTCTTCTCGCGGATCAGCGGAGCAAGGATGACGGCCTTGGAGCCTTCGGGGAGCTTCTGAACCTGCTCGATGATATCCGCGGCGGACATCTGCGAGATCTCCTTGCCGCAGAGGTGGCAGTGCTGGACACCGATGCGGGCAAAGAGCAGGCGGAGGTAGTCGTAGATCTCGGTAATGGTCCCGACGGTCGAACGGGGGTTCTTGGAGGTCGTCTTCTGGTCGATGGCGATGGCGGGGGTGAGGCCGTCGATCTTGTCGACGTCGGGCTTGCCGATGCGGTCCAGGAACTGGCGGGCGTAGCTGGAGAGGCTCTCGATGTAGCGGCGCTGTCCCTCGGCATAGAGGGTATCAAAAGCGAGGGTCGATTTGCCCGAGCCCGAGAGCCCCGTACAGACGACCAGCTTGTTCTTCGGCACTTCGAGGGAGATATCCTTGAGGTTATGCTCCCGCGCGCCCGTGATCGTTATCTTATCCATGCTTCACCACCAATCTGTAGAAGAAGTATCCGATGACCACCAGGTAGAAGGCGATCATCAGGAGTTTGTGTTGTTTGACCGGCACAACGTGCTTGAGCCAGATTCCGCCGAAGACTCCCGCCATCGACGCGACCCCGATAATGACGCCGTGGTAGTAGTCGACGTAGCCGCCCGCCGAGAGGCTGATGAGCCCAGAGATGGAGGAGAAGACGACAAAGAAGAGGCCGGCGGAGATGGCATTCTTGAGCGGCACATGCAAGAAGCCTGCCAGAATAGGCACCAGCAGAATGGAGCCCCCGACACCGATGGAGATGGAGAAAGCCCCCAGCAGCAGGCCGATGACGAAGAGCAGCACCGGGTGCGCTTTTTTGATCTCCTGGTCGTGATCGACGGTCTTGAAAAAGAGCCGCCCCAGGGCAAAGAGCACAAAGCCCATGAAGATCCACTCGAGCGTGCGTCCGGAAAGGGCGCTGACGATGAAGCTGCTTCCCAGGGCCCCGACCGCGCCCCCGACACCGATAGCCAGGACCATCTTGACGTCGAGAGTACCCTTTTTCAGGTTCAGGTAGCTGCCGTAGATGGAGCTGAAGACCATCTGCACGACGGAGATACCGACGGCGCTCTTCATGTCGAAGCCGATGAAGAGCAGTGCGGGGACCAGGATCGTCCCGCCGCCGATACCGAAAAAGCCCGACAGCGCGCCGACGCCAATGCCCAAAAATACAAGTTCGATAATCTCTGCCATCTGCCGCCCCGTGTGTTGATTCGCGCGATTATACAGGAGGCACGGTAAAGTGGGGGTTACATCTGTAAAGGAGTTCGCAGAGTCAATCTGCGGTGAAGCGACGGCAGCATGCCGCCGCAAGGGTGACGCTACTGCGCATCACGCTCCTGCTCGACCGCATCGAAGGTGATCAGCGTGCTGAAGCGGCCATCATGCTTTCGGGTCTCATAACGGTACCCCAGTTTGTCGGCGAGACGGTTGATCATCCGGGACCCGATGCGGGAACTAAAAAGGGTCTCGTCGCTTTTGGTGCCGATCTCGTTGACGATCTCCAGCCGCTTTTTGTCCGGATCGACGATCGTGCGGATGGCGGTGTCGTTCTTCGTATGCATGAAGATGTTTTCAAAGACGGCCTGCAGCACCTTTAGAATCGCCGCTTTGTGGATGTAGAGGGTGAAATCCTCCTCGAAGTTCGACACGATCGTCAACCCTTTCTTCTCCAGAATCGGCTGGAAGACCTGCTGCATCAGCCGACACTGCTCCTGCATCGGCACGTCCTCCCTCCCCTTGCGCATATCCCACTCGATCTCTTTGAGGAAGATCAGCTCTTTGAGCTTGCTGCTGACCGTCGCGATGTCCGCTTCGCTCTCGGCGACGAAACGCACTTTTTCGAAGGCGTCATCCTCGGCGAAGAGCGACAGACGCGCTTTGAGCACGGCGATGGGCGCTTTGATCTCGTGCGCCGCCTCCTTGAAGATGTTCTGTTTTTCCCGGCAGAGCGACCGGTTGGCACGCTGCAAAGCGATGATCGCATGTTTCAGCTCGTTGACTTCCGCCGGACCGCTGCACGACGGCAGCGCTTTTTCATCCCCGGCACCGGAGCGGCAGTAGCCTACCAGGCAGTGCAGCGGGCGCAGCAGCCGCGTCAGATATAACCAGAACAGCAGGACGAACAGCAGCAGGAAAAGCCCGAATACGGCCGCCAGGTGCAGGGCGAGGTCACGGCTTTTTTGTTCGATCCGCAGGGTATTCGAACGCACCTTCAGGTAGCGGCCGTCGGGCAGTACGGAGACGACGGCGACCTCCTCCGCTTCCGGCGGCAGGGTCTCGGTCATTGTGAAGGTCAGATCGTCAAAGTGATCGACGAAGGGTGCGCTGTGGTAGGCTTCGAGCAGATGGAAGTTCTGTCGGATCGTTTCGGCGTCGTTCAGGTAGAATTTATGGCGGACGACGTCCTCGGACAACACGATCAGCGACTGCCGCAGATTGCGTTTAAGCTCGGCGTGGTAGCGGTAGACGACATAGCTCCCGAGCAGTGCGAAGGTGACGACGCTGCTGAGCAGAAAGTACGAAATGACCATCCGCTGCAGGCTTCTACTCCCTTTCAATGACGTACCCCCGCGTCTTGACGGTCTTGATAATCGCTTTGGGCAGTTTTTTGCGGATGTTCTTGACCGTCGCGTCGATGGTGTTGGAGGCGATATTCTGCGGATTGACGTAGAGGGCGTCGAGCAGTTCGTCCTTGGAGATGATCTGCCCCTGCTTCGAAAGAAGGTAGAAGAAGAGGTCATTCTCTTTGCGGCTGAGTACGATCTCCTCCCCCGCGCTGCGGATGGAGCGGCCCAGCATATCACATGTCAGGCCGCATACTTCGACATGGGGCGCTCCCTGGTGTCGGCGCGCCAGCGCATGCACCCTCGCCAGCAGTTCCGCGTTGTCAAAGGGTTTGTCGAGGTAATCGTCCGCCCCCAGGTTAAGCCCCGCGATCTTCTCCGCGATGGCGTCGTAGGCGCTGACAACGATCACTCCCGTTTCGCTGCTTCGCTGCTTGATCTTTTCGATCAGCGACATGCCCACGTCGACCCCGTTTATATTGCGGTCGAGCAGGACGACACTGTAGCAGTAACGCTCGATATACGCCAGTGCATCGCCCAGTTCGGAGACGATATCGACACGGAAATGGCGGGAGAGGTAGCCGCCGACCAGTTCGGCGAGGACGGCATCGTCCTCCAGCATCAGGATTCGCATGCGTTTCTCCTCCCCTTTGCAGTGAGTGTAGCACGCCAGTGTTAGGGAAGTGTTAGGAAAAGCCCCTCAGCCTATTCGTAAGCGCAGGCGATCGACGACGCCTCCGTCGCCTCCCCGACGTAGCGGCTCTCTTTGAAAAAGCCATCGATGAGGCTCCTAAACGCCGCCACGTCGTCGATGCGGTTGACGTCGTTGCGCAGGGCGGAGGCACCGGCGTACCCCTTGGAGTAGGTATGGATATGTTTTCGGAACATCGGGACCCCCCGCGCGCCGTAAAACTCGATCATGCGGTCGTAATGCTCCATGATGATCTCGTAGCGGATCATCGGGTCGATGGTCGCGCTGCCCGTTTTGAGCTGGTGGAAGATCCACGGCGCGCCGACGGCGCCGCGGCCGATCATGACGCCGTCAGCCTTGGTATGCTCCAGCACCCACTGCGCCTTCTCGTAGCTGTCGATGTCGCCGTTGGCGATCACGGGGATGGAGACCGCCTGCTTGATCTCGGCAATGGCGTCGTAGTCGACCTCCGCCTTGAACTTGCCCGCCCGGGTCCGCCCGTGCACGGCGAGGAAGTCCGCCCCGCTCTCCTCGACGATCCTTGCGATCTCGAGGTGATTCTTCTCGGCAAATCCCAGGCGGATTTTGACCGAGGTGAGCGGCTTGTTCGACGTTGATTTGATGGTCTCGATGATCCGCCCCATCTGCGGCAGGTCTTTGAGCAGAGAGCTGCCCGACCCGTGGCTGACGACCTTGGGGACGGGGCAGCCGCAGTTGAGGTCGATGATGTCGATGTCATCCTGCGCGTTGAGGATCTCGACGGCGCGGCGGACGATCTCCGTATCGGCCCCGGCGATCTGGACCGAATAAGGGTCCTCGTTGGGACTGCGCTCGAGCATCTTGAGGGTCTTCTGCGAGCCGTAGGCCAGGGCGTTGGAGCTGAGCATCTCGCTGACGGTGAGATCCGCGCCGAACTTTTTCACGACGCTGCGAAACGGCAGATCGGTATAGCCCGCCAGGGGCGCGAGGACATATAGAGGTTTGGAGAAATCAAGAATGTCTTTTAAAATCATACGCGTATTTTAGCAAAAAACGGGGTGAGAAAGTGTGCGCTCTGGAAGAAGTGCCCTTGGGGTACGAGCTCTCCGCCGAGGAGGACTCAGCGTCAGCGTAGGTGTCCGGGCTTTCGAGGAAACATCGCTACGCGAGCGGTACCCTTGTTTTCGAGGAAACATCGCTACGCGAGCGGTACCCTTGTTTTCGAGGAAACATCGCTACGCGAGCGGTACCCTTGTTTTGCCCGGCTGCCGTATAAGTTCCGAAGGCCTGTCAGGCCTTCGGAGAATAATTCTGCAGCATCATGTTCGCAAAACGCTTGACGTCATAATGCTTGTTGCACGCCTTGAGATCGGCGTAGGCTTTGAACAGAACGTATTCGTTCTCCGCCGTGATGTGCAGCAGCTCTTTGGCCCGGTCGACCATCTCGAGGTCGAAGAGCGTAAAGAGGTAGCCGTCCAGGGCCTTGTCGTCGTTGTCCGAGAGCATCTCGAAGACGGCGATGCGCTGCTCGGGGAGCATATGCTCGCCCATCACGACGCCGAGGTAGAGGTAATCCAGCGAGGAGAGCCCTTCGATCCGGGTGACGAAGTCCACCACCGTCGCGTTCGGCACGGAGAGGGTGTTCTCCTCGGCGTTGATGCGGTTGACGATGGAGAGGGCCGCTTTGAAGGTCATGTAAGGGCGGTACTTCTCCAAAATATGCAGCGGCGCGAAGACGCTGAGCTGCTCGAAGGCCAGCGCGTGGATCGCCGCATCGTAGCGTTCAGGTTTCGAGAGGACCGTTTCCGCATCGAGTTTGCCTTCGGCCAGCTGGTTGATATGGTTCTGGCGCACCAGGGGATTGCCGCTGGGGAGGTTGAAACGCTTGAGGTCGGCGCTTTCGCCCTTCTCGATCAGCTGGATCGCCTGGATGATCGCCCCGAGTTTGGGATGTTCGATCCCCTCAAGGTTCTCATCGGGCAGCATCCGGGAGTGATCGGCGATCTCGCCCATCAGCGCGTAGCGCTCCGTTTTAAAAGCGTGTCGGCGATCCTCTTTTTGCAAGAAGGCGTCGGCGACCGCGTCGAGCAGGTGGGCGTAATCCTTTTCGTACTTGCGCAGGCGTACGCTGCCGACAACGGAGTAGAAGAGCATATGAGCAAGGGTGCCGGCATAGAGCAGCAGCATCGCCAGGGCGACCCACACGGCGACCGGCAGTGACGGGAGCATAATGCCCAGCAGCTCGATGTGGATGCTCTCTTTCGATACGAAACCGTAGACGAACCATCCGAGCATAAAGATCAGCAGCAGTGCGGCGATACTGTAGCGTTTGATATACATGCGTCCCCCTTACTTGGCGCTGTTCTTCTCGGCAATCTCCCTGCAGTCAATGCAAAAACGCGCATGCGGCTTCACTTTGAGACGCGCAAAACTGATCGGCTCCTCGCACATCTCGCAGATGCCGTAGGTGCCTGCGCTGATCTTGCTCAGCGCCAGTTCGATCTCGAGCAGTTCGGTCCCCTGCTGTGTCCCGATCGCGGTATCAACCATATTGTCGTTGCTGATGGCGGCGTAATCGCCTTCGTCGTTCATTTCAACGTCGCTCAGACCGTCCAGTTCCGCCTCGACGCCGGAAATGTTCTTCATGATCTGCGCTTTGCGTGCGCGCAGAATCTCCTCGAAATATGACAGTTCGCTGTTTTGCACGGGTGTCCTTATTTGTGGTAGGGGTGGTTGTTCAGGATCGTGAATCCGCGGTAGATCTGTTCCAGCAGGACCGCCTTGGCGATCTTGTGGCTCATCGTCAGCGGCGACAGGCTGATCACCTTGTCGCAGCGCCGAAGAAACGCGTCTTCGAATCCGAACGCCCCTCCGATATAAAATTGCACCGACATTTTATCACTAAGGAGCTTACTGAATTCGAAACTGTCGATTAATTTTCCATCAGGATGCAACGCAATCGAATATCCACGGTTTAAATAGGGCTCAAGACTCTCCGTATAGGCCTGTTTTGCGGCCTCTTCGCCTATTGTGTGTGCTTTGGTGACGTTTTTGCCGAAAATTTCGACGTCATTGACCTTGGCGAAGCGCGAACTCATTTTTATAAGTTCTTTGTATAACGGATCGTAGATGGACCGCTCTTTTTTGGCGATGGAATAGAGGGTCACTTCCATCGCTGCGCCTCCGCAATGATCGCACTGCCCATCACCCGCATCCGCGCATGGGCAAAGCGGTCCTCAAAGCCGACCCCGCCGATAGCCGCGACCGGGTGGACGGAGGCAGACGCCAGGGTATCCAGGTCTTCGCCCAGGACCGCCGCATCCGTTTTGGTTCCCGTCGCCCGGAAGGCTCCCAGCCCGATGTAATCGATCCCGAGCGTGTTGGCCGTCGCGATCTCCGTGGCATTATGGGTGGAGAGGCCGATGACGCAGTTGCTGCCCACTTCCCGGCGCAGAGATTGCACCGCTGCGGCGGCATCTGCACCGATTCCAAGCAGATCATCCTGGCCCACATGCACGCCGTCGCACAGTGCATGGAGCTGCCAGCGGTCGTTGATGATCAGCATCCCGTCCCACAGCCCCCGAAGGCGCTCCAGCGCGGCTTTGACGACGTCGGTCTCCGCAGCTTTGTTCCGGTACTGGATCAGCGAGACGTCCAGCTGGCGGCAGGCTTCGACATAGGGTTCCAGGTCAAGGGCATGGGAATCGAGCAACGCCTGGTCGCAGAGGGCGTAGAGGGCGTTGGACGGGAGGGAGGTGAAGAAGGCGTCTATTTCACTGCGCGTCATGGTCGGCCGAAGCAGGCAGCATCATGCGGATCAGGTCCGCGATAGTCTCTTTGAGCTCGTTACGGTTGACGACCATATCGATGGAGCCGTGCTCCAGCAGGAACTCCGAGCGCTGGAACCCCTCGGGGAGGTCCGAACCGATCGTCTGCTTGATAACGCGCTGGCCGGCGAAACCGATGAGCGATCCCGGCTCGGCGATGATGATGTCGCCGAGGGTCGCGAACGAGGCGCTGACCCCGCCCATCGTCGGGTCGGTCAGAACAGAGATGAAGGGGAGTTTGTGTTCGCCCAGGCGTGCCAGAGCGGCGGAGGTCTTGCTCATCTGCATCAAGGAGTAGGTACTCTCCTGCATCCGCGCCCCGCCCGAGGCGCTGATGATGACGACACCCTGCTTTTTCTCGATGGCGCGGTGGATGGCACGGGTGATCTTCTCCCCTTCGACGGAGCCCAGCGATCCCCCCATAAAGGCGAAGTCGAAGACACAGAGCTGCACGTTCACGCCGTTCATCGTACATTCGCCGCTGACAACGGAGGAGCGGCGTCCCGTCTTCTTTTCCCCCTCTTCAAGGCGTTTGACGTAGCTTTTCTTGTCCACGAACTTCAGCGGGTCGACCGGCGCAAGGTTCGCGTCGAACTCGACAAAGCTCCCCTCGTCCGAAAGCAGTTCGATGCGCTTGTCGACGTTGATACGCATATGGTGACCGCATTTGGGACAGACGTAGTTCTGGTTTTCAACCTCTTTGTAGTACATCAGGGAGTTGCATGAGGGGCATTTGACCCAGTGTGCCGGTGCCTCGCTCTTGGTAGGCTGCTGTCGGGACGTGCCGCCGAAAAGGTTGAAAAGGTTCATCACGTATCCTTCGGGGTTCGGAAATAGTTTTGATTGATTGGGGGAATTGTAGCGAAAAAGTGCCCAGACTTCCCCTAAATGCTCAGGGGAAGCGGTAGAGAAACGGCGCTGAAAAGCGCCATTATTTCAGCAGGCTTCTGACGATGGAGCGCGCCGCTTCGCGGCCGTCGTAGACGGCGTTGACAACAAGGTCCGCGCCCCGGTAGCAGTCACCGCCGGCATAGATGCCCGACGTGGAGGTCTGGTGGTTGTCGTCGATGACGATCCCGCCCCAGGCGTTTGTCTCGATGCCGTTCTCCGCCAGGAAGGAGGGGACGGAAGGATCGAAACCGAGGGCGAGGATGACCACGTCGGCGTTGACCGTAAAGTCGCTCCCTTTGACCTCTTCCATCCGCTGGCGTCCGCTCTCGTCTTTGGCACCCAGGACGGTTTTGACCATCTCGACGCCGACGGCGCGGCCGTTTTCATCGAGGAGGATCTGCTTCGGCGAGGCCTGGAACTGGAAATCCACGCCCTCTTCCATCGCGTTTTTGTACTCTTTCTGGCTGCCCGGCATATTGTAGGCGTCACGGCGGTAGAGACACTTGACGCTGCGCGCCCCTTCGCGTTTGGCGGTACGGACACAGTCCATCGCCGTATCCCCGCCCCCGATGACAACGACGTCGAGGTCTTTGAACTCAAACTTCTTGTCGTAGGCGCGTTTGAAATTCTTTTTCTGAATTGCGGTGAGGTACTCCATCGCCATGTAGACGTTCGGCGCCTTTTCACCGGTGATGCGGGCCGTCTTGCCCTTCGTTGCACCGATCCCGATAAAGATGGCGTCGTGGCCGTTGACGATCTCCTCGAAGGTGATGTCTTTGCCGACTTCGCACTCCAGGACCAGTTCCATCCCCGCCTCTTCGAGCAGTTTGACGCGGCGGTCGACGATCTTTTTGTCGAGCTTGAAGTTCGGGATGCCGTAGGTCATCAGTCCACCGGCGCGGTCGGCACGCTCGTACATCGTGACGGCGATCCCCGAACGCAGCAGGTAGGTGGCGGCAGAGAGGCCCGCCGGGCCGGAACCGATAATCGCGACCTTCTTGTCCGTCGTGATCCCCGGGAACTCCGGTTTCAGGCCCGCTTTGAAGCCCTCCTCGTTGATGAACGCCTCGACCGCACCGATCGTGATGGCGCCGTGGCCGTCATTGAGGGTACAGTCCCCTTCGCACAGACGGTCCTGCGGGCAGACCCGCCCCATGACCTCCGGGAAAGGCGACGGCTCGTTGGAGAGCTTGAAGGCGAACTCCAGGTCGTTTTCGGCGACGGCCTTGAGCCACTGCGGGATGTAGTTGTGCAGCGGACACTTGTTCAGACAGTAGGGGTCCCCGCACTGGACACAACGGTCGCTCTGCGCCCCCGCCTCGTTCTTGTTGAATACTTCGTAGATCTCTTTAAAGTCTTTGACACGGTCGACCACCAGGCGTTTCGCGGGATCGATACGTCCAATCGTTAAAAATTCTCTCATTCTTAGTCTCCCTTTTCCTGGTTGAGCGGAAGTTTGGTCAGGTTTTTAGGACGGACAAGCCAGAAGTTGCGGATCTCTGTACGGAAATTGTCAAGGATCATGCGCCCCTTCGAGCTGCCCGTTTCGTTAATATAGTCTTTGAGCAGGCGCTTCAGATAGTGGCGCGCCTCGTCGCCGTCGTCCGTATCGATGCGGACCGCTTCAACCAGTTCGCGGTTAACGTTCTCGATGAAGTTGTGGTCCTCGTCGAAGACGAAGGCGATCCCGCCCGTCATCCCCGCACCGAAGTTAACGCCGGTACGGCCCAGAATGACGACGATACCGCCGGTCATATATTCACACGGGCTGTCGCCGGTGCCTTCAACGATGGCGAGCGCACCGGAGTTACGGACGGCAAAACGTTCGCCGACGGCGGCATTGACATAGAGCTTACCGCCCGTCGCACCGTACAGACAGGTGTTCCCCCCGCCGCTGAAGCTGCCGCCTTCATGCACCGACTTGATGACGATCTTGCCGCCGTGCATCCCTTTTCCGATATAGTCGTTCGCGACGCCCTCGAGGCTCAGGTTGACCCCGTTGATCAGGAAGGCACCGAAGGCCTGTCCCGCCACCCCTTTGAGGCGGATGTCGATCGTACCGTCGGCCAGACCGGCATCGCCGTAATAACGGGCGACTTCACCGGAAACGCGGGCACCGAAACTGCGGTTGAGGTTGCTGATGTCCCGTGTGATGCGGACCGGGTGCTCCGGATGCTTGATCGCGCTGCGTACCTCTTCGAGGACCTCTTTTTCAAAGGCGTTGTCGTCGAACGGTTCGTTGGACGCGACCTGGCAGGTATCGACGCCCGGTTCGCGGTGCAGCACGTTGCCGAAGTCGAATTTCTTCGCGAGCTCGTCGTCGATGACCTTGAGCAGGTCGCTGCGGCCGATCAGTTCGTCAAGCGTTTTGTAGCCCAGCTGCGCCATGTAGCCGCGGATATCCTCGGCGAGCAGTTTGAAGTAGTTGACGATCTGCGCGACGGTACCTTTGTAATACTCTTTGCGCAGCTTTTCGTTCTGCGTTGCGATCCCGACGGAACATTTGTTGACGTGACAGATCCGCAGCATCTTACAGCCGACAATGGCGAGTACGCCCGTACCGAAGGCGTAGCTTTCCGCACCGAGCAGCGCCGCCTTGAGGACGTCGAGCCCGGTCTTGAGCCCGCCGTCGGTCTGGACGTGGACCATCTTGCGCAGGTCGTTGGCCTTGAGGGCATTGTGCGCTTCAGAGAGGCCCAGCTCCCACGGGTTACCCGCGAACTTGATGGAGGTGAGCGGTGCCGCACCGGTACCGCCGTCGCCGCCGGAGATGATGATCTTGTCAGCATAGGCCTTCGCGACCCCCGCGGCGATCGTACCGACGCCCGCCGTGGAGACGAGCTTGACGGAGATCTTCGCGTCCGGGTTAACCTGCTTGAGGTCATAGATGAGCTGCGCCAGGTCCTCGATGGAGTAGATATCGTGGTGCGGCGGCGGCGAGATCAGGGTGACGCCCGGCACGGTATGGCGCAGGCGCGCGATAAGCGCCGAAACCTTGTGGCCCGGCAGCTGGCCGCCCTCGCCCGGTTTCGCCCCCTGGGCGACTTTGATCTGGATCTCCTCGGCCGAACGCAGGTAGGCCGGGGTGACGCCGAAGCGGCCCGATGCGACCTGCTTGATCTTGGAGTTGAGCACGGTTTTGAAGCGCGCGGCGTCTTCCCCACCCTCACCGGAGTTGGACTGACCGCCGATAGTGTTCATCGCCTCGGCGATGCACTGGTGCGCCTCGGGCGAGATAGAGCCGAGGCTCATCGCCGCAGAGCTGAAGCGCTTCGTGATCGCTTCAGCCGGTTCGACCTCGCTGATATCGATCGGCGCCCGGTCGGATTTGAGTTCGAAGAAGTCGCGGATGAACTTCTGGCCGCGATTGTTGACGACCGATTTGAGGCGTTCGAAATCCTTCGGATCGCCCGACTTGCTCAGTGCATGGATAGCGTGGATGACCTGCGGACCGAAGTCGTGGTACTCCTGGCCGTTGTAGAACTTGTAGAAGCCCCCGATCTTGAGCGGGAAGATGCTGTTGAATCCGAGATCGTCATACGCCTCTTCATGCGCTTTTTTCAGACGGACATCGATGTCCGCGTAGCCCAGCCCCGGGATATGGCAGTGCGAATCGCCGAAACAGTCGTCAACGATCTCGCGGCTGAGCCCCAGGACGTCGAAGAGGCCCGAGTTGCGGTACGACGCGATCGTGGAGATCCCCATTTTGGACATGATCTTGAGCAGGCCGGCGTTCAGGGCACCGTGCACGGATTTGAGCGCTTCGCTGCAGGGGATATCCTCCAGCGGCTTGCTCGTCTCGACCATATTGACGGCAGTGGAGAAGAGCAGCTCCGGGAAGACCGCGCTCGCACCGTAGGCGATCAGCGTCGCCGCACCGTGGGAGTCGATCACTTCGGAGGAAACGGCGACGAGGGAAACCAGGTGGCGTACACCGGCGTCGAGCAGAGCGCTGTTGAGGCGTCCGACCGCCATCAGCATCGGGATGGTACGGTGGGTGGCATCCAGACCGCTGTCCTCAAGGATGACGATCCGGATGCCATCTTTCTTGACCGCCTTGGTCACGGTTTTCACCAGGGCGTCGAGGGCCGGCTTCAGCTCCCCTTCGAAGGCCGTGGAGAAGGTCGCATTCTTGTAAAAAGGCTGGAAGCGCGGCGAATTCTCGTTGCCGTAGGATTTGAGCACCTCGAGTTTCTCGTAGGTGACGATCGGCGAGATCGCCTTGAGGCGGTGCGCATGCGACGGCAATTCGTCCAGGATGTTGTGCGTCTCGCCGAAACCGGTGTTAAGGCTCATGACCACCTTCTCGCGGATCGGGTCGATCGGCGGGTTTGTAACCTGGGCGAACTTCTGCTTGAAGAAATCGCTGAAGTGGCGCTGTTTGGAACTGAACGCCGCCATCGGGGTGTCGTCTCCCATGGAACCGACCGCTTCCTTGCCGTCGCGGATCATCGGTTCGATAACCTGCTCGATCACCTCTTCGGTGATGTTGAAGTAGCGCTGGCGGCGGACGAGGTTGTCCTTGTCAAGGATGCAGTGCCCGCTATACTGCTCTTCGACGTGTTCCTGGAGGTAGACCATATGTTCGTTAAGCCACTTCATATAGGGCTGTGACGCCTTGAGGTAGTCGTTGATCTCCGCGTTTTTGAGAACCTTGCCGAATTTGAGGTCGAGACCGATCATCTCGCCCGACTGCAGGCGGCCGCGCTCTTTGATGTTATCTTCATCCAGGTCGATGACCCCGTACTCGCTCGTGATAAGGAGGGTGTCATCGTGGGTGACGATGTATTTGGAGGGGCGCAGACCGTTACGGTCGAGGACACAGCCGATGTAGCGGCCGTCGGTCAGCGAGAAGGCCGCCGGACCGTCCCACGCTTCGAAGACGGTCGAGTGGTACTCGTAGAAGGCGCGCAGGTCCGGGTCCATGTGCGGCGCGTTCTGCCACGGCGCAGGGATGACGGCGCGGGCCGCTTTGAAGAAATCCATGCCGTTGGCGATCAGGAACTCGAAGAAGTTGTCCGCGCTCGCGCTGTCGGATGCACCCGGCTGCAGGATTGGCAGCAGACGCTCAAGCTCTTTTTTCGTGAAGATCTCGCTCTTGATCGACTCGGATTTGACGCGGACGTTGAAACGGTTCGCCTCGACGGAGTTTATCTCGCCGTTGTGCGCCACGGCGCGGAAGGGCTGGGCCAGGCGCCATTTGGGCAGCGTGTTGGTGGAGAAGCGCTGGTGGAACAGGGAGAAGGAGATCTTGAAATCGGGGTCCTGGAAATCCTTGTAGAACTCCTTGATGTGCGTCGGCATCACCAGGCCCTTGAAAGAGATGACCCGCGACGACATGGAGGGGATGTAGAAATCCTCGTCGTGCTCCAGGGCATGTTCCGTCTCTTTGCGGCTCAGGTAGAGCAGCGCGTCAAAGCGCTGCGTCGCCATGATGGAGTTGGGGACGATGAAGACGTGGTAGATGTAGGGCTTCGTATCCAGCGCCTGCTGACCGAGCGCGTTGTCGTCGACCGGGACCTCACGCTTGAGGATGACCTTCAGGTCGTTTTGCGTACAGGTATCGCTGAGCACTTCGAGGTGCTTTTTGACGCGGGTAAATACGGTCGCGACCGCATACATCTCCGGGAGCTCCACACCCTCGGCTTGCGCGATCTTGCGCATAAACGCCGTCGGCATGGAGAGCAGCAGCCCGCTCCCGTCTCCGGTTTTTCCGTCTGCGGCGATCGCACCGCGGTGCATCATCCGCTCAAGTGCCGTGATGGCACGTTCGAGCGTCTCATGGGACGCCCGGTTGTCGATATTGGCAATCAGGCCGAAACCGCAGTTGTCTTTAAAAGAACGTAACAGGTCAGAATATTCCACTCGGTTCACCTTTATTTAAGCATATATTAAGCACATTTCCCGTATTTAGAAAAGTGCCGATTGCTAATATTGTACTACAAAACGCTTTAAAACTTTATTTTGAAAGCCGATTTTTTATACACTAGTGATGATAAATGATACAGGAAGAAACGCAGAGTGCAAGGGTTCATCATTCGACTTCAACGGGTCAAAGACGAAGATCTTATTTTAGCCATTTTGACACAGGAACGCTTAGAGACCCTTTACCGTTTCTACGGGGCGCGCCACGGGACGATCAACCTAGGGCATATGATCGATTTCGAAATCGAGCACTCCCTCAAATCCTCGATCGGACGGCTCTACGACGTCGTGCATCTCGGTTTCCCCTGGCTGCTCGATCCGGCGCGGACACGGTTGTGGCACACGTTCGTCTCGCTTTTCTACCCCCACCTGCGCGAATCCGAAGAGACCGGGGGCTTCTATTTCAGCCTGCTCAAAGACGCCGCGGAGCGCTGGGGCACGCAGAACCCCAAGCGCGTCGCCGTCGAGGCCTATGCCCGCCTGCTGCACTATGAGGGGCGCAGCCCGGACCGAACGCACTGTTTTTTCTGCGAAAACCCGATCGACGAAGCCTCCGTCTGCATGATCCGTGCTTTCCAGTACGCCCATACCGATTGCGCGCACCGTACCCCGGTCAATAAACACGCCGCGGACGAACTGCTCAAACACCAGAGCGCCCTCTTCCTGAGCGACGAGGAGATCGACATCCTCTGGGCGACGCTCTTGGAAGGGTTTTAAGAGGGGACGACCTTCTTGAGTTCGGCAAGATAATAGTGAAGGTTTGCCACGTACTCATCGAGGATATCGCGGTCGCTCCCCTTTTTGACGTAGTCGTTAAAATCGGACAGCAGGTCGGTCATCCCCCCTTCCCCGAGATTTGACGTCGAGCCTTTGAGCTTGTGGATCGCCTCTTCGACCTGGACCATATCCAGCGCGGCAACAGCGGCCTCTAGCGCCGGAAGTTCCGATTCGATCTGAGTGACCAGTTCGCCGATGAAGCTGTTGGCCTCCTCCTGCGAAAGCCCGAACTCCTCGACGGCGCGGGCATTGTTAAAGGGCGGATAGGGACGGGGAACAAAAGGGGGTTCGGCCGCCTTGGAAGGGACTTCCACGGGCGGCTGCAACTCCCCGCGCTCCCCTGCCGCCGTTTCGGCACCGGAAGGTGTGCCCGCTTCGGGGGTTGCGACGATTTCGTCCCTTTGCAGCACTTTGATGCCGACATTCGGCTGTGCACCCTTCATTACCTTGGGTTTGGACAACGGCTTTTTTTCAGCGTATTTGGACTGCTCGACCGCTTCGCGCATGTTCTCCAAATGGTGGCGGTTGCGCAGGCGCGTCACAACGACCGAAACCACGACAGCCAGGACGATTACAACCAGAAGGGTCACTATGATGAAGAGGTACGGCATCGGTCATCCTTGATGGCCACACAGGCGCGGTTAATAATCAATGAGACTATCATAATATAAACAGGGTCGACCTCTGCTTAAACGGAAAACATTAATGGGTGTTAGCGCAGTTGTTGTGATCAAATGGCATAGTGGTAGGGTTGGTAGAGCTGATCAATATCGGAGAGTTTCATGTCGAACATCGCCCGTATTTTTTCATTCATGCTCCCCCAGAATGCCTCGAGGATGACGCTTGAACCGACATTCCCCTCCGTCTGGCACAGGGGGCCTTCAAGGGCCTCCAGGATCTCCAGCACCGTGATCTCCGCCGCCCGCCGTGCAAGCTGGTACCCCCCGGCCGCGCCGCGGATGCTCGTCACGAGACCGGCGCGCCGCAACCCGGAGAGGATCTGCTCGAGGTAGCCATGGGAGATCGATGTCATCGCCGCGATCTCGCGTATCTGCATCGGACGCTGCTGTGGCGCATGGGAGAGCACGTGCATCGCGGCAAGGGCGTAGACCCCTTTTGACGAGATCCCCGCCATTACGCCGCCCCGCCGATCAGACGATAGAGGTAATAGACTTTGCAGCCGACGCAGAAATTGAACAGGACGTCCATCAACAGGCAGAGGACGTAGATGGAGGCGACCGCCACCAGCATCGGCTGCAGGCCAAGGGACGCGGCGACGATCAGCAGCAGGATAAACAGCAGCCCGAAATGGCCGGCCACGCTCTTGGCCGCGCCGTCGACCTTCTGGTCCGGCAGGCGCATCAACCGCTTGAGAACCGCAGCGCTCTGATAGAGCGGACTGAACTGCTTGTTGCCATGGAGGCGCACCAACAGGTCCGCGCCGAGGGCGAAGAGCAGCGGCACCGCCCCCGTCAGAAAAAAGAGTGCAACGATCCCCGTCGTCAAAAGCGAGAGGATCCGGCTGACCGTATTGTCAGCCGCTGTGAAGTTAATGGGACAAGCCTGTGCCATAGCATAACCTTTGTCGGGGCCTTTTCGGCTCCATCATAAAAGTATCACAGTTTACTCCCGGCGGCACGGCATTGTCAAGTATCCATACCAAAATAGTATGGTTTATCCGGAAGGTGTTTTACCTTCTCCTCTATTGCGCCGCTTTTTTCAACCTGACGCCCATTTCCATATGGTGCGTATAGGGGAACTGGTCGAACATCGCCATCGCTTCGATACTGTGCGTCCGCGTCAGGTACTCCAGGTCGCGCTTGAGTGTCTCGGGGTTGCAGGAGATATAGAGGATATGCTCATGCCGGGCGGCGAAATCGCAGGAGGCCTCGTCCATCCCTGCGCGCGGCGGGTCGACGAAGATCGTATCGAGACGGTAGCTCGGCAGGTCTATTCCCTTCATCCGGTTGAATTCGCGCACCCCATCGAGGGCCTGGACGAACTCCTCGGCGCTCATGCGGACAAAATCGATGTTATGCACGTCATTGAGTTCCATGTTCGTTTTCGCCGCGTGGATGGAGGACTTGGAGATCTCCGTCGCCAGGACGCGGTCAAAGCGCGACGCAAACGGGATCGTGAAGTTCCCCGCCCCGCAGTAGAGTTCCAGCAGGTCGCCGCCAAGCCCCTCGAACTGCTTCAGGGCCCATCCTATCATCTGGGCATTGACCCCGGGGTTGGGCTGGGTAAAGCTGTTCTCGATCTGCTTGAAACGGTAGGTCCTTTCAGCGACGTCGACGGATTCGATGACATGGTCGCATCCGATCACCTCTTTCTGCTTCCGGCTGCGCCCGATGATGCTGATGCCGAACCGCGCGGCCATCTCCGCCGCCTGCGCCTTCCACGTATCGTCGAGTTTACGGTGATAGAGCATGGAAACGGCAATGTCCCCGTCGCGGCCGGCCAGGAAATCCATCCCGAAGAGTTTACGCCCCATTTCCGGCACGGCGTTGAGCGCATCGAGCAGCGGCCACATCAGGGCCTGGATAGGTGTGGTGACCATCGGGCACTCTTCAAGAAGCACGACGCCGTCGCGGTCGATGGAGTTCATGGCAAAGTGCATGGTATCACCGACGTGCCACACCTTGAACTCGGCACGGGCACGGTACCCCTCCGCAGCAGAGCGTGCAATATCGAACGCCCCCGAATACAGCGGCGCGAACATGGCTTTGATCTCTTCCGCTTTCTTGGTCAACTGCCCTTCGTAACCCTCTTCATACCAGCGGCAGCTGCCGCAACGGCCGAAATGCCTACACTCCATGCCTACCCCTCCAAGTGATGCAGCGTGCTTGCCTCCCCCTTGCGTCTGGGCATATAATGGATCAGGAAATCCCCTTTGGAGTGTCCCCGGGCAAAACTGCTGTGATAAAGACGGGATTCTACCATAATCGGCAGCGGACGCGTCCACTCCCGGGCCTTTTCATTCTGCCACTTCAGGTACTCTATCCGGTAGAGCGCGCTGTAGATCACCGCCCGTCCCATGCCGTGGTAGCAGTGGATCAGTACCGGGTAGGAGGCGTTGTCGTCGAGCACCTTGAAGAACTGCGTCAGCGTCTCCTTTGTCGGCACCTGCCGGGAGGGGATGTTGACATGGCGGATCTGCGTACCGTAGGTCTCGTTGATCCGCGCGATCGCCGCGGCTTCTGCATCGATCTCCTTCTGCTGCGCAGGGTTGAGGGCATCCTGTATGCCCGGATCGAGCAGGTCGACGACGGTTTTGATATGGTGCGGGATCAGAAAATCCTCCAGCCGATCGGGGGCAATCAGCGCCGATTTGTAGACGCGCTCCGGGTCGATCGTCTCAAAACGGTAGTGCCCGTAGACGTACCAGGTATACAGCCCGCCGGCGGCGGCAACGAATAGAACAAACAGAGAGAGTATCGGGCGTTTCATGGGGACTCCTTCGGGGGAAACAGCACGGCGTAGAGCAACTCCGTCACCGTGTACATAATGAAAAACGAGACCGCCACGTCGCTGAGGAAGTGGCCGCCCGCCGCCATGCGGGCCATACCGACGATGAGACCGTAGCCGAGGACAATAGTGTTCCAGAGCCGTCGGCGCCGGGAGAGTTTTGCGAAGGCCAGCAGGGCGAAAGCCCCCGACGCGTGCCCGCAGCTAAAGGAGTTGCCCACCTGTCCGGCAACGGGAACAAAGGCGGGAGAAAACTCTTTCTTGCCCCCGAACTCCATTGTTTCCGCCGGGCGGGCCCGTCCCCAGTGTTCCTTGAAAAGGGCGTTGACGATGAGTCCGGAGCCGATGCCGAGCACCAGCAGCACATAGAGCAGTTTCCGGCCTGTGAAACGCCAGACGCTGCGCCCAAATGCGGTATTGAAGAGCCAGAGAAGCACGGCACCGATGTAGAGCGCCATCAGGCCGTAAGGCACGGAGTAGTAGATAACCTGTTCGGCGAGGGTTTTCGCGGCGGGAAAGCCGTCGGGCCCTGCATAAAAGAGCGCTGCGACCGCGAGATCGATCTGAGGGAAAAGAAAAAAAAGCAAAGAGAGGACGGCCATGGCCACCCATTCCCACAGAGGGATAGTTGCGAGCACTTTGATCATGGCCGCATTATATCGGCGGAAGGGAACTTCGCCTGTTACCCGGCTGCAACCGAAGTGTGCTCAGCAGGCCGCCGAAAAAGCCCTATTCCCGTCCGCCGGAGAGGGTGTTGCAACCGAAGAAGCGCGCGTAGAGCACCCCTGAGACGATATACATGATCATAATCGAAACGAGAACGTCGCTGAAAAAGTGGCCGCCCGCCGCGATGCGCGCCAGGGAAACGAGAGACCCGTAGGCGATGACCGCGAGCGCGACCGTTTTGCGGTGCCGCCGCGCCAGGAAGATCAGTGCCAGCAGGGCAAATGCCCCGGAGGTGTGGCCGCTGCTGAAGGATTTGCCCCGCTGGTCGCTCATGACGAAAGCGGGCGTAAAATGGCGGTCGCTGCCGAAAAGGCTCGTCTGATCCGGGCGGGGACGCCCCCAGTTCTGCTTGAGCACCAGATTGACGAAGATACCGCTTCCCAATGCCGCTACCAGCAGAATATAAAGAAGCTTCTTTCCGCTCAAAGCCAGCAGCACCCGCCCGCTGATGCGGTTATAGAGCCACAGCAGCAGTGCCGCGACATAGACCATCGCGAGGACCACCCCCACGGACTGGTAGACGAAGCGTTCCCAGAGGGTGCCCCCCTGCGCGAACCCCTCTCCGGGGGTATAGAACAGGCTGCTGACGGCAATGTCGATCTGCGGGAAAAGGTAAAGCAGCAGTGCGGTGACGGCCATCGCTCCCCACGCGGCCGCCGGAATGCAGAGTATCTTCTTATTCATACTGCGCATTATAGCCGTTTCACCCCCATAGAGTATAATGGCACCCAAAAAGTCGCCCATGATCCGAACCTATCGCCAAGCCGCCCTGCTCATCCTGCTTCTCTCGGGCCTTTTTGCCACCGTTTACAACGCCTTTGTGCCGCTGCACGGCGACGAGGCCTACTACTGGCTCTGGAGTCACCACCTGCAGGCAGGCTACTACGACCACCCCCCGATGATCGCCTTCCTCATCGCCCTCACCGATCTTATCAGCGAAGCCGAATGGGGCGTACGGCTGGGCAACGTCCTGGCGATGAGCGTCGCCGGGTGGGTCATCTTCCGGCTGCTCGAGGAGCTACGCGATGCAAGGACCGGACTCTGGGGAGTCCTCATCTTCACCTCCGTCGTCCTTGTGCATGCGGGCTATACGATCATGACGACCGATTCGCCGCTGATCCTCTTCTGGTCCCTGGCGCTCTGGTCGACCTACCGAATCATTACCCGGGGGCGAACATCTGACTTTGTGTTGACGGGACTCTACATCGGGGCGATGATGCTGAGCAAATACACCTCCGTTCTCTACCTGATGGGCCTGCTGCTCTTCATGCTGCTGCGCCGCCGGGATCTCTTTGTCGCATGGCGGACCTGGATGGCCGTCGGCATCGCTCTCCTCGTTGTCGCGCCGATGCTCTGGTGGAACTACGCCCATGACTGGATCAGCTTCCTCTTCCAGCTCCACCACGGCGGCGAGAAAAAGCGTATTATGTGGAACTGGGCGATGGAGCTGATCGGGTCGCAGTTCGCCGTGTTCACCCCGGTCTTTGCCGGCGTGCTCTTTTACTTCCTGGGCCGGGAGAAGCTCTTCGCCAAAAACGACGTGCTCTTCTTTTTCGCCCTGATGACCGTGACCCCGCTGCTCTTTTTCCTCTATAAGTCGCTGCACACGCATATCGAGCTGAACTACACCGCCCCCGCCTATATCAGCGCGACGGTGCTGACCGCCTACATCCTCTCGGTGCGTCATATGAAGCGCACCTTCTATGCCGGCCTCGCCGTCGCCCTCACCCTCAGCCTCGTTGCCCGCGCGGGGCTGCTCTTCTGGCTGCCGGTCGTGCAGGACAGGATGTACGGCAATCAAGAGGCCGTCGCCATGCTCGAACGCCACCGCCAAGCGGACGATGCCCTCTACGCCAACCACCTGGCCCTCGCGGCCCTGGTCAGCTACTACACTCCCGACCATGCCCCCGTGCGTATCCCGACGCCGACACGCTACAGCCAATACGACATGTGGGACGACGGCGCCCCCTACCGCGAAGGGCTCTATCTCGCCCCAGAGGACAAAACGGCGGTCCTCGCGGAACGCTTTGAGAACGTCGCGCTGCTCGATACCCTCACTGTCCAGCGGGGCCTAAAGCGCACCAAGACCTACTACCTCTACCGGGTTTCGGGCAGCCGCTAAACGGGCCTTTACGCTTCTTTGGCTAAAATTAGCGCACTTTTGAAAAGGATGTCGATGGAACACCTCAAAACCGCCATAAAGTTCGTCGTTACCGTCGCCATTTTCTACTTTCTGCTCACCTTCATCGACGTCGGTCAGCTCATCGCGATCCTCGCCAAGTCCCACGGCGGCTACATTCTGATCGCCTTTGCCGCCCAAATGGCGAGCACCTTCCTCGCCGCCTACCGCTGGCGGCTCATCATGAAAGAGCTCGGCTTCAAAGAAAGGGTCTCTTTTTATGTACAGAGCTACTTCAAAGGGACCTTCTTCAACCAGGTGCTGCCCGGCAGCATCGGCGGCGACGCGACCCGGATGATCGACCTCGTCCAGAAGGGGTATGAGAAAAAGGACGCCTTCTACGGCATCTTCGTCGACCGGGTCGTCGGGCTCGTCGGGCTGCTCGTGCTGAACCTCGTCTCCAACCTGCTCTTTTACGGTACTTTCCCGCAGTGGCTCTTCAACCTGATCAACCTGATCACCCTCGGCGGGATTGCGGGCTTCGTTTTGATGCTCAACCTCGACAAGTTCACCTTTCTCGCGAACCTCAAGGGGCTCGACCTCTTCCACCGGCTGGGCCTGCGGATGGCACGGCTCTACCACTCCAGGATGCTGCTGATCAGACACATCGGTATCTCGGTCGTCGTCCACCTCTTTACGGTTATCGCGATCTATTTCCTGGCCCTCAGCGTCGACGTCTGGACGGGCCTCGGGATCTTCCTCGTCGCCGTGCCGCCGGTCTTCCTCCTTACCATCGTGCCGATCTCCCTGGCCGGCTGGGGGGTCCGCGAAGGCGCCATGGTCGGGATATTGATGCTCGTAGGGCTCGCAAAGGCGAAGATCCTCGCCATCTCCATCCTCTACGGTATCCTGCTCATTCTCACGGCCCTGCCGGGGGCGTGGTTCTGGAACCGTGCCAAACACACCACTTCACTAAAGGAAAATGCATGAATGTCGATACGATGCGTGCCATCGACCGCTATGCGGGCATCCCTCTCACCTTTCTGGGGACATTGCTGACGAAAACGGCGGGCCTGTTTCGCTCCACCCCCTACCAGAAACCCCGGAACGTCCTGCTCGTAGAACTCTCGGAGATGGGCAGCGCCATCCTCGTCGACCCGGCGATGCGCAAACTCCGCTCGCAGATCGACGGCGAACTCTACTTCGTCATCTTCAGCAAGAACAAGGTCTCCCTGCAGCTGCTGAACACCGTCAAAGAGGAGAACATCTTCACCATCGACGAAGGCGGCATGGTCCCGCTGGCGCTCTCGACGCTCCGCTTCTTCAAATGGTGCCGCGAGAAGCAGATTGACTCCGTGATCGACCTCGAACTCTTCTCCCGCTTTACCGCACTGATGACCGGTTTTTCCGGGGCGACGAACCGTGTCGGCTTCCACAGCTTCCACAACGAGGGGCTTTACCGCGGCGATTTCCTGACCCACAAGGTCGCCTACAACCCGCACCAGCACATCGCCAAGAACTTCGTCGCCCTCGTCGACGCGCTCATGAGCAGCGAACAGCAACTCCCCTTCACCAAGCGTATCATCGACGACAGCGAGATCGCCATCACGAAAACGGAGGTAACGGAGACGCAGAAGCGCGAAGTTCTGGAGATCATCGCCGAAAACTATACCGGTTTCGACCCGGACCTGAATCCCGTCATTCTCGTCAACTCCAACGCCTCCGACCTGCTGCCGCAGCGCCGCTGGGACCGGGAAAACTACTGCGAGGTCATCAAGAAGGTCCTCGCCTACAACGACAAGGCGATCGTCCTGCTGACCGGCGCCCCTTCCGAACATGACGGTGCGCAGGCCCTCGCGGATTGCGTCAATGATACGCGCTGTATCAATTTCGCCGGCGGCGTCAAGTTCCTGCAGCTGCCGCACCTCTACAGCGTCTGCGCCTTTATGCTGACCAACGATTCCGGCCCGGCCCACTTCGCCTCCATTACCGACATGCACACCTTCGTCATCTTCGGCCCGGAGACCCCGGCGCTCTACGGCTCCCTCGGACCGACGACCCCGATTTTTGCCGGCATGGCCTGCAGCCCCTGCGTTAGCGCCGCCAACCACCGCAAGACCCCCTGTACGGATAACCAGTGCATCAAAGTGATCACCCCCGAATGGGTCTTTGAGACGCTCAAGCCGAAACTGGACGCCCTCGCCTGATCCGGACGGTCCTGGTGCATCTTTTCAGCGCGCATAAGCCCCTCTGGGCTCTCATTGCCCTCCTCACCCTCCTGCGCCTGGCCGTGATCGGCCGTTTCGGCCTCGGCGTCGACGAGGCGCACTACGTCCTCTACGGCCTCTACCCGGCCCTGAGCTATTTTGACCATCCGCCGCTGGTGGGGTGGACGGAGTGGCTCTTTACCGCGCTGATGGGCGTCAACGAATTCGTCGCAAGAGTACCGGCGGTCCTGATCGGCGCCGCCGCGACGGCGCTCGTCTATTTCTGGCTCCTGCGCATCTTCGCCTCGGAGCGCCTCGCACTCTGGGGAGCCGCGGCCCTCAACGCATCGTTCCTTTTCAATGCGCTTTTCATGATGCTGATGCCCGACACCCTGCTCTTTTTGTTCCTGATCCCCATCATGGCCACCGTCATGCGGATCGAAACGGAGAACCGCACGGGTGACTGGCTTCTGCTGGGGGTGCTGCTGGGGCTTGCCGGGCTATCGAAATACACGGCCGTCCTATTCGCCCCCGCGCTGATCCTCTATCTTGCCGTCCGCCGCCGCTGGGACCTTTTCCTGACGCCGAAGTTCCTCGCAGCGGTGCTGATCGCCGCGGCAGTCGTCAGCCCGGTGCTGCTATGGAATATGCAAAACGGCTGGATCAGTTTCGCTTACCAAAGCGCGCACGTCGCCGGTTCGGGCGGGATCAGTTTCACCGCCTTTGCCCAATCGCTGGGTGCGCAGTTCGGCGCCTACAGCCCGTTACTCTTCCCGCTAGCGTTCTATGGCCTCTACCGCGCCTTGAAGACGCCCCAGAACGCGCCACTTTTCCTCTCGGGCATCGTCGGCCTCACCGTGATGGCTTTTTTTACCTACAACAGCTTTTTCGCCCGCGCACTTCCCCACTGGACGGCGCTTTTTTACATGCTCTTTGTCCCCATCGGAACCGTCATGCTGCTGCAGCAGAACGTAGGGTGGCGGCGCTATGCAAAAGGTGCCGTCGCACTCTCCGGCCTCCTCGTGCTCGTACTCTACGCCGAGCTGCGTTCGCCCTTCATCCCCCTGCCCGACTACAAGTCCCTGCACCGCGATCTTTACGGATGGGACACTATTATGCGCCATGCTGCCGGGCAGATCACGGACCCCGCACGCCAGGCGGCGGCCGTCACCAACTGGTCGCTTGCATCGCGCGCGCTTTACTACGGCCGTCCCTACGGCATCGACACCTACCTCGTCGACAACCGCTACGACCAGTTTGACCTCTGGCAGCCCAATGCGCCCGAGGGCAAAGATCTGCTCTTTATCACGACCCATGATTTCAAAAAAGGGATCACCCCCGCCATGCAGTGCGCATCCACCGAGCAGGCGGAGACCTTCAATCTTGATCTGAACGGCCGCAAGGTCAACACCGTCACCCTCACCTGGTGCCGTAATTTCAAAGGAACCCAATGAACCCCAAAACGCTCATCTACGTCCTTTTTGGTGTCGGGACCGCCCTGATCATCCTCTTTTACGGTCCGCTTGACATCGCGGCCTCGCAGTGGGCCTACGAGCGTCGTGACACCTGGCTCAAACCGTTCTGCGCCGCGCTCAGCGAACTCGGCGTCATCACCTGGTGGCTCGTCGGCGCCCTGCTGCTCTGGTTCTACCTGCGCTACAGGGCCGGTAACCGCTACTGGGCGGACCGGGTGCGCTTCTTTTTCGCCGCCGTCGCCGCCAGCGGCCTGGCCGTTATCCCCCTGAAGCTGCTGTTTGGCAAGGCGCGCCCCTGGATGCTCTATGACGAAAACCGCTACGGATTCGAATGGTTTGCCGCCCCCAACGCCTACGGACTGCACGGCTTCCCCTCCGGGCATACGACAACGGCCTTTGCCGTCGCGACGGCCCTGGCGCTGATCGTCCCGCGTTTCGCCCCGGCCTTCTTTGTCGGGGCCCTGATGGTAGGGCTTTCCCGCATCGGTGTCCTCTTCCACTACCCCAGTGACGTCGTCGCCGGGGCGATGCTCGGAACGATTAGCACCCTGCTGCTCTATAATTTCGATAAAATTACATTCAAACGAAACTGATCAGGTTATTTTTCATGCGCACACACCCTCTTTCCGTTATCATTCTCGCCGCCGGCAAAGGGAGCCGGATGAAGTCACAGACCGCGAAAGTTCTGCACCCTGTCAGCGGCCGCCCGATGCTCTACCACAGCATCAAAGCCGCCAAGGCGATCAGTGATGACGTCACCATCGTCATCGCCCACCAGAAAGAGGAGGTCATCGAGACCATCGGCGGGCTGTTCGACGAGATCACCTTCGCCATCCAGGATATCGAACAGTTCCCCGGTACCGGCGGGGCCCTGATGGGGATCAAACCGAAAAACGAGAAGGTGCTCGTACTCAACGGCGACATGCCCCTCGTCACGGCCGAGGCGCTGAAGGGCTTTCTTGAAGCCGATGCCGATATCATCATGTCCATTTTCGACCTGGAAGACCCCAGCGGTTACGGCCGCGTCGTCCTCTCCGACGCCGGGGTCGAACGGATCGTCGAGGAGAAGGACGCCACGCCCGAAGAGCTCACTATCAGCCACGTCAATGCCGGGGTCTACTGCTTCAAGCGCGACGTTCTGGCCGAGTGCCTCCCCCGCCTGAACAACCATAACGCCCAGGAGGAGTACTACCTCACCGATATCATCGAGATGGCCCGGGACGAACACCGCAGGGTCCTGCCGCTGCTGATCGACGAGGGACACTTCAAAGGGGTCAACTCCAGGGCCGACCTCGAAGCCGCCGACGTCATCATGCAGCGCCGCATCAAGACCGCATGGATGAAAGCCGGGGTCACGATGCAACTCGCCGACACGATCTACATCGAA
Organism: Sulfurimonas sp. HSL-3221; assembly: GCF_021044585.1. Lineage (GTDB taxonomy): Bacteria > Campylobacterota > Campylobacteria > Campylobacterales > Sulfurimonadaceae > Thiomicrolovo > Thiomicrolovo sulfuroxydans. Next base: position 1,098,054 of record NZ_CP087998.1, on the reverse strand, counting down.
GAGAGCGTCGTTTTCAAAGGGGAGTGCGTCGTTGAGAACGGCGTCCGTATCACGGGAACGAGCAGCATTGAGAACTCCCATATCAAGGCACACTCCGTCGTCGAGGATTCGGTCATGGTCGATTCCGACTGCGGGCCGATGGCCCACCTTCGGCCCGGCAGCGCTCTATACGGCACGCATATCGGCAACTTCGTCGAAACGAAAAAGGCGACCCTTCGCGGCGTCAAGGCGGGGCATCTGAGCTACCTCGGCGACGCGGAAATAGACGAAGGCACCAATATTGGCGCGGGCACCATCACCTGCAACTACGACGGCAAGTCGAAGTACAAGACGAAAATAGGCAAGAACGTCTTCGTCGGTTCCGACACGCAGATCGTGGCACCGTGCGAGATCGAAGACGACGTCATGATCGCCGCGGGCACGACGGTCACGGGGACGAAGATCGACTCGGGCGTCCTTGTCGTCAGCCGCACCCCGATGAAGATCGTCAAAAACTTCTACCACAAGTTCTTCGGCAAGGCAGAATCATGATCATCCCCTCCGACCTCCTCGCCGGCAAACGGATCCTTCTCGGCGTCAGCGGCTCCATCGCCGCCTACAAAGCGCTGGAACTCGTGCGCCTCTACGTCAAAGCCGGCGCGGAGGTCAAAGTCGTCATGACCGATGCCGCGAAACGGTTCGTGGCGCCGCTCAGCTTCGAGACCCTCAGCCGCAACGAAGTGCTGCACAGCGCCAATGAATCGTGGGCCAGCCGCCACAACCATATCCAGAGCGCCGAGGATGCGGACCTGATGGTCATCGCCCCCGCCAGCGCCAACACGATCGCGAAGCTCGCCAACGCCATCGCGGACAACCTCCTGCTGCAGTGCGCCCTGGCCTTCCCGGGCGTCAAACTGCTGGCCCCTTCGGCCAACACCAACATGATCAAGCACCCCATCACCCAGGCCAACCTGAAGATGCTCGGCGTCGCCAATTACGAGATCGTCAAAACCCAGACCAAGGAGCTTGCCTGCCAGACGACCGGCGACGGGGCCATGGCCGAACCGCTGGAGCTTTTCTGGCAGAGCACGCGACTGCTGCTGCGCAACGATTTCTGGACCAACCGCCGCGTCATCGTCACTGGCGGCGGGACCGTTGAACGCCTCGATGACGTCCGCTACCTCTCCAACTTCTCCAGCGGAAAGATGGCCTCCGCGCTGGCCACGGCGCTCTACCTGCGCGGTGCGGACGTCAACCTGATCGCGACCCGTTTCGACGACGGGCTGCCCGAGGGGATGCACACCCTCGACGTCGAAGGGAGCGAAGAGATGGCCGAGTACCTCACCGACTCCATCCGCGTCGCCAAAAAGGGGATGATGAGCAAGCCCTCGCTTATTACCGACGAACCGATTCACCTGATCCAGAAAACCCCCTATCTTTTCATGGCTGCCGCCGTCAGCGATTATGTCCCGGCCCACCCCCAGCAGGGAAAACTGAAAAAAGAGGCCCTCGGCGCGGCCTGGTCCCCCGAACTCGTCCAAAACCGCGACCTGATCGGCAGCGTCGACAAAGAGGGGATCAAGAGCGTCGCTTTCAAAGCGGAATTCGATGAAAGCAGCGCGCTTGAGAACGCCAAAAAGGCGCTGACATCCAAGAACGTCGACGCCGTCTGCCTCAACGTCCTCTCGACTTCCCAGGGGTTCGGCAGCGACGACAACGCCATCACCTTTATCAGCAACAAAGGCGAGACAGTGCTGCCGCGCAGCGGCAAACTCGCCCTCTCCCTGAGCGTGCTTGACGAGGCGGAAGCGTTATGAGCAATCTGCCCCGCCACGTCGCGATCATCATGGACGGCAACGGCCGCTGGGCGCAACAGCAGAAGCTGGCCCGCATCAGAGGGCATGAACGCGGCGTTGAAACCATCCGGGACATCATCACCTTCGCCGCCCACCACAACGAGATCGAGTTCCTGACGCTCTACGCCTTCAGCACCGAAAACTGGAAACGGCCCAAAGCCGAAGTGAGCTTCCTGATGAAGCTGCTCTCCCGGTACCTGAAAAAAGAGTTGCCTGTCTACCTTGAACACGATGTGCGTTTCAAGGCGATCGGCGATCTTTCGGGGTTTTCAGCCTCCCTGCAGGCACAGATCCATACGACGGAAACGGAAACGGCACACTGCACGGGACTGACACAGTTTATGGCTCTCAATTACGGCGCGAAAGACGAGATCGTCAGGAGTGTTAAAGCGCTTCAAAACGATGGGGTCGACGTCACCGAAGAGACGCTCAACGGCGCGCTTGACGCCCCCGAACCCGTGGACCTGCTTATCCGCACCGGGGGCGACCACCGCCTCTCCAACTTTCTGCTGTGGCAGGCGGCCTATGCGGAGCTCTTTTTTACCCGCACGCTCTGGCCCGATTTCACGCCCGTTGAGCTGCAAAGCATTATCGACCAGTACAAATCGGTCGAGCGCCGTTTCGGAGGATTATGATGTTCTGGACCACCCTCGCACTCGTTGCCCTGTTCGGAGCACTTTTCGGCTCCTTTCTCAACGTTGTCATCTACCGCATCCCCCGAGGCGAGAGCATCGTTTTTCCCGCGTCGCACTGCCCGCACTGCGGGACCAACCTGAAGCCGTGGCATAACGTTCCCGTCCTCTCCTGGCTCATGCTGCGCGGCCGCTGCGCCTTCTGCGGGGTTCCCATCAGCGCCCAGTACCCGCTGATCGAGCTGCTCAGCGCCGCCATCGCCACCGCGCTTTACCTCAAGCTCGGCCTCTCCGCGGCCATGATCGGGATCACAGGGGTCTTTCTGACCCTGCTGGCCCTGCTGGTCATCGACTTTTACTACAAGATGGTCCCCGACAGCCTGAACCTGCTGGCCCTGACCCTCGCCGTCGTGAGCGTCTGGTCGCCGCAGATGCTGGCGGAGAATCTGAAAAACGCCCTCATTTTCGCCGGAGGATTCGCCCTGCTGCGCTTTTACGTCTCCTACTACCTCTTTGTCAAGATCAAGCGTATGAGCCCCAATCTCAAACAGGCATCCTGGGTCCGGAACTACAACACCATACCGGCCGTTGTCGAGGCGATGGGCGAAGGCGACATCATGATCGGTGCGACGATGGGGGCGCTGCTGGGAGTGCAGCTCGGCCTAGCGGCCGTCTTTCTCTCCGCCCTGCTCGCCCTGCCCGCGATGCTGCTGACGCGCAACGAGACCGACGCGAGCAAGCAGCTGCCGTTCATCCCGTTCCTGGCGATGGCGACCTGGATCGTCTACATTTTCGATACACCGATCGCGCGCTGGATGGAAGCCTTCTATGCATAAACTGCGCCGCTACATCCTGAGCACCTTCGGCCTGCTCTTTTTCTCGATCTTCCTGCCGCTCTTCTCCATCGCGTCGGTGATTTTCCTGATCAAGCTCGCCAGCTATACGGCGGTCATCCAGCTCAACCTCTGGGAGATGTTCAAACTCTACCTTTTCATCCTCCCCGAAATCCTCTTTTACACCCTCCCCATTACCTTTTTTGTCGCTGCGGCCCTCTCGCTTTTCCGCCTTTCGACCGACAATGAGATGGTCGTCGTCTTCGCCCTGGGGATTAAACCAACCTTCATTCTCTACACGCTCATGAAGCCGGCAGCGCTGCTGAGCCTGCTGCTGATCTTCGATTTTTTCGTCCTCTTCCCCCATACGACGGTCCTCTCGACCAACTTCGTCCGCTACAAGCAGAGCGAAGCGAACTTCAACCTCCAGGCATCCGAGTTCGGGCACAATTTCGGCGACTGGCTGCTCTACATCGGCAAGGCCCACAAAGACCGCAGCTACGGCGACGTCGTTCTCTTCCACAAAGAGGAGAAAGAGGAGATCCTTATCCAGGCGGAGAAAGCCGAGGTTCTCAACAACAAAGGCGTTCTCCGCCTGAAGCTGACCAACGGCCAGGGCTACAGCTATACCGACGAAAAGCTGACCCAGATGCAGTTCGAGGCGATGATGATCAACAACGTCATGCAGACGGAGCTGCGCCCCTATAACAGTCCCATCGACTTCTGGCTCGACCCCGAACGGCGCAAGAACAAGATCCGGATGTTCATCACCGACATCCTGCTCTCCCTCTTCCCCGTTGCGGGCCTCTTCGCGGCCCTCTCCATCGGGATCGCCCACGTACGGCACCAAAAAGGGTTCGTCTACCTCTGGCTCTTCGCCTCCATGCTCTTTTACTACTCCGGAACGACGGGCCTGCAAAAAGCGTTGGGCTTTTACACGATCCCGGCCGTCTTTTTCAGCTGGCTCTTTGTCACCTACATCATCTACCGCAGACGCATCCGGGCACGCTTTTAAACCATGCGCATCAAACTGACCCTCAGCTATAACGGCAGCCGCTTCTCCGGCTCCCAAAGCCAGACGGAGACGGGCAACACCGTTATGGGTGTCCTGCACCAGGCGCTCACGCGCCTCGGCATCTCTGCCAAACCGATCGCTTCGGGCCGCACCGACGCCGGCGTCCACGCCTTCCGTCAGGTCGTGCACATTGACCTGCCGCCGCACTGGAGCGACCTCGCCAAACTCCGCCGCGCCCTCGCCCATCAACTCCCTGCCTCCATCGGCATCCGCCGCCTGGAAAGGGCCACAGACGACTTCCATGCCCGTTTCAGCGCGCGCCGCCGCGTCTACCGCTACATCATGAGCGACCTTCCTTCCAACCCCTTTGAAGCGGAACTCGTCACCTTCACTCCGCCCCTGGAGCTGGAACGGATCAATAGCGCCATGCGCCTTTTCGAGGGCGAGCACGACTTCGAATATTTCAAAAAGACCGGTTCCGACGTGAAACACTATGTCCGTACCGTCTACAAAGCCTTCGCCTACCGCCGCAGGGGCTACACCATCCTCTACTTCGAGGCCAACGGCTACCTCCGCTCGCAGATCCGGATGATGGCCGACGCCGTCCTGAAGGTCAACAGCGGCGAAATGAGCCTCGCACAACTGCAGGAGCAGATCGACGTCAAAACGCGCCACAGCACCGACCTGGCCCCCGCCGCCGGGCTCTACCTTTCAAAGATTACCTACTGACGCTCCTACTTTTCGTCTAATGATTGAACCATGGCAAGCGCGTCATTAGTTTAGCCATAAGCACTAAACTATATTGATATAACTTGCGACCATTAATCTTTTTTCGCTAAAATCACATCTGAAAATTCGACAAACTATTGAGGAGTTTTTACAATGGCAAAACATCAGTTCCAGACCGAAATCAACCAGCTGCTTCAGCTGATGATCCACTCGCTCTATTCCAACAAAGAGATTTTTCTGCGCGAGCTCGTCTCCAACGCCTCCGACGCCCTCGACAAGCTCAACATGCTGCACCTGACCGACGATGCCTATAAAGGGATCGCCTTCACGCCGCGTGTCGATATCGCGATTGATAAAGAGGCCAAGACCCTGACCGTCAACGACACCGGAATCGGGATGAACGACGAGGACCTCGTCGCCCACCTCGGTACCATCGCCAAATCTGGCACCAAAGCCTTCCTGGAGAACCTCTCCGGCGACGCGAAAAAAGACAGCCAGCTTATCGGCCAGTTCGGTGTCGGCTTCTACGCGGCCTTCATGGTCGCCGACAAGATCGAGGTGGTAACTAAGAAAGCGGGCGAGGAGCAGGCGTACAAATGGATCTCTGCCGGCGACGGCGAGTTCGATATCGAACCGACGGAAAAAGAGGGTAACGGTACCAGCATCACCCTCTTCCTCAAGGACGAGGACGAGGAGTTTCTCGAGACCTACCGTATCGAGAACATCATCAAGAAGTACTCCAACCACATCCCTTTCCCGATCTTCATGGACAAGGAAAATTTCATCCCGGCCGAGCGTGACGACGAAGGCAACGAAACGAAACCGTCCAGCACGGAGATCAAGAACGAGCAGATCAACAAGGCCTCAGCGCTCTGGACGCTCTCCAAATCCGACATCAGCGACGACGAGTACAAAGAGTTTTACAGCTCCCTGTCACACGACTCGGGCGAACCGATCACCTGGCTGCACCACAAAGCCGAAGGTGCGATCGAGTACACGACCCTCTTCTACATCCCGTCCAAGGCGCCGATGGACCTCTACCGCGTCGACTACCAGCCGGGTGTGAAGCTCTACATCAACCGCGTCTTTATCACCGACGACGACAAAGAGCTGATGCCGACCTACCTGCGCTTCCTGCGCGGTGTCATCGACTCTAAGGACCTCCCGCTCAACGTCAGCCGCGAGATCCTGCAGTCCAACCCGGTCATGAACAAGATCCAGAACGCCTCGGTCAAGAAGGTGCTCAGCGAGCTTGCCAAGCTCAAGAAGAAAGATGCCGAGAAGTTCGACGCCTTCTACAATGAATTCGGCAACGTCATCAAAGAGGGGCTTTACAGCGACTTCGGCAACCGCGAGAAGATCCTGGAACTGCTGAAGTTCAACACCCTCAACAGCGACGAGCAGACGGATATCGAATCCTTCGTGACCAAGGTCGACGAGACGAAAAAGGAGATCTACTACATCAGCGGCAAAATGAGCCTCCAGATGCTCAAGAATTCACCGCAGCTCGAGCGCTTCAAGGCAAAAGGGATCGACGTTCTCATCCTCAACGACGAGATCGACACCATCGTCTTCCCGATGGTCACGGAGTACAAAGAGTACAAGTTCGTCAACGTTTCCGATGCCCAGTTCGAGGAGAGCGAAGAGGAGAAAAAAGCGGACGAAGAGACCGCAAAAGCCTTTGAAAGCCTCGTCAATGCCATGAGCGAGGCTCTTGGTGACAAGGTCTCGAAGGTCGAAGTCACCACGGAGCTCACCGACTCACCGGTCTGCCTCAAGATCGACAAAGAGGACCCGAACTACCAGATGACACAGATGATGAAACAGTTCGGCGGCGGCATGGGCATGGAGATCCCGGAGATCAAGCCGATCCTCCAGATCAACCCGAAACACGAGCTGCTCGAAAAACTCAACGGCACGTCAGACGTCAATCTCGTCAACGACGCCGCCTTCGTCCTGCTCGATCAGGCGAAGCTCTTCGAGGGTGCCGAACTCGACGACACTGCCGGTTTCATCGCGCGGATGAACCGCATTATGAGCAAGGCGCTGTAAAGCGCGCCGCTCATCCTCCTAAATACGTATTACTTTCCACAATCCCCTGATCAAGGGATGGCTGCGAAAAGCCTTCCAGCTGCGAATATTCCAATGCGCCGCTTTCGAAAAGCTTCTGCAAAGCATCCCGGAGCTGATTTTCCAAGGTTTCATCTGTCGCCTCACGGATGCCATTGCCCATCATCGGAATAAACCATATTCCGACCCATGTCGTGACGGAGTCTCTGTTCTGTACCGTCGTTTCAGTGTTATCGGCAGTCGCAACAGCTTTGAGCTGCAGCGTATAGTTATCTGTACCGCCTCCGGGAATAATAAAGAAGCTGAACCCCGTGATGAAACCGGACAACATCGCCAACATTTCATTGCCATGATTGTAGAGATTAAGCGTAATCGTATAGTCAACGTCTTGTTGTTTAGATGCATCAAAGGTATAGGAACTAAAGAGCTTTGACTCATCGATGATTCTTTGTACGACAGGCTTTAATTCATCTGTTGCCTGGGTTATTTCGGATGCACTTCCGCTCTCCGGATCTCCATGGAAACCATGAATATTGATATAAGCCGAAGGCTTATGCTCATAGTGTGACACATCGGAGAACGTTTCCAATTTTGCAACTTCATGATTTTGAACAGCCGTACACCCGCTGAAAGCCAAAGCGAGCAACAAAGCCCCAATTACCTGCCTGATCGTCATTCTATACCCTCCAATTTTTACTAATATTTACGATTATATATTTTTTATTATTAAATAGTAATTTATACTCTTTTGACTTGCCATACATATTTCTTGCTCCAGACACGATACTACGCCAACATATATATTCAATAAAATACTTTTTACTGTTTTTATATATTTGTTTTCAAAGATATAATGGTCATGGAAGTTTTGGGGCATCGGATATCGCGATACGAACAGTCGGTAGCAAGGAGAGAGAAATGGCAATCAAACTGATCAACAAGTACCAGGCTTGGTGGGACTCAAGTACCAACACGGGATATTTTTGGTTCACCTATTTTGATGGAGAACGCAAACGTACAGACGCTGTCAACGCAGAAAGTTTCGCCATTGTCACCGATCTGCTCCGCAACGAAAAACCGGTCTACGGGGATCATACGAGAGCAATGGTGACAACACAGTCCGAAGAAGTTGGAGAAGAGGAGAGCTGACGCGCCTGCCGTTAGTACAATTGACTCGTCTTACATTGGAGACCCGATCCCCCCGAAGCTTCGCCACCACATGATTCACGCACTGTAGCACTAACCCCTTAGATGCATTTTTGCTTTGTAACGCAGACATCCCAGCACACTCGAAAGCATCCGAAAGATCCAAACGGCCGCTCCTGAAGCCGCTTCACGCATTCATCTTCCTACTTTTCATAGGGTGTCAGTCTGAAACAGTACTCCCCCGCATTGTGGGACCAGTCACGCTCTCTTCCTGCCCGATACATCCAGCTCTCTTTGCTCTGTTTTGTATCGAATTCGGCGCACAGTTCATAGGCGGACGAAGCGGTGATGTGATAACCATAGCTCTTCAATGTCTTAGGGTCGGCGATCTCTATCTCGCTCACGACCCCTTCTTGCAGGGTATTCATGTCGGCCGGAAGTTTGTGGTAGCGCTCCCAGTAGCGGTCGATCGTCAGGGCGATCTCCGCCAGATCAGAGACACGCCTTTTATCGAGCTTCTTCGCCCGCTCTTTGGCGGGGGAATCGATCAGCATCATCCCTCCGACGATGGCGGCGATAACGGCGGTCACCGCGAGGAGTAAGATGAGCCTCCCCGCCGCTTCGCCGCGTCTCATTGCTCTTTCTCCTCTTTACGGAGGTCCCACAGGTAGTAGCCGAAGATCGTCCCGGCGATAATGCCGACGACCAGGAATTTCAGGAAGAAACGCAGCGTCATTTCCCCGCCCAGAAGGTTGAAGATCAAAACGGCCAGGTCGCCGACGATAAACCCGGAAACGATGAACAGCGTCACGTAGGTCAGCCACTTGCGTATCTTTGACGCCCGTCCGAGAGGATCCCGCCGGTAGGATCGGCTGATCAGGTAGCTCATATAGAGATAGAGCGGAAAGGCGATGAGCAGCATGGAGATGTCCCAGCGGATGCCGCGTTCTATCCATGCCTCCATATCCCCCCTGTCTGTCAGTGCCGGATCGGGAAGCAACAGGGCAATGATATTGAAGAGCAGGCTTCCCAGGTTGTATGCGCTCATATAGAGTGCGGCAAAGAGCAGCAGGTAGAGGAAAGCTTCCATCGCCGAGAGATAGGGTTTTGGTTTCGGCACCGGGATCGGAAAATCGACGTCGGCGTATTTCCCGAGTCCGTGCGCGACCTCCTCTTTCATCCATCCGGCTTCGAGCAGGACCTTTTCGATCTCCGGGCGCCCGAGACCCTGCTGCAGAGCCTCCCGGATAAAATTCGACAGTTCTTCAGAGACAGCCGCCATGTCGTTGTTCTCCTTGATAACAAGAATCTATGCAGTACGATTGTATCATAGAGCATTCGACATCGGTCCCATAATTTTATAATGAAACCTTATCGCCATCAGAGAAATCGGCTGTTAGATTCTGCACGATATGTACCGTGACGTTCTAAAATATGCTAAAGTAGCCAAAGAAGGCACACTATGACTGAAACAGCACAAAGCATTACCATCGTCAAAAACGGCCCCCTCATCGTCAGGGGCAGTATTCCCCTCTCCGTACAGACCATTGGCGTCAACGATGAGGGCGAAGCGGTCAAGTGGATCGAGGGAAAGCAGTATCCGCTCCAGGCCGTTTACAGCCTCTGCCGCTGCGGGCAGTCCAAAAAGCACCCGTTCTGCGACGGCAGTCACGCGAAGTGCGGTTTTGACGGCACCGAAACGGCTGAACGTCTCCCCATCGTGGAACTTTCAAAGACCTACGACGGCCCCGACATCTACCTGACCGATGCCAAATGCTACTGTGCCCTCGCCCGCTTCTGCGACCCGCACGGCGGGGTATGGAACATGGTAAAACTTTCGGACGATCCTGAAATCCGCCCGGTGCTCCTCCAGGAGGTGTGGGACTGCCCGGCCGGACGGCTCGTGGCCTGGGACAAAAAGACCGGGGAGGCGATCGAACCAAAGTTTGAACACTCCATCGTGCTTATCGAGGACCCGCAAAAGCACTGCAGCGGCCCCATTTGGGTTCGCGGCGGCATCCCCGTCATCTCGGCGGACGGCACCCCTTATGAGATCAGGAACCGCGTCACGCTTTGCCGCTGCGGGGCATCACACAACAAGCCTTTCTGCGATGCCAGGCACCTGCTGACGCATTTCAAGGCGACCGAAGACAAATAACTTCCTTTGCCGATTGGAATGACGCCGAATGATCAGTCAAACACATCAAAACAGCGCTGCAGCTTTTCACAAGAGAAGAAAATGATCGACAACGAATGCCTCGCCTCTTTAAAACACGTCATGGACGCCTACGCTCCCATTTCCGAACGTTCATGGGAAGCGTTCGAGACGCACATCACCTTCCAGACCTATCAAAAAGGAGAAACCCTGCTGCGTTTCGGCGATACGGCGACGAGACTCTACTTTATCTGCAAAGGGCTCCTGCGCACCTATTTTCTGGACGAAGAGGGACATATGTACAACAAAAACCTCTTTTTGGAACATGATTTTGCCGGTTCAAAGGCCTCCATGCTGCTCGGCTCCCCTTCGGAGTTCTGTATCGAGGCGTTGGAGGAGACCTCCGTCATCGAGATCGCCTACCGAGACTACCGCCGCCTCATCGACAAGTATGACGACGTCAAAGCGTTCTACATCGCCTACCTTGAACAGAAGTGGGTCATCGAGAAAGAGCGCGTCGAGATCGCCCTTGTGCTCGAAGATGCGCGCTCACGGTATCTCGCCTTTCTCAAAAAGCACCCCGGGATCGAAAAGCGTGTCAGCCAGCACCATATCGCCGCGCACCTCGGCATCACGCCGACCCAGCTGAGCCGCATACGCAAAAACCTCAAATAAACGCTTCTTAATCGACGGCACATCAACATATGTAAATGACACATAGGGGGGCTTTTTATTATCATTGCCGCATATGGAACATGTTTCCATAGAATAACGCTGAAGGAAAATCATGAACGCGGTACACAGCAGATGGACGCGCACGCATGACGCGGTACGCCGATGTATGCGATGACACTCTACCTCACTGCATTCGCAGCCGGGATTGCCCTGGCGGTGCAAGGCGGTTTCAATGCGCAGCTGGGCGTCATGCTGAAAAACCCGTTTCTCGCAACGCTGATTGCCTACACGGTCAGCACGCTCTTTGCGCTGCTCTACCTCATGGGCAATCCGGCGCAACTGTCGCTTCCGAAAGGAGGCGGCAGCGTGCCCCTTTACCTCTGGGTTGCCGGGGGATTTTTCAGCGTTATCGGCATCGCCCTGTATTACTACATTATTCCGAAGATCGGCATCTCAAAGATGTTCACCTTCGGCTTGAGCGGCCAGATGGTTTTCGTCATGATCGCCGGCGCGTTCGGCTGGTTCGGTCTGCCCATGGAGGCCATTACGTACAAAAAGCTCGCCGGACTCGCGATCATGCTCTCCGGCGTCGCACTCATCACCTATGAAGGATAATCTATGCATATAAAAGCACACTACCTGGACATTCTGCAATTCCGGCATGCCGCCCGACAGTTTCGCGAGCATAAAACGATCGCCGCTGATGAGCTGGACTACATTCTCGAGGCCGGGCGTCTCAGCCCCTCCTCCTTCGGCATCGAACCGTGGCAGTTCCTGGTCGTCACCTCTGACCCGCTGAAACGGCAGCTTCAGAGCTGCTGTTACGGCCAGGAACAGGTGGGGACGGCCTCGGCGGTGATCGTCATTCTCGCCAGAAAAACGCTCCGCATCGAGGACGGTTATGTCGAACCCCTGCTGCGCCGCGACGGGGACGACCTCTATGAAAACGTCCTCAAGGGTTTTTATGCGGGCTATACCGACGCACTGAGCCCCGGGCAGCTCGGCGATTATGCTGACAAACAGTGCTATCTCGCGGCGATGAACCTGATGAACGCCGCGGCGGCGCTGGGCATCGACTCCTGTCCCCTCGGAGGCTTCGACGCGGAAGCGGTGATGTCCCTGCTGCGGGTCGATACAGCGACCTTTGGCGTCTCGATGGTGCTCCCGATGGGGTACGGCACCTCCCGTCCCGAGCATCGCCATCGCCGCGCATTCGACGACGTCGTCACCTTTGTGGACTAGGAGACACTATGCAGCTTGCATGGCACGATACCTGCGACGGCATTGACTGGGAGCAGCTTTCCGATCTCTACAGGGTTGCCCCGCTGGGAGACAAGCCCCCGGAGGCGCTTCGGACGGTCTTCAGCAACAGCATGTTCGTCTGTTTCGTCTTCGACGGAGCTACTCTGGTCGCCTCGGGACGGGCACTTGCCGACGGCGTTGACTGCGCCTATATCTGCGATGTCGCCGTGCTGCCGGCCTACCAGGGCCAGGGGCTTGGCAAAGGCATTGTCTCCGCGCTCGTCGAACGCGCCCGCGGACATAAAAAGATCATTCTCTACGCCAATCCGGGGAAGGAGGCGTTTTACGAAAAGCTCGGTTTCAGACGCATGCGCACGGCCATGGCGGTTTTTGAAAACCGGGAGCAGGCGATCGCGTGGGGACTGCTGGAATAAAAGCCTCCTCCCGTATGGCGGCATCAAGTTTTTCACAGACAATTAAATCTTTTGCGTTTAAATAGGTGCAATTCAATGGGTATTTTGATAAGCGTCTGCTACAATACCTGCAAATATACCAAGGGCATTGATGTCAATCCAACCGTACGAAAGATGTAGCGCAGTATGAAACGTCTCCTCCAGGGATTCGCCGCCGGGGGCGCTGTCGCGACACTGGCGGGGCTGATCGGGCTGGGCGGCGCGGAATTCCGGCTGCCTGTACTCAAGGGGCTGTTCCGGCTCGACACGCTCAAGGCCGTTATCCTTAACAAGGCGACATCGCTCATCGTCGTCTTTTTCGCACTGCTCTTCCGCGCTTCTGAAATCCCTTTTGATCAGCTGTGGGAGTACAAAAGCATCATGCTCAACCTTCTCGCAGGCTCCCTGGCGGGCGCCTGGATCGCTGCCGGCATTGCGATGAGGATCAGCGAGCGCACGCTCGACCGCATCGTGCTCGCACTCCTGCTATTTCTCGCTACCGTCCTGATAGGAGAGCACTGGTTCCTCCAGGGAGAGAACGGGGCGCTTTTTGATGCCCCGCTGGCACAGATGATTGCGGGCGTAGCGGCAGGATTCGGCATCGGTGTCGTCGCATCGATGCTCGGTGTGGCGGGAGGCGAGCTGCTCATCCCCGTGATCGTCCTGCTTTACGGCGTCGACATCAAACTGGCCGGCAGCCTCTCACTCGCGATCAGCCTGCCGACGATGATCGTCGGTTTTGCACGGTACAGCCAGAGCCAGGCCTTTATCGTCTTGCGCGAAGAGCGGCGGCTCTTCATCGCCCTGGCCGTCGGGTCCATTGCCGGCGCCGCCGCCGGTTCGGCTCTGCTCGGGGTTGTTCCCGGGGACATGCTGGTCCTCCTGCTGGCGGTGGTCCTGATGCTCTCGGCATACAAGATCTTCTCTCATCAGCAAAAAAATTCGACACAGTCGGCGTGAAGCCCAGCGCTACAGTTCCGCTTCGCGCTGCTCCTCGATGCAGTATCGGGCATGCGGGACCGCCTGCAGCCTCTCAAGGGGGATCTTGTCGCCGCTCGCCTCGCAGACGCCGTAGGTTCCGTTTTTGATCTTTGACAGGGCGTGATTGACCTCATCGAGCTCATGCCGCTGCTGTTGGATCAGCGCCGTTTCGTTCCGGCTCTCGTTTTCCAGCGAAACTTCGTCCTGCATATCGACACCGTCGTCCGTCGTCGTCACGGCGTCATTCTCCATGAGAAGACGCGCGATGCTCGATTCCAGCTCCGATTTCATCGCCAGCAGCGTTGTTTCAAACGTTTCCAAATGCTTTTTTTTCATGGCTTCTTCTCCTCGTATTTACTATCTTATTGATACCAATGTAAAAGATTGATTAAGGAGAAAAACAAGTTTGATCGGCTGGTTCCGCAAAGCAACTGCGCTCTCAAGAAGATTTCACGTTAGAGCTGATAACATTCTCAAAGAAATACACATAATAACAGCAACCGACATCACACAATTCTACTAACACCCAACACCTTCGGGAAATATGTCCCTCATCTCTCTCAGAACGGGTGTTTTACGGTTTGTTGCTAAAGGAGTCTTATCAGAATGCATATCAGCACCTTCGGCCTTTCGGCAGCATTTTTGTCCCTCTCTCTCATTTTCAGCGGGTGCGGCGGCGGTGGAGGCGGTTCGGACACGACGTCCGACAGTACCATACCGACAACGCCCACCGGCCTCAGTGTCCAGGTCGTCTCGACGTCACAGCTCGACCTGAGCTGGAATGCATCTACCGATGACGGTACGATCGTCGGCTATAAAATCGAGTGGACAGGAGGCCTCGGCATGGCCTATTCGACCTCCTATGCGGCGACAGGACTCTCTGAGAGTACGTCATACTGCTTCACTGTCGCGGCCATCGACGACGAGGGCAACATCTCCCCGCAGTCCGCAGCGGTATGCGCCGCCACAGAGACGGCCGCCCCCTCCCCCTGGGTCACCGTGCGAACGGGTACTTCCGATGAGCTTGCCAACGTCGTCTGGAACGGCAGCGAACTGGTCGCAATTGCAGAACATTTCGGTACTCCGACATCGATATTCAAGTCCTCCGACGGTATCGACTGGACACAGACCAAGACGTCCGGTTTCGCTTTTGACGGTGCCGATGACGTCGTCTACGGCAACGGCCGCTTCCTCGCCGTCGACAGCGACTGGTACTTCACCTCCACTGACGGCGTTGCATGGTCGCAGGGTTATGTCGAAATGAACAGTTCGATCAACGTCAACGCATTGGCCTGGTCCCCCTCTCTCTCACGTTATATCGCCGTAGGAGAAGCCGGCTACATCGCGACGTCGACCGACGGGACGAGCTGGACGCCCGTTACATCCGTACCGACGACGGAAAACCTCACCGGGACCGCCTGGATCGACGGCCGCTTCTACGCTCTCGGTGCCCAGGGGACGATCCTCACTTCCTCAAACGCACTCGACTGGAACAGCGAAACGACCCCGGCCGTCAGCGATACGATCGAAGACATTGCCTGGAACGGCACCACCTTTGTCGCCATCGGATACGGCACCGTCCTCGCCTCCTCTGACGGTAGCACCTGGAACGAGGTCAACAGCAGTATCGGCGGGGAGAAGGTCGTCTGGGGCGACGGTACGGCGAACGTCTTCGTGATGATCGGCTCCTCCAACACGATCTATACCTCCCCCGACGGCACCGCCTGGACACGGCGGTTCCCGGACCACGATCCCTATTATTATCAGCTGAGCCTGCGCGACATCGTCTGGACCGGCACCCGCTTTGCGGCCGTCGGCGAGCAGGGAACGATCCTTACCTCCGCCGACGGTATTGATTGGCAACTTACCGCGAGCAGTTCCGACCTCAGAGGAGTGACATACGACGGCAGCCGCTATATCGCCGTCGGCGCCTGGGGACGCATGGCCGTCGGCGACAGCGCGGACAGCTTGCAGTACCGGTATATCGGCGATGACCAATACTATACCCATGCTATCGCCTATAACAGCACCCAGTACGTCGCCGTCGGACAGACCTACGGCCTCTATACGGATGATCTCATCACCTGGACCGATGACTGGTCCGGGGCGACGACCACCCATTACGCGGTCGTCTGGGACGGCAGCCAATTCGTGCGTGTCGGAGCATACACCCAGACCTGGGACGGCGTGAGTTACGACAGCAGCAATGAGCCAGACTGGGTCCTGACCGACAATGCCTTTTACCGTGACCTTTTCTGGGACGGCAGCCAGTTCTTGGCGGTCGGCAACAGCGGGACTGTCGCCACATCCCCGGACGCAAGCACGGGATCGTGGACATCGCGTGACAGCAACAGTACTCAAGCCCTTTACGGCGTCACCAAGGGCAACGGCCGCTATGTCGCCGTCGGTCTGGACAGCACCGTTATCACCTCGGACGACAACGGTACGACCTGGACATTGCGCTATCCGACGGAATCACAATATATCTACTACAACCTCTACGCCGTCGCTTGGACCGGTGCGCAGTTCGTCGCTGTCGGGGAGGCAGGCATGATCCTCACTTCTGCCGACGGTATCACCTGGGAGAAGACCTATCATGAGGCGTACAAGACCTTTTACGACGTGATTGTCAACGGTGCCGATATCGTCATGGTCGGCGCCGACGGCACGATCGTACGCAACAACCCTTAAAGGCGGCAGAAGCCCTTCTCAGGTGCCGGGGCTTTAAGTCCCTTCCCCCCGCTCCAACGCCTCCAGAAAATGTAAAAGCGCTTCCTGGTTCTTCAGGTACTGCTCGAACACATCCCGCCCCAGGAAGCGGCCCATTTCCGCCTCGGTGTCGGCGATCACTTTCAGGGCCACATTCACCAGCACTTCGCCCCGCGGCGTCAACATGACGACCTTCTCTTTCCGGTTGTCCGGACGCGTCTGCAGTTCGATGTAGCCCGACGACGCCAGTTTCCCGACATGTTTATGCGCCGCCTGGCGCGTGCTCCCCAGCGCCACGGCCAGCGCACTGACACTCATCCCGTCCCTTTCAGACAGATGCGCGAAGATGCCGAGCAGTGCGGGGGTCAGCTCCGTAAAACCTTCGTGCTGAACGGCCCTGAGAATGATGCGGTTGAAGATGGTACTGGATTGAAGTGCGCTGAAACAGAAGGACATTGTAAACCTAGTTGACAAAAATTGATGGGTTGATTATACTTCCGCCAACCTGTCTGCAGGCTTCAACAATCAAAAAGGGAGTACCATGAATTTTATGCTTCAAGTCGATTTTCCGTATGAAGGACCGTTCGGAGCGGAGATGAGCGAAGCGATGCGCGGCCTCGCGGAAGACATCGCACAGGAGAAAGGTCTGGTCTGGAAGATCTGGACCGAGTCCGAAGCCGACAAAACCGCCGGGGGGATCTACCTCTTCGACAATGAAGCGGACGCACGCCGCTATCTTGAAAAGCACGAGGCACGCCTGACCTCGTTCGGTATCCAACACATCCGCTCCGTTATCTTCCGGACCAACGATGTGCTGAGCAGAATAGACCGCGCGCCGCTTTAAGCGCTGCCGGTCCGGGACATCACTTCTCTCTCTGCCTACTGGGCCTTCATCGGGCGGGGCTGCATCACCGGTTTGAGCTCTTTTTCGACGCTGACCGTCGTATTCATACGGTTATTGCGGCGGTTTGTATCCTCGAAACGCGGCATATTCAGCGCAGCCGTGATTTTCATCCCGTCTTTCAAAGCAAGGTTTTCAAAGGTGTAGGTCACCTTGCCGCCGGGTTGCGCCAGCCGCTTGCGCTCATCGAGACCGGCCAGGGTCACACCGCCCCACGATCTGCCGTCAACCGTCAGCAGCAGCGACAGTGCACTCTTGCCTTTGCGCGCATACACCTCGTCGGGGATAACACCCTCTCCGAAGTTCTGAAGCGTCACATAGAGTTTCCCGCTTCCCCTGCGCTGCCCCATCTGGAGGATACCGAGGTCCATCGGTTTGGGCCGGAGGGCCTCGTCGACATACTGCTGTTTTCCGGGGTAGGAGATCTTCACCTCGAACTCCGGTGCCAGCTGCGTATCGTAGTTGTCCAGGACAATGAAGTACATCCCCTGCGTCTCCATCAGCTCCATCTGGTCAATATCGTAGTGCGGCGGCGTCGACCGGCCGTCGGCGAGCGTAACATGGGCGTTGCCGCGGCGGTAGTACGCCGGAAGCTTTTTCTTTTTCTTCTTGCCGAAGATGGAGTCGGAGAGGTTTTTGAGGCTTCTGTAGACGCCACGGATCTCATCACCGGCAATGTACTCGACGGGATTGTATTTGTTCGCTTTTTGCGCCCACTCCTGGAACGTGCTCTTTTTCATCGGCTGTTTGCCGTCAAGAAAACGCGAATCGACAAAATACCAGCGGAACGGGGAGTGCCGTTTTTGCTGATCGACCTGTTCATGCGTGTAGTTCGTCACCTTGATCTCAAACGTCACCCGTCCCGGTTCGGTGATCTCGATGGGGTAGAACACTGTGTACGGATCACTGCGCTTTCCGTTGTACAACTGGACTTTTTTGTGGAAAAGGCCTCCATTCTCGTTGCCGGCTGCTCCGGCCGAATTGGCGACCGCCAGCAGCATTATGGCTATCAGCGCCCATTTTATTTTTTGCATAGGAATCCTTTTGTTGACGTGAGTTGACAGGCGGGTGCGACGCGGCACCGACCTACCTGTATGTAATAACCCTAACGCAAGCAACCTTAACAACATTACACATTGATACACCCCATGACGTTTGGTTTGCGAATATCACAATAATATATTACAATGGCCCTCAAATTAATGTACAAGGATATTTTATGCGATCGGTACTTACCGCTTTAATCTGCTCCGGGTTCCTCTTCAGCGCCTGCTCTTCGGAACCGGCAGGACCGGACTTCAAAGAGGGAAAATGGTCCATCACCAGCCAAACGGAAATGCAGGGAATGGCGATGCAGATCCCCGCAACGACCTTTGAGCAGTGCATGAGCGCGAAAGATCGCGTTCCGGTACAGCAAAACGACAATGACGGCTGTAAAGTCTTGGAACAGAAGATTGACGGCAACACCGTATCCTGGCGCATCGAATGCAACCATTCCAAAGGGGACGGCACAATCACCTATACGGATGAAAGCTTCCAGGGAAAAATGAACATGCATACCGATACGGGTATGGGCGCCATGACGATGACGACGACGATGACGGGCAAATACCTCGGCCCCTGCGAATAACCCTCCAGACCCGTTCCCGAATCCTCGTGTGGGAACGTGTTGATCCCCCCAATCTTCCGCCCGACATTGGCACAAGCCTCTCTATGTGAGCATTATCCATCCGCGTTTTGCCAACGGTACATCGATAGGTTTTGCCGAGTACCTATTGCCGCAGGACACGCCCTTCGCCGATGACGACGCGGGGGATGGCGCCGAGCATCATCGGCTCACGGTCCCATAACAGCAGCGAGGCCCATTTGCCCGGCTCGATGGTGCCGAGCTCCGCGTCCATTTCAATGGCACGGGCATTTTCCCGGGTAAGAAGATTGATCGCATCCGTCGCATCGAGACCGGCGATCATGAAGTATTGCGACGCATCGCGCAGGGTGTGTGCATGGATGACGGGATGATCGCTCATGACCGCCATCGGCACCTTTGCCCCGACCAGCTCGGAGACGTTCTTATACGAGGCGTGTTTGAGCTCGGTTTTATACCCGACGCTTCCCAACGGTCCAAAGACGACGGGGATTCCCGCCGCATCGAGGGCTTCGAAGATATGGCGGTGATGAATATCCATGCAGTGCTCCGCGCTGGCGCGCAGCCCGTACTTTTTGACCAACTCGATCAGATAGAGCGCATCGTCCTCTTTGTGAACGTGGATCTTGACGAGTTTGTTCCCCTGAAGCAGGTCCAGCAGCGCGTGTTCCGTCGCCGTGAAAGCGGCATGGTAGTCCGCCTCGATCTGCTCCCGTTTGAGGGCAAGGAGCTCTCCCTCAGCGCTTTCGTCCAGCTCCAGCAGAGCGATATCGCGGGCGGTACGCGCTTTTTTCTCCCGGGCCAGCAATGTATCGAAACGCTCTTCGAGGAGGGCATTGACCCCCATACGCGTATTGGGACGTGTTCCTTTCCACTGCCGCGTCGATGTCGGGTTGTAGCCCAGCGCCATCTTGTATCCCAAGTGTTTGACCAGCGCGCCGTCGACATTCGGCGCAAAATGGCGGATGACGGTCGTCTTCCCGCCGATGACGTTGCCGCTGCCGGGGACGATGCAGCTGTAGAGCACGCCGAAATCGATGGCATAGGTAAACGCCGGATCATCCATATAGATGCTCTGCAGGGGCTCGTTCAACGGCTGGATCTGGTCGGTCATGTCGTTACCTTCGGCCTCTGAAGAGGGTTCGCCTTCACGGAACATCCCGATATGGGAATGCGGATCGACAAAGGCGGGAGTAACGATCCCTTCGAAATCGTACCGTTCCGCACTGTCCGTCACGGCTTTGATCTGTGTGCCCTCGATATGGACATAACATGCTTCCCGGCGCGTACGGCCGTCGTAGAGAACGCTGGCTTTAATGATCACGGCAACTCCTTTACGCGTCGTATGCAAGTGGCGTGCACGCTGCAACGCTGTGACCTTGCCAAGCGGAACACTTAAAAAGAAAATATAAGAAAAATCAATCACTATCTTCTCAATGCAGATGCCTCATAATGGATGGATCAGGCATGTGCCGCGCTCCCGTTACTCCCCCCGGGATTCGGAGCGCGGCACGGATCATCGGCAGCACAGACTGCAGAAGAGGAGGAGGAAGGATTCCCCATGAAAACGATCATGAAAATTTGCGCATTATCGGTGCTGGCGGCGTTCGCTGCCGGTCTCGGCGGCTGTGCAAAAGTGCAGCCGGGCGTCGCCTGCGAAAAAGACCAGGAGCGCATTGCGGCCAACCTGGCCAATTTCGACGACCTGGACTTCAACGTCTACAGCGGCCAGAAATGGGACGAGCTCTCCCGCAGCCATGCGAAGGGCATTGTCGTCCACTGGCCCGACGGACGGACGACGAAAGGGATCGGCATTCACATTGAAGACCTGAAAGGTATGTTCGTGTGGGCCCCGGATACCCGGATCGAAACCCACCCGATCAAAGTCGCGCAGGGAGAGTGGACGGCCGTCATCGGCGTCATCCAAGGTACCTTCACACGTCCGATGCCCATCGGAGAAGGCAAGTTCATTCAACCGACCGGAAAATCGTTCAAACTGACCATGTCGACGTTCGGCCACTGGACGGACAAAGGAACGATGGACGAGGAGTACCTCTTTTGGGACAATCAGGAGTTCATGCGGCAGATCGGACTGGGGCAATAGCGCCGGAGGGCATCATGGGGTCGCATAATGTTTCCCCCGGGGCGGAGCCGTTCATCCGCGCCTTCGCTCCTCTGTTCCCATCGCCATCATCAAAAAACCGGTAAACGCTGCATTGTCTTTTCCCAGTGAAGGGTCCACCCGCTTTTTCATCTCGTTGAGCACTTTTGAATAGCCTTTATAAAAGGCGTACGCCGGGCGCGGTTTGTACACCAGCTCCCCTATTTCGAAGTGTTTGAGGATGTTCTTGGTCGTCGTCGGCTTGATGAAGAACGCCTTGCGGCGGTTGTAATAGTACGGCAGCATGGAGACCAGAGACCATTTCGCCAGCTTGTAATACGACAACACCTCAACAAGCCCCTCAAAGCCCTCTTTTTCGTTACCGTGCAGCAGTTCGTACAGCGCGATGGAGAGCATATCTTTCTGCTCCGGGCTCATCTGTTTGACCATGTCGCGCACGCGCGGTTTCTCGAAAAAGGAGATCATGGAGGATTTGGAGACGATCTTCGCGAAGTTGTCGCACACTTCGTCAGGCTGCCCGAAGGCGTTTTCGGCAAAAAGTGTTTCGACCTGTCGGCCGATCGCCGCGCTGTGATGCCGTTTGACAACGGGGAGAAGCGCTTCATCCCCGAAACCGCCGGGGTACATCGCGAAGAATTCCGCTTCGGCCGTTTTGAGTTTGTCGAGGTTCATAGGCTCTTTCCTTCCGCTTGCAGCTGTTCTGCTCTATTATACCCCGCCGCCTTCGGTACCGCCCGTTCGTATGGCGTCATGATAGCGATTCCGCCAAAGCAGTATGTTCCGCAGAGCGGTGCGGCGGACCTTCGATATAATCTCCTACAAAAGATCTTGTTTAGATCGGTACAGAGGAGCGGCGGTTTGAAGACATTGGCTGAACTGGAACAGGTCTTCGAACTACAGATCCAGCCGCATATTCCCCCTGAACGGACCATCCCTCTAAACGGCACGCTCAAAGCCGTACTCTTTACCTCTCTTTTTGCGGTGACAGGGGTCCTGCTCCTCGCGGGTATGCCTAAGATCGCCGTACTGGTTCTTCTCTTTTTCGCGCTGATATACAGCATACTTGCCACCAGGCGAAAACCCGGTAGAAGACGGCGGACGCTCAAGAGCTTCCAGCGTCTCGCCGTTGCCCCGCTGCTCCGGGCGATCGACCCCGCGCTGAAGTACAACCCCTACGGGGGCATCGCCTACCGCGACATCCTCGCGTCGAAACTGGCGGATGATTTCCCGGCCAAGACCTATGAAGCCAACAACCTGCTGACCTACGACAACGACGGTCTCCCGGTGCGGATGTCTCATGTCATGCTCGAACATCACGAAGCGGGGGAGAAGGTGCCGGTATTAGGCGGCCTGTTCGGCATGACGGCGGCCCGCCGACCGGTAGAGGGCACGACGATCGTCTCCTTCGACCTCGCAGAGAAGCACCTCGGTTTTCTCGGAAGCGGGCTGCAGCCCAAGGCGATGTACCGGGGGCTTGAAAGAATACGCCTCGACAGCAGCGGCTTTGAAAAAGAGTATGTCGTCCACGGAAGCGATCCCATCGAAGCTAATTTTCTGCTGTCGCATACGGTGATGGAAAAACTCGAAGAACTCATCAGAGAGTACCGCGTCTTCCCCCGCATCGCTTTCGTCGGGGACACCATCTACATCGCCGTGCTCAACGGCGGTTTCTTCCAACCTTTTTCGTGGACGTTCAACGATCTGAAACAGAGCATCAATGCGCTCAATTTCGCGCGCGAAGCCATCAAAGCGATCCATCATCACCACCGCCTCTAGACACGCATCTCCTGCACCCTCTCATTATCGTATCTGATACCCGAGAACTGTCCCCGGATTTTAAGATTGCTGTTACGGCCGTCGTGAAATAATGGCCCATCACCCACACAGGAGCACTATGATGGATCTCTTTTCACCGCTGAACGTCGGAAACATCACCCTTAACAATCGCATTGTCATGGCACCGCTGACCCGCTGCCGGAGCGTAGAGGAGCACCGGGCCAACGCCATGATGGCCAACTACTATGCCCAGCGGGCCTCCGCCGGCCTCATCATCAGCGAAGCAACCATGGTCTCCCCGATGGGGATGGGCTACCCCGCGACGCCGGGCATCTATACGCCCGAACAGACGGCGTCATGGAAACAGGTGACGCAGGCCGTGCATGATAAGGGCGGGAAGATCTATCTGCAGCTGTGGCACGTGGGCCGCATCTCCCACCCCTCTTTCCTGGGCGGCGAGCTTCCCCTCGCCCCTTCAGCGGTCAAACCGGCGGGACAGACCTTCACCTTCGAGGGGATGCAGGACTATGTCACCCCGCGCCCGCTGGAGACTGCGGAGATCCCAGAGATCGTCGCCCAGTATGTCGACGGGGCAAAAAACGCCGTTGCCGCCGGGTTTGACGGTGTGGAGATCCACGGCGCCAACGGCTATCTCATCGACCAGTTCCTGCGCGACGGCACGAACAGGCGCAAAGACGCCTACGGCGGTTCCGTCGAAAACCGCAGTCGCTTCCTGCTCGAAATCGTTGAAGGCGTCAGCGCCGCCATCGGCGCCGACCGCACAGGGGTACGGCTCTCTCCCAGCGGGACTTTCAACGACATGAGCGACTCCGACCCCAAAACGCTTTTCACCCATGTGCTGCACCGTCTGAGCGAACATCATCTGGCGTACGTGCATATTGTCGATGCCCTCGAAGGAGATATCCGCCACGGGGCGAACGTCGTCGAGCTCGCCGCCCTGCGCGATGCCTACAAAGGTGTGCTTATCACCTGCGGCGGCTATGACAAAGCAAGAGGAAATGCCATCATCGCCGACGGCCTCGCCGACGCCGTCGCTTACGGGCTGCTCTACATCGCCAACCCCGACCTGCCGGAGCGCTTCAAGGCCGACGCGCCGCTGAACGAACCGGACCCGGACACCTTCTATACCCAGGACGAAAAGGGCTACCTGGATTACCCGACACTCGGATAGCGCAGCAGCAGCGCGTCCTCTCTTTCCCTTCCGACGGCAGCCTTTGCCGTCGCCACTCTCCGGCGAAGCACTTTTATATGTAAAATATTTTATGGTGTTATAAAAAGGTTTTCAAGGAGAAGCGATGCTGCGGCTTGGCGTATTTTTTGACGGCACGGGCAACAATCTTTACAACGACGACCTCATCGGTGACGGATCGCTGAGCAACGTCGCCAAACTCTACAAAGTCTACCGTGCCAGCGGCTACACTGCCTTCTATTCCCAGGGGGTCGGCACAGGAAAATACAAACAGGGGAAAACCCTCTCAGCCAAGGCCGTCGAAGCGATACGGCAGCGCAAAAAGGCCAAGAACGACTATTACGACGCCCTCCATATGGCCTTCGGGGGTGATGCCAAAAGCTTTGTCAAACACAAGCTCAAAAAAGTCCGTTCGGCGGTGCGGCAAAACGGCAGTGAGACCGTCATCATCGATGTCTTCGGCTTCAGTCGGGGCTCCGCCGAGGCACGGGACTTCGTCAACCGCATCAATGCCGCCTACAAACACGACGCAAACGTACGCATCGGTTTTGTCGGCCTCTTCGATACGGTGGCGACGATCGGCCTCGCCAATGAGGTCAATATCGGTTTTAACCTGAACCTCTCGAACGATTCGGCTGAAAAGATCGTTCACCTGACCGCCAAAGACGAACACCGCCACAACTTTCCGCTGGAGTCACTGAGACGTGCGGACGGTACGACGGAAGCCAACACGGAGGAGATCGCCCTGATGGGAGTCCACGCCGATGTCGGCGGCGGGTACGGGGAGCTCGACGACCGCCAGGATCTCCTCCTCAAAGGGTCGGAGTTTTACCGGGTCTATCCGAAACACAAAAAGGCGCAGGCGGAGGCGCAAATCGATGCCTTGCGGCGGGAGGCGAAAGAGAAAGGCTACGAACTGCTCCACACCCTTACCCGGCTCCCCGCCCTCTCCGACTGGGCCCTGGACGCCTGTTTCATCGAACACGCACCGGTCGCCTATGGCCTCGGCAACAGTTCCCTGCAGCTGATGTATACGAAAGCTTCAGCACAAATTCCCGCCCTTGCAGGGCTTGAGCTCCTGGGGGAAACGGCCGCCGGTCACAGCCGCTTCGAAGCCCCCGCCGCTCCCGACATCAGCTATATGCATCTTTCCGCCGTCGGCGACCGATATGCGCTCTCAACGAGCGACTGGATCACGAACCTCAAAAACCCCGGCGGCAAACGCCGGGTCTATTTCAACGATCCACAAAAAGCCGGTTAGCGACGGACTAAGCCTTCTCTTTCTCGACCAGCTTCCGGTCGGTAAGGATCGCAAAGGGGATCTGGATCATATAGGCGATCATGATCGGCAGCAGCATCGAGACACCGAACGCTTTCATGGAGAAGGTGGAGAGGACCAGCGCCAGCGTGATATATCGCGTTACGCTGTGCCAGAAAGCGGCGCGCTCCTGGGGAGAGTCCATCTTGAAGATGAACCAGGCACTCGCTAGGTCCAGGACATAGAAGGCAAGCACGGCGGCCAGCGCGATGACGATCAGTTCGGGTTCGAAATCGTAAAGATCGACGAGGTTCTGTGTGCTCTGGAGGCCGAAAAGGTAGAAGAGGATAATGAACATGCTGATGTTACTGATGTAGGGGCGGTAGGTCTCAATGAACTTCTCCAGCGGTTTGAAAAGCACCACGAAACGGCTCGCGATAAACGGAATGACAATGAGCAGCTCAATAACCAGCCGCGCATAGCTCTCCATGTTGTTATTGTCATCCGTGTAGAGGGTGTCGAAATAGCGCTCGGTGTAGACGCCGAAGAGGTGCAGCATTAAAAACGACAGCGAGATCAGCAGCAGGTTGATAAAAAGGATGAGAAAGCCCAGCGACGTATCGCCGCCGGACTTTTTGATCCAATACATCACCATCCCGCCGCCGCTGAGTACCGACAGCAGAAATAACCCGGCGGCGATGCCGTAATCGCGGCTCAGCAGGCCGATAATAACGGCGAAGGTCGGCAGCAGTACAAAGTTGAGAAAAAGGCTTTTGATGACGACAAGACGGTGATGCCAGAGCAGTTTGACGTCCATGAGCTTCACTTTGAAAAGCGAAGGCATAATCATCGTCAGACCCGCGAAAAGACAGATATTCGAGCTGAAGATAAAGCCGTCGGTGTTGAATCCGTAGATAAAGCCGAGCAGCGCGCCCAGCAGTACGATCAGCAGTTGCATTTTTCCCCTTCATCATCGCAATCATTCATTCTAAATCAAAGAGTCTTATTCTCTCCACAAATTATCAAAATAACATCACATTTTATAGCTGATGGCGACGAATAAGCGCATCGAGAAGACCCAAAATTGTCATGAAAAAAATCACTCCTTTTACGCGTGCTGCGCCTTTTCATGCCCTTCATACCTATTTTGATGTATTTGATTTAATCTGTTCTTTTAAGTATTGTGGAGTTATGATGTAAATATCTGCTCTCGTATACGCATAAACATTTGGGGATACGAGCGAAAAGGAGATGACATGAAACGTTGGTTCCTGGCAATCCTCGCGATCACAGCAATCGCGATTTACGGATGCGGAGGAGGCGGAGGCGGTTCATCGTCCGGTTCCAGTGACTGGGACAGTATGACCTGGGATCAGGACAACTGGGGATAACGGCCGTTGCGGCAGAACACAAACTCAAAAGGATTCATCATGAAAATCAGACAATTTGGATTGCGCCTTCTAGGTATTTCGGCATTGATGGTATCAGGGAGTCTTTACGCCGGGCAGGTCAGCGGGATGACAACGTTCACCCCCGGTACGACCGCTTACGCCTCCGAAGTGAACGACAACTTTACGGAGCATACCACGCAGATCAACGACAACGACACGCGCATCACCGCCAATGCAACGGCGATACAGACCAATGCCACTGCAATCGCTGAATCGGGGCTGGTCAGATGGACAACCCTCAATGTCAGCTGTCCTGCATCTGTCAGTGTGACGACAACCTATGCGAAAATCGCCACGATCGGATCGTTTACAAAAGCCCAGGACGGTACGGTACTCAACGTCGTGTTCAGCGGGCGCCTTTCAGCTTCTTCGATGACAGGTACCGGGGTGATTTTCGAACTGAGGATCGATGACACTGCGACAACCAGCAGCCGTATCAGAGGTAGTGTCAAGTCAGCTGAAATCGGTGCGAGCGGGGTCGCAGTAACAATGGAAGGGTTCTTCACTAACCTAAGCGCCGGATCACACACTGTCAGCATGTATGCCAGGGCCTCTTCCGGGGGAGCCACAGGGGTTCAATATGATACGGGTTGCTGGTCGACGGACAGCGTCATTATCAAAGAGTTCCAATAACATACTGCTGCGGGTACCAAGGTATCCGTGGCAAGAACGTTGACGCCCGTTTGCCCAGCAAGCGTTCCCCTCTACACCCTTCGTGCCCGTAAAAGAAAAGGTGCGCTACACTACGTGCACCAGCTTCAACGAAGGAATAGTCTATGCCAGAAAGCGACTTTTTTATCTCCACTCTCATCAACCTTTCCGTCAATCTTGTCTATACGGTGGCTGTGCTCGTTATCGCCGTCATTGCCCTGAAGTACATTGACAGCAAACTGCTGAAATCCATCGCCCTCGAGGAGGAGATCAAAAAAGGCAACGTCGCCGCCGCGATCTTCGCGTCGACCATCCTCATCTTCATCGCCATCATCGTCGCCTCCTCGATGACATGATCGCAAAGTTCCTACGAACCTTCTTTACCCTGCTGCGGGTCCTTATCCTGCTCTACGTCCCCCTCTTCTTCATCATGGCGCTCAAACAGCGGCACGACGAAGCCGCCCTGCCGCTCCCGCCGCCGCAGAGCGTCACGCTGCCCGACGCTTCCCTTCCCCATCACCGTCCGGGGCCGAGAGCGGGTGAGATGCAGCTGCTCTCCGTGCCGGAGAAACGCAGCGCCAGGATCCCGGCATGGCTGGACCGGCCCGCCAACAAATCGCGGGGCCAGGGGTCCGGTTCCCAGCGTCTCAATAAGAAACCCGTCGCCTATTTCGCCTATGGGCGCGATCTCAAAGCCTACTATGCCAATGGTTTTTTCAAGCACTTCATCCCCTTCAGCGTCGATTCGAAATGGAGTGCCATGCACCATATATCAAGGCATATGCACTATGTGCGTGACGAACAGCAGTTCAAAGGGTATGCCGAGATCTGGCTCAGTTCCGAGGAAGCTTACTTAAGCGGGCGCGGCGACTGCGAGGATCACGCCATCTTGCTCGCCGACTGGCTGGAGGGAATCGGCTACGATGCACGGGTCGTCTTCGGAACGTATAAAAACGAGGGGCATGCCTGGGTCGTCGTGTTCGAAGCGGGAAACACCTACCTCCTCGAAGCAACGGCCAAGCGGGTGAAAAGCAGTTTCCCCCTGGCGTCCGCCCTGCCGAACTACCATCCCAAGGGGATGTTCAACGACCGGTACATCTGGTACAACTACGGATCGCCGCTCACCACGGCATACACCGGTGGCCAATGGATCAGAACGGCACGTTTCCGTCCGGTTGAAGAACGTTAAACGGGGAAATTAAACGTAGCAATCGGTCGGCGTGCTGCCGCCGACCGTCAGAAGAGGGATCAGACTTTTTTAACGAATTCGGACTTGAGTCCCATCGCGCCGACACCGGGGATCTTACAGTCGATGTTGTGGTCGCTGTTAGGGTTCAGTTTGATATTTTTAACCTTGGTACCGACCTTGATATCGGACGATGCGCCCTTGACCTTCAGGTCCTTGATGACCGTCACGGTATCGCCGTCTTGCAGAATGTTCCCGTTGGCGTCACGCACGACAAACGCATCCTCAGCACCGGCGTCCGCGGCATCTTTGGACCATTCATGGGCGCACTCCGGACAGACGTAAAGCTCACCATCCTCATATGTGTATTCGCTTCCGCACTGGGGGCATTTGGGCAATTGTTCCATATTCATCCTTTTCAAAAAGCTAATTGTACCAGTTCAACTAACAAGCGCAAAATCGTTTATCACGTTATTAATACAAATTAGATGCCTATGGAGTATAATGAACCCATGCAAACGGTTTTTCATATTTTTATTCTGATTTTTCTCACTTTGAATCCCCTCTCCGCCGAACCTGTCATCAATGTCACTTCCAGCGGAAAACAGTATGATCTCTCCGACTCTGTTCTGCTCTGCATGGACCATCTGAATATGCTGAACGTCGACATGTTCCTGGAGGGCAGCAGCCCGGCGATATGCAACACCGTTGATAAGCATCAGCTCCCCTTCGGTTATGTCGACGACACCATCTGGCTCCGTTCGACACTGAAGAACACTTCCCACACCGAGAATGCATGGATCGTCGACCTCGAAAACCCTCTGCTCGATTATGTCGATCTCTACGTGATCGAAAACAAAAAAGTCATCGCCCATTTTTCCAGCGGGGACAAGCGCCCTTTCGCATCACGCCCCTTGTCGAGCCTGACGTTCCGTTTCCCGATCACTCTCCTTCCGGATAAGACCACGACACTGGTCTGGAAGATCCATTCCCAATCGGCGATCGATCTCCCCATCACCATTAACGACCCGGACGCCCTGCAGGATGCCGATCAGAGACGTTTCCTCTTTTACGGCATCTTTTACGGCATCCTCATTATTTTGTCGCTGTACAACTTTATTTTTTTCCTGATCTTCCGCAGAGCCATCTACCTCTATTATGTCGGCTTCATCGTCTTCTATACGATGATGCAGCTCTCTTTCGACGGCTTCACGCCTATGCTGCTTTTCCCCGATCACCCCTGGCTGTACAACGAAGGCGTTCCCTTCTTTGTCAATCTTACGATCCTGTCGGCCATCCTTTTCGGCCAGCGCTTTTTGGAAACGGAGCTCTATACGCCGAAACTGCACTCCGTCCTGAACGTCATCATCATGATCAACCTCGTCCCCATGATCATGAGTTTTTTCGACATCTACTACCTGACGGTCAAACTGACAACCCTCCTGGCGGCCATTACGCCCGTCATACTGCTCTCTGCCGGTTTTGCCATCCAGAAGCATAATAAAAGGCGGGCCCGTTTCTACCTCGGCGCCTGGAGTCTCTTTTTCGCCGGTTCCACACTGCTGGCACTGCATAAGTTCGGGCTGCTGCCGTCGACCTGGTTTATCCTGCACTCCCAGCAGTTCGGGGTACTGCTCAAAATCATCGTCCTCTCCTACGCCCTGGGCGACCAGCTGCAGTCGCTGCTCTACATCGACCAGCTAACGGGCATTGGAAACCGCCACTCCCTGCAGCGCATTTTCGCATCGTCCATAAACTATGCGAAAAAAGACAAACTCCCCTTTGCCGTCCTCTCCATCGACATCGATGACTTCAAGAACATCAACGACTCGATGACGCACAAGGTCGGCGACCAGCTGCTGATGCAGCTCAGTGGCCGTCTCAAAGCCCATCTCCGGCGTTTTGACACCATTTTGCGCATGGGGCAGGACGAGTTTCTCATCATCCTCGAACGGATCCAGTCGACGGAGAGCCTGACGCATATCGTCGACCAGCTTCTTGTCCAGATCCGCAAACCCTTTAACCTCGACAACCACATCATCCATATTACGGCCAGCGTGGGAATAGCGCTCTATCCCAATGACGGGGATGACTACGACACCCTGATGAAAAACAGCGACACGGCGCTGCACAAGGCAAAGGAGCTCGGCAAGAACCGATTCTATTTCTTCAACCCCGTCTTGGACAACATGGCCATCGAACGTCTGAAGCTCCACAACGATCTTTTCGAGGCCCTGGATAACAACGAGTTTTTCCTGCTGTTTCAGCCGAAGATCAGTGCCACAGACAACAGTCTCGCCGGCGTCGAAGTCCTGCTGCGGTGGCGTCACCCCAAACGGGGGATACTCACCCCCGATACCTTCATCGGCATTGCCGAACAGAACGGACTGATTCTGCGGATCACGCATTGGGTCCTTGAGGAGTCCTGCAAGGCGCTCAAACAGTGGCAGCGGATTGGATGGGACGGCATCTTTGCCGCCGTCAACGTCACGGCAGTCGATATCAACGACACCTACTTCATCCGGGACCTTCTGGACCTTTTCTCCGAGTACAATCTCAATCCAGACCTCCTCGAACTCGAATTGACAGAAAGGATCATCGTCGAAAGCTCTACCGATAACATCGAAACCATCAAGTCGCTATGCGATGCGGGCATCAAGATCGCCATCGACGACTTCGGGACGGGTTACTCCACCTTTACCTACCTCCAATCCTTCCAGGTCGATACTATTAAAATCGACAAGAGTTTTATCGACGAAATCGAATTCAACGCCAAAACAGCCGTGATCGTCAAGACCATGACCGAACTCGGGCATGCGCTGGGGATGAAAGTCGTGATCGAAGGCGTCGAGAAGGAAGGCCAGGTACAGCTGCTCAAGAGAATGAAATGCGATATTTTCCAGGGCTACTATTTTGACAAACCGATGACGGCGGGGGCATTGGTCGCCAAATACTTTGTGCGGGATCAAATCAAAAAGGGATGACATGGCAAAAAATATCGTAATCTTCTCCGACGGGACCGGCCAGGAGGGCGGCAAAGGCAACAACACCAATATCTATAAACTCTTCAACATGATCGAGGACCGCACCCCGCGGCAGATCGCCTTTTACGATCCGGGGCTTGGCACGGGCATCCACCGGCTGACCGGGAACGTCGGCGGTTTCGGCATTTCCCGCAATATTCAGCAGTGTTACCGTTTTCTCTTTGAGCATTATGAAGCCGGGGACAAGATCTTCCTGTTCGGGTTCAGCCGCGGCGCGGCAACGGTGCGCAGCCTCTCGGGGTTCCTGCACTACTTCGGCATCCTGCCGAAATCCCGTCCCGAACTGATCGCCACTGCCTATGATATCTACATGATCGAGGATGAGGGCAAACGCAAGGAGAAAGCCGCCGCCTTTTTGAAAGACCATCACAATATGTGGACCAAGGTGGAGTTTATCGGCTGCTACGACACCGTCGCCGCACTCGGCCTTCCCATCAAGAGCCTCAGCGTCCTGCTCGACGGCATTCCGGGGTTCCGCCACCGTTTCCACAATTTCAGGCTCAGCGAAACCATCACGCACGCCTACCAAGCCCTGGCCATCGACGACGAACGCAAAACCTTCCACCCGGTGCTGTGGGAGAAGCAGGTCAAAGAGTGGCAGACCGTCAAACAGGTCTGGTTCAGCGGGATGCATACCGACGTCGGCGGCGGTTATGCGGAGCAGGACCTCTCCGACATCCCCCTGGTCTGGCTCACCCGGCAGGCGATCAACCACGGGCTTCTGATCTATCCGAAACACACGGTCGATCCCCATGAAGATGCCCAGGGGAAGATGCACGATTCGCGCGGGACATGGCTGACCCGTCTCTACCGCCGCGAGCAGCGCCATTGGGACGCGGCGACCCGCGGCAAACCCCTCGTCCACGCCAGCGTGCTCGAACGTCATGCAAAGCATCCGACGGCTTACCATCCTTGGATCCTGGAAATGGACTATGACGTCGAACCCTGGGAACAGTGGCCCGCCAAAGAAAAATAACCCCTCTTTGATTGCACGGCGCAAACGGCGTGCGACATCGATACGGTAGACGGCAACGGCCCGGCTGCTTGTAATGTAAAGGGATGAAAAAAGAAAGTTCGGAGAAAAAAAAGAGCGGTTCCCCGCAGAGGGGAAGCCTGCTTAGAGCGCGAACTCTTCGAGCAGGTTGAAGTTGAGGTACTTGTAGATGTCGGCTTCTTTGCCGGCGATCTTCTTCGGTACGATCTCGAGGTACTCCTCTTTTGTCGGGAGGCGTCCGAGCATCGCACAGACGGCTGCCAGTTCGGCAGAGCCGAGATAGACCTGCGCACCTTTACCCATACGGTTGTCGAAGTTACGCGTGGACGTCGAGAAGACGACCGCGTTGTCAGCGACACGAGCCTGGTTCCCCATACAGAGGGAACAGCCCGGGATCTCCGTACGCGCGCCGGCGGCACCGTACATCGCGTAGTAGCCCTCTTCCTGGAGCTGCTGCTCATCCATACGGGTCGGCGGGACAACCCACAGACGCGCCGGAACCTGGCCTTCGCCCTTGAGGACTTCACCCAGGGCGCGGTAGTGACCGATGTTGGTCATACACGAACCGACGAAGACCTCGTCGATGTTGTGCGGACGGTTAGCGTCAGCCAGCACCTCGGAAAGGGTAGCAACGTCGTCCGGATCGTTCGGACACGCAAGGATCGGTTCCGTGATCTCGCCCAGGTCGATCTCGTAAACCGCTGCGTACTCGGCGTCTTTGTCCGCTTCCATCAGTTCCGGATTTTTAAGCCACTCTTCCATCTTCTCTTTGCGGCGCGCCAGGGTACGTGCATCCTGGTAACCCGCATCGATCATGCTCTGGAGCAGCACAATGTTGGATTTGATGTACTCGATGACCGGCTCTTTGTTAAGGTGAACCGTACAGGCCGCCGCAGAACGCTCTGCAGAAGCATCGGAAAGCTCGAACGCCTGCTCGACTTTGAGATCCGGAAGCCCTTCGATTTCGAGGATACGTCCTGCGAAGATGTTCTTCTTCCCTTTTTTCTCGACGGTCAGCTCGCCTCTCTGGATGGCAGCATACGGGATCGCGTTGACCAGGTCACGCAGCGTAACGCCCGGCTGCAGTTCGCCCTTGAAGCGGACCAGTACGGATTCCGGCATCGTCAGCGGCATGGAGCCGGTAACGCCCGCGAACGCAACGATACCCGAACCGCCAGGGAAAGAGATACCGATCGGGAAACGGGTGTGCGAGTCCGCACCCGTACCGACCGTGTCCGGCAGACACATGCGGTTCAGCCAGGAGTGGATAACGCCGTCGCCCGGGCGCAGCGCGACACCGGAACGGTTGGAGATGAAGTCCGGAAGCGTGTGGTACATCTTGATGTCCGAAGGCTTCGGATAAGCCGCAGTGTGACAGAAAGACTGCAGGACAAAGTCAGCGTTGAAGCCCAGCGCCGCGAGCTCTTTGATCTCGTCGCGCGTCATCGGTCCCGTCGTATCCTGGGAGCCGACAGTCGTCATGACCGGTTCGACGTACATGCCAGGGCGGACGCCCTCGAGGCCGCACGCTTTACCGACCATCTTCTGCGCCAGGGTGTACCCTTTGCCCGTATCGGCCGGCTGCTCCGGCTTCAGGAAGAGATCGATCTCGCCCATACCGAGGACCTCGCGCGCTTTCTTCGTCAGACCGCGGCCGATGATCAGCGGAATACGGCCGCCGGCGCGGACTTCGTCCGTGATCGTGTTCGGGCGCAGGCCGAAGGTGGCGATCACTTCGCCGTTCTTCTCTGCTTTGCCTTCGAACGGATAGATATCGACGACATCGCCGGTTTCCATCTGTGTCACGTCCATCTCGAGCGGGAGCGCGCCTGAGTCTTCGGACGTCGCGAAGAAGATCGGTGCGATGATACCGCCGATAACGACACCGCCGGTGCGCTTGTTCGGAACGCCCGGGATATCCTCACCCATGTGCCACTGTACGGAGTTGATACCGGATTTACGGGAAGAGCCCGTACCGACGACGTCACCGACATAGGCAACCGGGTGGCCCTTCTCTTTGAGGGCTTTGATCGTACCCATCGGGTCGTCCATCTTTGCCGTGAGCATGGAGTTTGCGTGCAACGGGATATCGGAACGTGTAAAGGCTTCGGACGCCGGGGAGAGGTCGTCAGTATTGGTCTCACCCGGGACCTTGAAGACAGTCACGGTGATTTTTTCAGGCAGATCGGCTTTGGACGTGAACCACTCTGCGTTCGCCCAAGACTCAAGCACCTTCGTCGCGGCGGCATTGCCGGCCTTGTGCAGTTCTTCGACATCGTTAAACGCGTCATAAACGAGCAGCGTATGGCTCAGTGCCTTGACCGCCGCGTCAACGACGGCGGCATTGGAAGATGAGAGGGCATCGATGATCGGCTTGACGTTGTAGCCGCCCAGCATCATGCCGAGCATTTCGACCGCCGCATCCGGTGCGATTGCCGCAACGGCTACATTTTCCTGTGCAACATCATTGAGGAATGCCGCTTTGACATAGGCAGCGTCGTCAACGCCCGGAGAAACACGGTTTTTCAGAAGATCGATATTTTCGGCCATATCGCCTTCGCCTGCCTTGATCATTTCGATCAGGTCAGCGGTCTGCGCCGCAGACAGAGGAAGTGGAGGTACGCCCAGAGCTTCACGCTCTGCTACATGCGCTTTATATTCGTCCATAAAAGCCATCGTTTTATCCTGTAAATAAGATTTCGAGAGATTATAGCGAAGGAAAGAATCAAGAAGGTTTCTAGTGTTACAAAATGTAACCTATTTTTGAGATTTTGTTACCAATGTGTTTAGTTTTGAAACATGGTTGAGGCCTAAGCAGGGTCAAGCCTCACTTTATCCGATGATATCGCGGTTTCCTTTTGCGTTGGGAGGTGACAGCAGACCCCGCTGTTCCATCTGTTCGATGATACGCGCGGCACGGTTATAGCCGATCTGGAGTTTGCGCTGCAGGTAGCTGATGGAGGTTTTGCGGTCGGCGAGGACGATCTCTTTCGCCTCCTCGTAGAGTTCATCCATATCCTCGATCATCCCTTCGTCACCAGTACTGCCACTGCTGCCGCTCTCGGCGAGGAAGGATTCATCGTACTGCGGTGCGCGCTGGGATTTGAGGAACTGGACGACATGGTCGATCTCCTCCTCGGTACTCCACGGCGCATGCAGACGGATCAGTCCCGTCGCCCCCGGAGGGGTAAAGAGCATATCGCCCCGGCCCAGCAGCGACTCCGCCCCCTGGGCGTCGAGAATGATCTTGCTGTCGACACGCTGGCCGACGCGGTAGCTGATACGCGAAGGCAGGTTCGCCTTGATCAGTCCCGTGACAACGTCCACGGAGGGGCGCTGGGTCGCGACGATCAGGTGGATCCCCGACGCCCGCGCCATCTGCGCCAGGCGGGCGATGGAGTACTCCACATCCTTGCCCGAGGTCATCATCAGGTCGGCGAGCTCGTCGATGATGACGACGATGTAGGGGAAGGGCTGTCCGCCTTCGCGCTTCATCTTCTCGTTATAGTTTTCGATGTTTTTCGTGCGCGACTCGCTCATGAGCTGGTAGCGGCGCTCCATCTCTCCGACCATGTTGTTCAGCGCGGCGATCGCCTGTTTGGCCTTCGTGATCACCGGGGTGAGCAGGTGCGGGATATCGTTATAGATGGAGAACTCCAGCATCTTCGGGTCGATCATCAGCAGCCGCAACTGGTCGGGGGAGTTCTTGTAGAGCAGGCTGAGGATCATCGCGTTGATCCCCACCGATTTGCCCGAACCCGTCGTTCCCGCGATGAGGAGGTGGGGCAGTTTTTTCAGGTCCGTGATAAACGGCTTGCCGACAATGTCCTTGCCCAGGGCTATTGTCAGGGGGGACTTCGCTTCCTGGAACAGTTTGCTCTCGAAGATCTCGCGCAGGTAGATCGTCTCGACGGTATGGTTCGGGATCTCGATCCCGACAACGTCCTTGCCAGGGATAGGCGCCTGGATACGGATCGTCTCGGCGCGCAGGGCCATCGCAAGGTCGTCTTGAAGGTTCATGATCTTCGAGACCTTGATGTGCGCGGCCGGTTTGAATTCGAAAGTCGAGACGACCGGTCCCGCGTAGGTGCGGATAACGTCCCCGTCGATCTTGAACTGCGCCAGTTTCTCGATCAGATCGCGGATCTTGTCATCGAGCTCGCGCTCGTCGATGCTGTTGCCCTGTTTCGGCGGCTTTTGAAAAAAGTCGAGGGAGGGCAGCTTGAAGTTCTTGGGCTTCTCCGACTTCCCTTTTTCGATCTGCTCGAGCAGCTTCTTGTTTTCATCGAGCTCCTCGACGATCAGCGCGCTTTTTTTCTGGCGTACCCCTTCGGCCTTTGCAAGAATAGTCCCCTCTTTCGCTGTAGGCGCCGCTTTCGGCGCCACCTCCGCCTCTGCTTCCGCATCCTCGAACGGGCTCGCCTGCTGTGCTTTCGGCACCAGTCTGATGACCGAATCGTCCGACTTCAGGGGCATGTTCATCCGCTCGTACGCGGGCGCATCGAAGGGGTCATCGTCAAAGAGTCCCGGCCGTTCCGTCACGGCGGCGCGCGTTCTAGCCGGGATGGTTTCCCGAGACGGCTCCGCATCGTCCTCCTCGTCCTCTTTACTGAACGAAAAAGGGAGTTTCGGTTTGGGCATGGAGGGGAACTTCTCGGCGTCAACCAGGATCACGGCGGCTATCGTGACCGTCATGACCCAGAAGACCCAGAGTCCGAACGCCCCGATATAGGGCTCAAGAAAATCAACGAACCCTGAACCCAGAGCGCCGCGCAGTGCCCCCTCCGTCACCAGCGCCTGCAGGATCAGCAGGGAGAAAAAGAGGAGGATACCCGCCAGGATCTTCTCGGTGCGCTCGACATTGATCTCACTGTTTCTGTAGTAGGTATACAACGGGTACAGCAGAACAAAAAGGTAGGCGAAAGAGACATAGCCGAACAGCGCCCGGTTCGCCTTGGCGATAATCTCCCCGATCGTCCCGATAATTGCCGCATCCGCGATGATCGTCGAGATCCCCGCGTATACCAAAATGGCCAAAACAGTAATAAAAAGTGCCTGCCGCAAATACGATCCTCATTTTTCAAGTAATGTTAGGGATTATAACAAAAAGTGCTTTGGCCGCCCATTGGGGTGGCTGCGGGCCTATTTTAAGGATGCATTCATTACAATTCGGCTCTGCGAAAGCCGCTGTGGTGGAATGGTAGACACGACGGATTCAAAATCCGTTGTCTTCGGACGTGCCGGTTCAAGTCCGGCCAGCGGTACCACCCTCTTCAACTTTTTTTTCAAACCTTTTTTCTTCAAGCTGCTCCATGACGGTAGCAAACGGTTCATTTTCGAGATAGCGGATCGCTACCGCATCAAAAGTCAGACCGAAAATTCTGCTGCGGTGTTTGAACGTATGGTTGGCCGCACCATTTTGCATATTGACCAGAAGTGCATCAACTTCACTCTCATCGATGTGATGCATAAACAGCAGAAAATCCCCTTCGGCATAGCGGGCAATTTCAAAATTCACCCGCTGCATTTTCAGGAATTCGATCACATAGCTGCAGACGAGCATCAGAACCCGGTTACCGATGACAGTGTCGTATTCATCGACAATCGTCGTGTAATCCTGGATACGGAGGCTGACAAGATAGCCCTCATCGTTAAAGCCCTGGCGGGCATTGAGCTTCTGTTTGTAGAGCCAGAGACGGTTTTTCGCCGGCGTGACATCGTCAGAAAAAAGATGCGTGCGAAGAAGATCGATTTCACGGTGCGTGGCATCTCCGTTTCCCGCTTCACGGGACGCTTCCAGGCTCTTTTGTTCCTCCTCCATAAAGGTTTCCCGGTATTTCGAAGGCAGGACGATCGCTTCGTTCATCAGCCGGCGCATCGTCCTGTCCGTGATTTCCGACAGCTGTTTGTCGTCATGATGCATAGGCGGCCTCCCTGTAACCAAAGGTCTGCAGCGCCTCATCCCACTGCTGCGGCTTATGAAGGTGGTACCCCTGGAAATAGTCGACACCGATGCTCTGCGCCATCCGCAGCACCCCTCTGTCGCTGATGTACTCCGCCACGGTCTCGATCCCAAGCTCATGGCAGATATTGACCATGTTGCCGAGGATAATGCGATGTTTGCGGTCATGGATATTCGAGATCAGCGATCCGTCGAGCTTGACGTAATCGATTTCGAGGTTCAGCAGGTTGTCATAGTTCGAAAATCCGCTGCCGAAATCATCGATGGCGATCAAGACACCGCTTTTTTTCAGCCTGAATATGAACTCGTTGACAATCTCCAGGTCGCGAATCTGGTCGCTCTCGAGAATTTCAACCGTCAGCCTGCCGCCGCGCTTCTCCTTCGCCAGCCTTTCCAGCAGACGCTCCCGTAAAAGCACGTTGTTGATATCAACATATGAGAGGTTCAGCGTCACCGCGATGTCGTAGTGCGCCAGCACGTCGAACACCTTGTCGATCATCTGCAGCATCAGCTGGGTATAGAGGCGGTACTCTTTGGACTTCTCCAGGAAAGCCGCCGGCGAAAGCACCCGTCCCTGCCGGTCTACCAGCCGCATCAGGCTTTCAAACTTCTCCGG
This sequence comes from Sulfurimonas sp. HSL-3221, assembly GCF_021044585.1. Classification (GTDB taxonomy): domain Bacteria; phylum Campylobacterota; class Campylobacteria; order Campylobacterales; family Sulfurimonadaceae; genus Thiomicrolovo; species Thiomicrolovo sulfuroxydans. The sequence continues at coordinate 1,058,764 of NZ_CP087998.1, read as the reverse complement.
TTTCGTCAGTTCACCGTTGCGGAAGATCCCCTGCAGATAGGGCGTCACCCTTTTGTGCTCGATGTTTTCCTGAAGCAGTTCATAGGTTTTATTGGAATAATGGGTATTGCGCTCGGCGGAGCCGCTATCATAAAAGATGTAGCTGTTGTGCAGCCTCTTCGCCTCCTGCAGCCCTTTTTCCGCGTACATCAGGCTGACGGCGCCGTCGGCTTTGCTCGCACCGATTGAGACATTGATATGGATGCTGTTCCCCTGTATGACATGAAAGGCGTATTCCGACACACAGGCGTGGAGTTTTTCGGCGATGAAATCCAGCAGGCGGTGCGAAAAGTCGTTTTTGACAAAGAGGCAGAGCCGGTCGGCATAAAGATGGTAGAGGTCGAAATCGAACGGCGCGGCACCGAGGGTACGGAAGTGGGCGTCCTCTTCGAACCGGCCCAGCGTCGCGCGCACCAGCGTTTCAAGCTCCGCCACCATCCGTTCCGCGTTCTCGTATCCGTAGAGGATACGGATGTCGTCGAAAGCGACAATGTCGATCAGCATGACAACGGCGTTGCCCTCATACGAGGAGATCCGCTTCTGGCAATCATGCATAGAGTGGACTTCATGCGTAACGTCCACGGCCCGTGCCGCCGTCGCGTCATGCTTCTTTCCCTGGTGTTCAGAGGTTAGGGGGAGCGCGCTCATCGCCTTCTCCTGTTTCAGTCGGTCAACTTCATCTTTGATGTCGACCAGTTTGCGAAGTGCCTCGTCCTTGTCATCGGCGGTGACCCTTCGCTTGACCGGCTTCCCTTCCTCGTCGCGGTAGGTAACGTAGTAACCCGTCACCCTCCCGTCGGATTTGCGGTAGAGTTCGCTGATCCCTTTGTAGTGTTTGTCCTGAAGTGTCCGAATCGGCATCGCGCCCTCCGTCCAGTCATCCGTGGCCGCATGGGCCTCTTTGGCACCGTCATCACTGCGACGACGGTTTCACACATTTTTCCATGCTAGCACAATTACTACTTTTGTGTCAAGGGTTTTGTAGTAATTTGTTAAAGTTACTACATTTTCTCAAAGATCTTATCTGCAGGCGGACCGTGCCTGGTCATGGATGCTGTCGGTATCGGCTCCCTCCCCTCCCCCGTGCAGATGATGCTACAATGTGTGTATGGCCTACCATGTAACCATCAAAACAGGGAACCTCCTGGACGCACCGGCATCGGACTTCATTGTCAATCCGTCCAATACCGTTTTACAGCTTGGTTCCGGGGTCTCGGGCGCCTTTGCCCGTGCCTGCGGCCCGGCCCTGCAGAGCGCCATGACCCGTGCGTTGAAGGAAACGGGAACGCTGCAGAAAGGGGATGTCGTCGCCACCGGCGGCTGCGCGCGTTTCGGCAGCATGCTTCATGCCGCCGTAATGGACTACAATCCCGGCGCGGCGGAGGCCCTGCCGCGGCTTGGGGAGATCGAGACCATCCTCCGTAACATTCAGACGGCCCTGGCCGCCTTTGCCGCGCTGCACGGCAAGAACGTCACCCTGGCGCTGCCGCTGATGGGCACGGGTGTCGGCGGGCTGGACAAGCGGCAGGTGCTGGAGATCTATCGTGATTTTTTCAGAAGTGGCGTCGGTTTTGAGTGTGAGGTGTTACTGTATGCGCACTCCGAAGGCGACGGTGCCCTCATGCGCAGCGTCTTCGGGGAGGAGCTGGCCTAGGCCCCGCCGCCGGTGTCGGCATTCAGGTCTTCGGTATGCTTGTCGTGATGCGGCATCCCTTCGTTGGACGCTTTCGCTTCCTGGAGTCCCTTGATCACCTCATCGATGTTTTCGTAAGGGAGATGGACCTTCCAGTCGCTGGATGCCCCTTCCAATGCGATGGCGATGCTGACCACCGGGCTGCTGTGTTTGCCGTAAGGCTCCTCGATATGCGCGATACTGATCGTGCCGTTTTGCGTATGCGCCAGTTTTAGCGTTTTGATCTCAACCATCGATTTTGACATCCTAGACTCCTTTTATTCAAGTGGCTTGGGACCATTGTAGCACATTTCGCCCGCCGGCGTCCGCCCTTTACTCTTCCCCCTCTTTTTTCCCGTGGGAGCGCGAAAGGTAGTAGTAGCGGTTCAGGTCGAACAAGCCCGCGTCAATGGGGTGCATCGCTTCGAAGCGTTTCTGGAACCAGTCGTACGTTTCCCAGAAGCGGGGGTTGTCCCGGGTAATGCCGAAATGAAAGAAGCGGCGGCGATACTCGGGCGTATCTTTGTAGTGTGCGAGCATATCGAAAAAGGCCGGAGCCTCCTCCGCATCCAGCTCGAGCAGCATGTTCGGATAGGAGCCGATAAAATCAAAGATGAAATCCGCACTGTCCTTGGAGGGGTCGAGACGGCCCTTTTCATCGAACATGAAAGCGACGTTGTCATGCCAACGGTTCACGACGACTGAAAAGAGGATATCCTCCTCCCCTTCGGGCATACGCACACGGACATACGCCAGGTTCGACTGTTGGCCGTCGATCGTACGGACAAAGGCCGTCCCGGGTTTCGAAATGGCACGGAACGCCTGGATATAATCCCCGCGCGTCCGGTAGTGTTCGGGGAGCGGCGGATGCGCGTCCCCCGCGCGGAAATAGTTCACCGGATCAAAGGAGATGTCCGTCTCCCCCAGCAGCTCGTGATCGACAATATGCTCGACGAATTCGCGTTTGGGATCGTTTGTCTCGAAAGCAACGGCCGTAGGCATGCGCGCCGGACGGTAAAAGAGCTTGTTCTCGACCAGAAGGTTGAGATTTTTGTTCCACGCGTCGAAAAGCTTGTTCCGGACATCCGCAGGCATAAAGTCGATGTAGTTGCTCTCCCCCTCCACGCGCAGCCGGTCCATATAGCGGCGGACGTTGGTCTGGTGCCCGACATTACCGAAGACGTCAAATCCCGCGACCAGGGCGTAGTAGATGCGTTCGAAAAGCGGATAGTCGATGACCCAGAGGGTTTTGGGCAGATCGCCGAGGGCTCCTTTATGGACCGAGGCGCTGTCGAAGTGGCGGTAGACCGTGAGCAGCGGCGCGTCATCGGCCTCTTCTCCCTTCCAGATCGCGTCATACCCCAGCCCCTCCGTATAGATGAGCGAATAGAAATCCGCCCGGGCTTTATAGTAGTCGATCGCATGCTCGATATATTTGTCGCTGAGGGAGTGGTAAGCCGGGAAATCGCTCCCCTGTTCGTCCGGCACGGAGAGCTGTTTCTCGTTGAAGCGCAGCAGGTTCGGGTAGTGCAGGCTCAAATCATATTTGGGGTCGAGGAACATGACCCAGAAATGATCGTTGATCACGTTCAGCGCCACCTGCCCTTTGCAGACCGGGCCGCGGATAAAGGTGCGGACGATGTATTCGCTGTTGTCAAGCAAAAAGGCGTACCGCGCCGCGGCTGGGATCTGGGCGAAGGTCGCGAAGGGGTTGGCCGACTGTTTCGCACCGTACCCCATCAGATGCGGCGTCTCGTTCCAGGGGGCCTCGATGAAGTCCTTTTCAACGCGCGCCAGCTGGGCCGCATCGAGCGTAAACACCATGTGCGTCTTGTGCACCAGCGTCGATGTGATCCGGCGGAACCGGTAATAAAACGCGTCCTTGCCCGGATCGTCGTAGGGCCTTATCGTAGGGATGATCTTGATCGCAGACGGCGCAGCCGTTTCGGAGCGCACCAGTTCATAAAAAGCGCCGTCCGGGGTCGCGAAACGGATATGGGCCAGGTAGAGGTGTTCATAGAGGTAACGGGCCGTCATGGCGTGTTTGGCATCCGGCATGTTCAAGAAAGCTTCCCAGGTTTCCAGCGCACTCCTGTCGGCTTCCGCGGGGGCGTTCATCCGCCGCTGCTCCTCGCTGCCCGGCCCCCTGGCCCCCTGCTGCGCCCACTGGGCCAGCGTCGTCATCTCTGTATTCGTCAGTGGCGGGAAGCCGTAGGGCATCCCGCGCTCCGGGTATTCATCCAGGTACTCTTCGAGTTCGTCGTGGTCTCGCGGGCAGGTGAGTTCGTCGGATTCCGGCCGGTACTCCCCGGCGCTATGAGGCAGTTGCCGCTTGGCCTCGAGCAGGCTGACCAGTGTTGAGTCATTGAAACGGCCCGAAGCGGTGTTGGCCGTCACCGAGTAGAAGTCGTACCTGTCGTGCCACTGATCGGCAGTGTCCGCATCGACGAAGAGGCGGGTCGGATGGGCGGCGCCGAGCCTTTCGGCGTCGTAAACGGCCATCTTCGTCGCTCCGCGTTCAAGCCCTTCGAAAGCGCTCAGTTTCAGCTGGCAGGGGGCGTTGTAGCACGAATGGCAGACCACGCAGCGGCGGTCTAGAATGGGGCGAACCTCTTTGGTATAGTCGATGGTACGCTCCGAAACGGCAACGGCAACAGGGGGAACGGGTTTCGGCGCACAGCCGCCCAGCGCCATGAGCAGCAGGATGATCGAAGTGTAGAGTATCGGTTTCATTGAGTGTAAGTGTACCGTATTCTGTTACCGGAGCCCTGCTACAATATATGCATATACAACGTCAACCATGATCTCGAAGGAGCTGTCATGTTCATCCGTATACTCTCTATCGCACTGCTATTGCTGCTTTCGGGGTGCTCCAGCCTGCAGATTCAAAGCGATTACGATCCCAAGTTCGATTTCACGCCCCTGGAACGCTTTGCCGTCGTCTATCCCCGTAAAGAGGGGGTGACGACCCTCACACAGAGCCGCATCGCCGAGGCGATCACCGCCGGTATGACCCGCAAAGGCTACACAGCCGTCGCCAAGGATGAGGCGGATTTCATCCTCATCTTCCATACCGACGTAACCACCAGAAGAGAGGTCACGACCGATTTCCAGATGGTCGGCTTCTTCCCCTATTACGGTTACGGGTACGGGGCGTCCATGACGGTGCCGATCCAGCGCGAGTACGAATATGACGAGGCCCAGATCATCATCGACGCCCTCAACCCCGACGGGAACAAGATCTTCTGGCGGGCCGCCACGACCGACCGTCTCAAGAGCTTCGACACCCCCGAAGAGCGGACGGCCTACATCAACGAGGTCGTCGACGAGAGCCTCAAAACGTTCCCCCAAAAGCGTAAAGCGCCCTGACCGGCGGGGTGCCGACAATCATGAAAAAAACTGCTCTTTTTATTCAATTCTTTTGAATGGAAAAAGAGCTACTTTTTTCGCTAGCATACGCCCCTTATTAATAAGGAGTGAACAATGATCGAACTGCTTGGCATCTTTTATCCGAGCGTCGCAGTGATCGGATACAGCATGTATTTCTATCACAACACCGGCGATCGCAAGCACTAACAGCTTTCCTGCCGGGAAGCTCCCGGCGCCCTTTCCTCTTTTTTCTGCGCTACAATACCCCATGGCCATCGAAATCGAACGCAAATTTCTCATTGACCCCGCGCTGCTTCCCGAGCTGCCCGCCCCCCTTGTCATCACGCAGGGATACATCCCCGCCGAAGGCGTGACCGTCAGGGTCCGCACAAAGAACGCGAAAGCGTTCCTGACCCTCAAAGGCAAAAGAGCGGGCATCGTTCGGAGCGAATTCGAATACGAGATCCCCGCTGATGATGCCGTCGCGATGCTGCAAGAACTCTGCGCCGCGCCGCTGATCGAAAAAAAACGCTACGAGCTCCTCTACGAGGGGCATCTGTGGGAAGTCGATATCTTCGAGGGGGAAAACGAGGGGCTCTACCTGGCAGAGATCGAACTGCAAAGCGCAGACGAAACCTTCGCCCTGCCACCCTGGGTGACCCGCGAGGTCACCGACGACAGGCGCTACTACAACTCCAACCTGCGCACCCTCCCCTACGCGCGCTTCAGGAACGAGGCGTAACGCCCGCCCCGTGAATCTTGTCCGTCACTTCGTCGCGTTTGACGAAGTCCGCCCCCATACTGATAATGAAGGAGGAGGCCTCCTCCAGCGTCAGCGATACCGGGACGGTGAGCTCATCCTTGACCAGGACCGTGTAGCCGCTGGTGGGGTTCGGCGACGTCGGCACGAAGAGGACGCAGATGCCGTTATGGCGGTTGAGGACATAGGCCGGCACCCAGACGCCGTCTTTGGGGTATTCGACGAGGACGACCTCTTTCTTCCCCGAATCATCCTTGCCGGTGAGCATATTGGAGATCTTCCGGGAAACAGAGTAGATCGTATTGACCGCGGGGATCTTCTCGAACATCCGGTCGATCGCCGAGAGCAGAACGGAGCGGCCGTAGCGTTCGATGGTCCATCCCAGCAGGATCAGTGCCGACAGCACCCCGAGCATCAGCAGGACCGTCGCGCCGGTCGAATCGGTCAGGGTATTGAGGCGGAAATAGGCGCTGAGCCCGATGTTTTTAAGGAAATTGACAACGAGGAGCACCACCACCAGCGGAAAGAATGAGAGCGCCCCCACGAAGAGGAAACGGATCATTTTCTTGACGGCGGCGGCGATCATTTCGTACAGCTCTCCTCTACGTTCATACTGAAGCCGATATTAACGTCCTGCCAGGTTTTGCCGGCATGCAGGTCATAGCAGGCGCGGTTGATCGAGGTCAGCGCGTCGAGGGCTTTGAAGTCGCCGAGGTCGATCACGCCGCCGGCAGTGAAGACGCCCTTCTCATAGCTGTAGGCCATCGGCACGTTGAGCCCCTTGCCGTTCATGATGACTTCGACGAGGACCACTTTGGCTTCTTCGTCCATATCGAGGATCTGCGCTTCGAGCATCTGTCCGTCCATCTGGTTGAAAAAGAACTGCACCAGCTTCGCATCGCGGCCGGTATTGCCCGAATCGACGTTGTTCGTCTGGATCATCACCTTGGCGCCTTTGAGCAGCTGCGTCAGCGACGCGCCTTTCTCGGTGCCTTTGTAGACGATGGAACGGAAGGTGCCGCCCACCCCTTTTTTCATCGGCGTCTTGAATGCCGTCCAGTTGACACTGACGTCGCCGCTCTTGCTGTAGCTGCAGTCGGCCATCGCGACGGTGGCGGCAACGAGAACCGATAATGCAATCTTTTTCATCATTACTCTCCTGGTGAACCAAAGTTTTCCGGCTATTATAACTGCCATTGTTTAATCACGTATCAGCATCTTGAGGTAATATTTCAACAAAGATAGGAAGGATATCAATGAGCAAAGCACCTTTTTTACCCTTTGAGGTCAACCTGGAGACTTTCATCGACGATCTGCAACGCACCCTGGACGAAGGACGCAGCCAGATCGCAGCCCTGCTCGCCATCGAGGAAAAGAGCTATGCCAACTTTGTCAAGCCCTTCGAGATGCTCGACGAGCGGCTTGAGCACTTCTTCACGCCGATGTCGCACCTGCACTCCGTCAACAACAGCGACAAGACCCAGGAGGTCTACACCGCCGCCCTGCCGCTGCTGACGGAGTACGGCACCGAGATCGGGCAGAATCTCGAGATCTATACGGCGTTCAAAGCGATCAAAGCCAATGCATACGACCTGCTCTCGCCCGAACAGCAGCGCGTCATCGACCTCAACATTCAGGGGTTCGAGCTGAGCGGCGCCCACCTGGACGAGGCGAGCAAAAAACGCCTGGCCGAGATCAGCCTGCGCCGAAGCGAACTCTCCAACACCTTTACCCAGAACCTGCTCGACGCCACCAACGCCTTCGAGTACGTCATCACCGACCCCGCCGACGTCGAGGGGATGCCCAAAAGCGATATCGAGAGCGCCGCGTTTGAAACCGAAGCGGGAGAGACGGCATGGAAGTTCACCCTGCAGATGCCCTCCTACATCGCCTACATGACCTACGGTCCCAACCGTGAGATCCGCGAAGCGCTCTACAAGGGCTATACGACCCGCGCTCCCGAGAATGCCGAGATCATCGAGGAGACCCTCGCCCTGCGCAAAGAGGCTTCCCGCCTAATCGGCTTCGAGACCTACGCCGAACGTTCCCTGGCGACAAAGATGGCCAAGGACCCCGACACCGTCCTGGCCTTCCTGAACGAACTGGCCGACGCCTCCATGGCCCAGGGGCAGCGCGAACTCGCCGAACTGCGCGAATTTGCCGGAGCGGCGGAGCTGCAGAGCTATGACAGCGCCTTCTACGGCGAACAGCTCAAAAAGAACCGCTACGACATCGACGAGGAGGAGTACCGCCCCTACTTCGAGCAGAACTCCGTCGTCGAAGGGCTTTTCGAATTCCTCCACCGCCTCTTTGGCGTCAGCATCCGCCCTGCCGAAGGGGTTGCGCTTTGGCACGAGACCGCGACGGCCCATGACCTCTACGTCGACGGCCAGCTTCGCGCCCGCCTCTACCTCGATCTCGAGGCGCGCTCGAGCAAACGCGGCGGGGCATGGATGCACAACTGGCAGAGCCACTGCCTCGACGAAGAGGGCAACGAGCAGCTCGCCTCCGCCTTCATCGTCTGCAACTTCCCGCCCTCAAGCGCGTCGACCCCTTCCCTGCTGCGCCACGACGACGTCGTCACCCTCTTCCACGAGACGGGACACGCTATCCATCACCTCCTCAGCACCGTCAACGAAAACGGGGTCAGCGGGGTTAACGGGGTCGAGTGGGATGCGGTCGAGTTCCCGTCGCAGTTCCTGGAGAACTTCGCCTACGAGCCGCAGGTGCTCAAACTCTTCGCCAAACACCACGAAAGCGGCGACGTCATCAGTGACCTGATGATCGACAAACTGGTCCGTGCCAAGAACTTCCAGTCGGCAATGAGCATGCTTCGCCAGCTCGAGTTCGCCATTTTCGACTTCACCCTCCACATGGAGGAGACCCCGGACGTCCAGGCGGTCCTCGACGCCGTGCGCGAACGTACCGCCCTGCTCACACCGCCGTCGTACAACAAGTTTCAAAACGGCTTTTCGCATATCTTCGCCGGCGGCTACGCCGCGGGCTACTACAGCTACAAGTGGGCGGAGGTCCTCAGTGCCGACGCCTTCTTCGCCATCGTCGACCAGGGGGTCTTCGATACCGCCCTGGGGCGCAGCTACCTCGACATCGTTCTGGGACGCGGCGGTTCCGAAAGCATGCGGGTGCTTTTCTACAAGCTGATGGAACGCGAGCCCGAAACGCAAAGCCTCCTGCGCCTGAGCGGCATTGAGGCGTGACCAAATTTCTCGCGGCGCTGCTGCTGCCGCTGCTGCTGTTTGCAGGAGAGACCATGCGCATCGCAACTTATAACGTCGAAAACCTCTTTGACCTCGAACGCAGCGGGAACGAGTACGCCGAGTACATACCCAATACCCCGTGGCAGTGGAACGAAAAGAACTACCGCAAAAAACTGAACAATATCGCCCGCGTCATCGCCGAGATAAAACCCGACGTCATCGGCCTGCAGGAGATCGAATCGGACCGGGCCCTGCGCGATCTGCAGGTGGCGGTCAAACGCGCCGGGTGGTACCTCCCCTACCGCGCCATTGCCGACGCCAAACCGAGCGTCGTCAAAACGGCGCTGCTCTCGCGCCTCCCCGTCAAAGTCAAGCGTGAAATCGCCGTCGCCAACGGCAACCGGATCCGCAACATCCTCGAGGTCCGCCTTGAAACTGGCGGCGAACCGCTCTACGTCTTCGTCAACCACTGGAAAAGCAAATCGGGCCCCGAAAGCCTGCGCATACTCTCGGCCAAAGCCCTGAAAGCGCGGCTCGATGCGCTGGGAAGCGTTTCATACGTCCTGCTGGGGGACTTCAACGCCGACTACGACGAGAAGCATCTGTTTGCCCGCAAACGCAAACATAATGACACCGACGGGGTCACGGGGATCAACGACGTGCTGATGACGATGCGCGACGAGAAAGGGGTCACCCTGGACGAACTGGCCCGCTGCCCCTCCTGCGCCTACGACCTCTGGTACGAACTGCCGGCACTGCAGCGCTGGAGCCACAGCTTCTACGGCCAGAAAGAGGCCCTGGACCATATCATCATCTCCCCCGCCCTCGCCGACCATAATGGGAACGAGTATGTCAGGGGAAGTTTCGCGCGCTTCAAGCCGGAGTACCTTGTGACGAAAAAAGGGGCACCCAACCGCTGGCAGCGCAGCCGAACGTACCCCAAACACCACATCGGGAAGGGCTACTCCGACCACCTTCCCATCTACGCCGATTTCATTTTGAAGTGAGTCTGTAACAAAATTGCACTATAATAATCCACCATGGAAAGCGCGCTTTTAAAATCATACCTGATCCGGCAGCTCCAAACCGCCAGCGAGCAGCTCCCCCTTGTCGGTCCCGCCGCCGATATCGAGGCCCTGCACCGCTTCCGGGTCGCCCTGCGGCGGTTCCGCTCCGTCCTTGCGGCTTACACCCATCATCTTTACGCCCCGGACGCTATTGCCAAATCGATGCTCAAAGTCACCAATCCCCTGCGCGAGACCGATGTCTTTCTGGACGCGCTCTCTTCTGAATCCTACCCGAACCTGCATGCGGCCCTGACCCGCTACCGGGAAAAACAGTACAAAAAGCGCTGGCCCCCCGAAACGCCGCGGCGTTTCGCCCAAACGATCGATCTGCTGATCGCCGACGTCCACGCCCTAAAACTGGACCAGCGGAAAGGGAGGCTGATTCGCCGGGGCGAAGCCATTTACGAAAAAGCGAAAACAGCGCGGCGAGCCCTTGGCGAGGATTCAAAAGAGGAAGAGATCCATGAGATCCGTCTGCGTTACAAACAGGCGCGCTACGTCCTGGAGTTCCTGGACGAAGCCGGTCTCGTCGATGCCAAACGCAAGATCAAAAACGCCAAGAAGCACCTGGAACACTTCGGCGCCATCCAGGATGCGGCCAACCAGCTGGCATGGCTGCACCGTTTCTGCGACAAACACCCCTCCCAAGAGTGCGCTGCGCTCTACGAAGCACGGAAAAAAGCTCTCCGAAAACTCAAAAAGGCTTTCGAACTCTGAATCAGCAGGGTTCCCAGCCGCTGATATCGTCAGGAATGCCGAGATCGAAGGTGTCAAGGGGATAGGCCATCTCCGGGTGGATGATGTAAAACCCGCTCTCGTGAACAAACCCCTCGATCGCATCGATCATATCGCCGTAGTCGCCCATGCTCTCGTCGTTGAAAAGGATATGGTAACGCCCGCCGCCGTCGCGGGCCACATGGAAGATGCCAGCTGCAGTTTTGAAACGGAGTATTTTTGTCAAATGCACTCTCTGTTTTTCCATGCCAGATGCAACCCTTATTCTATCCTCATCGCCAGAGGCGCTGTTAAAGCTGCCGTTTGTAAGAGGAGAGGTCGACCTTCTCCCCCGCCTTCATTTTCGCCTCGATCGCATCGATCATCGTGCGGTACTTCTCGGCATCCGCCATGGCCAGGTAGGCGACGAAACGTTTCGGGTCCCTGCAGCGCTGCAGCTTTTCCGGCAGCGACAGCGCCTCCGATTCGACACGAACAGGCAACATAAAACGCCCGATGACGATCCCGGCGATCAGCGCCAACAGCAGGTGCAGCCACGACGCGCTCCACGGCACCGGCACTTCGGCGGTCGGCGATGACGTCGCTTTGTGCTCCCCGGCTGCGGCGGCAGGCTTCACCGTCACCGCATGCGCCTGTGTCGACAGCGTTACCGTCCGCTTCCGCTCCGTATCATAATAGGAGAGCTGCAGGGCGGGTACCGTAAAATTGTGCTCGGCCACAATGGCAAACTGCTGGCTGATACTTCCTTCATAGCCGTTATCGCCCAGACGAAGCTGCTTTTGCTCCCCGTCGGTGAACTGGCGGGCATTCGGTATCGTAAGGGCAAAGGGCGCCATGACGTCGAGATTGCCGGCCCCCTCCAGTCTGACGGCCACCTGGACGGGCGTAAAGGCGTCTACCTTTTCGCTGTCGACCGCAAGCGTCAGCTCCAGATGTCCGGCATAGGCCGTCTCCTGTGGCCTGACCTCCACGCTAAGCGGAGGCAGCGAAACGGTTCGCGACGTATAATCGAGCTTTTCAACGTTGTCCCGGCCGATGACGGCATTTTCAATGGAGGCCTTCGTCGTATGCTCCATCGTCGCGCTGAATGACAGGGTGAGCCTCCCGGCTTTTTTTGGGAAGACGGTGAAGCGGTAGCGGTTGACCCGCCGCCCGTCGACAATCTGCTCATCGGTGCTCTGCGGTTCGATACGGTACGCCTCGGTCTCCTGCGCCGGATCAAAGGCGATAATATAGGCATAGGCCTCCGTATCGAAACGGCAGGTATATTCAACGGCGAAGGCTTCATGCTGCGCGACGCTCTTTTTCGTCGCCGCGGCGCTCCAGGTATAGGCTGTCTCCGCCGCCCAGGAGAGCAGCGGCAACAGCAGCAACGCCCACAACACTCCGCTACCAGGGCTTCGTTTCATGTACATTCCTTTGATTGATCAGTTCATACTGTTTCGAGCTCAGACGGCTGTTGCCTTTGTTCGAGAACTCAAGCTGCTCCTCACGCTCCACTTTTTTGCCCTGGCTGCCGGCCCCGGAGCGTCGTTCGGCACTGCTTTGCTGGTTGCTCCCCCCGCCCTCTTTCTTGGGACCGCCTTCGCTGCGTTCGGCCGCCTGGTCCTGGGCGCGCTTCTTGCCTTCCTGCCGCCCGGTAAGCATATGGTCCTGCTCCTCCGCCGCCAGAATGTGCATCATATTCGCAAGGGCCTCCTCGTCATACCGCAGCGCCAGGGAGCGGGCAAAGGCCTCCCGGGCTTTCGCGAACTCCTTGAGACGGACAAGGGTATTGCCACGGTTGAACCAGACCGACGCGCCGAAGGCGCCTTCAAGCTTCTCCAGCGCACTGTAATACTGCAATGCCCGTTCGTACTCACCCGAACGGTACCAGGCGTTGCCCGCATCATACTGTGCCGCCGCCCCCTCCATACGCACAAAAAGCGCGGCACTGCGGTTGTAGTCGGCCACACGGTATGCCTGCTCTGCCCGGTACGGCAGTGTCGCATTCCACAGCAGCAGCAGAAGCAGCAACAGCACGGCCGCGAAGAATCCGAGCAGCACCGGAAGAAGCGCCGGGTGCCCTCTGTATCGCGACATGCCGCGCCATCCCTGCACCAGGAGCGATGCCATGACGGCGGGTGTGGAGACGATATGGCTGAACCGGCTACGCACGACGCCCTCCTAACCGTGAAAGGAGATCCGTCATTCCCAGCATGGCCAGCAGCAGTGCCAGGGCAAGCGGATAGTAGAAGTACTCCCGGTAGAGGATGATCTTCCGTTTCTCCCGGACATCCTGCATCCCCTGGGCTCTGATGGCCGACGCCAACGCCCCGGCGTCGGCCCCGTCGATCGCGACACCACCGGTCGCATCGGCGATGGCGCCGATCGCGCTGTTGCGCGCCGTCACAACAATACCGCCCTCTTCGTCGCGCAGCAGTTTGCCGTCTTCGGCCTTCAGCGTTCCCCCCGACGGCGTCGCCAGCATCACGACATTGACAATAAGTCCCGCTGCACGGGCCTGCGCCGCTTCCTGGGAGTAGCCCAGACTATCGCCTCCGTCCGTCAGAAGGACGACAATGGGATGCTCGGAGCGCGAAAGCTTCCGCGCCAGTTTCAACGCTCCGCCGATCTCCGTCCCGCGTGTCATCACCATCGAGGTATCCAGCCCCGCAAAAAGGTGCAGCAGCAGTTCGTCGTCGCGCGTCAGCGGCGACAGGATCACCGGGTTCGTCGTAAAGGCCAGCACGCCGAAACGGTTCGTGTCATCGGATTCCACCACCGAAGCGAGCACGCTTTTCGCCGCCGCCAGCCGGCTCGGGGCGATGTCTCCTGCCTGCATGGAGCGGGAGATGTCGACGGCAAAGATAACGTCGCTGCCGCGCTGCTCGATCGAGACCGGCTCCTGCAGCGACACCGGACAGGCCAGCGCCACAATACCAAGCCCGATCGCCGTCATCAGCATAACGCTCCGCAGGTTCCAGACGACACCGCGTCCCCTTTGACGGAGGGAGACAAAATAGAGGGCCAAGAAGAGCAGTGTCCAGAGCCACAGCGGGGTCAGAAACGTCATAGCAATGCCTCCCTTCGCCAGAGATAGAAGAGTAAAAATATCCCCGCTCCCAATGGCCATGCGTAGTAGTACTCCTTGCGCAGGAACCGTTCCGATTTTATCCGGGAGCGTTCCAGGCCGTCAATCGCGTCATAGACCGCCGCCAGGGCCTCCGGATCATAGGCGGCGAAGAAAGCACCGCCGCTCTCATCGGCGATGCGGCGGAGCATCGCTTCGTCGAACTCCCCATCCCGGCCCATCCCGACGGTATAGATGCGGATGCCGTGTTTGACGGCCAGGGCTGTCGCCTCCTTGGGCGATACCCGCCCGCTGTTGTGCTCGCCGTCGGTCAGAAGGATAAGTACCTTGGAGGTCGCCTGTGAATCCACAAAAGCCCTGACGCCCATGGCGATCCCCTCCCCGATGGCCGTGTTCTGCCCCGCCATGCCGTAGACGAGGTAATCCATCATCTCCGCGACCACGGTTTTTTCGTACGTCACCGGCGAGGCGATAAAAGCAAAATCGCCGAAGATGACGACCCCCGCGTTATCGCCGATCCGGTCAACGATAAAATGCTTCGCGATCTTTCTGGCGATATCGAAGCGGCTCTCTCGGCTCTGCGGGTCGAACCCAGAGGCGCCCATCGAGCCGCTGGCATCAAGCGCCAGGACGACATCGACCCCCTGGCGGTTAAGTGGATCGTCTTTGTCGATGGTCACGGGAGAGGCGATGGCGGTAACCACCAGCAAGACCACAAGGTAACGCAGCAGCCAGAGCCATTTGAACCATCCCCGCCGTACGGCAAAAAGTTCAAGATGGACGAAATAGCGCGGGCTCAGACGTTCGCGGCAGCGGTAGAGGCAGTACCACAGCGGAGGCAACAGTAAAAACAGCCAGGGGAATTCAAAACTCATGGGTTACTCGGACAGGAAAAGGGGATCGGCGCCGTCCGACACGCCGGGAGCGGCACGGCAAAGCGTAGGCCGCGCATGACTACCGCTGGAGAATATCGACGATTTCCAGCGTTTTTTCAGCGACCCGGGCCACTTTGCCATCGATACGGACGGTCAGGAGACCGTCACGGTCACGGGGAGCGATAATCACGGCTTCCTGTTCAAAGACAGCACGATCGATCCGTTGCCCTCTTTGGAGCTTTTTCTGCCAGCCCGGAGGCAAGGGCTTGCCGCTGCGGGCTTTTTTCTGCAGCCCCGGTGGGAGATCACCGTGTTTGTCGTTTTTCGCCTGGACCGGAAAGACACAGAGTGCACCGATACATGCAAGGGCAAGAAGACCTTTTGTGTTCATAATAACTCCTTACGGTGCAAGGCACCGTTTATAGGCATATACTATACCATAACCTTATCGTATCTCTTACAGGCGTAACGCGCGCCCTAGACCATCATCGGCTCGTCAGTCGGTTCGATCTCTTCGAAATCCTCAACGATCTGGTCGAACATCCTCTTCGTCTTCTCCGCCTTGGCGATATGCTCGTCAAAGATCGCTTTTGTTGCCGGGAAGGCTTCACCGAGCTGACGGTAGATGAGAATACGTCCGTCAATGTGGTTGGTGATCTCGTCGAATGCGCTGCGCAGCCACTCTTTGGAGGTCGTATGGCGGAAAAGCGCCTTGATCATCTTCTTGCGCTCTTTAATCGGCAGCGATTCGTCAAGGGCCTGGGAGATGCGCTTGATATCGATACGCGAGAGGTAGACGCCGCTGAGTACCGGTGCGAGCAGCTTGTTCTCCAGCTCGTCAACGAATGCCGGAACGGGCTCATCGTCGACGGCGTCCCCGGCATCGTATTCATTTTCGACGGGATTGCCTTTCTCGTCGGTCGTACATTTTTCGCGGACGAACTTATCGAATTCCGCTTTCAGGTCATCCAGATCATGATGATTCATCTCTTTTCCTTTGTCAAATAATTATAGACCGTCTCGGTCATGATGTCCAGCAGACTCTCGTAGCCGCTGTAGGCACCGTCAAGTTCGATGCAGCGCTGGCGCAGCGCCGAGGGGTGCCGCGGCAGTTTCAGGTCGACGTTCAGCGGCGGCAGGACACTGACCATCGAAAGATCATCCGTTTGCGACAGGTCGATCACCATGTCGAAGCCCGAAAGATCCACCGCCATCCCTTCTGCGAGACGGTTGATGTCAAGCTCGGTACCGAGGCGCTGCTGCAGCGCCATCAGATCTTCGATCCACGGATCGAACATCGCGACTGTGCCGGGTGCAAAACTCAGCGCCACCGCCCCCGCGAGCGGCGTGGCACCGATCAAGGCGAGACGTTTCACACCGCTCTTCTGCGCCATCTGCTTCAGTGCGAGCGGCAGGAGCAGTTCCCCGCGCATCTGCCCGTTCCCGACGACAACGGTATCGCACAGCCCGGTACGTTCGCACAGTTCCGAAGCCTCATCGACGATTTCGAGCGCCTGATCCTGATACTCTGTTCCGATGACCGCCCCATTGACGTGCGACTGCTTCATGTTCGAAAGCGTAAAATAGAAGTCATCAGGCCGGATATTCATCGGGATCATCATCGCATCATCCCCGGCACTTTTGAACTGCTTGTTCAGGGTGACTGCAAAGCGGTTCTGCTGCGCCTCTTCTGCAATGAAGCCATAAAGCTTCGTTACCTGTGTTATCTGATTGGCTTCGTTCACTGATCCTCTCCTATGCCCCAGAGGGTGCGCGCTTCCTCTTCCTCTATCCGGCAGCGGTGGCAGACCCGCTCCCCTGCGAGGGAGGTGAAGGGGTTTCCGCACTCATCGCAGTTGCGGACCGTGAAGGTCACGAGGCGCTGCTGCGTCGGCTCGAAGAGCTCTTTCATATTGAACGACGTTGACAGCGTCAGCGCATCCGGTTCGCAGACATCATGGCAGAGATGGCAGCGCACGCACATCATGGCGTCAAAGTCGATCTTCGCACCCTTGATATCGCTTGTGAGCGCCCCCGTCGGGCAGACGCGGTAGCACATCTGACACGCCGTACATTTGTCACCGTCCATCAGTTTCTGGGACGCCAGCGTCAACTCCGAGGCATCGACAACGTGGTATTCCGACGGACGGTCGGCCCGTTTGAGCGCGGTAAAGAGCAGTTTGCGCTTATCCGGCAGGCTCTTCGCTCGCAGCTGGGCGATCGCCGTCGAATCGAGCTGGTGGCGGATCAGTTCATCCGTCGCCGTCTCCACCTCGCGTTCGAACTTTGCCTTCCCCTCCGCCAGCGTTTTGAGGTTGAACGCACGCAGAAAGCCGCGGCGGTCGCTCTCTTCCGCATCCGCTTCCTCTTCATAAGCGACATCCTCGAAAACGATCCCGGAACTGCTCATCATTGCATCGAGCAGGTAGGAGGCCTCTTCGGCACGCGCCTCGAACTGCGGGCGGCAGGTTGAGGCGATCTCGCACCCTTCGCAGTGGCCCGTATCGAGACGGATCTCCCCTTTCAAGGAGGCAAGCGAAAAGAGATGGTCGACGCTGAGCGCCGCGATGCAGGGGACGTTTTTCCGGCAGGAGACGAGGTTATCCGCATCCCCGGCAAAGGCAAAGAAAAACTCCGTAGCGCTGAAATCGTCGACACTGATCGCCTCTGTCGGGCACGCCCCGGCACAGCCGCCGCAGCCCACACAGGCCGCCTGGTTGACGGCGGGAACGTTCTCCGTCGCAACGAGCGCCGCGGTCGGGCATGCCGTAATACAGCTGTCGCAGGTGCTCAGCGTGCTGAGCTGCCGTACGCAGCGCCCCGGATTTAACGTAATACCGGCCATCAGGCTCCCGCTGTCTCACTGAGATACTGGTAGTCGCTGAGAATGAACTCCAGCGCCATGTCCGCCGCATCATAATAGAGCGGCGAGCGGGACTCGTGCTTCATATTGAGCAGGTAGAGCGGCGCCCAACGGACAAGGTGTTTGTCCAGGAACTCCCGCTCGACGTTCATCAGTTCCTCGACCGCTTCGCTGTCATTGTCGTTCATCGCCTTGATCTGCGCTTCGCAAAGGTGGTGCATGAACTCCATCTCGACCCCGATATGATCGGCGGAGACGACACGCGCTTCGGCGAAGTCGACCATAAAGTCGTAAGCGGAATACATATCGGTCACCGGGTTGGCACCGCCGGTCTCGATCATCTGGTCCTCGCGGGTGTAGAAGGTCTCGTAGGGGATCAGGTGCAGCAAAGAGATATTCGTAAAGTCCGGACTGAGGTGCTTCTCGATCAGTTCACTGCTTTGAAGAGTCGTGCGCGCGTCCCAGACCTTGTAGTTCGGCATCATCTCCAAGATGGCGTCATCGTTGTTGATAATGTCGATAAGTTCCGTGTCGGCTTCCTGCATCAACACTCTTGAAAGAAGTGCATAGATATTGCTGCGTGCTTGTGTCTGTTCCATTTATGACCTAATTGTATTTTGATGTGGTGAGATTGTAACCGCACAGGCTGAAAGCCTGCTTGGTGGGAGGGATTAAACTCAAACGTCTTTGATATCGACGCGGTACGCTTTTTCGGTAAGCGGTACCCACGGACGCTTGATCTGCGGCGGGCGGCGGAACGTCGAGTCGGCGTCCAGACCGCGCGTGAGCTCGTCACGCCATGCCTGATAGGTTTTAAAGTTGTTCTCGTAGTTGACAACGATATCACCGATCTTATCACCCGGCTGCGCAGCTTCCAGGATAACTTTCTGGTGCCAGCAGTGCATACCGGAAATCGGGTCCGGGTGTGTCGGAGCGACGGCATTCTGCCAGGAGCCGGAAAGACCGTCCCACCAGATGTTGTCGCTGTCTTTGTTGTATGCCGCGAAACGCTTGGCGTGGAACGGATGGATCCCCTCGACATACTTGAGTTTACCCGTTTTACCGTCCATCTGCATCTCTGCCGTCGGAACACCGAAGCTGTTCATGCCGGTCGTACCGTCGTAATCGGCGATCTTGATCGCGCCGGCTGCGGTACCCGCAGCGTCCGGAGAGGACTGCAGGAATGCCGGATCGTTCAGGTCGCCTGTACCCGCAGGCATGTCCTCGACTTTACCGTCGCTGACACCGTTCGGGATCGTAATGGCGTTTTTCAGTTTCCAGCGGCCGCCGTGGTGTGAACACGACAGTGTACCGGGGCGCTGACCCTCGGTCGGGATCGCCATCGCGACGAAGTAACCGCTTTCCAGGTTGGAAACGGTGTCGGTGATGCGGACGCGGATCGCGTCGCCGCGTTTGAAGCCGAGGCGTTTCGCATCTTCGGTACTGATCCAGATCGGGTCGTGGTTCTGGGAGATCTCCATCAGGTGTTTGGAGTTCGCAGAACGCGTATGGATGTTGTACGGCAGACGGAAGACGGTGTTGAGCGCAAACTCGTTGTCCGCATTCATGTACATGTGGTTGACATGGGACACGATATGCGGCATTGCCTTCTTCTCTTCGTCGTTACGCGGATAGAACGGAATCGCGTACTCCGGCCATTTCCACTCGTCCGCCATCCACTCTGAGAAGAAGTCGAGCTTTTTGTCCAGGGTTTCGAAACCGTCCATGCGCTTGCCGTCGATCTCGATACCGATCGGCTTTTTGCCGTCTTTGTACTTCCACGCGTCGCCGTGAGCTTCTGCGTACAGGACACCCGTCTCTTCGTCTTTCTCGACGTGGTGCTTGTTGTAACGGTGGCCGTGCGCGATCAGATCGTCGCCGTCCTCTTTGATCTCACGCTCTTGCGCGCTGTAGATGTTGCTCTCTTCGAGCCAAGCACCGTGGTCACGCATGAATTCGTAGACCGGGAACTCGCTGTTCTTGTAGCGCGGGTCGGAAGTCGCCGTGCTGTAGAGGTTCGGCAGGTTGTCACCGAAGGCGGCATCGTACCACTCGGAGATCGTAACCGCCTGGCCCGGGTTGCGCTTGGATTCCCACATCTTCTTGATGCCGAGGCTGCCGTCCGGGTCGACGTGCTTGAAGCCCATCTCGAACCAGAATTCGTTCTCTTCCCAGACCTCGCCGAGGCCCGCTTTGATGTGCGCTTCAAGCGTCGCACGGTTCGGGTTCTTCGGTTTCCAGCCCGCTTTTTCAAGCGCAACGCGCATGACCGGCTGGCGGAACGACGTCCAGCGCGCCGGCATCGTCGCTTCGGAGTGCTGGTCGTGGCGTTCACCCGCTAGACCGACCGGCAGGACGTAGTCGACATGCCAGTTCGTCTCGGACCATGTCGGTGACAGGTTGAACGTCAGTTCCATCTTGCTTTCGTCCTTCAGGACTTCCAGCCAGCGGAAACCGTCCGGGTTGATCCAGACCGGGTTGTACATACGCGGGATCCAGACAGCAAGTTTCTGCGGGACGTTCAGGCCGCGTTTCTTCCATTTTTCCTGCCACTCGACGTCGGTGAGGAGGTGCGGCAGGAGGTAGGACATCTCATAGGTAGAGAGCGGCCACTCCGGCGGCCACGTCAGTTCGTTCCAGACATCGACTTTCGGGACGTTTGAACCGCTGCGGCCCTGGCCGACGGTTGCGGAACCGCCCTTGCCGGCGACGGAGATAACGTGCCAATGGTGGAAGAACGTACCGCCGACGGTACCGATTGCACCGCGCAGCGCGATGGCGAGGTAACCCGTACGGCCGGACATCCAGCCGCCGCGGTTACCCGCAGCCGTCGCACGCCAGAAGTAAGAGGCGATCGCGTCGCCGGCCCAGATGAACATCTCGTAGAGTTTCTCGAGCTTGTATGCCGGAACACGGGTCTCTTTGACGGCGTATTCAAGTGTATACGGCGCGTAGAGCTCTTTGAGCATCTCGATAAAGCTGTCGAAGCTTTTGTCCGCCGGCATCTTGGAGATGTAGCCCTTGTCGACCATGAACTGCAGGTAGTTGCGGTTCTTCATCATGACTTCCCAGTTGAACCACTTCTTCACGAAGCGCTTGTCAACCTGACCCTCCTGGAGGATACGGTTGGCGAGGTAGAGGTAGATGACCGGCTCTGTACCAGGCCATGCCGCGATCCAGAGGTCCGCCATACCGGCGGAGTTGGAGAGACGCGGGTCCATAACGACCAGGCGTGCGCCTTTTTTACGCGCATCGGCGATAAAGCCCGCAGACTGCTGGAAGTAGTGACCGGCGTCCGCTGCATGCGAAGAGTTCAAGAAGACGAGCTTCGCGTTCGCCCAGTCCGGACTTGTACGGTCGTCGTTTGCCCACTGGATCGTCGGTGTACGCCCGCCGGAAGAACAGATGTTGGTGTGGGAGTTGAACGCGTCTTGCTTGAACGTCGTCCAGACCTGGCCCGTGAAGCCGTTTTCGTTCGGACGGCCGACGTGGAACATCAGGGATTTGCGGGAGAGCTCGTCGCCTGTTTTGAGCGTATCGTTCATCTTCTTACCGATGGTGCTCATCGCTTCGTCCCAGGTCGTACGGACCCATTTACCTTCACCGCGCTTGGAGCCCGGTGCACGTTTGATCGGGAATGCCAGACGGTCCGGATCGTACATCTGTGACTGTGTCGCGTAACCTTTCGCACAGTTACGGCCGCGGGAACCCGGGTGCAGCGGGTTACCCATGTATTTCTTGACCGTGAAGCTTTTTTTGTCGATCCATGCCGTCAGACCGCAGGAGGCCTCACAGTTGGAACACGCCGTCGGGACGATGGCGAAATCATTGACGTAGATACCCTCCGGGTTCTCGGCGCTCTGGACGCCTTTGCGGTCGATACCGCCGCGTTTCCAGTCGTCCCCGTCGAGTTCTTTGAAATCGTCCCACTGCTCGAGCGGTGGGTAGAAGGAGAGGGAGTCCGGTGTGTTGGTAAATTTGCTTTCTTCTACCGAGTCGGCGATGGCGTCTGTCGTAAAGACGCCCTTCGCGACGGCGGCGCCGGCAACCGTAAATGCCGCGCCTTTAAGAAATGTTCTTCTGCTTTCTTTATACATTCTTCAATTCCTTTTTAGCTCATTGGCAAGAGTTGTGGAATGACAAGCCAGACGTGCTTGACGATCCAGAGTCCGACGATCGCGGAGAGGGCCGCGACCTTCAGCAGGCCGGCAGAGCGGTTTGTCACGCTCAGGATGACCAGGACGAACGGCGCGATAAACGCCAGGACCTGTCCGACCCAGAACATCGTCGTGTACTCGCCGTGGCCTTTGACCGCTTCGAGTGTTGCCGCCACTTCCTCTGCTTTGATCGGGCCGAAGACCAGCTCTGACATATAGAGGATGAACGCAGCCAGTGCGGAGAGTCCGAGGATGACTGCGAGGTCACGCTTCGCTTCGTACGGCAGGTTGCCGCCCATCAGCAGGACCGTCGCGGAACCCGTGAGGGTTGCCGCCAGGATCATTTGTGCCGCTTCCGTCGGCATCTGCCACAGTTCGCGCGCCGTCGCTTCCGCCATGATCGCCGCCGTATAGAGGGTAACCGGGATCGCCAGGATCACCGCCCAGACAAGCAGCTTGTCAAAGAGCGCGTTGTCCTTCTTGATGAAGGTCGCGAACGCCATGCCGAAAAGCACCAGGACGAGGACCGTAACGATCCATGCACCGACGGTGATCGCCGATGTCCAGTGCGGTGTAAAGAAGATGTGCCAGAAACGGAACATCTGGTGCAGGTCGATGACCGTGAACAGCAGGAAAATATGGATGAAGACGATGGAGACCACTGTCACCGGGAAACGCAGGCTTCCAGCCGCTTCCGGATAACGCTTCATCAGGTAGAAGAGCATGAAAATGACACCGGTACCGATGCTTTTCGCCCACATATTCATTGTAATGATCCATCCCCAGACGATACCCGGGAGCCCGACGTCGAGTGTGACGACGGCATTTGTCGCAGCTACAGCTTCATGTACCATTAGTGGTGTCCTCCTACCGGCATATGTGTCGTCAGCTTGTTAAAGAGCTGGTGACCTTCGACTCTGAACGATGCCAGAGGATTGAGCTGAACGTTGCCGCCGCCGACGTAGTAGTGGTGCGGATCCGTTCCTTTTTCCGGTTTACGGACCTGAACGTCGCCCTGATGGTTCTGAATGTACTTGCTGATATTCGATGTCGGATCGTCCAGGTCACCGAAGATGTTCGCTTCGACCGGACATGCGACGACACAAGCCGGCATAAGGCTTGAAGCGATACGGTGGGCACAGTACGTACATTTGTCTGCCGTCTGCGTTTCGGGGTCGATGTAGATCGCGCCGTACGGACACGCCATGACACAGCCCGCACAACCGATACAACGCTCTTTGTCGATGTTCACGATGCCGTTGTCAATGTAGTGCAGCGCGCTGACCGGACAGATACGCTCACACGGCGCATTGTGACAGTGGTTACAGCGCAGCGGGGTAAACGTCCGTTTTGTCTCCGGGAACGTTCCCACGTCCACATATTTAACACGAAGACGCCATGTGGAAAGCGGAACTTGGTTTTCCACTTTACAGGCGATCTCACAACCCTTACATCCCATACACAGATGCAGATCAACCAGGAAGCCTAATTGCATGTGTTCTCCTTACACCAGTTTTAAGCGGCACAGACGCTTTTGTATCCTCCGTTTCGAACGGAAAATGCAAAAGCGTCGGTACGATTATCATGTCTTATAATATTTAAAACCCCCGCAAATAAGGGCATTATAAGGCATTTACGCTATCTGGATGCTATCGGATTTAACTTTAACTGAAACTAAATCAGTGGCACATTATTGTCAAATAGTGGGCTGTTTGTGTAAAAAAAGCGGAGTTGGTAAAATTATTTTTAATAATATAAAAAAGGATTGAAGAAGATATTCAATTTAAATTGACATCTTCTTCGGATAAGCAGCAGTTATCTTACTCGGCGTTCCCCATACGGACGCGGACCGACTGCTCGTGCGCCGTCAGCCCCTCCGTATGCGCGATCAGGGCGCACGCTTCGCCGATCTCGTTGATGGCTGCCCGGGAAAAGGCGATCACCGAGGACTTCTTCAGGAAGTTCTCGACCCCCAGCGGCGAGTAGAAACGGGCCGTGCCGCCGGTCGGTAGTGTATGGTTCGGCCCGGCGACGTAATCCCCGATCGCTTCGGGCGTATAGTGCCCCAGGAAGATGGCACCGGCGTGCTTGATGGAAGCGAGCAGTTCAAAGGGGTTGTCCGTCGACACTTCCAGGTGCTCCGGGGCGACCTCGTTCATCAGCGCGACGGCCTCTTCCATATCGCGGGCCACGATAATGGCGCCCCGTTCGACGATGGACTTGCGGGCGATCTGCTCGCGGGGCAGTTTTTGCAGCCAGGCTTCGATCTCGAGGTTCACCTGCTCCGCCAGTTCGGCCGAGGGGGTGATCAGGATGGAACTCGCCATCTCGTCATGCTCCGCCTGCGACAGCAGGTCGATCGCGATATGGTTGGCGTTCGCGCTCGCGTCGGCCAGGACTCCGATCTCGCTGGGGCCCGCGATCATGTCGATGTTGACGTCGCCGAAAACAAGCTTCTTCGCCGTAGCGACGAAGATGTTGCCCGGGCCCGTGATGACGTCCACCTTCGGGATCGTCTCGGTACCGTAGGCCATCGCCGCGATCGCGGAGGCGCCGCCGACCTTGTAGACCTCCGTCACCCCGCAGAGGTGGCAGGCTGCCAGCAGCAGGGCGTTGGGTTCGTTCTCCGGCGTCGGCGTACAGACGACGATCTCCTCGACACCCGCGACCTGTGCCGGGATAACGTTCATCAGCAGCGAACTGGGATAGGCCGCTTTTCCGCCGGGGATGTAGAGGCCCGCGCGGTCGACCGGCGTCACCTTCTGCCCCAGGATGGTGCCGTTGCTCTCGGTATCGAACCAGGATTTTGGCAGTTGCTTTTCATGGTAGGACTTGATGCGGTCATAGGCGAGGTGCAGTGCTGATTTCAGTTCGGGCTCAAGCAGGGTGTAGGCCTGCGCCATCGCCTCCGCATCGATTTTCAGCTCTTCATCTTTTTCGGGCGCCCACTGGTCGAACTTCGCGATGTGGCGCTTCAGGGCTGTGTTCTGCTCGCTGCGGATCTCTTTGATGATCCCGCCGACGATAGCGGTGACATGCTCGATATCCATTTTCCCGCGTTCGAGCAGGTTCGAGAAAATCGTGTCGAAGTCGGCGGCGGTCGTCGATGTAAATACCATAATGTGTCTCTTTTCTATACTTCTTTGGCGCAATTATAGCCTGTTTGTTTCTTGAATGTCACCCGGCGGGTATCCGCCGTGGACGCAGGGGAGGAATATACGGGCCTGTCAGCCTTTGGGGCGGCGGCGGAACGCCTTGTAGGCCGTGCTGTCGAGCAGGAACTTGTAGCGGTCGGTGATGAGCCGTTTCATCACGTAGCCCAGGAAGCCGGAGAACTTGATTTTGTCGAAGATGACGACGGCCGCGTTGAACCGCCCCAGGGCGACCATGTACCCCTCCAGGCGGATCGACCGTTCCAGCATCGGTTCGCTGCGGTTGCAGCGCAGCAGATTGAGGACCGCGAGCGCGGCGCTCTTCTCCGCACCGTTGGCCGTCGCCGGCAGCGGACGGCCGTCTTCGGCACGCATATCCGCCACGTCG
This sequence comes from Sulfurimonas sp. HSL-3221, assembly GCF_021044585.1. Lineage (GTDB taxonomy): Bacteria > Campylobacterota > Campylobacteria > Campylobacterales > Sulfurimonadaceae > Thiomicrolovo > Thiomicrolovo sulfuroxydans. The sequence continues at coordinate 1,033,396 of NZ_CP087998.1, read as the reverse complement.
CCGATCGCGAACGCATCCTCTTTCCCGACGACGGCCAACGTTCGGTGCACGGCGATCTGCCCCTTTTTGTTTCGTTCGACGTCCAGCGTATGCACCAGTTTAGGCGCGATGATGCCGCCGGCATAGATCATGAAATCGAAAGCGACCCTCTTGCCGCTATCGAGCACGGCTTCGTTGGGCTCCACCGCGGCGACGCGGCTGCCGAAAATAACGTTCACACCGAGTTTCTGCAGCCGTGCCTTCGCCTTGGCCTGCAAATAGGGATGCATGCCCGCCAGCACTTCATCGCGCGAGGCGATCAGGTGGACGTCGATACTATCGCAGAGCATCCGGTTTTTCTGCATGAACCAGCCGGTGTAATCCGCCAGTTCGGCGGCGATTTCGACGCCGCTGAGCCCGGCCCCGGCGATGACGATGTTGAACCGGCGGCACTCTTCGTCCCCCTCGCTGTTCATGCGCGCAAAGAGCTGCTGTTCGAACTGCTGCCGGAAGCGGAAGGCGTTTTTGAGGCTTTTGACCCCGTGGGCGTAGTCGTGCAGGCCCGGGATCGTATCGGGGAAGAAGGTTCTGCTCCCCATCGCCAGGATAATGTAGTCATAGTAGTAGTCGCGCGTCTCGGTCGCGACCTTCTTCGCCTCGAAGTCGATGCCGGTCACTTCGGCTTTGACAAAGGCGGCGTAGGCATAGCTCTCGCAGAGGGCCGGCAGATCAACAGTGACGTCGACCAACGTCGCCTGCTGGGCAATCAGCGCGTAGGCTTCGGTCTGAAGATAGTGGAAAGGGTTTTTGTCGATCAGGGTCACCTGGATATAGGGGCGTGCGCTCAGATGCTGCATCGCGCGGACGCCGGCATACCCTCCGCCGACGATGATGACGCGTTTCGTCACGGCGTCCCCCTCAGTGAGCGCCGCGGCACGCGGCGCGCCTTGTACTCCTCCAAGACGATATCCGTCGCGTGCAGAAAATCGGCGGCGCCGACGGCGCCCGGGATCGCAGGGAACATCGTTTCGCCGCGGCTGTCGAGGAACCAGAGGGCCGGCGTCCCGGGGCTCCAGAGCGCTCCGGGAACGAAATCGCCGTCATCCGTATAGGCGACAACATTGACGAACGCACCGTTGAGGCGGGCGATCACCTCGGGGTTTTTGAACGTCGTCTCCTCCAGGTGGCGGCACCATTTGCAGCTGTGGCGGGAGAAGACGAAGAAGATCGGTCTGTCCAGCGTCTTCGCTTTCGCGAGAGCGGCATCATAATCCGTTTCCCACCGGATGCCCTGTTCTGCCATCAACACGGCCGTCAGCATCAGGAGGGAAAGGAGCTTTTTCATTTCCTGATCACCTTCTTGATGATCTCTTTCGCAATCTTTTCGGGGCTCTTGCCTTCGACATCGATAACGATGTCGGCTGCTTTCATATAGTGTTTTTCCCGCTCGTCATACAGGGCCCTGGCACGGGCTTCATCCTGGAAAAGCGGGCGCTTTTTGAGCTTTTTATCCGCATTGGGGTGGGCGAGGATACGGCGGTGTATCGTGTCGAAATCCGCATGCAGCAGGACGACGGTACCAATCTTTCTCAGGTTCTTGACTTTGAAAAAACCACCGCCCGTCGAGATGAGCGTATTGCGCACATCCGATTCGAGCCACTCGGCGACATGCTGTTCGATGGCGCGGAAATACGCTTCACCCTCCTCTTCGAAGATCTTCTTGATCTTCCGGTTTTCCATGCTTTCGATCACGTCGTCCGTATCGAGGGCAACCATGGGGTGCTGTTTCACTATCTCCCGGGCGATGCTGCCCTTGCCGACGCCCATGAATCCGATCAAAATAATGTTCTTTGCCATCTAAGTTCCTTCCGGTTATCCTAACCAACCGCTGATATATCTCTCATAAAAACCGCCAGCCATAGGGCGTCATCCGAGGTCGAAAGCACCCGGTGGCGGCAGTGGGCCGGCAGATGCAGCATGTCACCGCGCTTCAGCGTGACCTGCCGTGCCTCGATCTCGAGCTCCGCCGTCCCCTCAAGCAGAACGACCCACTCATCCTCATCCTGATCAAACCACTCCGTCCGCGCCCGGTTCGAGGCGATCCGTTCGATCCGGACCGCGCCGCGGCGCAGCAGCTCAAGCGTCTCTTCCCCCTCCGCCGGAGAGGTATACTCAAAAAGATTCTTCATCCAGCAGCAGACGCACCGTCGTTTTCAGCAGCGCTCCGACGGCGATATTGAAACGCGCTTCGAGCACCTTTTCGCCCTCCGGGAGACGATCAACCTCAGCCAATCCCTTCCCTTCGGCAAACAGGGCGCCCGTCGATTCGAAAAGCGCCCGATCGATCGTACTGAGCGGATGCCCCAGCAGCGGATCGGGCTCCAGGGCGCCCAGGCTTTTTTCATTGACCAGATTGACGAGGGGTTCGGGAATGATCAAATAGCGTCCCCGTTCCGCGCACTTCAGCAGTATTGCGTCCGCTTCCTCGGCGGCCCGGCCCCGGCGGACGATGCTCTGCAGCGTCACTGACACCGCTGCCCCCGTCAGCGCAGCCAGCGCGGCTTCCCAGCGCCGGGCCGTGGCGTCCAATTCGCTGCGCAGCGCCCCGACTTCCGGTGACGGTTTCTCCGCAGGCTTTGGCTGCCGATCGCTTTTCGGCGCCGTCCCGAACAGCTCCATCAGCGCATCGACCTCCGCCTGGTTCAGTACGCCCCGCGCCATCAGAACTGCTCCAGCAGGCGTTTGAAGAGTCCGGCGATGCCGCTTTCGCTCGCCTGCACCGTGACGCTGCGGTCGATATCGGCCATAATGTTCTGCGCGATCGCCTGCAGCTCGCGGGTCGGCCGGGCGGTGGGGAACTCCCGCACAAAACTCGATCGCCGCTTGACGGCATAGGCGACTTTGTCATCCCGGGTCATCTCTCCGAGCAGCTCGAGGCGAAGGTCCGGGCCGATGTGCGTCTTGGCGACGCTGCTGATCTTCGCGAAGATGTTGTGCGCCTCTTTGGGGCTGTGGACCTGGTTGAGGACCATCTTGATATCCTTGCGACGGCGCGCCGTCACCTTGATCGTGGCATAAGCGTCCGTAATGGCCGCGGGGTCCGGCACCGTGACGACGATCACGTCATCAGCGGATTGCAGGAAAAGCTGCGTGTGCTCGCCTATCCCCGCACCGGTGTCGATCAACATGATGTCGATGTCGTCAAGCACCCCCGCATCGCCGATAAGCCGCTCGAACATCTCCGCATCGCAGTAGCGGAAGATCTCCTCCCCGCTCTCGCCGGGGATCAGCAACAGGTTTTTCTGGATGGGGATGACGACATCCTTAAGCGCCGCCTCCCCCTTGAGGACGTGCAGAATGTTGTTCTTTGCCGTCACATTGAACATGACGTCCAGGTTCGCCAGACCGATATCGGCGTCGAAGACCGCCACCTTCAGACCGCTGATGGAGAGCAGCAGCGCCAGGTTGGAGGTAATCGTGCTTTTGCCGACCCCGCCCTTACCGCTGGTCACGGCGATAAAGCGGGTACGCTTGGCCGGGCGGCTCATCGCGTCCTCCCCGGCAGCAGCGAAAGCGGGATCACGACGCTTTCGCGCTCACGCCAATGCGGGTGCGGAACGGTCAGATCCGGATAATCCAGCTGTCTTCGGTCATAAAAGAGGATATCGAGGTCCAGGGTCCGCGGCGCGTTGGCAAAGGTGCGTACCCGCCGGAAGCGGCGCTCGATGCGCAGGAGGTGGCGCATCAGCGCGCGCGGCGGCAGCGTCGTCTCGATGAGAAGCACCCCGTTGATAAAATCGGGTTGGTCCGCATAGCCGAACGGGGGGTTCTGCAACAGCGGCGAAGCGGAAAGGACATTAAGCTGGGGGTCGCGGCGAAGGTAGACGAGTAACCGCTCGAAGCGTCTGACGACGTCTCCCAGGTTGCCCCCGATCCCGATGACCGCCCTGTGCGGCAGACCGTGAACGGGGAAGAGGCCGGGAAACTGACCTGTGCGGATCAGGGCCAGGCCGGAGGGGAGCCGCCGCTCGATCATTTACGTCAGGCCTGCTGCGCCGCCTGCTGCGCCGCCTGTTTTGCCACACGGATTTCGTTGAAGATCTGCAGCATACCGACCATGGCGAGGTGGTAACCGAATGGGCCGAAACCGACGATGGAGGAGGTGCACACCGGTGCGATCATGTTCTTCTGTCTGAACTCTTCGCGGCGTGCGATGTTGCTGATATGGACCTCGAGCGTCGGCAGGTTGACAGCCGTGATCGCATCGCGGATCGCGACGGAAGTATGGGTGTAGGCCGCGGCGTTGAGGATGATGCCGTCCGCGTCGCCGTAACACTCCTGGATGCGGTCAACGATCTCGCCCTCAAGGTTGCTCTGGAAAAACTCGACTTCCACGCCGTTCTGATCAGCGAACTCTTTCATCTGCTGGTGGATCTGTTCAAGCTTCATCGGCCCGTAAATCTGCTGTTCACGGACGCCGAGCATATTGAGGTTCGGTCCCTGAATGACTGCAATTTTCATTAATCTTCCTTATCTCGTTTTAAAATCGAGTGGGTATTATACGCTTGACTATATTAAAGCGTTCTTCTAAGGGCAGCCGATGACGATTCTCATTCCCTCCGCGATTCTGACACCGACCGGCATCATGACCGAACACGCCGTCGCCTTCGAGGAGACCATCGTCGCCGTCGCGCCTTTCGAAGCGCTCAAAGCGCGTTTTCCCAACGCCGATATCCTCGAAGCGGAGGGGCCGACGCTGCTGATGCCCGGCCTGGTCAATCCCCATGTCCACCTCGAATTCAGCGCCAACAAAACGACCCTGAAATACGGCAATTTCCTCACCTGGCTCTACAGCGTGATCGAGGAGCGCGAGGCGCTCGTCAATGCCTGCGGCCGGGAGTGCCTCGATCGCACGATCGCTATGATGCTGAGTAACGGTATTACGGCCTTCGGGGCCATCAGCTCGCACGGCCTGGACCTTGAAGCCGCCGCCGCCGCGCCGCAGAAGGTCGTCTTTTTCAACGAGGTCATCGGCTCGCAGGCGGCGATGGCCGACGCCCTGTACGGGGATTTCCTGCAGCGCCTCGATGCCTCGAAAAGCGTCGAACGCCCCGGTTTTTTCCCCGCCGTCGCCGTCCACTCCCCCTACTCCGTCCACCCCGCCCTCATCAAGCGCGCCCTGCGGGTCGCGCGGGACGAAGGGCTCGTCACGACGGCCCACTACCTTGAAAGCCCGGCCGAACGGGAGTGGCTCGACCGGAACGAAGGAGAGTTCAAACCCTTTTTCCACGAACTGCTCCAGCAGGAGTATGCCGTCAACGATGCCGCGGGCTTCCTCGAACTCTTTGCCGACACGCCGACCCTGATGACCCATGTCGTCCAGGCACAGCCCAAAGAGCTCGAAGCGCTCTCCAAGGCAGGCCATACCGTCATCCACTGTCCCATTTCCAACCGGCTTCTGGGCAACGGCGCCATCGACCTTGACGCCCTCGAAGCCCATGAGCTTCCCTGGCTGACAGGGACCGACGGACTCAGCTCCAACTATGCCCTCGACCTCTTCGAGGAGATGAAAATAGCGCTCTTCATGCATTCGGAGACCCCGCTGCTCCCCCTGGCCCGCCGCCTGCTCAACAGCGTCACCGTCGATGCGGCGAAGGCCCTGCGCCTCAACTGCGGTGAAATCGCCGAAGGGAAAGCCGCCGACATGCTCTGGCTTGAACTGGACCATACCCCCAGCGACGACACACCGCTGCATCTGCTGCTGCAGCGCTACCCTTTCCGCCGTATCTTTATCGACGGGATCTCCCCCAAAGGATAACCATGCACTTTTTGAAAATGCTGTTTGCCCCCCTGGGCGCGATAATCGACTATATTCAGAACCACTTCAAGGCACTGCTGTTCGTGCTGCTTCTTTTCGTCATCTTCTTCCCGATGCCCGACGACGGCTTCGAGACGGTCAACCTCCAGCGCATCGAACTGAACGGCCCTATTATCGATACGACCGAGGTCGTCCGTTCCCTGGACGAGGCCCGGGCCAATCCGCAGATCCAAGGGGTACTGCTCGTCGCCGATTCCCCCGGCGGCGCCGTGGCGCCCTCTGTCGAAGTAGCCTATGCCGTCAAACGCCTTCAGGCGACCAAACCCGTGGTCGTCTATGCCAAAGGAATGCTCGCGAGCGGCAGCTACTACGCCTCCATCTGGGCCGATGAGATCATCGCCAACCCCGGCGGCATGGTCGGTTCCATCGGTGTCATTATGCAGGGCGCGAACCTGGAGGGTCTGATGGAAAAAGTCGGTATCGGCACCCAGGTCGTCAAGGCCGGCAAATACAAACAGGCCGGCACGCCGGACCGCACCTGGACCCCCTATGAGCGGGCCGAGATCGAAAAAGTCATTAAAGACACCTATGCGATGTTCGTTCACGATGTTGCCGATGCGCGCGGCCTTGATCCCGACAAAAGCAGCGTCTATGCCGACGCGCACATCTTTACGGCACGCCAGGCAAAGGCCGTGGGCCTTATTGACAGCGTCGGCGTCGAATACGATGCGCGGCAGCGACTCGAAGCGCGCAGCGGCGTCTCCGACCCCGTCTGGAGCGAAGAGAGCGATATGGAACGTTTTTTCCGCGCCCTCGGCGTGGAAGGATCGAGCATGTTGCAACTTTATTTCCCGCATATGGTTCTCAAATAAAGAGCACGCTATAATGTGAAAAACTGATGTACAGCACACTGTCATCCGCACTAGTAAAGAAAGAGATAATATATGATCAAACGACCGAAACCTATCGATGAAGAAGTTCTTTTCGACGGCAGAAGCCTGATCTCCGAAACCGACCTCAAAGGGGTCATTACCTTTGTCAACCGCAAGTTCGTGGAGATGACGGGCTACTCCAAAGAGGAAGCCCTCGGAGAGCCCCACAGCATTCTGCGCCATCCCGACATGCCCAAAGCGGCCTTCGAGGGGATGTGGAAGCTGATCAAAGAGGGAAAGACCTGGGAAGGGTACGTCAAAAACCTCCGCAAGGACGGGAAGTACTACTGGGTCGTCGTCACGATCGTGCCGAAAAAAGATGAAGCCGGCAACATCATCGGCTATATCGCTTCGCGTAAGATGCCGGATCGCGACAAGCTCAAAACCGTCATCAAACAGTACCAGGATCTCATCGCCAAAGAAAAATAGTTTTGGTGATTCACTAACAAACGTTATGGATCGGGCCGGAACACCGCCCCCGCTTCCCCCCGTTTCAGGGGCGATTTAAGGATAACGCCAAGTTTGCTCTGCTAGAGTGAAGTCAGGGTAAAGCTCTTTACCTTGGTTTTAACCCCGTTGCGGATCACGATGGTCCGCATGTTCAAGTTTCGTTCAAAGTGAGGAAGAGGCATCCGTACTTCTTCCCTCTTTTCTCGCCCCTTTCCAACCCTTCCGTTACCAGCCCATACGCAACCTAAGTCCCCACGTGGTAAAATAGCACCCATTTCAATTTGCGAGCGTGCATGAAGATCATCATAGCCATCAGCGGTGCAAGCGGAGCCTCCCTGGGACTCAAAACCCTCCGGGCCCTGCCGGATCATGTCCAAAAGCACCTCATCGTCTCCGAAAACGCCAAGACGGTTTTCCGCCACGAGCAGGATGTCATGCTGCACGATGAGGATGACATCGCCGCGCCGCTGGCCTCCGGCTCCTTCGGCGCGGATGCGATGCTGATCATCCCCTGCAGTATGAACACGCTGGCCAAGGTGGCCGTCGGCATCGCGGACAACCTGACCACGCGGGCGGCGAGTGTGATGATCAAGGAACATAAGACCCTGCTGCTCGCACCCCGGGAGATGCCCTTTTCGGTCATTGCCCTGGAGAACATGCACAAACTGGCAACCCTGGGCGTCTTTATCGCCCCGCCGGTCCTGGCATACTATTCGCAACAGGAGAGCCTCGATGCCATGGAGAACTTCATGATCGGCAAATGGTTCGACCTGATCGGTATCGAAAACGATCTTTACACACGCTGGGGGAGCGATGATTAAAACAGCACTCTATCCGGGGACCTTCGACCCCATCACCAACGGGCATTACGACATCATCGCACGGGCGCTCAAACTCTTCGACCGCGTCATCGTCGCCGTCGCCGAGTCGCACACCAAAAAGCCGATGTTCACCCTCGACGAGCGTGTCAGCATGGCCCATGCCGCCGTCGGGGGACTCGAGCATGTCGAGGTGATCGGCTTTGACAATCTCACCATAGACCTGGCGCGCGAATACGGCGCCGACATCCTGATCCGCGGTCTGCGCGCCGTCAGCGATTTCGAATACGAATTGCAGCTGGGCTATTTGAACCATTCGCTCGATGCGAACGTCGAAACGGTCTACCTGATGCCCAGTCTGAGAAACGCCTTTGTCAGCTCCTCCATCGTGCGCAATCTGCTCACCTTCAACGGCAAAACGGAGCACCTGCTGCCCGCCGAGGTGGAAGCCATCATCCGGGGAATGGACTCATGTACCTTGTCCTAGAGGGGATCGATACCGCCGGGAAGTCGACCCAGATGGCGGCCCTGAGGGAGCGTTTCCCCGATGCCTGTTTCACCAAGGAACCCGGCGGCACGCCGGCCGGGGAGCGGATCCGTTCCCTGCTCCTGGAGACGGGGGTCCGGTCCGAGCGCGCGGAGATGCTGCTCTTCCTGGCCGACCGCAGCGAGCATATCGAGGAGGTCGTCCTTCCCCACCGCTCCGAGCTGATCGTCTCGGACCGTTCGGTGATTTCGGGGATGGCCTACGCCATGGTCAAGCAGGCGTTCGAACCCGACGAACTGCTCCACCTCAACCGCTTTGCCACGGGAGGGGTACTGCCCGACTTCGCCGTCGTATTGAAGCTGGAAGAGCCCGAGCTCAGACGCCGTCTCGCCGGCAAAGAGCAGGATGCCATCGAGTCCCGGGGCACCGAGTACCTGCTGGCGATTCAGGATGAGTTGGAGCGGGCCGCCCGGCTGCTGGGGATCCCGACCCTCGTCATCGATGCCGCGCTGGACGTCGATACGATCACTGAACAGATCGAAGAAATTATCATCACCAAAGGAGAGTCATGATTCGTTCCCTGCGTGGTATGAATGACATACTGCCGCCGGACAACGTGCGGTTTGAATACTTTTTGGAAACGGCCACGGCCATCGCCAGGCGTTACGGCTTCAGCTACGTCGAAACGCCGCTGCTCGAGGAGACGGCGCTGTTCAAACGCTCCGTCGGCGAGTCCAGCGACATTGTCGGCAAAGAGATGTACCAGTTTATCGACAAGGGCGAGAACGACGTCTGTCTCCGCCCCGAAGGGACCGCCGGCGTCGTACGCGCTTTCGTCCAGAACAAGCTCGACCGTGCCGGGGGGATCCACCGCTATTTCTACCACGGGGCGATGTTCCGCTACGAGCGCCCGCAGAAGGGGCGCCTGCGCGAATTCCACCAGTTCGGGTGCGAAAGCTTCGGTGTCGATTCCGTCTATGAGGACGTCACGATCATCACCATGATCGCCGATATCCTCACGGCCCTGGGGATCTCTTACCGCCTCAAGATCAACTCCCTCGGCGACCAGCACTGCATGCCGCAGTACCGCGAGATGCTTGTCGGTTTTCTCGACAAGCATGAAGAGCATATCTGTGAGGATTGTGCGCGCCGCAAAGCGACCAACCCCATCCGCGTGCTTGACTGCAAGAACGACAAGTGCCAGATCCTCTACAAAGAGGCACCGAAACTGATGGACAACCTCTGCGAAGCTTGCGAGAGCGACTTTGCGACGCTGAAGCAGCTGCTCGACGAGGGCGGGATCGCCTACGAAGTCGACACCCACCTGGTCCGCGGTCTGGACTACTACTCCAAGACGGCGTTCGAGTTCGTCAGCGACGAGATCGGTGCGCAGAGTGCCGTGGCCGGCGGGGGACGCTACGACCGCCTCGTCGAGTTTCTGGACGGCCGCGCCACTCCGGCCGTCGGCTTCGCCATCGGGATCGAGCGTCTGCTCGAACTGATCAAAATGCCCGAAGCCGTCCGTAACGGCTACTACATGGGGGCGATGGACGCCGAGTCCCTGCCCCAGATCATGCAGCTCGCCCGCGACAAACGCGCCGGTGACACCGTCGTCGTCGAATACGCGCCCAAAGGCCTCAAGGCCCACCTCAAAGGGGCCGACCGCATCAGCGCACGCTACTGTGTCGTGATCGGTGAGAACGAACGCAACAAGGGGAAGGTCTGGATCAAAGACCTCGAAACCAAAACCGAATCGGTTATTCCGGCCGATCAACTCTAACTTCAGGAAGCACACACATGCAACAGCCCTACGGACTCGATATCTGGGGTGACCAAAACTTCATCATTCGCGACGGGAAAGCCCACATCAACTACAAAAGCTCTCCCGCGCTCATCGATATTGCCGCGCAGATCCGTTCTGAGGGGATTACCGGTCCCGTTATTCTCCGGTTCCCCCACCTCATTTCCAAACAGATCGATGCCCTCTACGGCCACTTCAACCGGGCCATCGAGGAAAACCACTACCAGGGGCGCTTCAAAGCCGTCTATCCGCTGAAAGTCAACCAGTACCCGGAGGTTGTCAAGTCCATCGTGGAAGCGGGCAAGGATCACAAGTACGGCCTCGAGGCCGGTTCCAAGGCGGAGCTGATCCTGGCCATGGCCAACACCCCGACAGGCTCACCGATTACCGTCAACGGCTTCAAAGACGTCGAGATGATTACCATGGGCTTCCTCGCGGCACAGATGGGGCACAATATTACCCTCACCATCGAGGGGATCGGCGAACTCGAATCAATCATCGAAGTCGCCGAGAACACCTCTTTCCGCGTCCCGAATATCGGTATCCGTATTCGTCTGCACAGCGGCGGCAGCGGCATCTGGGCCAAAAGCGGCGGGATGCAGGCCAAATTCGGCCTCACCTCGACCGAGCTGCTCGAAGCTTTCGACCTGCTCAAACGCCACAACCTGCTTGACCGATTTACGATGCTCCACTTCCATATCGGGTCGCAGATGGATGAGATCGCCCCGCTCAAGCGCGCCCTGCGCGAAGCGGGGAACATCTACGCCGAGCTCAAACGGATGGGGGCGGATGCCCTGCGCGCCATCAATATCGGCGGCGGCCTCTCCGTCGAATATGCCCAGCACCCGGCGCAGCGGGTGCGCAACTATAGCCTTAAAGAGTTTGCCAACGACGTTGTCTTCCTGCTCGGCGGTATTATGAAGGCCAAAGGGGTCGAACACCCCAACATCGTCACCGAGTCGGGCCGTTTCATCTCCGCGTCGCACGCCGTCCTCGTCACGCCGGTCCTGGAGCTCTTCTCCCACGACTACCAGGAGCGTTCCCTCAAACTCAAGGAGGTTAACCCGCCGCTGATCGAGGAGCTGCTCGAACTGAACAACATGCTCACCTCGGGCAACAGTATTGAGTACCTCCACGACGCGCTTGACCACCTCGAATCCCTGCTCAAGCTTTTCGAGCTGGGCTACATCGACCTTCAGGACCGCTCGAACGCGGAAACCCTGGTGCACCTGATTATCAAAAGAGCGCTCTACCTCAAGCAGAGCAACCAGCTGCCCGAGATCGAACGGCTGCAGGAGCGGCTGCAGGAGCGCTACCTCGTCAACAGCTCATTCTTCCAGAGCATGCCCGATTATTGGGGGCTGAAACAGCACTTTCCCGTCATGCCGCTGGACCGGCTCGAACAGCCGGCCATCCGTGCCGCGTCGCTGTGGGACATCACCTGCGACAGTGACGGGGAGATCGGCTTCGATCCCACGGCGCCGCTCTACCTGCACGACGTCGACCTGGACGTCGAGGAGTATTTCCTCGGCTTCTTCAACGTCGGCGCCTACCAGGAGACCCTCGGGATGCACCACAACCTCTTCAGCCATCCCAGCGAAGCGACGGTACTGATCGACGACGACGGCTACCGCTTCACCAACCTCGACGAGGCCGAAGATATCCTCGAGATCCTTGATAATCTCGAGTACGACCCGGCCACCGTATTAAAACAACTTGAAACACGTATCGCCGAATCCGAATTTATGACAAAGGAAGAAAACCGTGATACACTTTCCACACTTAAACACTTTCTGGCGCAAAACGGCTACTTGCGTACAACGAAATAAAGGGGTTCGCATTGGGACTGTTTGCTGAGATCAGAGAAGATTTTTCGAACGTCTACCGCAACGACCCCGCGATCAGCAGCCGCTTCGAACTCTTCTTTAACTACCCCGGTATCTGGGCCGTCACCTGGTACCGTATCGCCAACCGGTTCTACCGGAAAGGGTTTCGCCGGACCGCCCGTTTCATCATGGCCATCAACCAGGTATTGACCAACATTGACATCCACCCGGGCGCGACGATCGGCCGTCGCTTCTTCATTGACCACGGCATCGGCGTCGTCATCGGGGAGACCTGTATTATCGAAGATGACGTCCTCGTCTACCAGGGCGTGACCCTGGGCGGGGTCAGCCTTACCCCGGGCAAACGCCACCCGACGATCAAAAGCAACGCCGTCATCGGCGCCGGTGCGAAGGTGCTCGGCGACATCATTATCGGTGAAAACGCCAAGATCGGTTCGAACTCCGTTGTTGTCAAACCGGTTCCCGACAACTCCACCGCCGTCGGCATCCCGGCGCGCATCATCGAAAAGGGGCGTGACAAAGACCCGCTCAGCCACAACAAACTTCCCGACATCGACAAGGAGCTCTTCGAGTACCTGCTCAAGCGGGTCGCCGTCCTCGAGCATATCCTGATGCAGGACAACGCCGAAATCCTCGAACAGGACCTCGAGCTGGAGCATATCTACGACTCCTTCCTCAAAGCGATGAAATGAACGCCGCGAAGTTCCTCTTCGCCGTAACACTGCTTACCGTCACCCTTCTCGCCTTCATCCCGACGTACGAGCCGCTGCCGGAGATCGTTTCCTTTAGCGATATTCTCAACCACTTTGCCGCATTTTTTACCCTCTATCTGCTCCATCTCTTTGCCTACCCCGCATTTTCATGGCGCTGGCGCGGTGCGCTCTTGCTCGGCTACGGCGTCATGATCGAAGCCGTGCAGGCCTTTCTACCGAATCGCTACGCTTCGTTGTCCGATGTCGCCGTCGACGCCGCCGCCCTGACGGCCGCGATGCTGCTTCACCTCCTCGTTTACCGCCTCAGAGCGCGCCGCGCTTAAATTTCGCTCCGACAGACCTTTTTCAACACTGCCCTTATGCTTATAGTGGTATAATTTCAGGATTTAACACTAGGGATTTTTCCCGCCAAAAGGCATAGAATGCAACTGACCGATAGAGTAAATGTCCTCTCCGAATCGATCACGATCGCCGTCACGGCCCTCGCGCAAGAGCTGCGTGCCCAGGGCAAGGACGTGCTGAGTTTCTCCGCCGGCGAACCAGACTTCGGTACGCCCCGCGTCATCAAAGATGCCGCTATCGCCGCCATCGAAAGCGACAAGACCCGCTATACGGCCGTCGACGGCATCCCGGAACTGAAAAAGGCGGTTATCGAGAAACTGAAACGCGACAACGGCCTGCACTACGAAATGAACCAGGTCATCGTCAACAACGGTGCCAAGCATTCGCTCTTCAACCTCTTTTCGGCAACGATCCAGGAAGGCGACGAGGTGATTATCCCCGCACCCTACTGGGTCACCTACCCCGAGCTGGTCAAATACTGCGGCGGCACTCCGGTCGAGATCTTGACCGACGATGCCAGCGGCTTCAAGATCACACCGCAGCAGCTGCGCAATGCCATCACGCCGAAAACGAAGATGCTGATCCTCACGACGCCGTCCAACCCGACGGGCGCCGTCTACTCCAAAACAGAGCTTGAAGGTCTGGCAGAAGTCCTCAAGGGTACCGACATCATCGTCGCCAGCGACGAGATGTACGAAAAGCTCATCTACAAAGGGGAGTTCACCTCCGCCGCGGCGATCAGCAACGATATGTTCCAGCGTACCGTCACCATCAACGGGCTGAGTAAATCCGTCGCGATGACAGGGTGGCGCTTCGGCTATATGGCCTCTGCGGATGCGGAGATGATCAAAGCGACGAAGAAACTGCAGAGCCAGAGCACTTCCAACATCAACTCCATCACTCAGTACGCTGCCCTCAAAGGGCTTGACGGTTCTGCGGATGAGGAGATCGAGATGATGCGCCAGGCCTTTATGGCCCGCCGCGACGAAGCGGTCGAACGCTTCAACGCTGTCGACGGCCTCTCCGTCCTCTCACCGGACGGCGCCTTCTACCTCTTTGTCAATATCAAAGAGATCACGGAAGACTCCCTCACTTTCTGCAAGCGCCTGCTCGAAGAGAAAGAGGTCGCCGTCGTCCCGGGACTCGGTTTCGGTATGGACGGCTACTTCCGCTTCAGTTTTGCCACCGACATCGAGAACATCCGCGAAGGGATCGCACGGATCGCCGACTTCGTCAAAACCTACTGATCTGCCTTCCGGGACGGCGGAACACGCCGTCTCGTACTACGTCCAACAACAATTCACTTAGAGATTTAAAAAAGAAGAGAGTGCCTCTCCCGCATTTGCAGAAGCCGATGGCGTCCTAGGCTTTGAGCAGCCGCGCCAGTTTGCCCTGGAGTTTCAACCAGAGTCTGTGTTCCATTAGCGGGAATCCGCCGTAGACATTGGCTTTATCGACACTCTTCGTCACCCCGCCGCGCGCGGCGATCGTCGTAAACGGGGCAATGGATAGGTGGCCCGCCGTCGCGCTCTGGCCGCCCATGACAACGTTGCGTCCGAGGCTGGAAGAGCCTGCAAGCCCCACCTGCGAGACCAGCACGCTGTATTCGCCGATGACGCAGTTGTGCCCCACCTGGACAAGGTTGTCGATCCGCACCCCTTTTTTGATCACGGTGCTCTTGAAGACGGCGCGGTCAATCGTCGTGTTGGAGCCAATCTCGACATCATCTTCGATGACGACGTTGCCGTTTTGATAGATCTTGATGTGCTCGCCCAGTTTCGTCGTTGCGAAGCCGAAGCCGTCGCTGCCGATCACCGTCCCTGCATGGATGATACAGTCGCTGCCGATCTTGCAGTCGCGGTAGACCGTGACATTGGGATAGAGGACCGTGTTGTCGCCTATCGTAACGTTGTTTCCGACAAAAACACCCGGCATGATATGGCACTGCTTTCCGATACGGCTCCCCTTGGCGACAAAGGCACCCGCTTCGATCACCGTCCCTTCGCCGACGGCGGTTTCAGGCAGGTCATGCTCCAGACGAAGAGGCGCGAAAAAAGCGGAAGCTTTTGCCAGTGTGATATAGGGTTCGTCAACGATCAGGGGAGTGCACTGTTCGGGCAGGTTTTTCGCCATCTCCTCCGTGACTAACACGGCCGCGGCATTCGTTCCCGAGAGCTGTGAAGCGTATTTCGGATTTTCCAAAAAGCTCACTTCATTCTGCCCCGCTTCCTGCAGGGCGTTGAGACCGTTGATCTCCCGCTCCTCCCCGCTGAAGGGAATGGCGAGTTTTTGGCAGAACTCACTCAGTTTCATGTGCTTTCGCCCTCCGTTTGGTGCTGATCCCCTCTTTGGCCAGCTTCGACAGCCGGCTCTGAAGCCGGGTCCAGAGACGATGTTCCATCAGTGGGTAGCCGCTGAAGATTTTACCGCTCTCCTTGATAGACTTTGTGACGCCCGAACGCGCCGTGAAGGTCGTAAACGGGGCAATCTCGAGGTGATCGGAAAAGGCCGTCTGACCGCTGACGACACAGTTGCGGCCCAGATGCGTCGACCCGCCGACGCCGACCTGCGCAACGAAGATACAGTGCTCCCCGATGTCGCAGTTGTGGCCGATATGCACGTTGTTGTCGATCTTGGCGCCACGGCGGACAATCGTCGAATTGAACAGCGCCCGGTCGATCGAGCAGTTTGCCCCGATCTCTACGTCATCTTCGATGACGACGTTGCCGTTTTGGTAGATCTTGACGTGTTCGCCCTGGGCCGTATGCGCGTAGCCGAAGCCGTCCGCGCCGATGGTACTGCCGCCATGGATGCGGCAACGCGAACCGATACGGCAGTCGCGGTAGATTGTCACATTGGGGAAGATCACCGTATCGTCGCCGATCACGACGCCTGATCCGACATAGGCGCCGGCCATCACCGTGACGCCCTTGCCGATCACCGTCCCCTTCTCGATATTAGCGCGCGGGTCGATGAAGCTCTCCGCTCCGATAACCGGTTCGGAGGCATCATGATCGATCAGCGGCGGGGCGAAGAGTGCCGTTGCCTTTGCCATGCTAAGGGAGACATCCTCGCAGACAAGTGCGATGCAGTGCTCCGGAACGGCATCTACGGCATCCGCTTTGACCAGCACGGCCGCGGCTTTTGTCGTTTCCAGGGAGTTGAGGTAGCGATTGTCGGAAAGGTAGGAGAGTTCTTCTGCCGACGCCTCTGCCAGCGTATTCATCGCACGAATCTCGCGCTCTTCACCCGGCAGCGGCGTACCGAGTGTTTCCGCGATAAGAGAGAGTCGCACCTAGCGCTCCAGGGCCACTGTACCGCTGCGGACGATCTCTTTGGGATTAAAACGTTTCACGGCTTCGAGGTAGTGCGAAACGCGTTTGGGCTCGTCGGCGACCATTGCGATGATCATGTCGTTGCCGACATTGACGATCTTGCCATTGTAGGCTTTGCTCAGCGTTTCGATATCGGAGAGGTTCTCCCCGATCGGGAACTTGACCATCGCCATCTCCTTCTCGACGAGATCGGCGTGTTCATAGACCCGCAGGACCGGGATGAGCTTGTGCAGCTGCTTAATGATCTGTTCGATCACCCGGACGGAACCGGAGGTCGCGATAGTGAGACGCGAATATTTCGATTCCGGGATCGGGGCGACGGTCAATGACTCGATGTTGTAGCCGCGGGCCGAAAAGAGGTCCGTGATCCGCGACAGGGCACTGGCTTCGTTCTGTAAAATGACCGATACAACTCTTCTTTCGTTCTGCATCATTTATCCTTGTATTCCAACATCATATTGAACAGCGAACCGCCGGCCGGGACCATCGGCAGAACGTTCTCGAAACGCGAAACGCTGACGTTGATCATCGCCACGACGTTCTTCTCGACCGCATCTTTGAGCGCGGCGTCGAACTCCTCTTTCGTCTCGACGTTGTAGCCGACCCCGCCGAAACTCTCGACGAGCCCGACCCAGTTGGGCTGCATGGAGAGGTCCGTCTCCGAATAGCGCTTGTCATAAAAGAGCGTCTGCCACTGGCGGACCATCCCCAGGAAATGATTGTTCAGGATGACGTTGATAACCGGCAGTTTGTACTCGACCGACGTCATCAGCTCCTGGATGTTCATCAGGATCGAGCCGTCGCCCGTGACGTTGATGCTGACGCGTTCCATATCGCCGCGCTTGACCCCCATCGCCGCCGGAAAACCGAAGCCCATCGTGCCCAGACCGCCGGAACTGATGAACTGGCGCGGCCGCGAGAAGGGGTAGAACTGAGCCGTCCACATCTGATGCTGGCCGACGTCGGTGCTGATGTTCGCCTTTTCACCCAGCAGCTGCCCGATGCGCTCGATGACCCACTGCGGTTTGATCGTACCCGCTTCCTCTTCGTAGCCCAGCGGATGCAGTTTGTTGAAGTGGTCGATCGTCTCCAGCCACGGGGCATAACGTTCCGGATCGACTTTACCCTTTGCCAGGGTCGTCATCTCTTCGACGACGTACTTGACGTCCCCGACGATCGGGTACTCCGCGTTGACGAGCTTGGAGATGCTCGCGGGGTCGATGTCGACATGGATAATGTCGGCGTTTTTCGCGAACTCGCTCAGCTTCCCGGTAACACGGTCGTCAAAACGGGCCCCCAGGCCGATGACCAGGTCCGTTTCGCTCATCGCCATGTTGGCAGCGTAGGAGCCGTGCATCCCCAGCATGGAAATCACGAGCGGGTTGTCCGCCCCCATCGTCCCGCGGGCCATGAAGGTTTCAACCGCCGGAATGCCCGTCATTTTCGCGAAGGCACGGACTTCGTCCGCCGCATTGGCGCTGATGATACCGCCGCCGAGGTAGAGCAGCGGGCGCTTGGCCGCGGCAATAGCCTCGATCGCCTTTTTGATCTGGCGGGCATTGCCTTTGGTCGTCGGCTTGTAGGTCTCCATCTCTACCGGTCTGCTGTAGTCGAACTCGGCGATCTGTGCGGTAACGTCTTTGGGAATGTCGACGTGGACCGGTCCCGGCCGCCCGGTCGCGGCGAGGTAGAAGGCCTCTTTCAGGACGCGCGGAAGGTCCGCCGCATCGGTGACAAGGTAGTTATGCTTCGTACACGAACGGCTGATACCGACGGAGTCGATCTCCTGGAACGCATCCGTTCCGATCAGCGACATCGGGACCTGCCCGCTGATAACGACGAGAGGGATGGAGTCCATATACGCATCGGCGATTCCCGTCACGGCGTTGGTAAAGCCCGGACCGGACGTGACCATCGCCACGCCGACCTTACCGGTTACCTTCGCATACCCTTCCGCCGCATGCACGGCCGCCTGCTCGTGCCGGGTCAGGATATGTTGGAAATCATCTTGTTTGTATATTTCGTCATAGACGTTCATGATGGCACCGCCGGGGTAACCGAATACGGTATCGACCCCTTCGTGTTTCAGTGCCTCAATGACCATCTGTGCGCCACTCATCTGCATGGCTTTCTCCTCGTAAAAACGTCTCGTAGATAGCACAGTGTTCTATCGGTTCCGAGACTCTATCTAAATAATGGGTATCTCCAGCTTTCTTCACGGTCTCAGCACTGCAGCGAAAGGCATAATCAAGGCGACGCTTTGATGGCCTGGCTTGAGCCAAGTCAAAAAGCGGCAACGCAGAGTATGTTGTTCGCTGCAGTGCCCTACGGGAGGGGTTTTGACGTACGATCTCTCCTCCGTTCCCTTCTTGACTTGGCCCAAGCCAGGCCTTCGCAGGAAACAAAGAAAATCTCATACGTCAAAACCGCTCTGAGATACGCGCAGAAAGCTGAAGATACCCATAAATAAAAATGGGGTAATTATAGTCGATTAATCGTTAAACAGGGGTAAGTTTTTCGCTTAAATAAGGGGGAAAGAGGGATTTAGCGTTCCCCCTCCTTGCAAAAGTCTATTGCCACCCCTTCGCGCACTCCGTCGTCGATCACGACTGCGTCATTGTAGTCGAGTACTTCGTAGAAGAGCTCGACGATCACGATCCCCGCGACGATCAGCGCCTCGCGTCCCACACCGACATAAAGCGTGCGTGTCATATCGTCCAGCGCCAGCAGTTCCTGCAGCGCTTTCTCGCAATCGGGCCTGCTGAGTCTGTAGCCGTTGATCTTGGAGGGGTCGTAACTGTCGTAGGTCATTCCCTGCAGGAATGCGGCAATAGTCGTCGGAGTCCCGGCCGTCATCACGAAGGTAAGGGGGCGTCCCTTGGTAATGATGTAGGTATCCACAAAAATGTACACCTCACGCAGCAGTTGAAGCTGCACAAAGGTCCTGATCTCCGCGGGGTCTTCGCACTGCTGGGCCACCGTCACGATGCCGATGGGAAAACTCTTTGAGACCGTCTCGCCGTTTTGATGGAAGATCACCTCCGTCGAGCCGCCGCCGATGTCGATCATGCAGAGCGATTCCGACGACATCCCGAGTTCCGCCAGGCGCGCGCGGGCCGCCGTCAGGGCGTAAAACGCCTCCCGGTCGGCATCGATCACCTCGAACCGCACCCCCGTCTCCCCGGCAATCCGCGCAAGTACTTCGTCACTGTTCTGCGCCATGCGCATGGCCGCGGTCGTGACGGCGTGGTAGGGTGTCTTCTTCAGGTCGAACAGTGCGTCCGCCTCTTTGAGCGCTTCGATCACCCGCTCGACCGCGCCCTCGTCTATACGGCCTGTCTCGTGCATTCGGTCTGCGGTCTTGACGATCCGTTCGCATTCGCGGCCGAAGGTGCCCGTCGCACAATCGTATTCGATGGCGCGGCAGGTGTTCGACCCCAGATCGATCGCAACGACTTTGGCCATAGAGGTCAGTGCCCTTCCTGGCTGAGATAGCCGTGGTGGTGAAGGAGGTCGCGAATCTCGTTCTGATGCGCCTCGCCCTTCGTCTCCAGGTGGATCGTTACGTTGGCATCCCCGTAGTCAAGATCCGTCGAGGTGCGGTCGTAGGCGATATGCACGATGTTCGCGTTGAGGGATTTGAGCAGTTCCGTCAGCTGCATCAGCGACCCAGGGCGGTCGACAAGAGTAACGGTCAGTTTCATTTTCCGGAACGATTTGAGCAGACCCTTCTCGATAATAACGGAGAGCAGCGTGACGTCCACGTTCCCGCCCGAAAGCACGACGGCGACCCTTTTACCAACGAGGTGCGGCAGTTTTTTGTGCAGCAGCGCCGCAACGCCGACGGCACCGGCCCCTTCGACCGAGAGCTTCTGCTTTTCCAGCAGAAAGAGGATCGCGTTGGCGATCTCTTCGTCGTCGACGCCGATAAAACGGTCGACGCTCTCCAGGATGTATGCCAGGGTCTTCGGCGAGGTGTCGCGCACCGCGATCCCGTCGGCGATGGTACGGACCGAGGTCGTGTCGATCGGCCGCTTCGCTTCAAAGGATTGGCGCATCGCCGGTGCGCCGGTCGCGCTGACGCCGATCACCTCGATGGAGGGATCAATCTGCTTCACCGCGGCGGCAACGCCGCTGATAAGTCCGCCGCCGCCGACGGGGACGACCACCGCGTCGGGACGTTCGCCCGCCGCCAGCAGTTCCAGCCCCAGCGTCCCCTGTCCGGCAATGACTTCGTCATCCTCGAAGGGGTGGACGAACTCCAGCCCGTGCTCCGTACCGTAAGCGACGGCATGGGCGTAGGCCTCGTCGTAGTTGTTGCCGTGCAGGATGACTTCCGCCCCGAAATGGCGCACACCGTCCACCTTGGTCAGCGGCGTCGATTCGGGCATCACGATGACGGCACGGATCCCGAACTGCGACGCGGAGTACGCCACTCCCTGGGCATGGTTGCCCGCACTCGCCGCCACCACACCGCGCGCGCGTTCCGCGTCGCTGAGCGACGCGATCTTGTTGTAGGCACCCCGGATCTTGAACGCACCCGTAATCTGGAGGTTCTCCTTCTTGAGGTAGACCTCGCAGCCGCTCATTTCACTGAGATAGGGCGCAAAGGCGTAGGGGGTCTTCGTCACGACGCCGCCGATGCGTTCGGCGGCCTGTTCGATCTTGCTGAAAGGGAACAACGGTACTATCCCAAAAGATGGCGGTGTTCGACCATCGTGCAGTGGTTCTGAACGACTTTCATCCCCGCCTTTTCCGCTTTTTCGGCAGCCGCGTTATTGACGATCCCCTTCTGGGCCCAGAAGAACTTCACATCGCCGCGCGCGATGCAGGCGTCCGCGACGGCATCCAGGGCCGCCGGCTTGCGAAAGATGTCGACCATATCGACCTCGAATGGGATCTCAGCCAGGGAGCGGTAGACCTTTTCGCCGAGGATCTCCTCCTCTTTGGGGTAGACAGGAACGATCTTATAGCCCGCCTCTTTGAGGTATTTCGCTACACGGTGGCTGTCCTTGCTCTCATCGGGGGAGAGCCCGAGAACGGCGATCGTCTTGGTCGCTTCGAACATCGCCTTGATCTCATCGCTGTTGGCGTTTACCGTCGGGAATTCGCACTCCATATCGTTCCTTTTTTTCGGGAATTATAACACTTTCTCCTGCCCCTTCGGTAAAAGCCCCCTTCCCCGCCGTGCGGCACGGTTCACTCCGTCTTTTCCGCCGCTTCCGATGCATCCGATTTTTTCTTCTTGGCGAACCCCGCCCCCTTCTTTGTTTTGGCCTTCAGTTCCAAAGCCTCCACCACGGGCACATACGCCATCCCGCTTTTTTTCATCTCGGCGAAACAGGCGGCGATGACGGCGATCGTATTGGGCACTTCGCCCTTCTTCTTGTACGACTGCAGGTTCTTTTCGCTCACTTTGATCAGCTTGCTGAATTTCGGCAGCGTGATCTCCGCATCCAGCAGCAGTTTTTTGAACTCTATAAACGTCATCTTGCGTCCTTTCGATCCCGAATTATAGTCTTTCCTTTCGCTATGCTCTATTGACATGATAATATAAAAAATGTATTATGGTAATAATTTATTACTAAATTTAGTAGTAAAAACAATCCAAAGGGAGCAAAAAATGGCAAAGGTCCTGAAGAAAAAAGCGGTAGCGAAAGTGGCGAAAAAGGCGGCCAAGAAAGCAGTGGCGAAAAAAGTGCTGAAGAAAAAGGCAATGAAAAAAGTCGCGAAAAAAGTGACAAAGATCGTCCTGAAGGATAAACCGGCAAAGATCAAAGTCGCCAAGAAAGCGGCTAAAAAAGCGGTCAAGAAAGCGGCCTGATCCCCTCTCCGCCGCAACAAAGCGGCGGCCTCACGCCAACGGCCCGTCGACGCACGGAGCGCGCAGACGGTTCGCGCTCTGCCGACAGAGGCCTCCTTCTCTTTTCCCGACGAAAGTACCTCTCCTAGTCCAGGTAATCCGTTTTAAAACTTTTGAGTGCACGCGTCCAGAGGTCAAAAGAGTCTTCGACGTTGCGTGGCGTCACGCCGTAATCCAGGTTGACGTCCATCTCCAGACACGGGTCACCCTCTTCGTCGAGATAGGCCTTTCCGAAACGTGTATCCCGGTTCCACCGGTTGATCGTTTCCATCGTCATCTGCGCTTCGCTCCACCCTACTGTGAATTGAATACTTTTGCACGCCGAGCCGTCCTCCTCGCACCCGTAAAAGTAGATGCCATACTTCGTCCCGTCAATGCGCCCGATAATGTAGGGGGCCCCGTTACTGCTCGTTTTAAGCGTCGCGCTGCCGAACCCTTTTGCCATGCTTTCGATCGCTTTTGCCCCCTCTGCCCAGAGCAGATCATCGGCGTGCAGCAGCGGGAGGTTTGGCATGAACACGCAGGCGGTAAGGAGTGGCAGGGCCACTGTGTCGTTCCGTTTCATATGCGTTCCCTTTGTCGTCCGGATACGCAGCATTGTACTCTTATGAGCTTAAAATATATGAAACACAATAAATTTTATAAAAACATAAATAAACATACTATAGAAATTAATTGCCGGAAGGTCAGTACTGTTTCTCCTGGCCGAGGCGGTAGAGGGCGAAGTCATACTTCACGGGGTCATCCGGATCGAAACGTTTGAGGGTCTCCGTCAGCTCCGCCACGGCCTGAAGGTCGTAGTTCTTTCGCTTCAGAAGTCCCAGTCGGTGCGACACGTTGAACGTATGGGTATCGAGGGGCATTAGCAGATCGGATGTGCCGACGCCTTGCCAGAGCCCAAAATCGATGGCGTCGCTGCGGACCATCCAGCGCAGGAACATCAGCCACCGCTTCATCGGCGCGCCCCCTTTGTACTTCGTTACTTCGCGCCCGATGAGAAATCGGTATCCGCGGCTCTCATAACCGTTGAGCGCCTGCATCTTCGCTATCACGGCATTCACGCCCTCAATCACGGAACGGTTGGGCCGGTACGCCTCCGTGAACAGCGCTTCGATATCGCCTTCGAGCTTCAGACGCCGCAGGGTGATAAAGAATTCGATGATGTCCGTACGGTTCTGGAAACGGTAGTATTGCCCCTCGAATGCCCGGCGGATCACGGCTTCCTCCGCATCCAGCAAACTGAAATCGAGATGGTCGAGGAATCGAACGATCAGATCGGCACGTCCGTAGGCGAAAAGCGCGCATACGAGTGCACTGTAGGGCTCCTGGTAACGCCGTGCGACAAGGATGGGATCGGGACGCTCGTAGGAGATCTCCAGCGCATGGTTGCGCTGCCGCATCTCTGCATCCAGAAGTGTTTTTAAATCCTGTTCGTTCATGGAGAAGGAAGAGATGTGCGCATCACCCGTGTGCCTCCCGAAGGGAGTCCCCCCAGGGGCTTAACGTGGTCTGAAGGGCCGGCGCACCGGCGATATTAAAATTTAAATGACTCGCCAAGGTAATGCCGCCGGACATCTTCGTTGACCATAATCTCGGCGCTTGTACCCGACGCGAGGAGCGTCCCGCTCTTGATGACGTAGGCACGGTCGCAGACGTCGAGGGTCTCGCGGACGTTATGGTCGGTGATCAGCACGCCGATGTCGTGTTTGACGAGCTGCTCGACGACCTTCTGGATATCCAGGACCGCCAGCGGGTCGACCCCGGCGAAGGGTTCGTCGAGCAATAAGAAGCGGGGACGGGCGACGAGAGCGCGGGCAATCTCGGCGCGGCGGCGCTCCCCGCCCGAGAGGCTGATCCCCTTGCGGTAGCGGATCGGTTCGATGTTGAAGATATCAAGCATCTCATCGATACGCTCGCGCTGTTCCTTCTTGTTCTTGATCACCGCCTGCGCCGCGACCATCAGGTTCTCTTCGACCGTGAGGTCCTTGAAGATGGAGGCTTCCTGCGGCAGATAGCCGATGCCCGACCGGGCCCGGGCATGCATCGGATAGCTCGAGATGTTTTTCTCGTCGATAAAGACTTCGCCGCCCGTCGCTTCGACAAGGCCGCAGATCATATAGAAAGTCGTGGTTTTGCCCGCCCCGTTGGGCCCGAGCAGGCCGACGACCTCTCCGGTGTTGACCTCCAAAGAGACTCCGCGGACGATTTCGGTCTGTTTGATCGTCTTGACCAACTCCTGGGCGCTCAGTTTATGCATGGTAGACCTTGTAACAGCGTGCGTCGGGAGCGCACTTTTCGATTTCAATGACAACGGCGGGGATCTCCGCCATCTTCAGCATCTCTATAAGGGTTTCGTCACCCCATTCGATGAAATGATAGCCCGGTTTTTCCAACTCTTCAAGGAGCCCCAGGGCGAGGAAATGCTCGATGCCGTGGTTGTAGATGTCGTAGTGGAACATCTGGTCGCCGTAGCACTGCTGCAGCGAAAAGGTCGGCGAGGTGACCGGTTCGTCAATATCGAGATGGCGCGCCGCGGCCTGGGTCAGCGTCGTCTTGCCGCTGGCGAGGTCGCCCTGCAAGATCACGACGCCGCCCCGCGGCAGCGCGTCCATCATGGCGCCGACCACCCGGTCCAGGTCCTCCTTGCCGCATTTGAGCTGTCTCACAGTTTTGCGGAGACCTCGATGATCTGCGCCAGCTTGGCCTTTGCCCGTCCGCTCTGCAGCCCCTCGTCGGCCATCTCAAGCCCCTCCTGGATATCCCGCGCCTTCCCGTCGACGATGAAGGCGTTGGCCGCGTTGATGCGGACAATATCGCGCTGTGCGTCCGTCGCACGGTTTTCAAAGATATTCCTCAAAATCGCGGCATTCGCATCCGCGTCACCGCCGACGATCGCCTCAAGGGGCTGACGCGGAATGCCGTAGAGGGCGGGATCGATCTCGTACTCGGTGATCCCCTTCTCATCCACACGGGCAGCGTAGGTGATGTCGGAGATGCTGATCTCGTCCATCCGCTCCTTCGAACTGACGACGATCGCCGACGTCACGTCGTTGATCTTCAGTGCTTCCGCAATTTTCGGCACGAAGCTTCTATCGAAGACGCCGAGCATGATCTTCCCGACGCCGGCAGGATTGGTCAGCGGGCCGAGAACGTTGAAAATCGTCTTTTCGGGGATGCTTTTGCGCACCGGCATGATGAACTTCATCGCCGGGTGGTGGTTCTGGGCGAACATGAAAGTAAAGCCCGTCTCCTCGAGCAGGCGCGCGGTCTGTTCGATGCCAAGATCGAGCCTGACCCCCAGGGCTTCGAACATATCGGCACTGCCCGATTTCGAGGTGACGGAGCGGCTGCCGTGCTTGGCGACGTAGGAACCCATCGAGGCGCAGAGGATCGCCACCGTCGAGGAGATATTGAAACTGCCGATCTTGTCGCCCCCCGTGCCGACGATGTCGATCAACTCCGGGCGCAGCGTTTCGTCCACGGGCAGCGCGATGGCGTTGGCGCGCATCACGGATGCCGCGGCGGCCAGCGCCTCGACCGGCATCGTTTCATCCAGTTTCATCGAGAGCAGGAAGTCGCGCATCTGCGCATCGTCCATCTCATGCCGGAAAAGGCGTTCAAACGCGGCTTTGGCTTCGCTGTAGGTCAATTCAGTTCCTTTACGTATTCGCTTTGCATCGATTTGGGTGTGGATTTCGTCGTCGGGATCTGCAGCACTTCGTAGCGCTTCTCCCCCTTGAGGTAGGCGATGGCAACAATGTCCCCCACCGCGACGTTCTTGCTCGCCTTGACGCTCTGGCCGTTGATGCTGACGACCCCGTTGGCAAGCATATCCTGCGCCACGGTGCGGCGCTTCGTGATGTTGACCGCATTCAGAAATTTATCTATTCTCATGCGGTAATTGTAGGGAATGATTACTAAATCCGCCGTTACGGCAGGTACTTTCTCGCCTCTTTCAATACATCATGCAGGTGGCGGTCGAAATCGCTTTTGAGCGCGAGCAGTTTGCTGTTCTCCAGGTTCCGCGACAAGCCGACATTGAGGGCCTCGCAGACCTGTACCATGTGGGTCGCGCCGATATTGGCGCTGACGCCTTTGATGTCGTGCGCCAGTTTCTTGGCGGCATCAAAGTTCCCCGTCTTAATAAAGACCTCCAGCGTCTGGTCCGCGCTGGCGTACAGCGTGACATACTCCTCGAGGATCTCGCCGTAGAGCTCCGCATCGCCGCTGGCGCGCATGAGGCCGTCCCTGGCCGCAAGGACCTCCGTATTGGCGAACGCGGTTCCCTTCAGCGGCGACGTTGCCGTGCGGGCCGGCGTCTTGGCTGCCGGGGCCGCCGTCTTGACGAAGCGGCTGAACACCGTATAGAGCCGCCCCACCTGTACCGGTTTGGTCAGGTGCGCGTTCATCCCGAGCGCGTACATCTTCGCGATCTCCTCGGGCAGCCCCAGACCGGTCAGCGAGACGATCGGCATATCGTCGTACTGCGCGTCCGAACGGATGTGGCGCGTCGCTTCGTAGCCGTCCATGACCGGCATGTTGATATCCATCAGCACGAGGTCGAAACGGTTTTTCGGGTCCTGCACCGCTTCAAGGGCTTCGACGCCGTCGCCGGCCATGGTCACCCTGATGCCGCTGCCGTTGAAGAGGCTCAGCAGTACCTTCTGGTTGATCAGGTTGTCTTCGACGATCAGGACCGACGCCCCCGCGAAGGCACTGAAGCTCTGCTTCGTGATGTTCGGCGTTTCCGGGACATCCTCATAGTGCTGCTCCGTGATCGCTTTGGGCGACGTGTGCCGCGGCGTCACGCCCTCGGTATCGACCTCTTTGATACTGTCTTCGAAAAGGTCGACGATCAGGTCGTAGATACGCTGCAGGTTCAGCGGTTTCATGATCCGCGCATCGATCATCGATTTAAGCGCTGAGACGTCGTGGGGCTCGTTCATCATGCTCCCCGCCAGGACGACCTTGTTGTCCGTTTCGCTCTTGACCCGCTTTATCAGGGCCTGTACGTCCGGCGTAAAGGCATCTTCGGCGATAATGACGACCTCGCTTTCGAAGAGGATATCGCTCTTGTTGCGGATCGCCCCCAGCGATCGGACGCTAACGTCGTTTTTGAAGTACTCCAGCATCTTTTTGAGCGCATCCGCCGCCGTCGGCTGCACCTCGACGATCACGAAGCTGTGCCCCGTGAAGGCCTTGGCCGGGAGACGGTAGTGGCGTTTTTCGTTGACGTCCGGCACTTCCAGCGGGATTGTCAGAATGAAATCGCTCCCTTTGCTTATGACGCTTTTGATCTCGATGGCACCGCCCATCATCTCGATCAGCGCACGGGAGATGTAGAGCCCCAGTCCCGTCTCTTTCAGATCGTTGGCCGAAGAGAAGGGTTCAAAGATATCGTTGAAACGTTTCGGGTCAATACCGATGCCCGTGTCGGAGATGATAAACTCCAGCATCACCTTCCCGCCCTTGTCCGGCAGACGCCGGATATGGAGCTTTACTTCCCCGGCTTCGGTGAACTTCATGGCATTGCTCATCAGGTTGGTGAGCACCTGCCCCAGGCGCAGCGAATCCCCGATAAACTTGGCCGGTACGCCCTTCTCGATGTCGAAGATGAATTCGACCCCGCGGCCCCGTGCTCGGCTACTGACCGTCCCCGCCATCTCGTCGAGGACGTTGTTGATATTGAACAGTTCATGCCGCAGCTTGACCTTGTCGGACTTGAGGTTCAGGAAGTCGATCAGGTCATTCGTGATGTCCAGGAGCAGTTCGTCGGAATGCTTGATCTTCTCCAGTTCACGGCTCTGTTCCGGGTCGAGCTGCGTCTGCAGGATCTTCTCGCTGCTGGTGCTGATCTCCTTGGCCGGCTGCCGGATCTTCTCGCCGACGTTGACCATGATGTCTTCTTGGTGTTCGAGCATCTGCTCGAGCTCTTCATGCTCTTTTTTGAGCACGCGGCTTATTTTTGACAGCTTCTGTTTCTGATAGAGGGCGAAGAGGATTAGCAGCAGCAAGAGCGCTCCGAGGATCATCAGCGCGATCAGAATCTTTTCGGAGGGGATCCCCTTCGAAGGCCTGTCGACATAGATGGTCTTGACCTCCGGTTCGGCCGGGATATAGACGGTTTTGATCTCCGGTTCGGCGGGAACATAGACCGTTTTCACCTCCACCTTCGGCTCGGGTTCGGCTGCAGGCACTTCATCGCCGCGGTGGGTGTAGACATAGGCGTCCGGGAAATAGCGCTGTACCTTTTCCAGCACCTTGGAGACGACCTCGCTGTCGCGGAGCGGCTCGACGCTGGTGATGTAGTGACGCCCCGACCGTCGGCTGACAACCTCGAAATGTTCATTGGCCTGTGCTTCGGCAATGGCGGGATCGGCCGCGAATTTCCGTTTCAGCGTATGGACATAGATATCCATCTCCGCTTTGCTGTTACCCGCGGCAACGACAATGTTCATGTAGGGTTCCGCCGCCATCAATGCCAATGACGCCACGGCGACAAGCGCTGTTATGATCAGTTTATAATTTTGCATCCGCCACCCCCTAACGGATTTTGTATTTCGACTGTTCGATGAACTGATCGAGGGACGAAATCGTCTGTTTGAGAATAAATCCGATGGCATTCGTCAATGCCTCTATCTCCTCCGCATTCCGCTCCCGGCACGCCGTTTCAAGCAGATCCGCAAGGCAGGCGAGTTTATACACACCGAGTTCGGCGAGGGGCTGCTTCATCTTGACGCAGTACTCCGCCGCCTCCCCAAGCTGTCCCTGGCCGATCATCCC
Organism: Sulfurimonas sp. HSL-3221; assembly: GCF_021044585.1. GTDB lineage: Bacteria > Campylobacterota > Campylobacteria > Campylobacterales > Sulfurimonadaceae > Thiomicrolovo > Thiomicrolovo sulfuroxydans. The sequence goes on along the minus strand of NZ_CP087998.1, from coordinate 1,004,228 downwards.
CATGATCACGCGGTCGGCCTTGACATACTTCCAGATCGCCTCTTTGAGTTTCTCGACAAAGGCCGTATAGTCATTGCCGCAGTGGGCCAATCCGTCCGCCGCCACGAAGAACTGGTGGGCAGATTTGCAATAGACGCTGCGCTCATTCTGCTCGCCGGCCATGACCGTCCCGTTGAGGAAGGCCTCCACCGCCGAAACGGCTTTCGCTTTTGCCGTGTCCGCTGCGGGAGCGACCTCTTCCGGAATATGCGGCTCGGGGAGCGCTTCTTCCTTAATGGCCTCTTCGACGGCAGGTGCTTCCGGCGCCGCGGCCTCCGACTCTTCCGGAGCCGTGCTGAGCGCATCGGAATAGAGCGCCACCAGCATTTCAAAAACGAACTGCTGGGTGAAGGGTTTATAGATGAGCCAGTCGACGTACTCGAGGGCGCGCTCCTCCACCTCCTGGTGGTTGATCATGCTTTCGATCATCACGATCTTCGGACACGCCTCCCCCAGCTTCTGGATATCCGCATAGAGCTCGTCGCTCCAGTATTCGGAGGAGACCATAACAATATCGTACGACTCCATGAAAGCCAGGTCTGCCACGTTACCGACGCTCACGTCGTGACGGAAGTACTCCAGCATCGGCACCACGGCCTTCGCACTGCCGATATCGTTGTCGACGACCAGGGTCTTGCGCCCGACGCCTTCTTTGTTCGGCAGACGGTAGTGGCGTTTTTCCTTGAGGTTTTCGGCGGAAAGGAGCAGATGGAAATTGACCCGCGTCCCTTTCTTCGGCCGGCTGCTCAGACGGATGCTGCCCTGCATTGCGTGCACAATGTCGCGGGCGCGCTGCAGCCCGCTGCCGCGGATCTCGAACGCCGCCGCCGGGGTGTCGCTGGTGAGCATCGGCATCAGGATCTCTTCGACGACCGTCTCGTCCATCCCGACCCCGTAATCGATCACCTCAAAATGGAGCTCCAGCGCCTCGTCATTGCTTTCGTTCCGACTGATCTGGACAACGACGTCTTCGCGCTTATCGGTGAAATCGATCGCATTCCCGATGATGTCGCTCAGCAGACGGGAGAGCTTGTAGCGGTCTCCGATAACGGCGGAAGGGACATTCTTTTTCATCCGGTAAACGATGGAGATGCGCTTCTCCTGCGCATCAAGAGAGAGAATATTCGCGACATCGCGCAACGTATCGTTGAGGTTGAACGGGGCGTCTTGCAATTCGACCTCTTCGACCGGGACGACTTCCGGCCTCGAGGGCTCTTTTTTCTTAAATAGCTTTCCAAACAGTGCCAATTGTCTGCTCCTTTAACTGGCGAAACCGCTCCTGAACTGCTGTTTTTTAACGACGATCTCTTTTTGCTTCTCTTTGCGGCGCGTATCTTTTTCGACAAAGATCTTTTTCCGGGTCTCCGGATCCATCTCCGTGTAATACATCACCGATGACCACGTCCCCGGCGTCGGCGTGAATACCTGCGCCTGTTCCGGATTCATCTTGAGCTCTTCGGACGTGAAGCGCTTCAGCTCGTGCATGTCCGCTTCCGTACAGCCCGGGTGTGCTGCAATAAGATAGTACGTCAAAAACTGCTTTTTTCCCTCATCTGCGTTTAGTTTATCATAAAGCTTTTTAAAATCGATCAGCGTCTGCTTGCCCGGCTTGCCCATCAGGTCGAGAACGTGCTGCTGTGTGTGCTCCGGAGCCACCTTCATCTGCCCGGAAATATGGTGGCGTACCAGCTCTTTCAGGTAGTCGTAGCCGTGTTGTTTATCCTCGTTGATCAGGTCGTAGCGGATGCCTGAAGCGACAAAGGCCTTTTTGATCCCCGGCACCGCCCGCACCTGGCGCAGCAGATTGATGTTGCGCGAATGGTCTACCTTCATGGAGGAGCAGAGGTGGCGCGAATCGACGCAGCGCTGATGGTCGCAGGTGCCGAGTTTGAGCTTTTTGTTGCACTCGTAGCCGTACATGTTCGCCGTCGGCCCTCCGACGTCGGAGATGATCCCCTTGAAATCGTTGTACTCGGTAAAAGCCTTTGCCTCGCCGACGATGGAGGCCTCCGAGCGGGTACGGATGGTACGCCCCTGGTGTACGCCGATGGCGCAGAAGTTGCATTCGCCCCAGCACCCCTGGTGGGTCATGATGGAGAATTTGATCGTCTCCAGGCATTTCACCTCACCCGCTTGCCTGTGGTAGGGGTGGAGTTCCCGCGTAAAGGGCATGGCGGAGAGGCCGTCCATCTCCGGCTCGCTGAGGTAGTCGCAGGGCGGGTTCTGGATAAGGTAGCGGCCGTCGACCTCCTCGCAGAGGCCCTTGGCGGAGATGGGGTCGTTGTTGTCGTAGAAGTACTGGAACATGTCGATGTAGCGCTCTTTCTCCTTCAGACACTCGGCGTGGGAAGGGAGCTGAATGTAATCGGGCTCCGGGGTTTTGGAGATGTAACAGACCCCGCGTACCGTCGTCGGGTCCTCGCCCTTTTCCAGGGCATGCGTCAGGTCTAGCAACGCGATCTCCCCCATCCCGTAGATCAGGTAGTCCGCCTTGGCGTCAAAGAGGATCGGTTTGCGCAGCTTGTTGCTCCAGTAGTCGTAGTGGGTGATGCGGCGCAGACTCGCTTCGATGCCCCCCAGGACGATCGGGGCCGTGTTTTTGAAATGGCGGCGGATCAGGTTCGTATAGACCAGGGTCGCGCGGTCGGGACGCCGGTCGTTTTTGCCGCCGGGAGTGTAGTCGTCGCTGTTGCGGAACTTCTTCGTCGCCGTGTAGTTGGAGACCATCGAGTCGACGCTCCCGCCGCTCACCCCCCAGAAGAGTCGGGGCTCCCCGAGGCGGCTGATCGCTTCGGCGCTCTCGATGTCCGGCTGTCCGATGATGCCGACACGGTACCCCTCGCGCTCGAGAATGCGCCCCACCATCGCCACGCCGATAAAGGGCGAATCGATATAGGCGTCCCCGCTAACGAGGATGACGTCGAGCTGTTCCCAGCCGCGGCGCTGCATCTCTTCGGGGGTCGTGACAAGAAAATCTTCGGCGGTAAAACCGTTATCTTTGACGGGTTTGCGGCGACTCAGTGCATCTCCTTCGCAGAAGCAGCGCGCAGTGCGCTCCTTCAAGCATATTAAGGTTAGAATAATATCACAAGAAGTACACGGAGGGGGTGGAAATGGAACTGAGCGACGAGATCATCGAACATATGATGGCGCCGAAAAACTACGGCAAACTGGATGACCCGGGCGGGGTCGGCATAGGCTACGACGAGCGAAGCGGCGAGTATGTCATCCTCTACCTGGGCAAAGACACCGCTGCGGTCAACGAGATCGCCTTTGCGACCAACGGCTGTCAGGACACGGTCGTGCTCGGTTCCGTCTTTACCGAAATGGTCAAAGGCGCGGGCATCGACGAAGCCACGACTATTATGCACAAGATGGAGGAGAAGGTCGCCGACGCCCCCGAAAAGCAGCGGGCCTGCTCGGAGCTCGTCCTGACGGCCTTCAATGCCGCCCTGCAGAACCTGGCACACCGGACGCAGGGCGGGGAGGAGGAGCTGCACCGGCTCCCGATCGCCAGCAGCTGCGCCACGGAGGAGACGAAGTGACACCGGACGTTTTCAAACATAAACACGCCCTCTGGCTGAACATCCTCTTCACCTCCTTCATGCTCGAAGACGACGCGGTAAAGTCCGAGCTCTACGACCATGCCCAGATCGCCTTCCGGCATATGCGCTGGATCGCGCGCGCCCTGGCGGAAAAGGGAACCGCATACACCTATGACCGCGACGTCGACCTCGGCCAGCCCGCCAACAATTCCGAAGCCCTACAGGCACTCATCGGCACCGTCAAGGCCACCATGGCCTTCTATCCTGATTCGGCGCTCTCGGCGCGGATGATCACCGACGACGAATACCTCATCGCAAGGCTGGAGGCCCTGCGCTGCCGCCCCGGAGCCGATGCCCCCGTCACCGCCTTCGACCGCCACCGCACCCTGCCGGGAAAATCCCTCGACCAACCCCAGACCGACGCGCTGACCCTCTTTTTGTTCGAGGAGTCCTACAAAGAGTACGAGCTGATCCTCATCTACGCCTATATGCAGAACGAAAGCGGCAACCTGCTCGAGCGAGACATCTACCAGGACCTGATCGACGAGTCGCAGTTCCACTTGAAGTCCTTCGGGAACATGATGGCGCAGATGGGGATCCTCGCCCTGCCCCGTCCCCTGGATGAACGGACCTACAAGATCAACGATCTCGATGCCTTTATCCGCAACGGCATCGCCGAGGAGGAGAATGCCAAAGAGCAGTGCCGCTCCCTCGCCGAAGCGGTCAGGGATGAGGAGCTCTCCGCCTTTTTCGACTTCATCAACTTCCAGGAGAGCTACCACATCGAACTGATGAAAAAACTGCTGGCTCAGGTATCGCCGAAATAGAGCTCCAGCCAGAACTGGCAGACGTAATTCGGCCGCCAGTTGTACTGCATGTCGTAGTCAATACGGGGGATGACCTCGTAAAAGATCCATCGACGCGCGAACGCCTGTTTCCAGCCGAGACCGATGCTGTACCGGTAGATGCCCGGGGTCATTTCGACTGTGGTGACGTTCGTGTCGGCGCTCTGGGGGTTGTCAACCACCGTCCGGCCCGACGCTGACACAAAGGTCCTGAACCCGGTGCCAAAGCGCACCGTATTGAAATAGGAGAGCGACGTCATGTACGCCATACCTTCTCTTTCCGTCTCGGTTGATCGCTGCAGCTGCAGACGCACCAGCTCCTCTTTGGAGATACGGCGGTCGAAATAGAGGTCGGTCTCTTCGTAGAACAATCTCTTGACGGAGTAATCCACATACTGCACCGGCCGGATCAGCCAGTCATAGAAGTTCATGCGGTATTCGATGCGCCCCTGCGTGAAAGGGTTGGTCAACCCCCGGAAACCGGCGGAAACGCTCGCTTTGACGTCTCTGAGAAAATCCGGCAGGAAGTAGCGCGCCCCGACGCCCGTCGTTTCGTTGATCTGGCCGTTTTCGGAGATGACATCCTTGTCTTTGTCCACCAGCGGGTCGCCGACAAAGATCTGCAGCTGTTCCTGGGTATGGGGCAGTTTCATCGCGAAGCGGATGTTGTTGAGGAACTTCCACCCCTCCTCCTTGTTATACTCAGCCCCGCCGCGCAGGATCAGGTAGCTCTCCTCACCGCTGTACAAGTAGGTATCGTCATGGAAGAGCTCGTTAAAGTAGTCTGAGAGCCCTTCGCTGGCATTGCCGTCCCGGGGGACCCTGCGGCGTTTTTTTTTCGATTCGCGCCCGCCCCAGCTGGACAACTGCTGATCCGCATTGGCCGAAAAGACATGCACCTTCTGCGTCACGTCCGCGTGAAACGCGTCGAGGTACTCCATGCTGCTCTCGAACCACCCCTGCTCCTCCAGCAGATACATCTTCCAGTCCGTCACACTGATCGCGCGACGCACGTTGGTCTCATTCACCAGGGCGCTGCAGTTGCATTCGGGAACGGGACCGTCAAAGACGGAGGGAAAGGCGGGCGGTTCCACCTGTGCCGACAGGGATGCCGCTAAGAGAAAGAGAAGAAAAAGGTAAACGGGCACCGGCTTTTTCATGCCCAGAGTATAACATTACAGCGCCGTTTTCACGAACGGATGTTTTAAAGCGCTTTAAATACCAGCAGCATCTTGTCGTTCGTATCGTAGAGCGAGATATTCTTGTAGTGGGTCAGTTTGAGGTTCGGGACGTTGCGGAACCGGTTGAGGGGATGGAACCACTGCACGATCTCCGATTGTTCCTTGGCATAGCACTCCGGCGACGTTTTCGTAAAGAGGGTGAACTGCGTGTGCAGCTCCTCGGCTTCGAAATAGGCGTCGACGGCCAGGAAGTGCTCCTCGTCCTCGTTCGTCATCGTCCCTTCCGCCACATCCGTGAAGCCGTGAAGGGTATTGATGTCGGCGATGAAGATGCCGCCCGGGTTGAGCCGTTGCGCCACGCACTGCAAAAAGACGAAGAGTCCGTCCTTGTCGAGGAAATTGAGCACATCGAAAACGGCGACGGCGGCGTCGTAGCTCCCTTCGACTTCGCAGATCCCCTTGCGCGATACGTTAAGCCCTTTGGCCGCGGCGGCCTTTACCATCACTTCGCTCTGGTCTATGCCCGTACAGACCATGCCTGCTTCCTGCGCCTTCTGCATCAAAGCACCGCGGCCGCAACCGATATCAAGTAGCGATTTTGCCGGGTAGTTTTGCAGGGTATTCAGGTAAAGATCGTGCAGCCGTTCGGTCGATTCCTCGATGCCGAGCAGGTGTTCCGCTTTCGCGTAGAGGTCAAGACTCACTGACGACCTTGTTGATCTTTTCGTAGATGTCGAGGATCTCCGCTTTTTTCTCGAAGTAGCTGTTCTTGTTGGCGATCAGGTGCGTCGTCGACTCCATGATCTCCTCGACGACCTCCAGGCCGTTTTGTTTCATCGTCGTTCCGGTCTCGACGATATCGACGATCATATCTGCCAGCCCGACCAGCGGGGCGAGTTCGATGGAGCCGTAGAGCTTGATGACATCGGCGGCAACGGCGCGCTCGGCGAAGTAGCGCTTGGTGATGTTGACCATCTTCGTCGCGACCTTGATCTCCGGCTTGGTGAGGTCAAGCTTCTCGCCCTGCTTCATCCCGATGGCGACGCGGCAGTAGCCGCGGCCGAGGTCCAGCAGGCGGATCACGTCGAGTCCCTGCTCTTCGAGGGTATCAAGCCCCACGACGCCGATGTCGGCTGCCTGGTGGTAGACATAGGTCGCCACGTCCTGGTTACGTACCAGCAGAAAACGGAAGTTCGGCGTATCGAGAATCAGCTTGCGGTCGTCGAAAGCAAATGTCTCTCCAAAAATCGTCTCGAAAATTTCGAGGGTCTCTTTGGCGATTCTGCCCTTCGGCAGCGCGACGGTCAACATAGTCCAGCCTTTTGAATGATCTTTTTCATGCCCGAAAACAGCAACAGCGGCGCATAGTTCGGCGTGCTGAACAGCGGCATGAGCAGAGATGCGTCCCCGCCGGTGAGGTAGACCGGCAGGCCGTAACCGGACACCTCTTTGGCCAAAAGGCCCAGGGCACCGTAACTGATCGCATCCCGCGTATTTTTCGGCATTTTATCCAATTGCATATCAAAATTGAATGAGCTGTCCAGGCGCGGAGAGATGCGGCGGTAGGTCTCCAAGAGCGCCGACACCCCCGGGTAGATGAATCCCCCCTCAAAACGCCCTCCGCGCACGACGTCGACCGTGATGGCGCTGCCGGCATCGACAATGACCCCCTCTTCCACCGCTTCGCAGGCGGCGACCCTGTCGATGCCCATTGTCGCGTAGTAGTCGTGCCAATCGATCGCGGGACGCAGATCGGTCCAGTTCTCCAGCCCGTCCAGGCGGGACTGGAGCGCGGCATTGACGTTGATGTAGTAGACGGGAACCCGCACGCCGGCGGGATCGAATGCAGCGGCATCCTCCCGGTAATCGCGCCCCTGCTTATCGTCGTAGAAGTGGAAAGAGGTGTTGCCGATATCACATAAAAGCATTAGTAAATTCCACCTTAACTTAATGGGGCGAATAAAGCGCCAAGGGCGCAAGGGCCCGCCGCCGATGTAGCGAGCGCAATTCCGCAGGGCGTTTAGCCCGAGGACAACACAAACACAGTGTCAACGTAGTTGCAGGGGCTTCGCTCCTGCAGCGTATCATTAAATAAGCTTCCAGCCTTGCTGTTTAAAGGCGGCTTTAGCCTTGGAGCAGAGCGGCGCGTCGATCATCAAGACGCGGTGTTTGAAAGCGTGGTCCGCGTACAGTTCCAGCTTGCGCAGGATGACGTCGAGCTTCTCCACGTCTTTCATCACGACCCGGCTCTTCTGGGCGACCACGAAAATCGCCGTGTAATACCCCTGTCGGTCCGTCGCACTGAAGAGACGGATACGGTTGCGGATTCCCAGTGCCTTCGGCTGAACTTCATCAAGATTTTTGTAGATGAGTCCGTTGGCATTAAGGCGGTCGATGATGGGTTTGAACATGGTGCGTGTCTCTTCGTAGTGGAGCATTTTCATAGTGCAATTATAGCGCACGAATCGATGGCGGGCAGCATCACTCCTCTAAAGACCATTGCGGCAACGGTTCGAAGACCACGCGGTTTCGCCCCTGCGCCTTAGCACGGTAAAGCATCCTGTCTGCTGCGGCGAGCAGCGTCTCAACCCTTTCTCCGTGCCCCGGAAGCAAAGAAACACCGCCGATGCTTGTCGTCACTCGTCGTTTTCCGGCATCGAATGCAAGCCCGAGGGCCTCGATTTCCCTTCGAATCGACGCGGCGGTTTCCTGATGTACTTTCATGTCGTTCCCGCCTAAAACGACGGCAAATTCGTCCCCGCCCAAGCGCGCCGCCAGGTCATCCGCCCTGCGGGTATGTTCATGCAGTACTCCGGCCACTTTGACCAGGCCGTCATCCCCCGCGGGATGGCCGAGCGCATCATTGAACGATTTGAAATTATCCAGATCCAATTCCAGCAGGGTCACGGAAGCGCTGTTCCGCGCACCCCGCTGGAGCGCTTCTTGAACGAATTCATTGAAGCGCCGGCGGTTCGCCAACCCAGTCAGGGGGTCATGCCGGGAGAGAAAGGCCGCATGCTCCTCCGCCAGGCGCCGCTGTGTGATGTCGTGATGTGTGATGACGAAGAGCATTTTTCCGCTTCCCTCCAGCGGCTTGACATGCATCATGAACCAGCGTTTCTTTTCCGGACTGTGGCAAGGGTACTCGTACCTAAAATCGGCCCGCTTTCCCTTGATAACATCCAAGATACCTGCCGAGACCTCCATGGCCAAGGCATCGCCGGAAAAAACCGACGCCTCCACGACCTGAAGATAGTTACTGCCGACAGAAGCAAACGTTTCAACGATCCCGTTTTCCGCTCCGAAGGCTTTCCAGGCGGCATTGACATCGATAATCGTTCCGCTGCGGTCGATCACCGCAATCTGCTCATCAATGGAGTTGAAAACTTGTGTATGCAGACGTGCCGCGCCGACCATCCTTCACTCCTTCCCTTTGGCTGAGACGTACTGTCGCAACTGCCGGTCGTGCATCCGTCTCAGTAGCAGGAGCGCGGCTAGGGCACCGAACAGGGCGTACCCCATATCCGACTGCGTATCCCAGACGTACCCCTGCGTCCCTAAGAACGCGTCCGCGGCCTCCTCGCTGAGCAGCGCGACCCACCACTCGATGAGTTCGTAAAAAGCACTGAGCCCCAGGCAGAAGCTGACGATGAAAAAGAAGCGCCACCCCTCCCCGCGGATCACATCCAGACGGATCGTCACTTCCCGCGCGATCAACGCCGGTACGAACCCCTGGGCGAAATGGCCGACCTTGTCGTAGTTGTTGCGGCTGCTCTCAAGCAAGCCGTCGAAAAACGGCACTTCGGCATAGGTGTAGTGGCCGCCGATCATCAAAATAGTGCTGTGCGCGAGGATCAGCCAGTAGAGTAGCGGCGTCAGGGGAAAACGGCGGTAGGTTACGGCCAGCACGACAAAGCCGATAACCGCGGGGGCCACTTCCAGTACCCAGGTCAGACGGTCTTTCGGTGCGATTCCGGACCAGAGCAGGACGGTGGCAAAGATCACGGTCCACGCGAGGAGCGCGCCGCGTCCCATGCTAGCGGCCGTAGTACGCCATCAGCGACGCCTTTGCAATGGCATGGGCGTTGAGCATGTACCCCACCAACGCCGGCATCGCCGAGGCGTCCAGGTCGAGAGCCGCGACGTCGAGGGCGTAGACCGTGAAGACGTAGCGGTGCGGGCGGTCGCCGACCGGCGGGCAAGCCCCGCCGAAGCCTGCCTGACCAAAGCTCGTCATGCTCTGTACGGCTGTTTTGGGCATCAGACCTTTGGCACCGTTCCCGGCACCGGAAGGCAGAGAGGTCACCGTTGCGGGCAGGTTAAAGACAACCCAGTGCCACCAGCCGCTGCCCGTCGGCGCATCCGGATCATACACCGTCACGGCAAAACTCTTCGTCTCCTTGGGCGCATTCGCCCACTGCAGCGCCGGCGAAACATTTTCGCCGCTGCACCCGAAGCCGTTAAAGACCTCCTTCATGGTCAGCTGTCCCTGAAGGTCGCTGCTCGTCAGCGTAAAATTCCCGGCGTGCAGCCATGCGGCGGCAACCAGCAGAACACTCATAACTGCTTTCATGATGACTCCTTTGAGCGTAAATCGAACGTCACCCATTATACACTACCGAAACGGACCCGCCGCCCCGGTCAGCCAATGTAGGAACGGACCGTGTCAAAGAAGCGCTGGTGATCCCCGCACATCACCGATTTGCGCGAAAAATCCACCCCTTCCCCGCCGAGCCGATTGGCGACAAAGCCCCCGCCGCAGACCTCGTAGTGTCCGCAGGCAACGCACTCCGGCGGCAGCGTTTCGCGCAGATCGGTGCAGCGGCGGATGACCGGGTCCTGCGCGGCCGTCTCCAGCCCGTGCTCGCGGACGTTGAATTCCGTCCGTACCGCCCCGTCGGCAAAATAGCGCAGGTAGTCATGGCGTTCATACTGCCCGTCGCTGTTGACGATGACGCTGTTGAGCCTTTCGCCCCCGACGCCGTCGCCGTGGTGCGAAGAGCCCAGCATCCGCTTGATCGCGTCGCGGAAGATGCGGATATCAATCGAGGGGTCGTCCGCCTCTGCCCACAGCCGGAAAAGCTCGGCGTACCACGCCCCGTAATCATGCGTTGGGGGCGCATCGTAGTTGTAGTGGATGGGCCAGAGCACGCTGACACGCTTTTTCGGCAGCGTCTTGATCCAGGCAAGATAGTCTTCGGGCGGGATGTCGGGGTCCGCCACGCTCAGGACTCCGCCGAAAAAGGGGAGCAGCCCGTCCGCGTCAAGCCGCTTCAGGTTCTCCGCGACCCGCTCGTAGCTGCCGCCTCCCCCTTTTGTGACGCGTCGTTGATCGTTATAGGCCGCCGGTCCGTCCAGGCTTACCCCGATGGAACCGCCCGCCGCCGCGACCCGCTGCAGCAGCGCTGCATCGTAGTCGTAGAGATTCGTCTGCAGACCGATGCTGAGCCGCTTTGTCTCCCGCCGCAGCGCACCGGCCGCCTCCAGGAAAGGGGTCATGGATGCTTCCGGCCACAGCGACGGCTCACCGCCGTGCAGGACGAGGCGTATACGCCGCTCGGGATGTTCCCCAAGATAATCGGCGATACGCTCAAGCGCCTTCAGGCCTGTCTCGAGGGGCATAAATTTCGGGACACGCGTGTAGGTCTTGTCTTCGGAATTGAACATATAACAGTAGGTGCAGTCGAGATTGCACGTTTCGGTCAGTTTTAGAATTACGGAAGCGATCATAAAAGCATCCGCCGCCGCGGGAGAGCGGCGGCAGCATTGACGAACGTCAGGCGCCCGGCGTCATCTCAACGGCGACATCCAGACCTGCGTCAATATCGAGGTCGAAGGGGTTCAGCCCGTCCATATTGGCAGATTTGATCTCGGCAACGATGTTCTTCATGATCTTTTTCTGCATTGTTTCGGCACTGACAGCTCCCTCCGGGAGACCTTCGATTTTGACTTGCACTTTCTGAGACATTACGACCCTCTTGCATATGAATTTCGGAACCGACGATACAGAGTGTATCGCCGATAATTTTCCGCAAGGGATAATGCATATTTCTTTCCAAAAATTATTCACTCCTATTGTGCGGGAGGCGGCGGCGGGAATGTCGCGTAGGGTGGCTGCGGTTCCGCACTCGGCGGAACGTATGCCGGGGCTTCCTCCCCGGCCGCCCCCAGATGCCGCACATAGCGGTAAAAGGCCCGCAAATCCTTCTCTTTCATCTGGTTCAGGTTGAACCAGGGCATGGGTGGACGCGCTTTGAGGTTTTTGGCGAACGCCACCCATTTGTCCTCCGTCATCTGGCTCAGCCGGTTGCGCAGATTCGTCGGGTAGGTCGTCCCCCAGGGGCCGCGCCACCCAAATGCACTCCCCGTCAGCCAGAGTTTCTCGGGGACGTCCCCCTCACGCATCAGATAATTCGGCGTATGGCAGTCGTTGCACCCCATCATCACCGCGACGTAACGCCCCTGTTCCAGCATTTCGGTCTTATCTGCCGCTCCAAGGGAGAGCCCTGTCAGCAGCAGAGCACCGCAGCAGACCGCACCCCGATAGCTTCCGTTGTTAATCCACTTCATCACGTCTCCTTCATGCAAAAGCTACCTTTCATTTTATGCCCCGCGTTCTTAGGAAATCACATATTTTTGATATTAGAATTTATGATTAATACAGGCCGACCTCTCCCGAAGTGCTATAATGCCCCGAAAAAGGTTTTTGCGATGCGCTCACTCCTTTTCGCCCTTCTCCTGTTCTGCATCGGTACCGCCGCCGAAGCGGTACCGCCCGACTTCGTCGATCTCAAAGAAGCCGTTCCCTCCCTCCGCATCGAAGCGCGTTATTTCGGCAGCAACAACTTTGTCGGTCGGCCCGTTGACGGCTACGGAGCGCCGCGCTGCTACCTGACACGTCCGGCGGCGGAGGCGTTGAAGCAGGCGGAAACCGCCCTCGCGCCCTTCGGCCTCGGCCTCAAGGTCTTCGACGCCTACCGTCCCCAGCGCGCCGTCGACCATTTCGTACGCTGGGCGAAGGATCTCGACGATACGAAGATGAAGGCGACCTACTACCCCCGTGTCGACAAAAGCGTGCTCTTCAAAGAGGGGTATATCGCGGCGCGGTCGGGGCACTCGCGCGGCAGCACGGTCGACCTGACGCTGGTCGACCGAGAAAGCGGCAAGGAGCTGGACATGGGCACCGGCTTCGATTTCTTCGGACCCGAGTCATGGCCTGAGAGCATGGCGGTGACAGCGCAGCAGCGCGCCAACCGCCTGCTGCTGCGCCGCATCATGACGCGCGCCGGTTTCCGGCCGCTGCGGGAGGAATGGTGGCACTTTACGCTGGAAAGCGAGCTCTATCCCGACCGCTATTTCGATTTCCCCGTCCGTTGAGACATCCGCGGGGGGTCGGCTTGACCTTTAGCCGTTGCTGTAGGGGTGGTAGCGCTGTACGGTCTCTTTGAGGTTCTGCTTCTGCACATGGGTATAGACCTGCGTCGTCAGCAGCGAGGCGTGCCCCAGCAGCTCCTGGACGACCCGCAGGTCCGCTCCGCCGATGATCAGCGCCGTCGCGTAGGAGTGGCGCAGGACATGCGGAGAGATCCCGAGGTATTTTTGGGTGATCTTGTACGCGGAGACGCGGCTAAGCACCCGCCCCCGGTGGTTCAGCCAGAGCTGGTTGCGCTCAAAGGGCACCGCGTCGAGGTAGCGCTCGATCATACGCCGTGCAGCCTCGGCGACGGGGACGAGACGCTCTTTCTCCCCCTTGCCGTGCCGTACCCGAAGCCACTCCCCCTCGAAGTCGCTCCGCTCGACGGCGAGCGCTTCGCTGATGCGCACCCCCGTCGCATAGAGGAACATGATCAGCGCCCGGTCCCGGAGGTCGGTCCATTTTTCCGTCCCGATCGCTGACACACCCCGTTCGATCGCATCGAAACTGAGGAACTTCGGCAGCAGTTTGGGAATCTTGGCGAGGGCGAAGCGTTCCGACTCCGCCGTAAAGCGGCGCGAATGACAAAAGGCGAAAAAGGCGTTGAGCGAGGAGAGTTTGCGGTTGAGGGTGCGTTTGTTCGCGATCCCGCCGAGCAGTTTCAGCACGTCGGCGGTCTCCAAGGAGAGCAGCGGACGCTCTGCCGCACGCTCGAGCTGTTCGAGGTCCGAGCGGTACGCCTCGACCGTCCGCTTGCTCAGGGCCTTTGTAACGGTGATGTATTCGATAAAGGCTTCGAGCGGACCGGACACGCCGACGCTACTCTTCGACGGTAATGATCTTGTCGCGCACGTAGAAGGCTTTCTCCCCGGTAAAGTTGATCCCGTCGTCCAGGGCGATATTGTAGACCTCCGTCTGCGTCATCGCTTTATCCATGACGATCAGGTAGCCCTCTTTCTCGAGCAGGTAGAGCTTCTCTTTGCCCACGATCATCCCGAGAAAATGCGCAAAAGGGAACTTCTGCTTGGCCACCGGCTGCAGTGCCGGGGTGAGGTGGAGCACTTCCCCCTCTTTCGTTGCCGCCCAGATCCCCGAGGCATCGAAGACGACGTCGCGGAGGTCGAGCTTCTCACGCCGCTCTTTGTCACTCAGGCTGAAAAGACGGTTCGGGGTAGCCGCCACCATCGTGTCACCGATGACTTTGAAATAGAAGACGTTGTCGAAATAGGTTTCTGTGCTGACCACCGTCGAGCGCAGAAGCTCCTTCTCCTCGTAGTTGACGACGACCAGGCGGCCGTCAAGCGTCGGGAAAACGACAAGGTTCCCGAGGAAGTAGGGATTGGAGATGCGGACATCCACTGCCGTCGCCGGCGTTCCCGGCAGCTTGTAGTAGCTCTTGCCCGTGGAGAGGCGGTAGATCCCGATATCGTTGCTGGAAAAGAGTACGGCGAGGTAGTCCCCCTCCACCGCGGCGGCGGCGACCGTCTTTTCCAGTGCCAGCCGTTTCGTTTCATTCGTCTCACTGCGCCGCAGCGTCACGTTCCCGTCTATTCCCGTCGAGAGGAACCATCCGCCGCTCTGGCCGAGGAAACGCTCCCCGTCGGGGATCTTGAAGCCGCTGACGCCGCTTTTTTCGACGACCATGCCTTGGCGTCCCACGGCGCCCTGCGCCCCTTTGGAGACCAGGTAGACCCCGGTGCGCTGACAGGTCGGCCAGGTCGGGATCTGCTCCACCTTCGGACGTTCGCCGACAATGGCTTCTGCCGAATGGTTCGGTGTTTTGCAGACCGGCCAGTCGTTGACGGTCTGCTCCGGCGTATAGTACTCTTTGTTGCTGCAGCCCGAAAAGGCCAGCAGTGCGCCGACGAGGAAGAGAGAAGCCTGCTTGATCATTTCACGCCGTAGTGCGAAAGCGCTTCCGCCAGTGGTGCGAGCGGGGACTGCTCCCCGATCATCTGCAGACGGCGGTGCGCCTCATCCGTTTTGCCCTCCTGCATCAGGAGCACGGCTTCGTCGATCAGGGCCATCTCTTTGTAAACACCGCCCTGGCGGTAGCTGTAGCTGCCCAGCGCTTTGGCGTCTTTGGCGATCGCCGCTGCTTCGTAGCTGCTGACGTCGGCAACTTCGGACGCCGGGGACGACGTCAGCGCCTGGAGGACTTTGACGTCGCCGCTTTTGATCGCCACGGACATTTTCCATGCGTCAAAAAGCTGCGGCGCGTTCGCCTTGAGCGTCTCTTTTGCCGCCGCATTGGTCGGGTCGGACTGCAGGGTCAGGTAGGCGGCATTTGCCGCGTCGCGTTTGGAAGCGTCATAGGCGTCATACGCCGCCGTGCCGACGACGGCGAGGGCCACCGCCGCTACCGCCGCGATCAGCGGTTTCTTGTACTTTTTGACGAACCGTTCGGTCTTGACTGCCTGTTCGAAGAACTGTTCCTCCGTGCTCAGCTCTTCCTTAACCATCGAGATATTCTCTTTGAGACTCACCCGTACTCCTCTGATACACCGCCTACAGGGGCGTTTCCGTAAGATGCTGCAAGTGTAGCTTAAATAGGGTAAAAATGTGGTAACGGGCATGTAAACACCCCTATTCAGTGGAAAGCTTGTGAATATTGTGATAAGATTTTCCTATGCTCTTAATGAAAAAACCGTGCCGGGGCGTGCTGGCGTGTTTACATTGATTAAGATCGTATGGTGTATAATTCATCCTCATAATTTTTATAACTTTTTTGTAACATTCGCAACAACACAAGGAGAGAGCAATCATGAAACTGGCGACCCTGCTCTGCGCAACGGCACTCAGCCTCGGCGCTGCGACGGCCCAAAACGGCGCCCTGGCCCTGGACGAGGCCATCGACCTGCTGAAGGCCCAAAACCTCGAGATCAAAGCGGCAACCTATGACGTGCAGAGTGCGCGTGAACGTGCTTCACAGGCCGGGGGGCAGCACTGGGGCTCTCTGGATTTTATCCAGAACATCTCCCGCTCCGATGATGCGGGCAATGTCTTCGGCTTCAAACTGACCGGCCGCGAAGCGAATTTCGGCGATTTCGGCGCTGCAGAGTTCATGGCCAATTCCGCCGCCTGTCAGGGCGGCGACCTGACGGCCTGCGATGCCCTCTATACCCAGCCGCCGGAAGCGCTGAACTACCCAGGCGACCGCAACTTCTTCCAGAGCAAACTGCAGTACACCCTGCCCCTTTATGTCGGCGGCAAGATCAGCGCTTATGTCGAAGCGGCCGAGGGGATGGAACGCCTCAAACGCTTCGACAGAACAAAACTGCTCAATGAAAAGATCTACGAGACCCGCAAGGCCTACTACGACATGCGCCTGCTTGATGAGGCGCTCTCGAACCTGAAAACGATCTACGACAACATTGGCACCCTCGAAGCGATGACGCAGTCGATGATCGAGGAGGGGTATGCCAAACAGACGGACCTGCTTGAAGTCCAGGCGAAAAAGTCCAACGTGGCGCGCTCCATCCACCAGATGGAAGCGAACGAAAAGCTGCTCTACCACTACCTCAGCTTCCTCCTCGACCAGCCCGTCAGCACCATTGCCCTTCCCGATTCCGACGTCCCGTTGCCGCCGCTAGAGACGGCGGACGTCATCGCCGCCAACATCGACGTTCAGCGGGCCAAAACGGGTCTGCAGATCCGCGAAAGCATGCAGGACGTCGCCCTCTCTGACTACCTGCCGATGGTCGGCTTCCAGGCCGATGTCCAGACCGCCGCCGACAGTTTCGAGCATTATGCCGCCGACAAAGGCTCTTACACCGTCGGCGTCCAGCTCAAGTGGAACCTCTTCGCCGGCGGCAGCGACTACGCCGCCTACGAAGAGGCCCGCATCGAGACCCTCAAGACCA
Source organism: Sulfurimonas sp. HSL-3221 (assembly GCF_021044585.1). Taxonomy (GTDB): domain Bacteria; phylum Campylobacterota; class Campylobacteria; order Campylobacterales; family Sulfurimonadaceae; genus Thiomicrolovo; species Thiomicrolovo sulfuroxydans. The sequence goes on along the minus strand of NZ_CP087998.1, from coordinate 987,341 downwards.
AGACGCAGATCGACCTGGCGAAAAAAGGGATCGCGCTGCAGGTCGACAAGATCCATACCGAGATCAAATCCCTCGATTACGAGATCGACGCCCTCTCCAAAGAGCTGGCCCTCGCCAAGGAGATCTACGCCAGCTACGAGGCGCGCTACCGCGAGCAGCTCGCTTCCATGAGCGACGTCGTTATCAAACAGTCCCAGCAGCTTGAGAAGGTCCTTGCCCTGCTGGAAGTCAAAAACAAACGGACCGAACGGGTGTTCGCCCTTGAAAAACTTGCCAACGGAGTCACACAATGAAAAAACTGCTTCTCTCTTTTATGCTAGCCGCAGCCGCGCTCGCCGCCGACGGCCTCACCGTCGCCGGGAGCGTCATCTCGGATAACCAGAAGATGATCACCAGCCGCTACATGGGCTTTGTCACCGAGGTCGGCGCCTCCGAGGGCGAACGCGTCAAAAAGGGGCAGCTGCTCTACCGTATCGACTCCAAAGAGGTCGACAGCGCCAAAGCGCGGGTCGAACTGGGCATCTCCCAGGCCGAACTCGCCCTGCAGATGAACCAGAACCAGCTGAGCAACGTCCGGCTCAACCTGGCCCGCTACAAACGCCTGCTGGAGAAAAACATGGTCAGCCAGTACGAGGTCGAGAACCTCGAACTGGCCGCCAAGAACATGGAAGACATGGTCGACATCAGCAAAAAGCAGGTCGCGCAGGCGAAGGCACAGCTCTCCGAAGTCTACAACCAGTACAACTACCTCCGCATCAAAGCGCCCAACGACGGCGTCATCATCGCCAAGAACATCAAAGTCGGCGAGATGGCGATGCCGGGGATGCCCGCTTTCGTCCTGGCGGACCTCAGCGACCTCAAGATCGCCATCGAGGTTGCTGAGAGCGACCTTTCCAAAGTCCCCTACGGTACCAAGGTCGCCGTCGAGGTTCCCTCTGTCGGGCTGCTGACGACGGGCACCGTCAGCGCCATCATCCCGAGTTCCAACCCGATGACGCACACCTTCCGCGTCAAGGTCGCCTTCAAAACGAGCTCAAAGGCCCCGATCTACCCGGGCATGTACGCCACGGTCACGATCCCGTAAGGAGCGCAGATGCACGCACACAAACCCTATACGCCCAAGGATTACGCGGGTAAGCTTGCCCGCTACTTCATCAACAGCCCACTGACGATGATCCTGGGGATCACGCTGCTTGCCATCGGCTACCTCTCGCTGATGATCATGCCCCGCGAAGAGAACCCCCAGATGGTCGTCAGCGGTTCAACCGTCATTATCGCCCTGCCCGGCGCCACGGCCAAAGAGGTCGAAAACGTCATCGTCCGTCCGCTGGAGCGCAAGATGAAAGAGGTGCTCGGCATCGAGCACATCATGGGGATGGCCATGGACAACGTCGGCATCGTCAACGCCGCTTTCTACATCGGCGAGGAGAAAGAGGATTCGAATCTGAAGGTCTACGACAAGATCATGCAGAACGCCGACATCTTCCCCGAAAACGCGATGCAGCCGGTCATCAAACCCCTCGACATCGACGTCGACATCCCCATCGTCTCCGTGGCCTTCTACGCCAAGGATCCCTCCAAGATGGACGACACCCGGCTCTACGATGCGGTCAAGAACCTCCAGCACGCCATCAACGGCCTGCCCAATGTCGCCGTCACGGCGCTCAAAGGGGGGCATAAGCACCAGTACAACATCCTCGTCGACCTGAACAAACTCTCCGGCTACAACCTCTCGCTGGGGCAGATCACCCAGGCGGTCCAGGCCCTCGCCTACAACGTGCCGGCCGTCAAGAACCGTACCACTGAGGGTGAGATCGTCATTATGGGCATCAAGAACGCCATCGAAAGCGTCCAGGACGTCGAGGACATCATCGTTGCCCAGTACATGGGGGCGCCCATTCACCTCCGTGACGTCGCCAAGGTCGAAGACGGCTACGACATCCAGAACTTCCGTTCCGCCGCTATCAGCGCCCGCGACGGCGACACCTTCACCCCCGCGCAGGAGCAGGTCACCCTGACGATCTCCAAACTCAAAGGCACCAATGCCGTTGTCATCGCCGACGAGGTTAAAGAGGCCCTTGAAAACTTCAAGCCTATGCTCGAAAAGGCGGGCATCAAATACTCCATCACCCGCAACGACGGCGAGCGCGCCAATGAAGCGGTCAACGAGCTGGTCTTCCACCTCATCATCTCCATCGTCATCATTGCGATTCTGCTCGTCTTTGTCCTGGGCTGGCGCGAATCGCTCATCGTCACCTTTACCGTCCCGGCCATCCTGGCGATCACCCTCTTTATCGCCTACATCACCGGGCAGACGATCAACCGGATCACCCTCTTTGCCTTCCTGCTCTCACTGGGGCTCCTCGTTGATGCGGCGATCATCGTCATCGAGAACATCCACCGGCACTTCCACTCGGTGGAGTCAGCGGACATGCCCAAAGACGACCTGCTCGTCGAAGCGACCGACGAGATCGGGCCCCCGACGAACATCGCCACCTTCGCCATCATCCTCACCATGGTCCCGATGGCCTTTGTCGGCGGCATGATGGGGCAGTTTATGAAACCTATTCCGGCCAACGTTCCGGTGGCGCTGATCGCGTCGCTCTTCGTCGCCTATATCTTTACCCCCTACTTCGCCAAGCGGATGATGCACCGTCCCGACCATGCGAAACATGAAGGAGGCCATAAATGATCTTCCAGAAGTTCGAAAGCTTCATTACCGCGCTACTGCAGAGCAGAGCCCAGAAGAAGATAATCCTGATCGCGACACTCGTTGCCTTCATCCTCTCCGTGCTGATGATCGCCCCGACCGAGATCGTCAAGGCGAAGATGCTTCCGGGCAAGAACAACGACACCTTCAGTATCTACGTCGACCTGCCCAACGGCTCCTCCATCCGCCAGACCGACGCCGTCAGCCAGTGCGTCACCTCTTATATCCAGAAGGAGCAGGAGGTGCTCGACACGGAGACCTTCCTCGGCATGGGTTCGCCTCTTGACTTCGCGGGCCTCATCAAGGGAAGCCACTTTAAAAATTCGGAGAACGTCTCCGAGATCGTCGTCAACCTGACCAAGAAGCATGACCGCGGCGAGCCCTCCTACATGATGGTCCAGCGCATCCGTCCGGTGATCCAGGAGGCGTGCCAGCCCATCGTAGAAGGCACGAACATCAAGTTCGTCGAACCGCCGGCGGGACCGCCGACCCTGGCCGCCATCGTTGCCGAGATCTACGGACGCGACGCCGCGGGTATCCGCGAGCTTGCCGGCAAAGTCGCCGCCATCTTCCACCAGACGGCGGGGCTTGTCGACATCGACGTCATGGCCGACGAGCTCTACGACCGTTTCGACCTCAAGGTCAACAGCACGAAGATCACCCGTTCGGGCCTCTCCATCAAGCAGGTCAACGACATCATCTACCTCGCGTTCGAGGGGATGGACATCGCCGTCAAGAACAGCGAAACGATCAACGAACAGATCCCGATCTTCCTGACCCTGAGCCCGGAATCGAAGGTCTTCAGCCGCAAGGACAAACGCGCCCTCGAACAGAAGCTTTCCGGGCTGCGCCTGATGAATAGCAACGGCCTGCTCGTACCGCTGACCGAGGTCGTCGACATCATCCCGACCCGCGCCAACCCGATGATCATGAGCAAGGACCTGCACCAGATGGTCAACGTCGTGGCCGAAACGGACATGGTCTCCCAGGTCTACCCGCTGATGGACGCGCGCCATATGATCCTCGACACCCTCTCCGAGCAGTACGATATCGAGAAGAGCGGCCTCTTCGACCTCTCCCTCACCGACAAAAATACGGGGAGCCATTACGAGCTTCACTGGGACGGCGAGATGGAAGTCACCCTTGACACCTTCCGGGACCTGGGCGGGGCCTTCATCGCCGCGCTCGTGCTCATATTCTTGCTGATGGTCGTCTACTACAAGAGCTTTACGCTCAGCGGCATTGTCCTTCTGGGAAGCTTCCTCTCCATCATCGGGGTCATCGTGGGTCACTTCATTATGGACCTCTTCAGCGCCGACACCTTCTTCCTGACGGCGACGTCGCTGATCGGCTTCATCGCCCTGATCGGGATCAGCTCGCGCAACTCGCTGCTGCTCATCGACTTCACCAAGTCGCTGATGAGTGAAAAAGGGATGCATAAAACCGAAGCGCTCGCCTATGCCGCCGCCACCCGCGCCAAGCCGATCTTCCTGACGGCGACGGCGATCATCCTCGCCTCGACGCTGCTCGCCAGCGATGCCGTTTTCGGCGGCTTGGGCGTCGCACTCATTTTCGGCACCATCGCCGCCGTCGTCGCGTCGTTGATGGTCGTACCGGTGCTGCTGCACAACGCTGACCTCGAGCGCCACTTCGGGTTCAAAGAGCGCAAAGCCGTCTCCGTCTACGAGCCGTAAGCCTCAATATCGCACCCGCCGCCCAAAAGCCCCCGGGCTTTTGATGCCACGCCTTTCCACGTCTGCTTTTTCTCATCGCTCTTGGCCGGTTTGAACTATTTGATTATGATGGAACCATCAGAACAGGTGTTGGCACCCCTCAGTGCCAACAGCACTTTACCCAGACGTTTGGAGGTGCCCTATGGCACGAAAGGCAAATAGCAGATCCCCCGAGATCGTCCCCGGAGGCGTTGACGCATACATCGAAAAATACCCGCAGGAGGTACGCGATCGTTTGCATGAGATCCGCGGCATTATAGAGGCCGCCGCGCCGGATGCCACGGAAACCGTCAGTTACTTTGAAATGCCCGGTTATCTTTATGAGGGGTATGACTATCATGGCATGTTCGCCTGGTTCAGCTACAAGCGTCCCCATGTCCGCTTGCATGTGCGGCCTCCGGTGCTTGAAGAGCATCAAGAGGAGCTTGAAAATTACGCGACGACCAAATCCATCATCAGTTTCCCGGTAGACAAAGCCATACCGAAGGCGCTGGTCGAAAAGCTGGTGAAGGCCAGCATCCGGGTTATGAAGCAGAAACCCAACGCGCCGAAAAAACCAAAATGACGCTTATCGTCCTTGCCGCCATCACGCTTCTGATCGTAACGGCTCTGTTCCATATCTACTGGGCCTTTGGCGGGGAAGCAGGCCTGAACAGGGCGCTGCCGACGAAGGACGGCAAACGCCTTCTCAACCCCGGCCGCCTCCTCACCTTTGCCGTCGCGCTTTTGTTGTTCGGGTGTGCCTTTGTGGCCTACGCGCTTTACGTCGATGCCTCCCCTGCAAAACCGCTTCTCACTGCAGGCTGGGTACTCTCAATACTGTTCATTCTGCGGGCTGTCGGCGACTTCAATGCCGTTGGATTTTTTAAAAAAATCAACGCCACGGATTTTGCGGCGTACGACACACAATACTTTTCTCCTCTCTGTCTCTCTCTGGGCATGCTCTTTGCCCTGCTCTCCTCCCGCGCATAACCCACTCCGCGCCCGAAAGAGAAACGACCCGCCACCTCTCCCGAACGACGCGGAACGGTCCGCATTCCGTCGGCGTTGCCATCCCCTGAGAAAACGAAAAAAATCTATTTTAAGTTAAATAATTGTTATTTAAGTTTTTTACTGTTAACTTGATCGTGTCTGCTTTTTTGTACCGTTTTGATAGATGCCTGCCGGCGATGCACTGTTTTTTTGACGCGCTATTGGGATGTCGACAAAAAAGAATTTTTCTGAAACGCGGAAGCAACCGTCAACCCCTATCTGAACCAGCGTCAGATTCCCCCGACTGTTCACTCTAAAGGATACGGCATGAGCAGAGTAAGTATCAACGGCATCTTGAAACCGACAGATGACACCGACGTCACAGACCAATACCTTGGACACTTTCTGAAGGTAAGCTATATTCAGGAGATCGGCGGCCATTCGACCTACAGCAAAGACCGTGTCGATGTCCAGCCCAACGGCGCTTTCCGTTTCTTCCTGCCCCAACAGGAGCTGCTGGCCAGCCAATCCGTCACCGTAGAAGTCTACGCGCCCGACGGCGAACTGCTCGGCTCGCAGATCTACAGTTACGGCAGCCTCAACGCGTCCAATACGGACGCAAGCGCCGAAGATGACACGCAGCCGATGGAAATCGGTGTCGACCCCAAGGTCATCACCTTCGGCGACTCCAATCCTATCACGGACGACTCCCGGCTCGTTTCGGGCATGCTGGTGGACATTTCCGGCGAGCGCAGCGCTGCGGGTCTCTCCGTCGTCCTCATGGTGACGACGGACCCTGACGCCGACCCGGGGAGCGAAGGCTTCCATCCGCTCTTTTCGGTCCGGACCAACAAGGACGGGAGTTTCTTCGCCCGTGTCGGCAGCGAGGACTATGCCCAGGCGTACGGCATCGTCGCCGGCCTGGAGGAGACCCCTATTCCCGTCACCCTCTCGACGCAGGAGAACAAGCAGATCATCCCCAAAAACATCCTCCTCGTCGCCGACCTCTCTACGCTTCCCGAAGGGATCGGAGACACCGGGAGCACGCCGACGCTTCCGGAGACGGCCGAAATGATCGGCAACCCCTCCTTTACCCAGGACCTTGGAGGCAAATGTGTCGACTTCACGATCCCGAACCGCACCCTCGAGGAGTACAGTTTCTATCATACCGTGCGGACGACCGAGCCCGAGATCAGAGGGCTGACGATCACCGCCAAAGAGAGCAAAAAGCTCAAAACGGAACTGCTCGATATTTCGGAGACGCTTTTCGGCGTCTTCAGCCGCATGAACAGTTCCATGAAGACGCTCTCGCTGAACGCCTATACGGTCGACGACGAGAAGACGGCGCAGGCGATGACGACGGAGCAGCCCACCGCCGTGGCGGAACCGGTCATGATGCGCTCGTTCAGCAGCGGCACGGCCCAGTTTACCACCGAACCCGTCTACCACCTGAAGATGGAAACCGCCGTCGGGCAGTTGAAATTCAGTTCCGCGAACCTGACCTCATACAAACTGGATTTCAGCGCCCTGCTGAAAATCCTCGCCGAACAGGCACGCCGCAAAACGGCGCTGCAGGAGCTTCACCGCGAACTCGCGGCCGCGTACTGCGGCAAAAAAGGGGCCCGGGAAGCGGAAACATACTGTGAATCACTTGCCTCCGAAGACGCGCTGAACCGCGCCACGGTCGCCTCCCTGCTGGGGCACATCAAAACCTACGCCGACGCGGAAAACAGCACCCTGTTCGCCGGCAATGTCATTCCGAACCAGATACACGACTACATCAAAGATTTCCAGTCACTGGTCAAGCAGCCTTTCGTCGACGCGGGGCTGATCACCGTCATGCAAAAACGTGCCGAAAAACTGATCGGGAGCATCGATCTCCAGACCAAGGAGTCCCAGGACCAGGAGGAGCTGCTCGGCTACTTCAGGCGCCTCGTCTCCGAACTGGCCGAAGTGGACCAGAAGGGGTTCTATACCTTCGAACCCTGCCCCACCCGCGAAACCGATACAATGGGAATACTCTGCATTATGCAGCAGTTCGAGCAGATCAGGGAGACCCTCCGCAACAAGACGGTCTTCACCCTGGGCGAAATTCTCTCGATCCGCGACAATTACGATACCTACGTGACCAGCATCTCCGCCTTTCTCAGCCTGCTGGAGCGCTTTCACACCTTCTATACGACGGGTTCCAACCTTCTGATCTCGCTTGAGGACGACTATTTTGTCCAACACTACCACAGCACCAAGAGTGCCCTCAGTACCCTCAAGCGGCAGATCTACGCGGCCATTACCCGGATCGAGGCGCTGGAAGCGGCCTATATCTCGAACCATCCCGGCCGCAGGGAGCTGACTGTGGAGACAAGCATCGACTGGGACGAAACGCCGACGGTGTACGAGAACACGACGATCGCCCACGGGCATATCCTCCATTTCAAGCAGAAGTGGAAAGCGGACGGCTACTCCCTCGGCGACCTGCTCTACAGCCTGCCGCTGGCCCCCTGCCAGGAGAAACAGATCGCCATCATCGACTGGGACCGGGAAGAGCGTGCATCACGCACGGAGGCGCAGACGGTCGCCGAGTCGCTCACGGCGGACCTCTCCCGCGACAGGGACATCAGTGAAATCATCAATTCGAGTTTCCAGGAGAATATCAGCGCCAGCTCCACCAACAAGACCAGCAGCACGAGCGCGGGCATAGGCGGCGGGATCGTCGGGGGAATCGGCGGCCTCTTCGGCGGGGTCTCCCACTCCGGCGCCTCGTCGCGCTCGACGGCCAACCAGGATTCGGCCAGGAACCTCTCCGGCAGCACGCTGAACCGCCTGCAGGACAACATCTCCCAGTCGGCCTCGTCGCTCCGCAGCCAGCGCAGCACGGTCGTCCAGACCGTCGGCCAGAACGAGACGATGACCGTACAGACTGAGGTCGTCAAAAACAACAACCACTGCCACGCCATGACCGTGGAGTATTTCGAAGTGCTGAAGCACTACGCCATCGAACAGGAGCTTGCGGATGTGCAGGAGTGCCTCTTCGTTCCCCTGCCGATGTCGGACTTCGACCATGCGAAGATCCTGCGCTGGAAAGACACGCTCCGAAGGGCGGTCTACGGTACGCAGCTGCGCCGCGGATTTGATGCCATTGAACGCATGGCGAACAACTACGCCGACTCGGACCTGCCGGAGGGGAGCTATGCCGACGAGACCATTCAGAACTTTTCGGGCCACTTCTCCATCTCTTTCGAACTGAAACGCCCCTATATCAGCCAGATCGAGGAGCAGACGAAAACCATTACGGAGACCGTTGAGCTCAAGGAGTGGTTCTTCTGGTATCCCTACGTCCTGAAGTTCACCTACGACAAAGAGGTCCCGCTGACCGAAGCGGAAAAAGACGCCATTTTCGAAGCGGACTACGCACCGGAGATCGTACGCAAATTTATCGATACCATCGACATCTACGGGATCGACGAGAGCGGCAGCGAAGTGCGCCTGGACCTGGACTACACCCTGATGTCCAACTACCGCAAAGGGATCGCGCTGCAGGTGAACATCGCCAGCAAGGAGATCCCGACCGTGACGCGCCGCCAGATCCAGCACCTCCGTTTCCGGGCCAATACGACCGTGCACGCCTCGTCAAAGATCATCCTGCGCACGGCCTATCTGCACTATCGGACGAACCATATGAGCAGCTACATTGTCCGAAACGGCCGCGTCAACAACGACATCATCAACATCGTCAAGGTCAGCGGCGTCTGGTTCGATCCCACGATTGAAGTGGTGACCGATGCCGCGCTGCTGTATACACCGCTGACGGACAAGGAACTGAGAGACCCGCGCAAAGAGGACCGCAAAGCCGCCGCGGCGCTGGTCAGCCACCTAAACGAACATCTGGAACTGTCGCACAAGGTCATTTGGACGAGCCTGGATGCCAGCCGCCTCTTCGGCCTGCTCGACGGCTACATCGCTCCCAACTCCGGCAACAAGAGCGTTGCCAGCGTCGTCGAGAACAAGGTGATGGGCGTCGTCGGGAACAACCTCGTGCTCAAGGTCGTCCCGGGCGAAAGGCTCGACCCCGTCTTCAGGAATGTCGAGGACCTTATCGGCCATTACAAGACCGCGACGAAACCCGACCCGTTCCGCATCAGCGTTCCGACCAAAGGCGTCTACGCCGAATCCGTCATGGGCAAATGCAACAGCTGCGAACCGATCGACGATACGCGGCACTGGCGCTTCAAGGACGAGCCGTGCGGAACGACGCCGACGCCGATCGCCCCTGTCTCCACCGACAGCCGCCAGTCGGACGTGGGAAGCCTGCAGGTCAAGGATCTCCCGTCGAGCATCATCAATATGCAGACCGCACCGAACGCCCCGGACCCGACCGGCCTGGGCGCCGCCTTCGAACTGCTGGGCAAGAGCGACGCCTTCAAAGACATGACCGGTCTCGCCGGCACCCAGGCCAACGCCATCAAAGCCCTCGAGACCACCTCGAAAAGCGTTACCGACCTGGCGGGCATGGCGGCGGATCTGAAGAAGCAGACGGCAATGAAAAAAGATATCGGCAAAACCCTGCAGACCATCGACGACGCCAAGAAGAAAAACCAGATCTCCGATATGCAGGCGAACGGCCTCTCCTACAGCGCGCTCAGCTCCATGGTCGGTGAACCGACGAAGAAAGAGGCGCAGGGCACGACTGTGGACGAGGTCAAGGACCTGGCGAAGAGCGCCGGGGACAATAAAGCTTCCGTCAAGGTCAACCGTCCGTCGGGCGAGCAGATCGAGGTCGATGCCCGTCCCCAGGACGCGGCGGCCGAATTGGAATTTTCGACAAAGACGGCGATCATTTTGCCGACCCCGCAGAGCAGCCCCGATTCAAGGGCGTTCTTCCCCTCCAGGGATGATAAAAGCGGCGTCATTGAAGTCGCGGCACAGATCAACAACGCCCCTTCGGGCGGCTCGCACCGCTGGACGCGCCCCGATGTCGATGCAATGGACATCGACGCGCAGAACAGCCTGCGGACCATCGTTCGCGGCAAGAAGCCGGGGCTGCAGGAGCTCGATTTTACCGTCCGCGACAGCGCGGGGAGCGCCGTGGCCAGCCAGAAACTGACGCTCTGCATTCCCCAGTTTGTCACCATCGACGAAGATGCCATTGCGTCGCCGACGCCCTTTGACGACTTCCTCGCGCAGTTCAAACTGGACGCCAAGAAGAACGAAGTACTACAGGAAGCGAAAGAGGTGTGCGACCATCTGCTCAGAACGTCGAATGTCCGCACAATCTGGCGCGTCGGCCCGTTCAGCGAGACGGTGCCCGCCCATCTTCCCGCGAACCATGTGACGACGCTGAAGATTCACAACGAACCGCCGGCAATCTATGCCGGGACACCGGGGGTCACCCATACACCGGCAGGCGCTGCCGTTCTCAACGAGACCATTGACATCTACCCGGGAGCACTGGACGACTCGAACTCGCACGAGATCAGCATCGAAGTCCAGGCGCTGCTCATCCAGATCCAGAACCAAACCATGACGGCGGACCTGGAAAGCTTTGCCACCACGTTGCTGGGCCGCCTGCTCGGGAGCATCATGTCGCACGAAATCATTCACAGCCTCTTGGCCTTTGATATCCCCAGCGGCCACAATGCGCCGAAAATCCCGGGCGATATCATGAACCAGGGCACCGATTTGACATTCACAGAATTGACCGGATTCGAAGACACCGCACACACGAGTCCGCTCGATCCGATCGACTTCATCGACCACGGCATCGTCTCCCTCGCCGGCCTGCTGGCCACCAACCAGGGGCGCATGGATGCGCGCTTCCCCGTGCCGCCGGCATTCACCTGACCCGGGGTGTGCTGACAGCACACCTCATTAATTCACCCATTCCCGAATGCATCTTCCTTCCCACGTACACTCCCAGCAGACTGGCCGGGAGAACGGGCTTCCGGGCTATTGAACCGTGGAAAAAAGCACTCGTCCGCACCGGCGGGAGCCCCGTGTGCACAGTGTATTTGAACCGCCGGCAGAGTAGAATACCTGCAGATGAACCAAAGGGGTGCTATGGCTATCGAACTGCGCCGGGCGACGGAAGAGGACCTGCCCTTCCTCACGGAAGCACTCCACAAGACCTTTCTTTATCTGATGGCACAGGGAGAAGACCCCTACTGCAAGGGGTTCGGTGCGCTGACCGTCGAGGAGATGGAGACGTACCTGCTGGAGTACCTCGACGAACGCAAAGCGCGGACCTTCATCCTGCAAAACGCGCAGGAGGAGATCGGCTGCATCATGGGCAAAATCGCCCCGTCGCACCTGAGCGCTTCCGGGCTGGGACTCGTCGGCTGGATCGGGCTTTGTTACGTCGACGCGCGTTTTCGACGGGCGAACCACTGCGTGCAGATGTACGAAAAGATTCAGGCATGGTTCGGCTCCATGGCCATCGACATCGTCGAACTGAGCTATATGGCGTCGAACCTCGCCGCGCAGTCGACCTGGGACAAGCTGGGCTTCGAGCCTTTCCGCGTCATCGCCTACAAAAAGATCAATCCAACCGAAGAGGCCTAGGCCGCTCAAACAATTTCCCGGCCCTCGGCCGCCCAAGGAGTCCGCCATTCTTCCATACGACGAGACCCATTACGCCCGACAGCTCGACGCGACGGCGGCGCAGCTCGACACCCTGCCGCTCTACCGTCTTGACAGCGAGACCGCCGCGCTGAAAAGCGCCTTCGATCTTGTTTACGATGCGGGCGTCTTTGCCTTTCACCGCTACGATTCCGACCTGCATGAGACGATGAAGTTCCGGCTCTTCACGACCCTCGCCCCCCGCTCGGGCAGCCTCGCTTTCCTGACCATCCAGATCCTCGCGGCAAACAAGATCATGCACGCAAACCGTTTTGCGCTGATGGAGCCCTACCTGGCCAGACGCTGCGGGATCGCCATCAACCACCTGCGCGCCCCCGTCACGGTGGTATCGGCCACGCATCAAAACGGCACCTACCGCCTCAGCGGCCGGCTGACATGGGCCAGCGGCTACGGCATCTTTGACACCCTTGTCATCGGCTTTCACTGCGAAGGCCGAGAGTTTCAGGCAGTAGTGCCGTTCGAACCCATAGAAGGCTTCGTTGTAGGCGAAGTGACCGAAACCTTCGTCGGCAATGCCATGCGCACCGTCGATGTTATCCTCGACAATTATGAAGTGCTCGAGGAACACATCATCGCCTCGCACCCCCTCGGCACCTACACGAAGAACAAATCCGTCTCCAAAACGATCCACTACGCCCTCTACGGCATCGGCCTCGGCGCCGTGGATGCCCTGGAGGATGCGGAAGTCCGACGCGCCGCCGAAGCGAAACTGGAAGCACTGAAAACCGCCTTCCTCGCTACAAAAGATGGCGAAGAACTGGACAGGCTCCGCGTGGAGCTCTTCGAACTCGTCCTGCTTGTAGTCACCACCGGTATGATCCTCAAAGGCGGCAGTTCCGTCCTCTCAACTGAACGGCTGCAGCGCTACTACCGCGAACTCGTCATGTTCAATGCCAACGGCCTCAATACTGCGCTCAAAACCCTGCATAAGCAGGCCTTCCTCTCGGCATTCGAACAGAGGCATTAAAAGTCCAACGGGCTTTTGATGCTCTCTTTGTTCAGCTCCTTGACGACATGGGTATAGATCATCGTCGTCTCGACGCTCTTGTGCCCGAGCAGTTCCTGGATGGAACGTATATCGACGCCGCTTTGCAGCAGATGCGTGGCGTAGCTGTGGCGGAAGATATGCGAGGTCACCCTTTTGTGGATACCGGACTTCTCGGCTGCCAGTTTTATATTTCTCCCGAACGTTCTTTCAAGGATGTGATGCCGGCGCCGGAGGCCCGTTCGCGGATCGGTCGAAATCGTCTTCATGGGAAAAAGATACTGCCATTTCGTTTCTTTGTGCGCTGCGGGATATTTGCGTTCCAGCGCATGGGGAAGATAGACAGATCCGCAACCGTCAGCCAGGTCCATCCGGTGGAGCTCTTCGACGTACTCTACCTGCAGGCGAAGCCGCTGTTTGATCTTCTGCGGCAGCGGCACCGTCCTGTCCTTGAGACTTTTGCTGTCCCAGACGTAGACACGGTCAAATCCGAAATCGATATCTTTGACTCTCAGTTGCAGCACCTCTTTCATCCGCAGGCCGCACCCGTACATGAGATAGGCCATCAACTGGTAGACACCGGCAAGCCCTGAAAGAATCCGGATGACCTCCTCTTTGGTCAGGACAACGGGGACATGCACTCTCTGCTGCGCCCGCAACGCCTGGATGTTCTGGTCTTTCAACGGGATGCCCAATACCTGGGTATAGAGGAACAGCAGTGCATTGAAGGCCTGGTTCTGGGTTGTCGCACTGACGTTTCTTTCTACGGCGAGATGGGTCAGAAACGCTTCGATCTCTGCCTTGCCCATTTCGACAGGGTGTTTTTTGTGGTGGAAAAAAATATAGCGTTTCATCCAACCGACATAACTTTTTTCTGTCTGCATGCTGTAATGTCTGAGACGTATCTGTTCCCGAGCAAGATCAAGAAGTTTCTTTTTCGACATAATTGCCATCCTTCAATACACAGGACATAGTGTCCAATAAGCACATATTTCAATGATATGCGGACACTTCGTCCGAATATCAAAATACCGAGGACGTTCAAACAGAAATAATTTTAAGAAAAAAAGCGTAGTATTAACAGATATATTTCAATTTGTTTAATATTGCGATTAAATATCCAATACCCGGACACTCTTAGTTTCCGGGTATCTATAGGTATTCAAGCGATTTGATACAGTTTGGAAATGAATAAATAGTTAGAAGAAAAGTTATATCAAGGAATGCTTTTGAAATTCATCATAATCATCTGCTCGCTTATAAGTATATTATTCGCAAATACCAATAATCTTGATGTGCCGACTTATATCGAAATCGCTAATATAAAAATGGTAGCCGAGCAAGGATGGTTAGAAGCCAAGAAACCACTAAGAAGTTTCTTTGAAAATGATGGAAAGCGTTTCGAAAAGTCATTTTTTAATACTGTCAGAGAACCTTACATACAAAAGTCTCAAAAAAAAGACATCAGCCAATTGCAAAAAGCACATTTGACGCGACCTGATGTTTATTATGCTTTGGCATACGCAAAATATTTAGAACATATAGGAAAAACAAAAACGTCTTTAGTTATCTATAAAGCGATTTTGACGGATGTAAAAGAGTATGCAACAAAGGATTTGAATACTTTGTCACTAATCACTAGATTTGTTGTTGGAAACATAGTGCGCCAGAGTTTGTATGAGAGTTTACAACATAATATTTACTCTAAAGAAGAGAAAAAAGACCTATACAGTTTTCTAAAAAGTAATTTATTGCTCGATACAAATGATTTTCCTCCAATTTTAGAAGCTGAAAGAAATGTCATGTATGGACTTTGTAAAGAAAAAGTAGTATCAAACGTTTCCATTGGAAAACTCATACATGCAATGGTGCCAGAGAACAACGCAACATTAAACAAGGCAGTCAATACAATTTCAGATTATCTATCTGATAAAACATATTCTAAAGAAGATGAGAAAAATATCTGTAACAAGATGGACAAGAAGAATAGAATGTACTATAGAGAACTCAATGCTATTGCCACTGAAAATGATGCTAAAAACTTTGAAATTAAGTTCAAGCATGGCGAAGAAGAATATATCGATAATATCCAATATGTAAATACTCAAAAAGACATTCTTACAAAAGAACACGATTTCCTCATAGATTTAATCGCAGACACTTTCGTCTATGTATCCTTTGCAAAATGGCCTGAAATCAAGCTTGATTTAATTGACAGTGTGAGCAAAAACAAAAAAATTATCGAGTCTCTAAAATGAAATCCCAAATCCACTTTGGACATAAGAAAACTTCTAACAAATCAGTGGAGACCAATCAAAAACCCGCGAGCGGGTTTTTGATTGCTCATTTTAAACGTTATCTTAAAAAGGAGTATGAATGCTTGAATGGGGAATAGGTATTGTGGTTGTACTAACTGCACTTTATTTTTTGGCCAAAAAATTCGAAAGCCTGAAAAATGTGCCAACAGAAAAATTGTATGAAACACTGGAAGATGAGAATCAATACAGGTTTTGGTTCAAATCAATCGAGGAACTTGTGCGCAGAGGTGAAGATATGACATATCTGAAAAACAAGCTCCTGGATGGTTTGGAATCTACCATTCTTAGAGATAGAGTTTTTGCTTCAGAGTCCTACAAAGCAATTTTTCCAAATGTATTACAGTCTATTGGATATAAACCGAACAAAGAGCCGGATGAAGATATGCGTGTCAAACTTGCAGCCCTAAGAACGAAATAGGAAATCGAATTATGAAATATGTCGGAATTATTTTATTAGTCCTGGTTGGATACTTTATTTGGCACTTCGTCATTCAAAACAAGCCCATTGTCATAGCAACATCAAATTCAGGCAAAAAGGTTTCCGGAACTCTAAAGTTACCAATACAAGCCAATCAATTGACTATTCAAATTCAAAACAATGAACATGACACTGTTATTACAGGCATCAAAGTATCCAGAGATGTGCATGACAGTTTGGGATTATCTGCTCCTAATGGCTTTCATCAAGAAGCAATGGCATTTGAAGATAGCGATGACGCTGAAACAAAAGAATACGTAAAAAAATTCAATGCAGAGACTGTTCGGTATGTTGGCAACTATAAAATCGGACCAAACCAAAAGGCAGAGCTGATCTTCCCAATAACCAATCTGGATGATTTACACGGGGAAATAGACTTTACATATGAACATAAACTTGGGTTTGGCGGTTCGATTTCCTTCTTTTCTGTACAGCTAAATCCTGAAAGAAAATCATCTGATGAAGACAATCTCACAAGTAATGGATAATCGTCATAAGATAACAAATCAGAGGAGACCAATCAAAAACCCGCGGGCGGCTTTTTGATTGCTCATTTCAAACGTTATGCAAAAAGAGAAAATATGAGTAATTACATTAGACTTGAAAGAATTCCTTACGAAGAACCGCATCATATTCAGCTTGTATGGGATGTGTCGAATGGAAATATTTCTTCATGTTTTGAGTATTACGATAATGCAGACTCTTTGATAAAGATTGCAGAACATTTAGAGCATTTCCCCAGACATGGCAGTGATGTGTTTTTGTATGAGATAGGCTCCGAAAAACCTGAAGATCGTTTTTCTTATTATTTTAGATTTAGAGTTTTTACAACTGATTCGAGTGGCAGCACTGCAATTCAAATCAGATTTTGCAATAATCGTGAATTGCCATATAAAGAAATCGTAGAGTTCTGTATTCAAACGGAGGCCGCTGCTATTAACAGGCTGGGGAAGTTATTCCATGAATTTGGAAAGCTTGAAAAAGAATACATGGCTTGGTCGGATACCGAGTCATTCATTGGTGACAAATATACGTATGCATAACAAGTCACAGGAGACCAATCAAAAACCCGCGGTCGGTTTTTTGATTGCTCATTTTAAACGTTAGTGTAATAAAGGAATTAGAATCGAAAGTTCATATAAATCGATCAGAAATGGGGTAATTGCATCGACCATTGCTGGCATTATTATTTTAGTCATTCCAAAGTTGCGTGAGTACGCAATTAGTTTTTTCTCTTGGATATGGTCTGGTATTTTATGGTGCTGGAATGCACTCAACGCAACTTATGCACTGCCTGGCTGGATATGGTTACTCATTTTTATTTTTGCATTTATCGGCCTAATAAATATTTTTCTAGCATTTAAAGGTGAAGCTACTATTCCAGAATATAAATCATATACTGAAGACAGTATATACGGACTTGTCTGGCGATGGGACTGGGTAGGAAATCAAATATCTAATCTTTGGTGCTATTGTCCTAATTGTGATGCTACTCTTGTTTACAATGAACCGACTCGTCGCCGTTCATTATTTGAAACTAATCAGACTAACTTTATTTGTGAAAATTGCGGGCATAAAATTGTAGGTACGATTCAGGGTGGAAATAAAAATTATGCAATTGGAGCGGTTGAACGTGAAATCGATAGAAGAATTAGAAACAATGAATTTCAAAAGCACTAACAAACCAAAGGAGACCAATCAAAAACCCGCGGGCGGCTTTTTGATTGCTCATTTTAAACGTTATCACTCATCTCCAATTGACGCCATTGTGTAATTACAATATAATTACGAAAATAGAAGGAGTTCGATATGGCATCTTTAATTAAAATCGGAAATTCGCAAGGTATCAGACTTCCAAAAGCGATCATCAAGCAAGCGCATCTGGAAAACGTAAATCTGGAGTTTGAAGTTCTGGAAAGCGGCTTATTGATCAAACCGGTTAACAATACCGGGAGAGAGACATGGGACGAAAACATCAAAACCGTTCTGGCGGCCAATAAAGGCAAAACAGACGAAGCGTTCCTGGAAGATCTTCTCGATGACAGCGATCTGGATGACTACGAATGGTAGCCGATATTAAAAGATTCGAGATATACCTGGTCAAATTGAATCCCACGGTCGGATCTGAAATCCAAAAAACACGCCCCTGCATCGTCATTTCTCCCAACGAGCTGAATGTCCTCAAAACCGTTATCGTCGCTCCCATGACCAGCAAAGGATTCGATTTTATCTTCAGGCCGAAGATAAAATTTGAGAACAAAAACGGGCTGGTGCTGCTGGATCAGATCAGAACCGTCGACAAAACAAGATTGATAAAAAAAATCGGCGACGTCGACGAAAAAGTGTCAAAGAACATATCAAATGTGTTGGTGAAAATGTTTGAATACTAAGTGATAACAAATCAGAGGAGACCAATCAAAAACCCGCAAGCGGCATTTTGATTGGTCATTTTCAACGTTATTTATCTCTTGTGTTCAAAGACAAAGCCTTGGCGGTCTACGATGTACTGTTTCATCTTTCATAGTTTGAAACTTGCATGGGAGAAGCAGAAAGAGATCGAGACACAGAAGGCATAGCGTCATGGATACACAAAAAATGGTCTGTCCCCATTGCGGTGAGATCAACACCATTCCCGTACAGGAGCATTACAGCGAAGCCGACTGCACGCACTGCAAGGCTTCGCTGCTGGAGACGAAACCGGTCGGCGTGGATGAAGCGGCATTTATAAAACATGTCTGGAACAGCGACATCGTGGTAATAGTCGATTTCTGGGCGCCCTGGTGCGGCCCCTGCCGCACGATGGCCCCGGCATTCGAAGAAGCGGCCGCAGCCCTGCCGATGAAGGCCCGTTTCCTCAAAGTCGATACCGATACGCAACATTTACTTGCAGCGCGTTATAACGTCCGCTCCGTCCCGACGCTCATTCTCTTTAAAAACGGGTATGAGATCAACCGCAGGTCCAGGGCGATGAGCGTGGAAGAGCTCCACAAGTGGACCGGGAAATACATCGTCTAATATCACGCCTACAGTCATGGTGCAGTTCGTTGCCAACAAAGCAGTCGGGACCGACTTTTGCACACCTCCTGTTATGTGAACCAGGAGGATGCAGATGCAATTGGATAGACTGGAACGATATTTTAACGACTACACCTACATTAAAAAAGGACATTATCCGGTCACTGACATGGTGGTCTACTGGTACATGGGTGAGGCATGGACAGTGGCACATAAAGAACACCAAATTGCTGTCAGCGAAGGACTCCTGCGGTCAATAGAAGCAAAAGGCTTCGAACTTGCCCAAGAGGATGTTGCACGTCTTTTTGAGCTCTACGATCTTCGGGGCAAAGCAGCGCGTGGCGAGCTCCCGGACGAAGCAGTGCTCCAGGCGGCCTTTACCGAGATCATCGAAAAACATCATCTATCGCACTAATTAAGGGGGCGTTTAATACCCCATTCGAGACCAAAAGAGCGAATCTTGCACATCGAACATAAGTAAAGGACTATCGCTAACTACGCAATACGCGCGGCGTAAACATAGATTCGTTTGTTAAAGTCCTTTCCAAAACAGATCGGAAACCCATGCCCAACAGACTCGAACTCGAAGACTCGCCCTATCTGCAGCAACACAAAGACAACCCCATCGACTGGTACCCCTGGTGCGACGAAGCGTTCGAACGCGCCCGTACGGAAGATCGCCCCCTTTTCATCTCGGTCGGCTACAGCACCTGCCACTGGTGCCACGCCATGGAGCGCGATGTGTTCAGCAATGAAAAGATCGCCGCGATCCTGAACGAACACTATATCTGCATCAAAGTTGACCGCGAAGAGCGCCCGGATATCGACAAATACTACCAGGAGGTACACCACCTGCTGAACCGCAAACCGAGCGGATGGCCCACTTCCGTCTTCTGTACTCCGGACAAGCGGCCCATTTTCGCGGGGACCTACATCACGCCGAATTCCCGCGGAGAGAAGATCGGTTTCACGGAGCTCTCCAAACTGATTGCGACCAAAGTGGCGCAAAAAGATAAAAGCCTGTTCAAAAGTGCAGACGAGATTCAGGCCTATCTGGACAAACCTGCCTCGCAAGCCATCGAGGTCAAACAGCTCAATGCCACCTTGATCCAGCGCTTCGTCAAACAGGCGCTGCGCATTTTCGAGCCAAACAGCGGCGGCTTTTCGAATGATCTGAAATTCCCCCAGATCTACACCCTTAACGCGCTGCTGGACATCGTGCTGCTGCAGAACAATCCCTATGCCGAGAAGATGCTGACGCAGACGCTCAGCACGATGCACCGGGGCGGCATGTACGACCTCATCGACGGCGGCTTCTGCCGCTACAGCACCGATGTAGATTGGCTCATACCCCGTTTTGAGAAGATGACCTTCGACAACGGGCTGCACTGCGAGCTCTACGCCCGTGCCGGACGTATGTTGAATGACGCGAGCTATTCCCTAATAGCCATAGAGATCGCCGACTTTATGACCGGGAAAATGCAGGAAGACGGCCTCTTCTACTCCGCCATCGATGCCGACACCGAAGGCGCACAGGGCATCTACTACACTTTTGACTACGACACGGCCAAAACCGCACTGCTCGAACACGGTTTCAGCGCAGACGATACGGAAACGATCCTCGCCACATTGCATGTGACGCCGGAGGGCAATTTCATGGGCCGCAATATCGTCTGGCTCGAGGCGCCCGGTGACCGCCCGGAGTGGTTCGACGCCGTACGGGAAGTATTGCTCTCCCTGAGAGAAGCGCGCGAATACCCCTTTATCGACAAAAAGGTGCAGACCTCGTGGAGCGCGATGATGATCCGCGGCCTCTTCGAGCTGGGGAAATCCGACTCCAGCTACACGCAAAAGGCCATCGATGCGCTGGAGGCGCTTATGGATTTCGTGATGCCCCAGGGAGCGCTCTTTCACTCGGGGCTCATTCACAGCAGCCCGAAGGTCGGCGCCTTTTTGGAAGATTACGCCTACCTCGGCACCGCGTTTATCAAAGCGTATGAAGCGACCTACGACAACGTCTGGCTCATGCAGGCGCAGCGGATGGCCGACTTCGCGCTGGAAGAGTTCTATGAGAACGGGCGCTGGTATTTGAGTCGCGGGGCGTTCACGACGGAGGCGGACCCGGCAGACGCGCTCTACCCCGGTTCCATCGGCGTGATCGTCGATCTGCTGCTGAGCCTCGGCATGCTCCAGGATGACAGCTACCGGCAGTTCGCCTTCACAACCCTGCAGTATTATTCCGCCAAACTGGTGAAAGCACCCATCAGCTACCCCCACCTCTTCAACCAGGCGATCCGCTACCGCTTCGAAGACCTGCTTGTCAAAGCCAATGCCGACAAACTGGCTATGGCCGCGCCGTCCCTGGCCGAGGTTACCTACCCCTACGTTCGCGTCAAAGCCACCCATAACAAAAACTATATGCTCTGCGGCACGCAGAGCTGTTTCGCACAGTTGAAAACGCCGGTGGAAATCGCCGACACCATTCGGGAAAAATTTTCAAACTGACCTGCGTACGGAAATGTCTAGGGATATTCCGGACGTTCCAACTTTTGGATGAAACGTGGCATGAGCAGGTGGATGAACCGCTCTATTCAAATAAATAACGGCCTCAACGCCGCGCTTAGAACCCTGCATCAACAGGCGTTCCTTTCATCACGGTTCCTGATAGAATGTATGCACGTTACGGCTGCGGCCACTCCGCAGGTTGCAGCCTATCGAGGCACAGATTTTCCGCCCTGGAAGATTTCAAAATGACGCCGGCCTTCTTCACCGCCCCGTCGGGGTCTGTCAGCCGGTAAAGGACCTGCACTTCACCGACGGCAAGCAACTTGTCACTCGCGTACCAACGGGACTCTTTAACCTGGAGCGTCTGGACCGACGTTTTCAGAAAAAGAAGATCCTTCTCCTTGATCGACGATGCGATCATCTGCCCCTCAACCTGAGTCCAGAACTCCTCGCTCTTATTCAGGGTCTCCAGCAGTGCTTTGGCATGCTGAATGTCCGTCTCTACCATGGCCAGAACGGCGCCATCGCCCTCCGACGTCTTTTTAGCGCGTTCCAGGTTTATCATGGCAGCGCCGAGTTCGCGGCTCATAGTGGTTCTTTTTTCCAACAGTGCTTCTGCCTCCTTTTGGGCTCTGCCACCCACGGCTGCCGGATGGGTCACAAATCTGCTTTTCGCTTTTGAATCCAGCAGATTTTTCAGGATCGTTTCCGCCTCCGCTTCATCATTGAACACCGTGATGGAGCGGTCAACGCGAAAGAGTTTGGAAACGCTCTCGATGACCTCCGGGACGACGCCAAGCAACGATATCGCAGCGGCCATTCCCTGCATTTTCATGGATTCCCCTGGCGAGGGCTGCGTCGCTTGCGCATTGAAGCTTTGCAGCGCCGCAATCGATTCGTCGATCATACGGAGCGTGTATGCTGACATATATGCCTTTTTCAGCTCCGCCTCCGAGACCAGAACGGCGCCCTCTGGGCAGAGGTCAATCAGCGTATCGGCGATCTCGTCCATCAACGCCAGCATCGGGCGCTTGCTCCGAAGCAGCGCCGTGTTATCCTTCCCATCCGAGACCGTCACCGTCCCCTTGTTCCCCTCGGGGAGCTTCCACTCGCTCAGTGCCGCTTTGATCTTTTGAAGTTGCGCAGAATCCATCTCCGCCTCGGCATCCGCCAATGCTTTTTGCGCTTGTACCAATGCCGATTTTTTCGTTAAAAGCTTGGTCTCGTCCTCCAACTGCTTGATCTGCTCTTCCTGTGTTAATTCCGATGCCATTGTTATCCCTCCTGTCAGTAAAAAGATCGCCACAATAAGTACTCTCATCATCTGATCCACCTCCTTTTTACTTTATGTTTCTAAGCATCATATATTGTATATTAGCGTTTATTCGATTTGCTTAAATTCCATATGGCAGTGCCGTGGCCGCTTGCAACGATCGGGAGAGTCCTCACGTTTTGCTTCCATGTCTTCTGCGCTATCCATTCCGCAGCCCTGCCCAAATACCTGCATAGACGGGGGTTCCCCACTCATCCGCATCGAAGGACGGCATATTTGTTTCTCCTCAATCCATCAAACAAAACAGTCGATTCAGCTACAATTAACATTAATAGTTTTGGTTGGAATAAGTTTGAACATGTACAATGGTTCTTATCTGTTAGTTGTTGGGCGCCTTACGGCAACGACAAAGCTCGTCCTGCTATAGTGCTGTAGCGTATGGAGAGTGTCCGCTTCAAAGGAGTAGACATGAAGAAGCTTCTTGTTTTATCGCTCGTCCTTCTATTAAGCATCGCCGTGCAGGCAACCCAAAAGCTTGAGAACATTACAACGATGAATGAATTCCAGGGTTTCGTTCATACATTCTATCTCCATCCCCAACCGGAGCTGATTGACAGCGCCATTACTTTTTTAGGGTCGTCCGAGATGGCCTCCAACCCCAACGCGAAAGCCCTGTTACTCATGTCGTTCAGTTCGCTCTTTTCCATGTATGACGCTACCCGGAAAACGCAGTGGGAGAAGACCATACAGGGCATCAGGGAACCGGCCAAATCTCTCTTAATGGACGCCTTGCGCCGATCGCCGAGTGCGCTGCTGGATGCGGCACCCCTCTCCCCGGCCAAAGTCGATATGTACTGGGCCTGTTTCTTCACGACCGGCGACTTTGAATATCTCTATGCGATCATTGCTTTGCTAAAGCACCTGGACGAACGTCAGGACATCAATCTGTTCCTGACCGCGGCATCCGCAAAATGGTCCCTCTCCAGTAATGCCAAGATCCATTTCAAGGTCCGCATGGCGCTGGAGGCGATGAAGGCCGGCGATCTCCCTGCACTGCAAGCCGTCGCAAAAGAGATCCTCGAGGTCAATCCCACCTTGATCAGAGAAGAAGCTCTCGCTGTTCTGAGAGAACAGAAGCGAAAAGGAATATGGCGATAGGCATCGTCCGCATGCCTTCACGCTCTCTTTAACGCCAGATACCATCTTAGTTCATAAAAGGAATCCAAAACTATGCTTGAAATCGCGATCTTTTCACTGATTATCCTGGTATTCGGCGCCCTGCCGAGTCTGTGGTATCTCAGGCGGAGAGAAAACGTTGACGACAACCCAAACCCCCATATTGTTATTGTTGTTTTGACGACGCTGCTCGTTTTGACAAATACCTATTTTGCCTATCTGATGGGCCAGGGTTCCATATCGTATGTCCTCGGGTATGTATTTTTCATCCCGCTCGTAGTGGTCCTGGTCTCTCGAAACAACTGGAGAGCACGCTGGAATAGCGCCTTTTTTTCATCGCTCGTTATCTTCCTCAGCATCATTGTCAACCTCATCACAGCGGCAGATGAAACTGCGAAGCAGATCCGAACGTGAATGCTCCTATGAACAGGATGCAAAAAATGAGATATCATAGCTGACAACTGAATCATCTCTTTCGGAGATGGACAAGAAAATGAAGCACTCATCTTCGGTTCCGAGGAAGGCTTCAATAATATGCGCGGTTGTCCGGTCTTTCCGGCATTGCCTAACAGTTCAGCATAGTCAATAAAGGAGTCTGCATTGTCTGTCGTTTCTATTACAAACAGCGATCATTATGGATGGGGGGAGAACTGTGACGGTTGGCACCTGGCCGTTTCAGCCAGCCTGAACGTTATCCGCGAACGCATGCCGCAGGGCGCATCGGAAACGCGCCACCTCCACAACAGTGCAGAGCAGTTTTTCTATGTACTTTCCGGCATTGCAACCCTTGAGGTCGCGGGTGAAATATATATTTTGGCGCCCGGGGAAGGCTTTCACGTCCCCGCGGGGATCGCGCACTCCCTGATAAACGAACACGTGCAGGATTTGGAGTTTTTAGTGGTCTCTACGCCGCCGAGCCACGGGGACAGAGTGGATGCCTGAAATCCCTGGGGAATCGACCCGGCGGAGAGGCGCTTTGTGCTAAAAGGTATAACTAATGCATTTGCTTACCCATAGTATGAAAGGAGATCGATGAGCGTGTACGACCTTGCGGCTTTTTCGGCCGCCATGTTTTTGCTGGCCGTTACCCCCGGTCCCGGAGTCTTCATCACGGTTTCCAAAGCACTGGCATCGGGCTTCAAAGCAAGCCTGCCCGTTATTGCCGGGATCGTTTCAGGCGATCTGGTTTTTCTTTTGGCTGCCATCTACGGCCTTGCGGCCGTCGCCGAGGTTTTCGCTGCCCTCTTTGTCGTGATCAAATATGCGGGCGCCGCCTATCTCATCTGGCTGGGAATGCAGTTGTGGCGCTCACCGCCGAAACAGGTACGCGTTGCGGCATCCAAAAAGTACGGGTTTCTGAGCGGCCTCTCCATCACGCTGGGCAATCCGAAAGTCATCCTTTTCTATCTGGGCTTTCTCCCCGCCTTTGTCGACCTGCATGCCCTGGAAAGTGTTGAGGTCTTGCTTATCGTGCTTGCACTCACGTCCATACTCGGCTCCGTCATGCTCTTTTACGCCTTCTCCGCCGCGAGGACCGGCATGCTTTTCAAAAGCGGACGGTCGCAACAACAGCTGAAGCGTATGGCCGGGAGCGTCATGATCGGCACAGGCACCGTTCTGATTGCAAAAGCCTGAGACGCCCCCCTTCAGACCGACACCAAGGAGAGACCATGCACCCCACTATCATCTGCGCCACACCGGAAGATGCCCGCGACATCGCCGTCATGACCGGTGAACTGCTCCAGGAGATCATGGACCGCATCAACGTCAAAGCCTTCCGTTTTCATCAGGGAGAGACGGAAACCCGGGCTGCGGAGCTGTTGTCCCGTGGCGTCTATTACGTCTTTCTCGCCAGGGACCCCGTTACCGGAGAAGCGATCGGATTCATATCACTCTATGAAAGTTATGCCCTCTACACCGAAGGGGCCTACGGCACGATTCCGGAACTCTACGTACGCCCCGCCTATCGTTCAATGGGCGTAGGTGTGGCGCTCTTGCAGCGCGCCAAAGATTTCGCGGCGGCCAGAGGGTGGAAGCGGCTGGAGGTGACGACGCCTCCCCTGCCGGAGTTTGACAGGACGCTGGCCTTCTATGAACGCAATACCTTTGAAATCTCCGGCGGCAGAAAACTGAAAAGCGACATCGAGGTTTCATGAGGTTTTTCAGTAGACACGGAGAGAAAGTTTCGCAAATTTTATCTATATTAAATATTAAAAAACATAAATTTAACGCTTTATAATTTTCTTAAGATTAGCAATGTAAAATGGGCGCGGTATTTAAAAATATTATATATTGATCTGCAGTTTGACATGGTACCGTTTTTCCGGAAACGAGACCGCATCAAATCAAGGTATAATGTCAAATAAATATTTTGTTAAACAAAGATAATAATTCAAGCTGTATACGCAAAAAAGAGGACTGTTTCGGCGGTACCATAGGAGACGAAGAAGGATGAACACACGCTTCACTGTCACGATCCACGACATTGACGGCGTACGGCAGTACAGCCTCCACAATATCGTCAAAAAAGTCCTTCTGTACTCGGGAGCGGGTCTCGTCACGCTGATTGCCGCAGGGGTCGCGTTTATTGTCTTCCTCAACGTCTCTCTTAATGATATCGACGAGAAAAAGCTTCAGCTCGAAGCGCACAACGCCGAGCTGCGCAGTTCCATCGCGGCGGCAGAACTGGACCTGGCTGCGAAACAGAAGGAGCTGACCACCGTATCCGACCGTCTCGACGGCATCGAAAGCCTGATCGGTCTGGCGCCCGATACGGAAACAGAGAGCAGCCTGCTTGAACGCGTCGAGATCGCCCAGATGACCTCCGTACAGCGCGCGGCGCTGCTGCAGCACATCCCCAACGGTTCCCCCGTCGAGTATAGAGGCATTACGAGTAAATTCGGCTACCGTACCCACCCCACCCTCCACCGCAAAGAGTTCCATCCCGGCAGTGACCTCCGCGCGCCGATGAACACCCCCATCCATGCCACGGCGGACGGCGTCATCGAGTACGCGGGGCTGCACAGTAGCAGCGGTTACGGGCGTCTGATTATCGTCGACAACAACTACGGTTTCAAGACCTATTTCGGACACCTTAACAAGATCAGCGTCAAATCCGGACAATATGTCAGAAGAGGCGACGTTATCGGCTATACGGGCAACAGCGGGATGAGCAACGGACCGCACCTTCATTACGAAGTGCGATTTATCCAGCGCAAACTCAATCCCTACTGGTTCATCAAGTGGGATCTTGAGCACTATGCCACCATCTTTGAAAAGGAGAAAAAAGTACCATGGCAATCTTTGGTAGCAACAATAACTCGGGATCAGCACCTGCAAAAGCTCCCGTCACCAACACCAGTACCACCATCATCACAGCTGGCGCTTTACTCAAAGGCGAAATAGCACTGGAGTGCGACGTCTTTTTTGACGGTCGTCTGGAGGGAACGATGCGTTCCAAGGGGGTCATCACCGTCGGACAGAACGGTGTGATCGTCGGCGAAGTCAAAGCACCGCATCTCATCGTGCGCGGCCGCATCGAAGGGACCCTCGACGTCGATCGGGTCGAGATCAAGGAGAACGGTTACGTCGGAGGGGTCATCTCATCCAAAGAGATGGTGATCGAGTCCAAAGGGATCTTTGAAGGCGAAAGCCATCGTAAAACGTCCGAAAGCGCGGCCAAACCCGTTCAGGACGCCGCAGCCGAAAAGCCTGCCGAAAAGCCCGCTGAAAAGAAGAGCTAATCCGGCCGACAGGAGAGTGAATGCAAAGCGAAGAGGAGTGCTGCTACGCCCACAACCGCTACCTTCTGCTCCTTTCCCTGCTCTTCGCAGTGGAATTCATCCTCCTCGCATTCGCCCCCTATGACCGGCATGACTGGCTGCTCGAAAACGTACTGGTCCTGCTGGCCGTGCTTTTTTTCGCCACGACCTACAGAACCTTCCCCCTTTCGCGCATTTCGCTGACGCTGATCTTTCTTTTTCTCTACCTGCACGAAATCGGCGCCCACTACACCTATGCCGAAGTGCCCTATGAGGCCTGGGGACAATCCCTCTTCGGTATTTCGCTAAATGGGCTCTTCGGCTGGGAGCGCAACAACTTCGACCGCGTCGTCCATTTTCTCTACGGCCTGCTGCTTGCCTACCCACTGCGGGAGTTTTTTCTGCGCGTCGTCGACGTCAAAGGGTTCTGGGGCTACTTTTTCCCCCTCCTCGTCACCATGGCCAGCTCCATGCTCTATGAACTGGTCGAATGGGGGGCGGCCGTCTACTTCGGCGGCGACCTTGGGATGGCCTATCTGGGCACCCAGGGCGACGTCTGGGATGCGCACAAGGATATGCTCTTCGCCACCATCGGTGCCCTCATTGCCATGGTCATCACCGCGGCCATCAACGCAACCCTGCAGAAAGATTTTGTCCGGGAATGGGTCCACAGTTTCCGGGTCAAGCACAGGCATCCCCTGGGCGAAAACGCCCTGATGCGCCTATGGCGGCAGCGGCATAATAAATAACCGCCCTTTCCCCCCTATTCAGCGGGTTTCATAATCTCGAAAGCGTCAATGGGTTCGTTGAAGGCGATAAAGAGCACACAGGGGTCCCCTTTTTCGCAGTAGGCGACATGCGGATGCTTCTCTGGTCCGAACGCGTACATCCCGGTTTCGATCAGTTCGGCTTTCTGGTTATCGTACTGGACCGTCATAGTGCCCGAGACGAGGACCATGCGCTCCGCCGACGTATGCCAATGGTGCGGGATCTTATAGTCGCCCGGGACTTTGAACAAAACATCGGTGTGGGGCTTGGCCGGATCGCCATGCAACACGGCGATCTTGCACGCTTCACCGAGGAAGGCCGGGCAAGGCACCCACTGCAGCCGCTGATCATCGTACTTGTACGCCAGTGCCGGCTCTTCGGCGGAGAGTCCGGAAAAGAGCCCTGTCACGACGGACGCCAACACCATTACTGCCATTTTACGGATCGGTAAAAACATAGAGAATCCTTTTTATCAAAGGCCGTAACGGCCTAAAAATGAATTTTGCAGTACTACCCCACCATCTTAACAGCACACGCATCCGTTGGAAAGAGCCAATGTTCGCTTAACTGTGCAATTTGTCGGATTATTTGATTTTTCTATAGTTATTGCGTCACTATAATAGGCAAAAGAAGAAAGGTGAGACCATGGGAGCGCCGCTTCCGCTATACACGATCGAAGAGACGATCAATACCTACAAGTACCTTTTCAAACCCAACCCCACCTTCGGGATGGACTTTTACGCCGAAGGTTTCGAAGCGAAGGATGTCGTCTTGCTGCTCGATGACATCGCGCCGAGTCACGGCATTCCCCTCCGGTTCGACTATTACGCCCTTTTTCTCAGACTCAAGGGAGAGACCATCCGCAGCGTCAACCACTTTGACTACACGATCCAACCCCAGGCGCTGCAACTGGTCTGCCCCGGCTCCATCTACGCGTTCAGGGATATCTCGGACGAATCGAAAACCTACGTGCTGCTCTTCGACAAGGCGTTCATTGAAGAGAAGAACCTCTCCTCGGAGGACCTCGACCCGCTCTTTGCCTTTCACCGCCTTCACCAGAACGATGTCGTCCTCGATACGGCGAGCTATGCCCAGGTCCTCTCCCTCTATGAGCAGCTCAGCTATGAACTGCGCCAGAAAAAAGAGGATTTCAGGAGTATGGCCAAGATGCTGATCACCCAGCTGCTCTTCATCCTCAAACGCGAAAAGCAGAATGCCGGCCTGCCGCAGAACCTCACCAGGGCCGAACAGCTCAGCGCGGAGTTCCTGGTCCTGATCGAGGAGCATTTCTGGAACAAAAAGAGCGTCAAAGCGTATGCCGAGATGATGGCTGTCACCCCGAAGCATCTCAGTGAAACGGTCAAGGCCACCCTGCACCGAAGCGCCCTCTCCTACATCCACCTGCGCATTATCAAGGAGATCCAGTACCTGCTCTGCTTCGGCAACATGTCAATCAAGCAGATCGCCTACGCCCTCAATTTCGAAAGCCCCTCACAGCTGGGGCGTTTTTTCAAAAACCATGAAGGAATCTGTCCGAAGGAGTACCGTCTTCGCAACCGGATAGACTACCCGTCACTGGTTCCCGGAAAGCATCGGTAGGATCAGTTCTGCTGCTCCGCATATAGCGTCATTTCATACACCCACTGCTGCAACGGGAGCATCGCTTCGTAATGCGCATAGAGCGTGTCGATAAGCGTTTCGGACGTCATCAACGCCGCCTCGGTCTCCGTATAGGCGTACATGCAGTTGTAAAGAGTGAGTTCTGCCAGGGGCATCGAGGCGTCAAAACCGGCCGGAAGGCGCTTGTAGCGTTTCTCCGGCAGCCTGTACCCCTGCGCCGTCAGCCGCTCGAGGATAGCCTGCAGCTCCCTTCGGCGCTCTTCGGATTTCAGATAGGAACGGTAAGCGGAGAGCATCGCGGGCTTGAAGCGGCGCAAGCCCGTTGCGACCAGGAGCGTCTGCGGGTCGAAATGGAGGTAGAAAGCGCTGCTCTGCATCCGCTTGCCGCCGCCCTGCCAGAAGACGATCCCGATATGGTCCTTCAGCGGCGGCTCATCGAAATGGAAACGCTGGTCGCGGTAGATGCGGAAGAGCGAACCGTTGACTTTCGGCAGGGCATTGATCGTCGGCACGAGGGCCATGAGGTGTTCGCCCATCTCCTCGACGAATGCGCGGCTGGGTTCAAGCACAAGCTCATGGTAGAGCATCTTGTTGGCGTCAAACCAGGCTTTGGAATTATTGCTCTGGAGTTCGGCTAAAAAAGGGAGGGTGCCTGCGGGAAAGTGCGAGAACACCGGAAGACTCCGATGGTCTCTTTAGAGGCGGACCGTGTCGACGCTGATGCACTCTTCGAGCGCGGAGAGCTCAGAAAGTGCTGCGTCTTTGACCGGCGTGTCGGTGATAATGACGGCAAGGGCTTCGCCGTTGCTGTTGCGGCCCAGGCGGAAGTCGCCGATGTTGACGCCGTTACGCGCCAGCAGCGATCCCACTTTGCCGATAACGCCCGGGACATCGGTGTTTTTGAAGAGGGTGAAGTTCCCCTTCGGCTCGACGTCGAGGTCGAAACCGTTGACCTCGACGATACGCTGGACGCCCTCTTCGAAGATCGTCGCGTCGATATCGACGACACGCTTGTCCGTCGTCAGTTTGACGGAAATGAGGTTTTTATAGGCGCTGCTGCCGAGCTCGGCAGAGGTTTCGATCTTGATCCCCTTCTGCTCGGCGATGAAAGAGGCGTTGACGTAGTTGATGGTATCTCCGGTCTTGTCCGCCAGTGCACCGACGGTTACAAAGGTACTGAGAGAGTCGAGGTACTCGGCGATATCGCCCTGTGCGCTGACCTTGATGGAGACGATCGGTGCACGGTTGAGCTCGCTCGCCATAAAGCCGATCTTCTGTCCGAGCTCCAGGAACGGTTTGACGAATGCCGGGATCTTCGTCTCGTCGATCGGCAGGTTGAAGGCGTTCGGGAAGGCGATGCCCTTGGCCGCTTCGATCGCCTGCTGCGCCGCCTGCGTACCGATGTTGTACTGGGATTCGAAGGTGTTCGCACCAAGGTGCGGGGAGACGACGATGTTGTCCAGGTCGAGCAGCGGGTGGTCCGTTGCCGGCTCTTTCTTGAAGACGTCGATACCGGCGAAACGAATCTTGCCGGATTTGAGGCCGTCATAGAGCGCTTCCTCGTTGTAGAGGCCGCCGCGGGCACAGTTGACGAGCACGACGCCGTCTTTCATCTTCGCGATCTCTTCGGCACCGATGATGTCGATCGTCTCAGAGTTTTTCGGCGTATGGATCGTGATAATGTCGCAGCCGAGGATCTCATCGAAGCTGTCCGTGTATTTCACGCCGAGGTCTGTCGCCTTGGAGGCCGGGATGTACGGATCGTAGGCCACGACGTCCATTTCGAACGCCTTGCAGCGTACCCCGACGCGGCTCCCGATGTTACCGAAACCGATGATACCGAGCTTCTTGCCTTTGAGCTCGTAGCCGTACCATTTCTCGCGCTTCCAGATGCGCTGGTTTTTAAGATGGTCGTGGGAGTAGGGGAACATGCGCATACAGGAGAGCATATGGGCCATGGTCAGTTCGACGGCAGCGATCGTATTGGCCGTCGGGACGTTCATGACGATGATCCCCTCTTTGGAGCAGCCGTCGATATCGACGTTGTCGACACCGACACCGGCGCGGACGATCGCCTTCATCTGCTTGGCGGCACCGATGAACTTGTCATCCACGTCGGTAGAGGAGCGTGTGATCGCGACGTCGGCATCGGCGATGACATCGAGCAGCGCCGTTTTGTCGACATCGGCAGCGAAAACGTAATCGATCTGCGGATCGTTCTGAAGCATCTCGAGCCCGGCTTCGTGAATATGGTCACACACGACTACTTTATATTTTTCCATCTTAAAATCCTAAAGTGAAATTGAAAATGTTATCAACAAGTACCTGCCTCGCAGGGCATTGCTGATAAATTTGGGAAGCCCCTCCGCCGGTGCGGAAAGGGGTTATTTTTTGAGTTGGTCTTTGATCAGGTCGCCGAGGCTGTTGGAACCTTCCTCTTCGTTGAGCTTGTCGAGGATTTTCTGATCGTGCAGTCTGTCGAGTTTGCGGACAGAGAGGCGGATACGGTCGCGCTTGGCGTCGATCGCAACGATTGCCGCTTCGATCTCCTGCCCTTTTTCGA
The DNA here is from genome assembly GCF_021044585.1 of Sulfurimonas sp. HSL-3221. Lineage (GTDB taxonomy): Bacteria > Campylobacterota > Campylobacteria > Campylobacterales > Sulfurimonadaceae > Thiomicrolovo > Thiomicrolovo sulfuroxydans. Next base: position 954,831 of record NZ_CP087998.1, on the reverse strand, counting down.
GCTCTTCCGCTTTGAGCGGTTCGAGGTCTTCGTTGCGGATCAGCGCATCGACGCCGTCGCTCAGGGAGACGAAGACACCGAAGTCTTTTACGTCACGGACGCTGCCTTTGACAATGTCGTTCACGCGGTGGGAAGCGGCAAACTTCTCAACCGGGCTCTCTTCGAGCATCTTGCGGTTGAGGGAGATCTTCTGATCGTCGCGGTTGATCTTGGCGATCTTGACTTCGACTTCGTCGCCGGATTTGAAGAGGTCTTTGGCTTTGACGCCTTTTTCCCATGTCGTGTCCTGGTTGTGCAGGAGCCCTTCGACGCCGGCAATCTTGACGAACGCACCGAAGTCCGTCAGGGATGTGACGGTACCGGTCACAATATCGCCCTCTTTGAATTTCTTCGCGAATTCGTCGAAAGGTTTCGGCAGAAGACGCTTGAGGGAGACGCGCAGCTTGTGCTTATCCGGATCAACGTCGATCACCTCGACGTCGATGTCGTCGCCGACGGTCAGGTAGTCTTTCGGGTTCTTGATGTTTTTGTCCCAGGTGATCTCTGAGATATGGAGGAAACCTTCGATATCGTTTCCGAGGTCGACGAACGCACCGTACGGCTCGATGTTGCTGACCGTAACCGTAATAGTATCGCCTGCTTCGAGTTCGTCCTCGATCTCTTTCCACGGATCCGGCTGGACCGCTTTAATGGAGAGGGAGAGGTGGCGCTTGTCTTTGTCGTAAGCAATCGCTTTGACGAGGACCTTGTCGCCTTCGTTGTAGAGCTTGGACGGGTTGACCGGGCCTTTGTAGCTGATCTCGTTGTAGTGGACCAGGCCGTCGACACCGCCGACGTCTACAAACATACCGTAACTGGTGATCTTCTTGATAACACCTTCGACGATCGTACCCTCTTCCATCAGCTGGTCGATGATCTCTTTCTTGCGCTTGCGCTCTTCGTTGAAGAGTTTGCGGCGGGAGACGACGATGGAGTTGTCTTCCGGATCAAGTTTAATGACCTGTGCCTTGACTTTGCGGCCAAGAACGTTGTCACTCTCTTTGAACGCCGCGAGTGAACGCGGCATGAAGAAGCAGACGCCGTCCGCTTCGATCACGTAGCCGCCGCGGTTCTTCTTGGTCACGGTTCCTTCGATGATCACATCTTCGAAATCCTCTTTGTGCGCCTCGACGAATTCCATTGTCTTCTGCTGCTCGAGGACCTTGCGGTAGGAGATCTTCGGACGCTCGTTGTAGTGTCCTGTGACCATAACCGTGATCTTGTCACCGACGTTGAAAAGCAGGTTGCCTGCCTCATCCCTGATCTCATCAAGACTGATGATACCTTCCAGTTTCTCTCCAACTCCGACGAGCGCGCGATTATCGTCTTCCTGGATTGCGACAATTTCACCTTCGGTGATGCGATTTGATTCTTGCTCCTGGAAAGAAGCCTCCAGCATCTCGGCGAAATTTTCTTCTTCAAATGCTTCGTTATCGAAAGCCATACCTGTACCCTTATTACGTAATAAAATCTCGTGAGTATAGCGAAAGAAAGCTTTTATGAAGCAGAAAGATTACAGGAGGGCGGATTTTTTACGCTAAGCAGCATCTTCCGGAAACGCGCCGGAAGCTTCAGGCGCTCTTCGAGCCCGTTTTGATCCGCGCAATCACCTGTTCGATGATCCAATCCGGCGTGGAAGCGCCGGCACTGATGCCGCAATACGCTTTCCCGTCAAACCAGGCGTCGTCGATGTCGTCGGGTCCTTCGATGTGATAACTGTCCAGGCAGTACGCCTGGGCGATACTGTGCAGCTGCTTCGTATTCGAAGAGTTCTTCCCGCCGATGATGATCATCACATCGGCCCGTTTTGAGAGGTCCCGCACCGCATCCTGGTTTTCGAAGGTCGCGTTGCAGATCGTGTTGAAGACCCTTACCTCTTTATAGCGCGGTATCAGGTAATTGACGATTTTGAGGAACTCGTCGACTTTCCGCGTCGTCTGCGCCACGACGGCAATCTTCTCTTTGAAGCGGATCTGTTCGAGCTCCTCGACGCTCATAACGACATAAGCGCCTTCCTTGGCGTAGCTTTTCACCCCGCGGATCTCCGGATGCGCCTCATCGCCGAAGATAACGATGTCGTACCCCTGCTCGCTCATCTCCTCGCAGATCTGCTGCGGTTTGGTCACATAGGGGCAGGTGGCGTCAACGACATGGACATCTCGCGCATAGAGCGTCTCCAGCTCCTGCTTCGGAATGCCGTGGGTCCGGATGACCGCCGTGTCGCCCGCTTGGAAATCGTCCAGATTCTCCGTCAATGCGACCTGGAAATCCTTCTGGAGACGTTCGATCTCCTTCGCATTATGGATCAGTGGGCCGTAGGTGGCCGACTGGCGGTTCTCCTCGGCGATCTTGATCGCCCGTTTGACGCCGAAACAGAAGCCATAGTTCTCTGCCAGTTCAATCTTCATGTTGCACTTCCCCGATCGTACCGATCAGTTCGAAAAAGTTCGGGAAGGAGGTCCGGATACAGTCGGTATCCGTGACTTCCATCCCGCAGCGCAGCCCGGCGACGATAAAACTCATCGCGATGCGGTGGTCCCCGAAACTGTCGACGGCAGCCGCCTGCAATGCTCCGCCCGTAATGCGGTAGCCGTCGTTGGACTCTTCACAGACTATACCGCATTTTTGCAGGTTCGTCATCACCGTAGTGATGCGGTCGCTCTCCTTGACCCGGAGCTCTTCGGCATTTTTGACCTCGCTGGTCCCCTCCGCCGTCGCCATCGCGACGGCCAGCGCCGGCAATTCGTCAATCAGCCAAGCGATGTTCTCTTCGACGACGACCGCCTTGAGCGGCCGGTAGCGCACCTCGATATTCCCGATGGGCTCATACCGCTCGTCGGTCACCTCGTAGCGAATATCCGCCCCCATGCGTTCGAGCGCCTTGAAGGCCTCGATACGGGTCGGGTTGAGGGTGACGCCCTCGATGACGGCGCTGCTGCCGGGTATGATCGCTGCGGCAACGGCAAAAAAGAAGGCGCTGGAGGGATCGGCGGGGACCCGGATATCAAGGGGCTGCAGCAGTCCGCCGAGCGGCTGCACTTCCGTTCGGAGATGCTCCGTTTTGATCTCGGCCCCCATCCCGCTGAGCATCCGCTCCGTATGGTCTCGGCTGAGTTCGGGTTCTTCGAAATAGCAGGGGCCGTCGGCCCGAAGCGCTGCGAGGATCATGGCGCTTTTAACCTGCGCCGAAGCGACAGGGCTTTTATAGTCGAAAGCCTTCAGCGAACCGCCACGCACGCTCAGCGGCGCAAGGTCGCCGTTGTTGCGGCCGTCGAGCTGCGCGCCGATGCTGCGCAGCGGCGCCGTTACCCGTTTCATCGGGCGGCGGCGGAGGTATTCGTCCCCGCTCAACACGAAGTGCCCCTCCGCCGACGCGAGCAGCCCGCAGAAAAGCCGCATCCCCGTACCGGAATTGCCGCAGTCGAGGATGTCGTCGGGCTCTTTGATGCCGCGGGAGGCGATTGTGATCACCTCGCCGTCATCCGCCACCTCGGCCCCCAACGCTTCCACGATGCGCAGGGTATTCATCGTATCCTCCCCGCGCAGGAAGTTCCGGATAACGCTTGTGCCCTCGGCGAGGGTCGCGAACATCGCGCTGCGGTGTGAGATCGATTTGTCCGCCGCGACCTTGTCGCTGCGAAATGCGAACGTCCCCGCCGGCGCGATACGGACCCGGCTCATCGCAGTGCTACCCCAAGGTCGTTCTGCAGGGCCGCAAGGACCCCTTCCATCGCTGCCGTGATCTCCTCTTCTTCCAGGGTCTTCTCCTGCGACTGCAGCACGAAGCGCAGCGTCAGGCTCATCTGATCGCCCAGTGTCTCGTCCGTATAGCGGTCGACGGGGTAGAAGCGGACGATCTCGCCGCTGCGGCTTCCCTCGATGACTTCGGCCACCTTCGCGTACGCCATGGCCTGCGGCATCAGGATGCTGAGGTCGCGGTGCGACGCCTGGTACTTGGAGTACGGCTTCGCTTCGACCCTTTCAAAGGCGAGCGCATCAAAAGATCCTTCGAACATCACGGTGCGCGGAAGGTCCATCTCCGCCTGCAGCGTCGGGTGCAGCGTGAACATCTCCCCGATCTTGAGGCCCTTTTGGTAGACGGCTGCCGCCTGGTAGGGGTGCGCCATCTTGTGTGTCGGCGTAACCGGCTTCAGGGTGAAATCGCCCAGAACGTCCGCCGCCAGTTTGGAGAAGGACTCAAAACTGACACTCTCCGGCTTCCCGCTGTTGTCGAGGCTGTCCTCGTTCAGGGTTCCCGCAAAGAGGAGCGCGATTTTGACCGATTCGCGGCGCTGGACGTCGAAGACCGAACCGATCTCGAAGAGCGGGATACGTTTGCGGCCGTTCTTGGCATTGCTGCTGGCCGCGTTGAGCAGCCCTGCCAGCAGGGTCGGACGCAACGTATCGAGTGTCCCGGCGATCGGGTTGAGCAGAGAAAGCTCCTTCGCGACGCTCGCCAATCCCAGGGCGTCGAGCTGCTCACGCTCGTTGAAGACAAAGTGAACGCTCTCGTAAAAGCCGCTCTGCGCTGCGCGCTGACGGTAGGTCTGCTTTTTCCGGAACGCAAAGTAGTCATCGTCGATGCGGTCCGCTTCGGTCAGGACGAAAGGCTTCGCCGGGATATTGTCGATACCGACGATACGAACGATCTCCTCGATCAGGTCCTGACGGTTGACGATGTCGTGACGGAAGCGCGGTACGCTGACGACGATCTGCTCTTCGCTCGATTTGGAAATATCGAAGCCGAGGTTTTTGAGAATATTCGCCACGCGGCTCTTATCTATTTCTGTACCGACAATGCTGCTGACGTAGGCCATATCGATGCTGATATTCTTCGGTTCAAAGACTTCGGCATGCTCCAGGGTGCCGCCGTAGATCTTGCCCTCGCCCTTCGCCTCGATGCAGCTGAAAAGGAAGTCGCTGCCGACGGAGAGTTCCGGTTCGCTTCCCCGGGAGGTACGGTAGTAGAGCGGCCCGCTTTGCAGTTTCGTCTCCGCCATCTTCTGCGAAATGACATCCGGGGCGATATAGCTCGCCTCGATGACGATGACGCCGCGGACGTCTTGCAGACGGGAAGCATCTTCCTGGCGGATACCGATGATCGAAGCGCACTCCTGCCCGTAGACGGCGGTGAGGCCGTGGGCTTCGCGCTTGATGACGATCTCGGCGAGCTTCTCGTCATTGCCACGGAAGAAGTCCACGGGATAGGCGCGCAGGATCACGCCGGTCGTATGCATGGCGTACTCAAGACACCCTTCGACGGCGTTTGCGCGGCTCTCGTCGATCATCGCCAGACGCAGCGTCATCAGCAGTGAGTCGTCAAAGAACTCGACCGATACCGCATGGTAGCGGACGCTTCCGGTAACATCGCCTTCAACATCGAGTTTCAGCAGACGCCCGATGCCCAGGCGGTTCTCATCCTCACGGCCGGCAGTGCGGGGTTTCAGACTCTTGTCCAGGGCCGCACAGAGGTCGCGGGCCACCCCGCGGATACTCAGACAATCCCCGCGATTCGCCGTCAGTTCGATCTCGATCAGGTCGTCGTTGATCAGCGGGTAATCGGCGAGAGGCTTTCCGAGCTCGAGCGCGCCGATACTCTCATCAAGCACAAGGATGCCGTCGTTCACTTTAGGCAATCCCAGTTCGGTCGCGGAACAGATCATCCCCGCCGAATCGACGCCGCGCAGCTTGACCGGCTTGATCTCCAGGCCGCCGGGCATGACCGCACCGACGACGGCAACGGGAACATACTGCCCCGCCGCGACGTTAGGTGCTCCGCAGACGATCTGGCGCGTTTCGCCGCCCAGATCGACCTGGCAGACGTTAAGCTTATCCGCGTCCGGGTGTCTTTCGCATGCCGCGACCCGCCCGACGACGATCTTTTCGGGGATCCGGTAGGACTCTACCCTATCGACCTCCAGACCGATGGCATTGAAAGTCTTGGCCAGGTGCTCCGTCGTAATGTCGGAAAGGTCGATCCATTCGTTCAGCCAGTGGCGTGTGACAATCATTTGAACTGCTCCAGTAGTCTGATATCGCCCTCAAACAGCGAACGCAGATCCCCGATACGGTGGATCAGCATCGCGAAGCGCTCCACGCCGAGGCCGAAGGCGTAGCCGCTGACGTTCTCATAACCAACCGCCTTGAAGACGTTGGGGTCGACGATCCCGCAGCCCAGGACTTCCAGCCATCCCGTCTTGGAACAGACGCGGCAGCCGTCGCCGCCGCAGAAGATACAGCTGATATCGACTTCCGCGGACGGTTCCGTGAAGGGGAAGAAACTCGGGCGAAAACGGACCTCGACGTCACCGAACATGTACTTGAGGAAGTCCTCAAGAATAAACTTCAGGTTCGCGAAGGAGACTTTGCCCTCTTCGTCGACGAGCAGACCCTCGACCTGGTGGAACATCGGAGTATGCGTCAGGTCGTAGTCGCGGCGGAACACGGCGCCCGGAGCGATCATACGGATCGGCGGCTTCTCCTGCTTCATCGTGCGGATCTGGACCGGAGAGGTGTGGGTGCGCAGCAGCAGCTCGTCTTTGAAATAAAAGGTGTCCTGCATGTCACGGGCCGGGTGGTACTTGGGCAGGTTCAGCGCCTCGAAGTTATGGAAATCATCTTCGACCATCGGTCCGGTCTTGACCGAGAAGTTCATGGCGACAAAGTACTCGACGATGCGGTCCATCGTCTGCATCACCGGGTGCAGCGCACCGCGTTCGCTTCCGCGGCCGAACAGGGTCACGTCGATCGCCTCCGCTTTCATCCCCGCCTCGAGCGCTTCGAGGGCCAGGATCTCCTTGCGGACGTTAAAGGCCTCGGTCAGCTTCGCCTTATGCTCGTTGAGCTCTTTGGCAAACGCGCCCTTCTCCTCGTTGGGAACGGACTTCATCTTCGCGAACTCGGCCGCGAGCACCCCTTTTTTCCCGAACACCGCAATACGGATCTCTTCAAGTTTGTCGACACTCTGTGCCGACGCAATGGCGTCATACCACTCTTGCAACCCTGGCTCCTTCCCGGGGACGTCTCCCCCATGTATCTTGCGCGTATTGTATCCAAAGAGCTTTAAAGGGCAGTATCATTGATCAATTACACTGCAGGAGCAAAGCCCCTAACGCTAAGTTCGCGTTGTCCTCGCGCTATGCCCTGCGGAATTCCGCTTCGCTGCATCAGCAGCGGGCGCTCTGGAAGAAGTGCTCTCGGAGCGCTCGCGCGCCCTCGGCGCTTTTTCTCTGAAATGCTCTTCTTTAAAATCAATACGATACCCTCCAATTCAAAGCAGGTCAGCCTCAAAGGCTTCTATGCTACAATCACAAAAACGCTCTTTCAAGGAACATTCATGTGTCTTTTCTGCAAAATCGCCAACAATGAACTGAGTGCCAACACGGTGCACGAAAACGACGACTTCGTCGCCTTTCACGACATCAATCCCAAGGCCCCCGTTCACGTGCTCGCCATTCCCAGAACCCATGTTGACAGCTTCAACGAGGTGACGCCGGAGATGATGGCGGGCATGACTGCTTTTATCCAGGAAGTGGTCGAGAAGGTCGATATCAAAGAGAGCGGCTACCGCGTTATTACGAACATCGGCGAAAACGGCGGCCAGGAGGTCAAACACCTCCATTTCCACATCCTCGGCGGCGCCAGACTGCGCTGGGGCCACTTCGCGGACGCGGACCCGAAAGACTTCCTTTAATCGCACGGCTTCCGAACAAAGTCCGGATGCCTACGTTAACACTGGGTTTGCTTCGGCAGCAAGCCCACGCGCAGAAGGCCTGCGCTTTCAACTCTCCCCACTAAAAAACATTACAAAAAATTTCGGCATGGAGTGTCCACGTAATAGGACGGTTGAAGTGCGTGTGAGTGTATTACATGCGGCAGCCGCATTGTCCTTTTTTCTTCCCGGTTCGGCTTCTTTTTTGGACAAACAAAAAAGAAGGGGAACAAAGAACCTAAAAAAGGTTTGCGGCATATTGAGGCAGATAAGCCTTAGCTGGGGCAGGCTTCGATTTCACCGAAGTCGATATTGCCGCCCTGCCCGCTGATGATCTCCTCATTCTCACGCAGGACGTTGCCGTTGTGCGTCACGGAGTAGGTGATCTTCGTCGTATCACGGACGGTATTGATCGTCGAGCAGTAGGTTTCGATGCTTCCCATGACCCAGCGCAGCGCCGTCATATCGTCGGCGTCGGAGTCGAAGCGGTAGTCGAGGTGCAGGGTATTAAACTTGCACGGCGGCGTTTCGTTGCGCACGACCTCGCCGTCGACACTGAGGTTGGTGACCGTCTTGCCCTGCTTTTTCGGGATGGCAATGAGGTCGCTGGTCGTACAGGCGACAAGGCCGGAGAGGAAGTATTCAATCGGGGAGATAACCGGGCAGTCAATGACAAAGCTCTGTCCGCGGTCCGTTTTCGCCTCGAAGCGCATCTCGTCCAGGTGGGAAATCGTTACTTTCATAAATCAAGCTCCTTCAGGTAGTTTTCGAAGTGCACGATCTGTTCGAGCGTGCGCACCGTCGCCGTTCCGCCGGAGGAGGTACGGGCGTTCATGGAGTGCGCCAGCTGAAGATGGGGGATCACGTCCTCGCCGATACGTTCGTCGATGGCCTTGAGCTCACCGTAAGCGATCTCGCTCAGGTCTATTCCGAGCGCTTCGGCCCGGGCGACGGCCTTGCCCGTAATAAAGTGGGCCTCGCGGAACGGCACCCCACAGCGCTCGACGAGGTAGTCGGCCAGGTCTGTAGCGCTCAGGTGTCCCTTCTTTGAAGCAGCCAGCATGTTCTCCGGTTTGACCGTCATCGTCTTGAGCGCTTCGTTCAGGATCTCAAGAGAGATGTGCGCCGTGGCAACGGCGTCGAAGACTCCCTCTTTGTCCTCCTGGGTATCCTTGTTATAAGCGAGCGGCAGCCCCTTCATCACCGTGAGCAGCCCCATCAGCGCGCCGTAGACGCGGCCCGTTTTGCCCCGCAGCAGTTCGGGGACGTCCGGGTTCTTCTTCTGCGGCATGATCGAGGAGCCTGTCGAGTATTCGTCGGAGAGCTCGACAAAGCCGAACTCGTAGCTCGACCAGAGGATCAGCTCCTCACTGAGGCGGGAAACGTGCATCATCATCGTCGAGATGTTAAAGAGGATCTCCAGGGCGAAATCGCGGTCGCTGACCGTATCGAGGCAGTTGACGCTGACGCTGTCGAACCCCAGCGCGTTGGCGGTCAGGTTGCGGTCGATGTCGTGCGGCGTCCCGGCCAGGGCGGCGCAGCCCAGCGGGGAGACGTTGTTGCGCTGGCGGCTCGAGAGGAGACGGTCGATGTCCCGTTTGAACATGCTCGCGTATGCCAGCAGATGGAAACCGAAATTGATCGGCTGGGCATGCTGCAGGTGCGTCATCCCCGGCAGCAGCGTCTCTGTATGCTTGCCGGCAATGTCGACGAGGGTCTGCATCAGGGTTTTGAGCTGGCCGACGATCTCCAGGTTCTTGCGCAGGACATAGCGGCGGAAGTCGACGGCCACCTGGTCGTTGCGGCTGCGGGCCGTATGCAGTTTCTTTCCGGCATCCCCGATGAGCGCCGTAAGACGCTTTTCAATCGCCATATGCAGGTCTTCGTCGCTGATATTCCACTCAAAACTGCCCGCTTCGATCTCTTCGCGGACCTGTGCCAGTCCCCCGCGGATCGCCTCGAGCTCATCCGCACTCAGGATACCGCGGCTCTGCAGCATGGCGGCGTGTGCGAGCGAACCTTCGATATCTTCCCGGTACAGTTCGCGGTCGAACATGATCGAGGCGTTAAACTGGTCTAGAAGTGACGAGGCTGAGGCACTGAAACGGCCGGACCACATTTTTTCCATAGCTCTGTCTCCAAAATAAAATACGGTATTTTAGCGAATAGGGTTTAAAGTGCAGAAAGGGCCCAGAGGCCCGGAGGTTTTAGTTACAGGCGGGAACGTTCCCGCTGTCCTTGGCGTATTCGACCATGAAGTCCTTCAGGTGCTTCGAATTTTTCTGGTACTTCTTGCTTTTGAAGTATTTCCAGGACTTCTTCGCTTTCTCACTATTGAGATGCAGTTCGGCCAATCCTGCGCCGTTGTCCTGCATCATCTTTTTCCATGTTCTCCGTTTATAGGTAAAGGCGATATCCTGACCGTCATCATGGCAGGCTTTACACTGTTTATGAAACTCGCGCTGGCCTTTGTACACGGCTGCTTCGCCGACAGCACCGGTCAACAGTGCCGTAATAAGAACAGAGAAAACGACCTTCTTCATTCGCATCCTTTATCCAAGGGAGGTGTCACACAAGAATACATTATATATTATTATGCGGGCCTTAATTGTGACACTTTTGTAACAGGCTACTTAAACGCCATCTCTTCGGCCCTGGCAAGCAGTTCCCGGGCACCTTGTTCAATGAACGTCTCCGCCATTTTTCGGCCGAGATTATCGACGGCATCTTTAGGTACTTCGACCGATTCGGCAAGCACTTCCGTGCCGTCGGGAAGCCCGACAATCGCCTGGGTCAGCACCTGACCGTTTTCGAGGACGGTGGCATTGACGCCGATCGGCACCTGGCATCCGCCCTGCAGGGTATCGACAAATTCGCGTTCGATCGTCGTTTCGATACGGGTATTCGTATCTTCAAGCCCCCGGGCGATCTCAAGGACTTCCGGGTCATCAACGGCTTCGATTCCGAGTGCGCCCTGTCCCATGGCAGGCACCATATCGCCCAGCGCGATCGGGTAGACGTACTCGACGCTGTCGAGCAGCCCCAGGCGGTTGATCCCGGCCGAAGCGAGGATGATGGCATCGTACTCGCCCTCTTTGAGCTTTCGGATGCGGGTATCGACATTCCCGCGGAGGTCCTTGATGGTCAGGTCCGGGCGCAGGGCCAGGATCTGCATCCGGCGGCGCAGCGACGAGGTCCCGACGACCGCCCCCTCGGGCAAGGCATCGACGCTGGCATATTTTTCGCTCAGCATCGCGTCGCGGTCGTCTTCGCGTTCGGTAATGGCAGCCAGCAGAAGCCCGTCGGGCATCTGCGTCGGTACGTCTTTGAGCGAGTGGACCGCCAGCTGGGCTTCGCCGCCCAGCATCGTCTCTTCGATCTCTTTGAGAAAGAGCCCCTTGCCGCCGATCTTTGCCAGCGGCACGTCGAGGATCTTGTCGCCGCTGGTCACGACGATTTTAAGCGACACTTCCAGACCGGGGTTCTGCTCCTCGAGAACGGCCTTGATATGTTCGGACTGCCAGAGTGCCAGCTTGCTTCCGCGGGTTGCGATGACGAGTTTCTTCATTTAACGTTGACTCCCTTGTAACGGTTTTTGGTTGCATCTTTTTCGCCGTCGAAATAGACCGTCGGCGTGCCGCTGACCATCAGGGATTCGATGACGGCGTCATCCGATGCAACCTGGGCGTTGACCGCCGCGGCATGCAGATCACTGATTTTCAGGTTCGTGTTGACGGCTTTGTTGAAAGCATCGAGGATCTTCTGCTCATCCTTTTCGCGCGTGATCGTCGTCGGCACCTTGTAGAGCGAGAGCATGACATCTTTGCGCCCCTGGAGCTCTGCGGCCACTGCTGCGCGGGTCAGCGTCGGTGCCGCGGGGTGGAGGCGTTCAAGCGGGAAATGGTAGTAATAGACGGCGAAGGTCTCCGGGTACTGCTTCATGTACTCCACCGCCTTCGGAACGTAATTGCGGCAGAAAGGGCAAAGCGGGTCGGAGAAGATCGCGACCTTGTGCTTTGCATTCGCATTCCCGTAAATCAGGTTCTCTTTTTTGTAATACTCGGCTTTGAATTTCGGGGCGACGGCATCGCGAAGGCTTTTGCCCGTTTTCATGTCGGTCAGTTCGCCGGTGATCACCTTGTCGTTGGCGAAATAGATGACGCGCTGCTTCACTTCGCGCTCATCCTTGCCCTGCTTCACCTTGGCATCGAGCGACACGACAAAACTGTCCCACCCTTTCATGCCCTCAAGCGGTTGACGCTCGACGACTTTGACCGTCAAAGAGCTGATGGCGGGATTCTTGGAAAGGTTGTTCTTGAGAAAGGTTTCGACTTCGCTGTTCGTTGCGGCAAAAAGGCTAGCGCTTATCAGCATCGTCGCTGACAATTTCGACATCAATGACATGGTCATCCTTTTGAGTGTTGTGAGTTGATGAATCGTGCTTGGATTGTGACACAAATCGGTTAACCAACATCTTCGTTATGACGCTGAACTGAAGCAGTACGCCGAAAATATCCGTGAGAAAACCGGGGGCGATCAGCAGAAAAGCGCCTAGAATGGTAAAGAGGTTAAGCTGCTGAAATTCGAAGGGGTCGATACGCGCCTGGTTCAGCGCGTTGATATTCTCCGCCAGCGTTCCCCGGAAGTTCGCCAGGATCACGATGCCCACCAGGGCGCTCGCGATCAGCTCGACGAAGGTCCATACCCCGCCGATCGCCGAAGCGATCTTAACGGAAACGAGCACTTCCAGGAAAAGATAGAGGAGAAAGTAGATCATCCGATCCACTCCATAATGCGCGCGAGGGCTTCGGAAGAGGGAACATCCGTCTTTGTATCTTCGGCTCGGTCGAAGAACTGCACGATGCCGTTGGCGAGCTCCTTGCCGATGATAACGGTGAGCGGGTAGCCGACCAGTTCCGCGTCTTTCGCCTTGAACCCGAAACGCTCCTTGCGGTCGTCCATGATGACGTCAACACCCGCATCCTGCAGCGAAGCGTAAAGGCTCTCGGCCAGGGCCACCTGCTCCTCGTCTTTGATGTTGGAGATCATCAGGTTAACCAGATAGGGTGCCGTCGCCTTGGTCCAGACGCACCCCTTCTCGTCATGGTGCTGCTCGATGACCGCGGCGATAAGGCGGCTCACACCCATACCGTAGGTGCCCATCACGAAAGGTTCCGCTTTCCCGTTCTCGTTGAGGAACTGCGCCCCCAGCGGTGCGGAGTAGACGGTGCCGAGCTTGAAGATATGCCCGACCTCGATCCCTTTCGTATAGGAGAGCTTTCCGTCGCAGACCGGGCAGCCGTCGCCCTCTTTGACCTCATAAAGCGCGGCATACTGCGCCTCTTCCGGAAGGACCGAAAGATCGACGCCGACATAGTGGAAATCGGCCTCGTTGGCGCCGCAGATCATATTGGCCGCCCCTTTGACGTCCCAGTCAAAGATCGTACGCACGGCATCCAAGTCCAGCGGCCCGATGAAGCCCGGTACCAGCCCGAGCGCCGAAAGTTCCTCTTCGTTGACATCGACGAGATCCAGCGCACCGCAGGCGTTCGTCGCCTTGACCTCCTGCAGGTCGTCGCAGCCGCGCAGGAAGAAGACGACGACTTCGTCCCCCTCTTCGTAGATCGCCCGCTTCGCCACGGCCTTAAGGGTGTAGTAGGGGTCGACGTGGAAGAAGCCGCCAAGCTCCTCGATGCTCTTAATGCCCGGCGTCGCGAACTTGTTGAAGTCCGCCTCCGGCGCCTCGGGAATCGTCGTACGTTCCGAACGTCTGGCGGCCTCGATGTTGGCCCCGTATTCGCAGCGGTCGCAGACGGCAAGGGTATCTTCGCCGCTGTCGGCAAGGACCATCAGCTCCTTCGAGCCCGACCCGCCGATCGCGCCGCTGTCGGCCTCGACGATGCGAAAATCAAGCCCCAGCCGCTCCAGGACGCGTTTGTAGGCCGCTTCCATCGCATCGAACTCGCGGTCGAGGTCCTCGTAGGAGGTGTGGAAGCTGTAGCCGTCTTTCATGACGAATTCACGTGCGCGCATCAGGCCGAAACGCGGGCGCGCCTCGTCGCGGAACTTCGTCTTGATCTGGTAGAGGTTCAGCGGCAGCTGCTTGTAGCTGTTGACGCGGTTGCGTACGAGGTTGACCATCATCTCTTCATGGGTCGGTCCCAGGACAAAGAGGTTCTCTTTGCGGTCACGGAAGCGCAGCAGTTCCTTGCCGAACTTCTCGATCCGGCCGCTCTCTTCCCACAGCTCCGCCGGGGTGACGAAACTGAGGTCCACCTCCTGCGCACCGGCACGTGCCATCTCTTCGTTGATGATCGCTTCGATCTTTTTCAGCACCCGCTTGCCCAAAGGCATCAGGTTGTACAGCCCGCTGGCGACCTGGGCGATAAACCCGGCCCGGGTCAGATAGATGTGGCTCGGGAGCGCCGCGTCTTTGGGCGCCTCCTTCTCCGTCGGGATAAAAGCCTGGGACATACGCATTGTCGGTTACTCCTCACTCATGTCTAAAATAAATGCCATCGAATCGATCATGGCGTCGATGTCGCCCTCGTCGGCAGCCTTTCGCAGCTGCTGCACCTGCGGATGCAGGAAACGCTTGATCGCCTGCAGTGCCATCTTCTGTGCCTGCGCTTCGTACGCCTCGGGCACGTAGCCCTTCCCGACGACGCGGGCCGCCTCCGTTGCCGCCGCCGCGTCCGCGCGGCGGTAGAGCTCTTTGATCAACGGCTCGATGTTGAGCGATTTGAGCCAGGCATAGAACTCCGCCGTGTAGCGGCCGACGATAGCGAAGGAGGCCTTGGCCTCCTCTTCGCGCAGCATGATATTCTCGTCGACCGTGTTTTTCAGGTCGTCCACCCGGTGCACCGTCACCATCGCATGGTCGATGTCGCCGATATCCCGCGGAACCGCCATATCGAACCAGTGGCACTCCCGCTCTTTTTTCAGACCGATCTTCCCGCCGATGATGGGTTCTTCCGCGCTCGTTGCCGTAAAGATCATATCGTACTCGCCCAGGACGTCTTTGAGGCGCGTAAAGGGTACAAGCGTCCCTTTCACCTCTTCGGCCAGCGCTTCGACCTTTGCCATCGTACGGTTCATCAGGCTGACCTCGGCCCCGTGGTTTTTCAGGGTACGCGCGGCAATAACCGACATCTCTCCCGAACCGATGACCAGCGCCCGCTTGCCCGACAGCGTACCAAAGGCGCGGCGCGCGGCCGCCACGGCGACACTGGCGACGGAGACGGGCTTGGAGGAGATATCGGTCTGGTTGCGCACTTCGGCCGCGCATTTGAAGGCGTAGTTGACCGCCCGGGTCAGTTTGTCGCCGCAATGTCCCCGTTCCAGGGCGAAACGATAGGCGTCTTTGAGCTGGCCGGCGATCTGCGTCTCGCCGACGATGAGCGAATCAAGGGAACTGGCGACGCTGAAGAGGTGATGGATCGCCCCCTGGTCCTCGAAAAGCTCCGCCCGGCCCTCCAGCTCGTTGAGGCTGATCCCCGAATGCTCATGCAGCAACATAAAGAGGTGCTTGGCCGCTTCACCTGGGTTGTTGCAGCTGCTGATCAGTTCAATACGGTTACAGGTGGAGAGGACGAACGCTTCGTTCAGATAGGGGGCTTCGAGGGTACGGGCAAGAAAGGTCTCTTTGGCAGCATCATCGTTAAACGCCAGCTTGTCCCGGATGGGGAGCGTCGTGTTTTTGTGCGTAAAACTGAGTATGAGGTAGTGCATCAGAAGGTTCTCTGCATCATGGATTCGATGACGGCTTCGAGTGGTGCATCACCGCTGACGGCGCGTTTCGCCTCGTCGCTAAGGGCACGGGCCTGCGCGTAGGCGGCTTTGACCGCCCCGCTGCTCTCCAGCCCCGCTTTGAGCCATTGCGTCTCCTCTGCTGTCGCACGCCGGCCGTGAAGGGCGAGGAGACGCTCACGCGCCTCCCCCTCGAGCGTACGGTAGAGGTGGATGTAAGGCAGGGTACATTTGCCTTCGACGAAGTCGTTCATCGCCGGTTTGCCCAGCGTCGCTTCATCGGAAACGATATCGAGGATATCGTCGATGATCTGGAAGGCAACGCCGAGGTTCTTGCCGTAGAGCGCATAGGCATCGGCATCCTTCCCGGCGAGCAGAGCGGCGCACTTTGCCGCTGCCTCGATCAGGACCCCCGTTTTAAGATAGAGCATCTGCAGATAGCGCTTTTCATCCTCATTGAATGTTTTCGCCATCTGCACATCCATCATCTCGCCGACGGAGAGGGAGGTGACAGCATCCGCCACGCTCTTGGCGATCCGTGCGTCGAACTGCGTCAGCTCGCTGAACGCTTTGGAGTAGAGGATATCGCCGAGCATCACCGCCTGTTTGCTCCCCTCGGTCGCATTGACAGAAGGGCTACCCCGGCGCAGCTGCGCCTCGTCGATGACATCGTCATGCAGAAGGCTCGCGGCGTGAATCAATTCGATCACCGCCGCCAGCGTCACCGCGGCATCTTCCTCCCCCGCGATCATCATGATCAGGCGGGCACGGAGGCGCTTGCCGCCGGACAGTGTTTCAAAAAGCCCGGTCGCGTACGGATAATCCACCGCCGCCACCATCTCCTGCATTCTCCGCGCTACCGCTTCGACCATCTCGGCGTCTTCCCCCTATTCGCTCTGGCTGAGCACGTTGCCCATCGACTCGATATAGAGCTCCTTCGCCATCGCGTTGATCGCATCCGCTTCCTCGAACTGAAGCTGTTTGATCGTCCGTTCGAGCGTCGCATCGTCCATCGACTCTGAGAGGATTTTTTCCATTGCGGCCAGGCGCTCGATCAGGCGCTGGAGCTCCCCTTCGGCGACCGAACGGTTAGCATTGAAGATAACGTCCATGAATTTACTGCGAGGCGATCCGCTGAACATATCGCCTTCGTCTTCGAAAAGTGCTTCGTACATCTTGTGTAACCTTGAAAATAATTCGTGATTATACCCCTTTTGGGCTTAAGTGCATCTCCTCAACTCATAATCACCGTCCGGACTTTGCCAATCGCTACTTTACGATCCGATAAAAAAATAAAGCTAGAAAAAAATCATATTTTAATGGAACTGTAAGCTGTAACTTATAACAATCTGTTGTTGCTTAATTATGTAGATAATGCCAAACTCGTTGCGAAACGGGGACGGAAAGCCACGGGTCTCACTGAGACGGCCGGGTTGCCTAAACATAAACTAAGGTCTTCTACTCCTCGAGTGTCTTGCACACGCTCTACTAATTAGCACACAATTCTCGGTTCAACATAAGGTGACGGTACACTCCTTACTACTCAACCTGATGCCATCATACGGACGCTGACGTCTGTGCGGACGGCAGGTCTGTATGATTTTGAGTGTCCGTTTAATCACAGGGAGGGAAGTGTCGGCTTCCTTCCCTACCGCACTTCCTTTTCTCCTCTCATTTCAAAGCGCGTCGCTACCGTTTGATACGGTAGATGACGGCATAAAGCAACGGTACATAGAACAAGTTCAGTACCGTTGCCCATAATATCCCGTATCCCAGCGACACCGCCATCGGCTGCAGTATCTGTGCCTGACCCGAAGCGAAAAAGATCAGCGTCATGAGCCCGAGTACCGTCGTGATCGACGTCATCAGGATCGGCCGCAGGCGGGTCCGCGCCCGCCGCATCAACGCTTCGCTGTCCCTGGCCTGCCGGATAAAACTCACCATGATCAGGCCGTCGTTCACGACGACCCCCGCCAGCCCCACGGCCCCGATCAGACTCGGCATCGTAATGGTGAGGCCCATCACCCAGTGGCCGACATAGACACCGACAAGGACAAGGGGGATCGTGCTGAGCACGATCAGCGCCAGTACCAGCGAGTCGAACAGCCATACGAGGGTAATAAAGATCAGGAAGATCGCGACGGCCGCCGCCTGGGACATCTCCCGCTGCGTCTTGGCGTTCTCCTTCTCCTCCCCCTTGATCTCGATATCAAAGCCCTCTTTCCTGAGCCCTTCCAGCGTCGGTGCGATCGCCGCCATCACCTCCGACGATGTCCGAATATCCTTGTCCAGCGACGCATAGACGCTGCGGATACGCGTACCGTCCTCCTTTTCGATCGTCACATAAGCCTGCGTATAGATGAAGTCGGCGACGTCGCGCAGGGCAACGGTCTGCGTGCTGCCCGGGATCTGGATGCGGAAGGTCTCCAGACTCTCGGGGTCATCTTTCTGCACACTCTCGATGCGGATGCGGACCAGGCCGCTGGCACTGAACATCTTGCCGTATTCGCCTTTGAGGTAGTGGGCGCGCAGCTGACGGCTGATATCCGCCTCGGTAAGCCCCAGGTCGTAACCGTAGTCGTTGATGCGCAGTTTCAGCTCCCGCTCCCCGAGATCGGCATCATCGGAAATGTTATAGACCCCCGTCACGTCGGCTAGGGCTGCTTCCAGCACTTTCACGCCCATCGCCAGCTCCGCATCATCCTTGCCCTCGAGCGCGAGCTCGATATCGTGCGCGACGACCCCCGTTCCCGGGACGGTAACGTTGAAGTTCTCGAAGGTCTTGGTCCCGTCATCTTCCGTGCGTTGGGCGAGCGGTTCGAGCCACTGTTTGACGTCTTCGCTGATCCGCTTGGCATCACGCTGCCGTTTGAGCACGTCGGCGTTATATTCGATCGAGAAGATGGGATTGATATATCGGTTGTACCAGTTATCCGGTGCGCGTTCGTGCAGGTCGATGAAGACCTGGAAGAGGTTCTCGCCGATTTCCGCCTTGTTCTTCGCATCCAGACGCATCCCGATCACCGCCGTCACCGAGGAGTACTCTTCGGGGTCAAGCTTCTCCAGCAACATCCGCTCGATGGCCGCAACCCTCTGCTCCGTATCTTCGAGCTCGTTGTTGATATTGACCTTCCCCGTCACGTAGACCTGGGTCACGTCGAAGGGCGGGAAAAGCTGAAAACGGCTCTGCGACACCATCACCGCCGTCAACGCAGCGATGGTGCCGACGATCAGGAAAAGGGAGCGTTTGCGGCGGCGGAAAAGGAGGTGCAGCGTTTTGTCGTACCAGCGGTAGAGGTGTTCCCAGATACTGTGGCTGACATGGCTCTCCCGGCGCAGGCGCAGCAGTTCGTGCGCATGCAGCGGCAGGAAGAAGAAGGCTTCGAAGAGGGAGCTGAGCAGCAAAATGGTGATCATCACGGGCAGGATCTTGATAAAAGTCCCCATCTCCCCGCTGATCAGCAGCATCGGCAAAAAGGCAAAAACCGTCGTCAGCGTCGCCGTCAGCACGGCGGGGAACATCTCCACCGCCCCCTGGATCGCCGCCTGACGCCGTGGCATCCCCTCCTCCATGTGGCGGTAGATGTTCTCCGCCACGACGATCGCTTCGTCGACGAGCATCCCCAGGGCGATCAGGGCGCCGAGCAGGGAGAGCATGTTGAGCGAATAGCCGATCATCTCCGTCGCGATCAGCCCGATCATGAAACTCATCGGGATCCCCATCGCCACGACGAGCGCGATGCCGCGGTTGACGAAGATAAGCATGGCGGCGAAGACGAGAATCAGCCCGACGATGATGTTGGAGACGACCGTATTGAGACGGTTCTTGATCCAGACCGAAGTGTCGGTGTAGACCGCGAACTGCAGGTCCGGGTAGCGTTTTTCGAAGCCCTTGAGGGTTTCGCGGATCTGTTTGGCCAGGGCGATGGCGTTGCCCGATTTTGACTTGGTGATGTTGACGGAGACGTTGCGAACCCCATTGTAGTGCGACAGCTCCGTCGCGTCGCCCAGCTCGAAGGTGGCCGTAGCGATCTGGCCGATTTTCACCCGCTTGCCGCCGACGCCGATAACCGTATTCTCGATCGCCGTTTCATCTTTTTCGCCGTTGTAGGTGCTGATGTAAAGGTGTTCGCCCCGCCGCTTGATGGTGCCGACGGGAAAAATGGAACTGAGATTCTGCAGCGCTGCGACCACGGCGTCGGTGGAGAGGCCGTAGGCGTCCAGTTTGTCCGGATCGATGCGGAAGACGAGTTCGTCGTCGGAATCGCCCCGGATCGTAATGTCGCTGAGCTCCTTGTAGCGCGACAGCGCGCTTTTGAGCTCATCGGCGCGCGCAAGGAGTTCGGTCATGGGCGCCTCACCGGCGATGGCCACCAGCACCAGCGGGATCGTCTCTTCATGGATCTGCGCGATGGGTTCGTTCATGTCCGAAGGGAGGTCCCGCTTCGTCTGGGCGATGATATCCTTGACGTCGTTGAGCACGTTGATGTTCTGCGATCCCGGCTTGATGTCGGCCGTGATGGTGAACGCGCCGTTTTTGATCGTCGTCGTCACCGTCTCCAGTTCGCTGATATTCCCCAGCTCGTCCTCGATCGTGGTGACGACCATTTTATCCAGGACATCCGCGCTCGCCCCGGCGTAGCCTCCGGTGATCGTGATCTTGTCCATCTGGATCGGCGGGAAGATCTCTTTGGGAATGTTAAGGTAGGCGAAGACGGAGAGGAGCAGCACGAACAGCAGCAGCATGTGGTTGAGCAGCGGTTTGTTCAGCGCGAACTCGATGAGGCGTGCGATCACGGCTGCTCCTCGACAAAGAGGGTGTCGAGCACCTGGTTTTTGAACTTCAGCGCCTCCACCCGCCGCTTGATGACGAGGTTCTCCTCTTTGAGCGTCTCGTATTCGCGCTGCATCGTCGCAATGTCGCGGCTTTTGTAGTAGATGCTGTTTTGAAGGTAGATCTTCGGGAAGAGCAGCATCCAGACGATCCCGAAGACCATCAGCATGCTGAACAGAAACCGCAGGCCTATTCCTTTGCGGGTAACAATGGCGCTGCCGGTCTCCTCAAGGAGGTTGGCTTTATCGTCCATGGCAGTTCATCTCAAAAAGCCGCAGTTTCGCACTGCGGCTGCGGGGGTTCTCTTTGAGTTCGTCCGCCTGTGCCGTGATCGGCTTTTTCGGCCGGGGGCGCCCGATGGCGTGGTCGTTGCCGCAGGTACAGCGCATCGCGTCGCTGGGGCAGATACAGTTTTTCGCCCACTGCGCGAACCGCTGCTTGACGATGCGATCTTCGAGGGAGTGGAACGAGATGATCCCGATGAGCGCCTCGGGGAAGCAGGCGCGTTCGCAGACGTCGAGCAGGCGGTTCAGCTCCCCCAGCTCGTCGTTCACCTCGATGCGGATCGCCTGCATCACCAGCGTCGCCGGATGGATCTTCTTGCCGCGGGGCGCGAAGGGGCGGACCGCCTCGGCGAGCGCTTTGGCGGAGGTGAAGGGCCGCTGCGTTGCGATGACCTGCGCGATCTTGCGCGCGTTGGGAACCTCGCCGTAGTCGCGCAGGATGCGCTCGAGTTCCGCCTCGGCGTAGGTATTGACGACGGTCGCGGCATCCAGCGGGGCCGAGGGGTCCATCCGCATATCCAGCGTCTCGCTCTCAAAGGAGAAACCGCGATCCTTCTCGTCCAGCTGCAGCGAAGAGACGCCGATATCCGCGAGCACCCCCCGGATCTGCTCCGCGCCGTAATCCCGCACGATCGTCTCCAGCACGGCGGAAAAGCGCCCCTTACGGATCTCGACGCGCTCTCCGAACGGGGCCAGCCGCTCCGTCGAAAAACGGATCGCCGTCTCGTCCTGGTCGATGCCGACCAGACGGAGGTTCGGGTTCGCTTCGAGCAGCAGGCTGCTGTGCCCGCCGTACCCCATGGTACAGTCGACGACGATGCCCGCTTCGCAGCCGGAAAAAGCTTCGGTAACTTCTCGGTAAAGTACCGGAATATGGGGGATGTTCTGCATGCGCTATTGTAGCCCGATGGAACTTAAGAGGTACTCCTGGAAATGGGTCTGCAGCGGCAGCAGCGTCTGCTGGCTGCGGGAGATCATCGTGAAGTCGCGCTCGAAGTGGTGCGCCTTGATCGCGATCTCGAACAGGTGCCCCTCTTCCAGTTCCCTTCTGACTGAAATGCGCGGCAGAACGCTGAGATAATCGGGCTTGGCCAGCAGGAAGTTTTTGATCGACTCGATATGCTCCAGCTCCATCACCATGTTGAGCTCCTGGTCGACGGGGCTGATCGCGTTGAGGAAGACGGCCCGGGTCCCGGAGCCTTTTTCCCGCATGATCCACGGCCGCGATGCCAGCTGGTCGATAAACCACGGCCCCCGCTCTGCCAGTGCCTTGTCGCTTGTGAGCACGACCAGCTCGTCGCGCATCAACACCCGGCTCTCGACCTCTTCAAGGATCCCCTCCCCCTCGATAAAGCCGATATCGACTTCCCCGGAGGTGACTTTGCGGATGACGTCGGCGGTGTTGGCGCTTTTGAGCGAGATACTGACATGTTCGTTCTGCTCCATATAGTTGCAGACCAGCGTCGGGATGAAGTACTCCGCGATCGTCACACTGGCCGCCAGGCGGAGCTCCCCGCGCAGCGAATCGCTGCGCATCTGGTCGTAGAGGGCGTGCAGGGCATCGACGTGCGGTTGGGCGCTGCGCATCAGCATCGCCCCCCGCCCGTTGAGGACCAGCCGTTTGCCGATCCGCTCGAACAGCGGGCCGTCGAGCAGGCGCTCGAGCTCCTTGATCGCCATCGAAACCGCCGACTGGCTCAGCCCGAACTTTTTGGCCGTATCGATAATCTTTTCGCTCCGCCCCAGATCGAGAAAAAGTTCCAGCTGTTTCAGCGTATACATCTCACCCTCCTCCTGCACCTCTCTGTGCCCCTGTTTCCCGGGGGAAACGCGATCCATTAAGTACAGTTTTATTGCACATTATATCATTTTGGTTTTATTTTTCTTAACTATATCTTTTTGATAAAATACGGACATAATTTTTATCAAACGATTTTATATCGTCTCAAGGTCCTAAAATCATGAAACGCAGATCTTTCCTTAAAGGCGCGCTGGCCGGTGCCGGCGTGACCGCGCTGGGCCCCGAAGCCTTCGCCGCGGGCCAACCCGTCGATAACCGCAAAATCTCCTCCATTCCGTTCCCGCAGAAACGGCCGATGATCACCTACTCCGACCGCCCGCCGCTGCTCGAATCCCCGCGCTACGTCTTTGCCCACCCGGTCACGCCGAACGACATGTTCTTCGTACGCTGGCACATGCCGGACATTCCGACGCACATCGACCTGGGAACCTTCCGCATCAAGGTTAACGGCCTCGTCGAGCGCGAGCTCTCTCTCTCCGTCGACCAGCTGAAGCATGACTTCGAACCGGTCGAAGTCTATGCCGTCCTGCAGTGCGGCGGTAACAGCCGCTCCGCCTTCAAGCCGACGGCCGGCGGTATCCAGTGGGGCAGCGGCGCCATGGGATGTGCACGCTGGAAAGGTGTGCGTCTGCGCGACATCCTTGAGCGTGCCGGTCTGAAAAAAGAGGCGGAATGGGTCGGGTTCAACGGATCCGAAACGGCCGCCTACTACGAAACGCCGAACTTTGTCCGCGAACTGCACCTTGAGGAGATCGGTGACCACGTCATCGTTGCCTATGAGATGAACGGCGAGGACCTGCCGTACCTCAACGGCTACCCGGTCCGCCTCGTCATCCCGGGCACCTACTCCGACAGCTGGGTCAAAATGCTGAGCAACCTGACCGTCACCAGCGACTACCAGCACCTCTTCTTTATGGACAAGGCCTACCGCGTGCCGGACAACGACTGCGAATGCCAGAAGCCGGGCGAGCACGTTCCGACCAAGCCGATCACGAAGATGAATGTCAAATCCTTCATCGGCTACCCGACAAACGGCGAAACGCTCTACCACAACTCCTATGCGACGATCCGCGGGGTTGCCTTCGACTACGGCGCGGGCATCAAAGCGGTCATGCTCTCCTTTGACGACGGCAAAACGTGGCAGGAGGCGACCCTCGGTGACGATATGGGACGCTACGCCTTCCGCGCGTTCACCTATGACTTCAAACCGAAGAAGTACGGCAAGCAGACCATCATGGCCAAGGCGATCAACCGCGCCGGCGAAGAGCAGCCCTTTGCCAAAGATATCAAGTGGAACCACGGCGGTTACAAATTTAACGGAATCGACGTCGTTACCGTCGAAGTAGTCTAAGGAGAGCCTTTATGAAAAAAACAATCTTTGCCGCCCTGCTGAGCCTCGGCGCCCTTAATCTCCACGCCGTCCTGAACGAGGACGTCGAAGTCCCTTATGTCCCGTTTGAGATTAAGATGGGCAAACACTTCGACCTCGTCCAGGCCAACTGTCTGACCTGCCACTCTTTCGGCTACATCCTGAACCAGGGCAAACAGTCCCGCAGCTTCTGGAAAGAGAAAGTCGAAAAAATGGTTGACGCGTTTAAAGCACCCATTACCAAAGAGGACCAGGCCCTCATTACCGACTATCTCGCCGAGCAGTACGGCAACGGCCAGCCGTAAGGCCGGCCCCTCCGCTCCCCTTCTCCTTACACACAAAAATTCACCTATCTTCCGTTACAATAGCGCTATGAACAAACAGCATCTCAAAGAACAGCTCGTCTCTTTCTCCCTCTCGATGTTCCGCAAAGAGTTCTTCAGCATCTACCACGGCAGCGTCTCCGCCAAATCCGACAACAGCCGTTTTATCATCAACACGAAAGACACCATCTTCGACCACATGAACGACTCGCAACTGATCGAACTCTATTTCCAGAAAGATTACCGCTGGAACGAGGCTAGTATCGACGCGGCCATCCACCACAGCATCTACCGCCAGATCAGCGATGCCAAATTCATCACCTTCTCGATGCCGCCCAATACGATGGCATACAGCCTGCTCCACGAAGTCATCGAACCGCAGGACTATTTCGGGATCAAGGAGATGCCCCGCGTCGAAGTCTACGATCCCCGCTCCTTCGACCAGTGGTACGAGCGCGCCTCCACAGAAATTCCCAAACGGCTGATCAACTCCGATCTGGAACTGGTCGTCATCCGCGGCTACGGCATCTACGCCTACAACCGCGACCTGCATGAGATGGCCAAACAGCTGGCCGTGCTGGAGAAGAGCTGCCGGATCCTGATGCTCCGGCAGAGCATGCTCTCATAGCGCTACAGTGAAGTAACTGCCTCGTAAGCGGTGTCCACCACGTACGTCAGCTCCTCCGCATTAATAATGTAGGGGGGCATGAAATAGACGACCGGCCCCAGCGGCCGCAGAAGGACCCCCCGGGTCAGCGCGAAGTCGAAGATTTTCAAGCCGATGCGCTCTTCGGGAGGGTACCCTTCAAGCTCCACCGCACCGACCATGCCCGTCTGCCGTACCGATTTCACGTTCGGCAGATTTTCAAAACGTTTTAGCCCCTCCGCCATCAGTGCCGACAACGCCCGGTTGGCTTCGATCACGTTATCCAGCTCGAAGATGTCCAACGTCGCGTTGGCCGCGGCGCAGGCAAGGGCATTGCCCGTATAACTGTGCGAATGCAAGAACGCCTTATAAAGATTGTAGTCGCAGTAAAAAGCCTCGTAAATTTTATCCGTCGTCATGGTGACGGAGAGGGGGAGATAACCGCCGGTCAACCCTTTTGAAAGGGTCATAAGATCCGGCGAAATTCCCGCCTGTTCGCAGGCGAACATCGTTCCGGTTCGTCCGAATCCCGTCATAATTTCGTCTGCAATTAACAATATGTCATACTGATCGCAAAGTTTTCGCGCCTCTTTCAGGTAGCGCGGATGGTACATATGCATGTTCCCCGCCCCCTGGATCAACGGTTCGACAATGAGGGCTGCGACCTCTTCTGCACGGGCCTTTAGCAGGGTTTCGAGTTCCGCCGCCGCGGCCAGTGCTGCCGCCTCACTCTGGTCGGCCGGGACCGGCGTCTGGATCGTTTGCAGCAGCAGCGGTCCGTAGGTCTCTTTGTAAAGCGACACGTCACCGACCGAAAGCGCCCCGATCGTCTCGCCGTGGTAACTGTTGGTCAGGGAAATGAACAGGGGGCGCTCTTTTCCGATATTCTTATAATAGTGATAGGCCATTTTCAGGGCGACTTCTATGGCGCTCGAGCCGTTGTCCGCGTAAAAACAGCGCGTTAGCCCCTCCGGCGTCATGGCTGCCAAACGTTCGGAAAGACGGACAACGGGCTCATGGGTGAACCCCGCCAAGATAACGTGCTCTAACGTTTCGGCCTGGGTTTTGACTGCCGAAGAGATGATCGGGTTCGCATGGCCGAAGAGGTTGACCCACCAACTGCTCACCGCATCGATGTAGCTGTTGCCGTCAAAATCCTCAAGGTAGATGCCGTTCCCTTTTTTGATCGGTGTGAGCGGCAGAAATTCATGATCCTTCATCTGGGTACACGGATGCCAGATATGGCGCAGGTCCCTTTCGGAAATTTCGCGGTTGTTCATCTTGTACCCCCCAAAAGTAGAATTTTGAAAATCTTATCGAAAAATATTGAACTCAGAGTGAAAAAAGGTTCGGAAAACAGGGACTTTAAGGCAATTCTTAAGCTTTAAACTAATAAAATTGACAACTACGACGCAAGAAGGCAAACTACACAGATGATTACATGGATGCAACGACACCGAAAATACCTCGTCATTACGATCTGGATCTCAACGATCGCCTTTATCGGCGCGGGATTTGTCGGATGGGGGCAGTACAGCTACGGCGATAAATCGGGGGCCGTCGCGAAAGTCGGTGACGTCAGCATCACCAGCCGCGAACTTCAGAAAACCTATGCACAGCTTTTCAACCGCTACAGTCAAATCTTTCAGGGTAAATTCGACGAGGAGCAGGCCAAAAAGCTCGGCCTGGACAAACAGGCGTTACAGCAGCTCGTCAACCAGGCCCTGCTGGTGAACCTCGCTAACAGCTATAACCTCGAAACGACCGACAAAGAGGTGGCTACGGTGCTGCAGTCCCAGGAAGCCTTCATCGAGAACGGCGTTTTCAGCAAGGAGCTCTACCAGAAGGTCCTCAAACAGAACCGTTTGACCCCTGTTGACTACGAAGCGGATATCCGCCGCGCATTGCTGATCCAGAAACTCTTTGCGCTCTTCCCTGCCCAGGCGAACGGCATCGAAAAATCAGCCTTCGAGACCGCGCTGGGTATCGGGGACAAATTCGAGTATAAAGTGCTCGACGGCGAAATGGTCAGCATCGACACCTCCGATGCAGCCCTCAAAACGTTCTGGGAAGGCCACAAGCTCGACTACATGACGCCGCGGGCGTTCAAAATCGCCTACATCACCCAGGCAGCCGTGGAAGCCGGCGCCGGGGACGAGGAGCTTCAGACCTATTACGATGCGCACAAATACGACTTCGTAGGCCCGGACGGCAAGATCCTCGCCTTTGAGAACGCCAAAAGCGCCGTGGTCGCCGCCGTCAACGACAAAGCCACTAACAAAGAAGCGCTGAAGACCTACATCGCCTACAAGAAAGAGAAGCTTGACGCCGACGTGAAGATCGTTGAGACAACCGTCCGCGAAGGCGACAACAGCTTCAGCGCGGAGACGATGCAGGCCATCGCTTCCGCTGATGCGGCCAGCCCCTACCTGAAACCGAAAAAAGAGCACGGAGCGTACCTGATCATCAAGCGCCTGGAAACCGTCGAACCGATGCCCAAGAGCTTCGAAGCGGCGAAAACCGATGTCCTTGCCGCCTACACCCGCCAGATGCGCGCCGAAAAGCTGACGGAACTAGCGACCTCTTCCCTGAAATCGTTCCGCGGTACCGCTACCGAGGGATACCTCAAACGCGATGCGACATCCGGCGTCGAAGGGCTGGATGAAAAAGAGACGCAGGCCCTGCTCGCCAGCCTCTTCCGTTCCCGCAAAGCCGAAAGCATGGCACAGCTCCCTTCGGGCAAGATCGTCCTCTACCGCATTCTTGACCAGCAGATCAACCCGGTTGCCGATGCGAATGCGGACCAGGCGGTCGCACAGACGAAAGAGACCCTCTTCAGCCAGTCCCTGATCACTGCCCTCGCCGAGCGGTATGAGACACAGATCTTCATCAAAGGATACGGGCAGTGAAAAAAAGCGTCCTCGCGATCGATATAGGCTCAAGCAAAATCTGCGCCATCATCGCGGAGATCTCCCCTGAGGGTACGATTCAGATCTCGGGGGCAGGCATCGTCCGTTCCCAGGGGATCAAGAAGGGCTCCATCACCAACATCGAGCTCGCGTCCAAGGCGATCAAAGCCGCCCTGGCGGACGCCAGACGCGTCGCCGGCACCGAGATCAAACGGGCGATCGTCTCCATCTCGGGCGCCTATACGAAGAGCCTGAACTCCAGCGGGATCGTCAATATCCCCAACCGTGAGATCACGTTCAAAGAGATCAGCCGCGTGATGCACACGTCGCTGTACAACGCCAATATTCCCAACGAGTACGAAGTCCTGCATACCCTGCCATACAACTTCATCGTCGACGACCAGGAGTTCATCGAGGATCCCCTGGGGATGAATGCGTCGCGCCTGGAGGTCGAGACCCATATCATCACGACGCAGAAGTCCAACCTCAACAACCTCAAGAAAGCCGTTCGCGGCGCGGGCGTCGAGGTCGATACCGTCGTCCTCAACGGCTACGCTTCCGCTATCGCCGTGCTCAACGAGGATGAGAAGGAGCTCGGTGCCGCCGTAATCGACATGGGCGGCCACACCTGCGACACCGTGATCCACTCCGGGACCGCGATCCGCTACAACGATTTCCTCGGTGTCGGTTCGCACCACATCACCAGCGACCTCTCCATGGCGCTGCACACGCCACTCAACATCGCCGAGAGCGTCAAGATTAAGTACGGATCGCTCAGTGCTCCGAGCGACGACCTGATCGAGCTACCGATTATCGGCGACGAGGAGTCCTCCCACGAGGTCTCTCTCGGCGTGGTACACAACGTTATCTATGCCAGGGTCGAGGAGACCCTGATGATCCTCGCCCAGTCCATTGACAAGAGCGGGCTCAAAGATCAGCTGGGGGCCGGGGTCGTCCTGACGGGCGGCTTTACCAAACTCGACGGCCTCCGCGATCTCGCCGTTGCCATTTTCGACAACGTGCCGGTCCGCCTCGCCAAGCCATGTAACGTCGAAGGACTCTTCGACGCCCTCAAGGAGCCGGCGACGGCGACGGCGGTCGGACTCGTCAAATATGCGGCGGGAGGCTATGCGCCTTACGAAATCGATGTGAACCGTCAGGTACGTTACCGTAACGAAGAACCGATGGAGAAGCCTGACCTGACTGAACCTTCCGTTCAGGAGCCGGCAGAGGAAGAAATTCCCCTGCCCCCCTCCGAGGAAGCCGGTACGATCAGGATCAAGTCCTTTGACGCAAGAAAAAGTGCTGACAAAGCCGCAGGCTTCGGCAGCAAGTTTTGGAACTGGATTACACAGTTATTTTAACAGGGGAGTGATAGATGGGATCTGACAATATGTTCAAAATCGAAGAGACGACGGCCAACAACGGTGCGCGTATCGTAGCCATCGGCGTCGGCGGCGGCGGCGGCAATATGATCGGTCATATGATCAACGAAGGGGTCGACGGCATTGAAATGGTCGTTGCCAATACCGATGCCCAGGTGCTTCAGACCTCCTTTGCCCCGGTCAAAATCCAGATGGGCAGCCGTCTGACGAAGGGGCTCGGTGCCGGGATGAAACCGAGCGTCGGCAAAGATTCCGCCATCGAGAACTATGACGACATCCGCACGGCCATCGAAGGGGCCGATATCGTCTTTATCGCCGCCGGCCTCGGCGGCGGCACCGGTACTGGCGCGGCGCCGGTTATCGCCCAGATCGCACGCGACGTCGGCGCCCTGACGATCTCTGTCGTCACGAAACCCTTCGCCTTTGAAGGGCGCAAACGCCTTAAACTGGCCGAGCAGGGACTGGCGGAGCTGAAAAAAGAGAGCGACTCCATCGTCGTCATCCCCAATGACAAGCTCCTCTCCATCATCGACAAGAACCTGGGGCTCAAAGAGTCTTTCAAGATCGTCGATGCCGTACTGGCCCAGGCAGTAAGCGGGACGTCCGGCGTTATCCTCTCCTCGGGCGACAACGACATCAACCTCGACTTCGCCGACCTGAAAACGGTCATGTGCCACCACGGTATGGCGCTGATGGGCGTGGGCGAGCACCAGGGCGACAATGCCGCTTATGAAGCGATCCGCGCCGCGATCGAATCGCCGCTGCTCGACAACATGAGCATCAACGGCGCCATGGGCGTTCTCGTCCACTTTACGATGCACCCCGACTTCCCGATGATCTCCATCGGAGAGGCGATGGGTGTCGTCGAAGAGAGCGCGGACGAAAACGCCGATGTCATCTTCGGGACGACGACGGATGCCACGCTGGCGATCGACTATATCAAGATCACCCTCGTTGCCACGGGTTTTGACCATGAGGAGGCCCCGAAAAAGGCCCCCTCCATCAATAACGACTCCTACGACGCTCCGGCACAGGAGACCCCGGCGGCCAGCCGTACCGTGAGCCGTCCGAGAATGGTCGTCGGTGGCGATCTGAGTGACGACTACCTCGACGTACCGACCTACATGCGCCAGCAAAAAGACTGACGCACCCGCTAATGCCCCCCTATGAGAGCGTTCTGAAGGCCAAGACCCTGCTGGGCCTTCATGACAAGGCGACCCTCCCCGAGATCAAGACGCGCTATAAAAACCTGATGCACCGCTGGCACCCGGACAAGCACCCGGATGATCCCGATACGGCAAACACCATGAGCGCGCGGATCAACGACGCCTATAAAATACTGCTGGAATTTGTCAAACATTACGAATACCGCCTGGACGAACCCTACCTCAAAGAGACCTGCCTCACCCCCCAGGAGTGGTGGGAACGCAAATTCGGCGGACGCTAATTAAGGAACATATATGTTGAGAAACGACGACCTTGCCCGCCTGCTGCTGCGCCTTGCCCTCGGTACCCTTATGCTGTTTCACGGCATTCATAAACTGCTGCACGGCATTTCCCATATCCAGGGGATGCTGCAGGCCCACGGCCTGCCCGGCTGGTTCGGTTACGGTGTCTTTGTCGGAGAGGTGATCGCTCCGGTGATGATTATTCTCGGATTGTATGCGCGGATCGGCGCGGCGCTGATGGCCGCGAATATGGTGGTGGCCGTGGCACTTGTCGGCGGGCTTTTCCCGCTGCAGCTGAGCAAAACCGGCGGACCGGTCAGCGAGATGGCACTGCTCTATCTCTTTGCCGCCCTGGCCCTCTTCTTTTCCGGGCCGGGGAAATACGGCATCAACCGCTCCTAGAGGGGCGATCTCCCGTCACATTAGACCTTTCCGGCAGACGGCAGAAACATCAGCTGCATCCGCCGCACGAAAAGCAGGATGAGTGCGACGGCCAGCAACTTGAAATCCAGTTCGCTGGCACTGTGCAGCGAGGCGAAGGCTTCGCTCCCCGTGGCATCCGCCCCTTCGGCCTGCATGGAGAGGATCTTCGGAACGTAGACCGCCGCGAACATTAGCAGGGTTGCCACCGCGAGCAGCGCGCTCATAATGGCCCACTTGTCCCGGCGCTGGCGGCGGTATTCGTTTCCTTCGAAGACGAGGATGATGACGGCCATCGCATAGGCCCAGAAACCGAAGCGGCGGAAGATCTCGCCCATCAGCATTCCCTCTTCGTAGCGGCCCAGCAGCTCCGTCGGCAGGATCGATGCCGAGTGAAAGATCACGGGGGCGACAACGATGCCCAGAATCAAAACCGCCCCCAGGGTGGCGGCAACGGTCATAAGATAGAGCGTGACGCTCCACTGTTTGGTATTCATGTTTCATCCTTTCTTGTCATCACGAACCCGCGGTCGAGTCCCGCAAGATCCTTGTAGAAATCGATCGTGTACCCTTTCGGAACGATCGCCGAGACGGCTTCACGCTGATCATACCCCATTTCGCAGCAGAACAGGGGAATCTTCCGCTCGGCGACCGCATCGATCAGTCGGACGATAATGTCCATCCCCGTCACACCGCCGAACAGCGCGAGATCCGGCTCATAATCGAGGTTGCGTTCGAGGTCGGCATCCGCCGCGACATAGGGCGGGTTGGAGACCAGAACGTCTATGTTCTCCGGAACGCCTGCGAGCAGATCGCTCTGCCGCAGCTCGATCCGCTCCTGGAGACCGAAATCCACGACGTTCTTGGCCGCAACGCTCAGGGCATCCGTACTGATATCGACGCCGATCATCTTCGCATGCTCAAGATGCAGCGCGAGGGTCACGCTGACCGCGCCGCTCCCGACCCCCACTTCGCAGAGCGTGAACGCACCGTCGCGCTCCACCGCGTCAAGGACGCGGTCGATCAGGAGCTCCGTCTCCGGCCGCGGGATCAAAGCCCCCGGTGCGATATAGAAGAGCTGCGAATAGAAACTGACACGGTTGAAGATATATTCGAGGGGTTCATGGGCCTTGCGCCGCGCCACCCACTCCCAGAGCCGCTCGTCGCAGTAGAGCGGCTCGTCCTGGTGGGTAATGAGCCAGAGGCCGTCTCGCCCCAGGTACTCCATCAGCATCCGTTCCGCCTCCCGCCGCGGGCGCTCCGCACTCACGGCGATCTCAGCGGTGATCACATCAAGGCACTCCCGCAGCGTCCGCACGCGCTCACCCATCAGGAACGCACGCCTTCGTCATCGAGTTCACGTTCCACGCTGTCGGCGTCGCATTCGGACCGCATCGCGCCTTTGCCGCTCCCCTGTTCCTCGAATCCAAGCACACGCAGGCGCTCGATCACCGGCGGATGGGTATAGTAGAAGAAGATATAGAGCGGATGCGAAAGGGGAAAGGAGCGGTTCTCCGTCACCAGTTTGCGCAGGGCATTGGCGAGGTAGAGCTTGCCGACAAGTTCCCCGCCGCTGCGGTCCGCTTCGTATTCGTTGTGTCGGCTTATCACCCCCATCAGCGGCATAATGAAAAAGCTGACCAGGGGCATGAAAAGCAAGAAGAGTATGACGGTCACTGCCGGCGTATTGCCGAGGCCGAGCTGCACGAAGAGCGATTCGGGCAGGTTGCCGAAAAGGGCGAGCATACCGAAGAGCATCCCGCCGACGACAGCGATGTTCTTGTAAAGGTCGCCGTGGGCGAAGTGGCCCAGTTCATGCCCCAGGACCGCCAGGAGTTCGCGCGCTTCGAGCTTTTCAAGCAGCGTGTCGTAAAGGACGACGCGCTTGCTCTTGCCCAGACCGCCGAAGTAGGCGTTTAGGCGGGTATCGCGCTTGCTGGCGTCGCTGACGAAAACCCCGCTGCTGACAAAGCCCGTCTTCTTCATCAGGGTGTCGATCTCTTCTGAGAGCTCCGCATCCTCGAGCGGTGTCAACTTGTCGAAAAAGAGCGCCCGCAGCGTCGGGAAGAGCATATTGAGCGCAACGACGACGGCGAAAAGGAAGAGGAAGCTCCAGAACCACCACAGCGGCGCCCATGCGATGATCGCCGTCACGCCCCAGATGACCGCCCCGCCGAGCAGTGCGACCAGAAGCAGCGTGATCAGCGTGTCTTTGATGTAGAGGCCGACGCTGGTGCGGTTGAAGCCGAACTTCGCATCGAGGACAAATTTCTCGTAGAGCGACAGCGGCAGTTCCACCACGGTATTAATCAGCAAAAACGCCAGGACCATGACGATGCTTTTGAAAGGCGCGTCCATCCCGCCCATCACCGTATCCAGCCAGCGGATCCCGCCGTCAAGCCAGACAAGGAACATGATGTACTCGATCAGCATTCCCGTCATCTGCAGTTTCTCTTTTGCCACGGCGTAGTTGCCGGCCTTGAGATAATCCGCACTCCCCATCAGGACCGGGGCCATCCGCTTGGCGCGGTTGATAAACCCGACCTGCATGACGCTGATATAGAGTTTGATGATGAAATAGAGGCTGATCACAACCATCAGTGCTGTTACCATAGAAATACCTTGTGAAAGCGTGTCGGATATTGTAGCATCGCGACCCTAAAACGGGTCAGCGACGGGCAAAGAAGTTCACCGGTTGAAGGGAACGGCAGCGATGCCGTCATGGACCGGCAGCCTGTCATGGACCTCACCGACGTAGCTGTTGGAAACAATGACATAGAGCGCACCGAGCAGGAGTCCCGAGAGCAGGACGACCCGTACTACCCGTTTTTTCTCACCTTTGAGACCGTTATAATCGCCGATGCTCTGAAGTGTCGGTTCATTCATAATCTATCCTTTTAATTTTTATTTGTCAAAATCATACTTATAATTCATGACGATCCCGTCTGTTTTCAGGATTAAAATGACGATTTAAGTCTATTTTTTTATTTATTTTATCGTCAATACGGTTTTCGACCCGCCAACTGCTATAATCATGCCATGAAAACCGATATCCCCCTGCTCGAACCGACGCCCGAACCAACCAAACCGCTCTGCCGCACGGCAGCCTGGCTGCTGGGATGGCTCTTCTCCTACGGCACCTACCTCCTTGCCGTGGCGGTGTGGCTCCTTTATGACTGGTTCTATGCCATCGGTGCCCTGCTTTTCGGATTCGTCGCCTTCGGGATCCTTCGCGCCAAGATCCGCAATATCTCCATTCCCCCCGCCCAGCAGGAGTACCAGTACACCGACCAGGCCATCGCAAAATGGTTCGTCGTCCGGCGTATGCTCTGCGATCTCTGACCTCCCGCATCCACCCTTTTTAGCCCCACATCAGTGTCCAGCCATCGTATCCGCTGCATGTGGATTTATCCTTTATTAATAAAGCATGAATAATAATTGGTTTATGTTATTGAAAAAGGAGTGACGATGGCGCTGCGTATCGATACCCACCTGCTGGCCGGCGACCTGTTCGGCCGAGAGGTCGTTTTTGACCCCTGCGACAACAAAGACAGCGGCCCTTACGAGGCAGGTCTGCCCGACACCGTCGTCATTCACTTCACCGCCGGCCCGACCCTTGCCTCCGCCGTCAATACCTTCAAGGCCCCCGACGTCGAAGCCTCGGCCCATCTCATCATTGATCGCGACGGCAGTGTCGTGCAGATGGTCGGTTTCGACCGTATCGCCTGGCACGCGGGTACGAGCCGCTGGCAGGAACGCAGCGGGCTCAACCGCTATGCCATCGGTATCGAGCTCGTCAATGCCGGCGAGCTCACCCCCTCGGGCGACAGCTACCTCGCCTGGTTCGGCAGACGCTACGAAGAGGCGGATGTCATCCGGGCCATTCACCGAAACCAGACGGAACCCTCCTACTGGCACACTTATACGGCCGAGCAGATCGAGGCCTGTTTCGAGGTATGCCGGGTACTGAAAAACAGCTACGGCATCCACACGATCGTCGGCCATGAAGAGATCGCCCCGGAACGCAAGATCGACCCCGGCCCCGCCTTCCCGCTGGAGCGGCTGCGCGACAGGGTCCTGACGGGACGCCATGCCAATGCAGAACCGACGGAAGAGAAAGAGATTGCTGGTGCCAACGCAACGGTCACCGCCAGCCTCCTCAACGTCAGGTCCCAGCCATCGGGGAGCGCCGCGTTGGCGGGCGATCCGATTGAAAAAGGGACCCGGGTGGAGCTGGGCGAGCGCAACGGCGTCTGGCAAAAGGTTCGAATCTGCAGGGAGGGATGGGTACACAGCGACTATCTCCAAACGGATACGCCTGTCGGCTGATATCACGAAAAAGAGACATTTTCCTGTTACAATAAGCCATCTAGTTTAGGAGCAACAGTCATGACATTTCAAACCAAATCACTTTCACTCGTTCTTGCTGCCGCATTGATCGGCGGATGTGCCAGCACCCAGCCCAATGCCGACGGCACGCAGCAGGACGAATACGACAAGACCAAAAAAGGCGCCCTTATCGGTGCGGCTGTCGGTGCCATCGGCGGACTACTACTCGGCGGCAAGAATAAGGGCCAGGGCGCACTGATCGGCGCGGCAGTCGGTGCAGCAGCCGGTGGCGGGATCGGCTATGCGATGGACCAGCAGGCCAAGGACGTCGCCAAATCCCTCAATACGACCGTCAGCCAGAGCGATGTCGGCGCGGACAACATCATCGTCACCCAGCATGAGACCTTCGTCAAAGTCACCTTCAAAAGCGCTATGATGTTTTCGACAAACTCCGATACGCCGACACCAACGGCCCTGACAAAGATCGACCAGCTGACGACGGCGCTGAAAAAATACCCCAGCTCCATCGTCCAGGTCGTCGGCCATACCGACCCGCGCGGTTCCTATGATTACAACCTGCAGCTCTCCGAGCGCCGGGCCCGCACCGTCGCCACCGAGATGGTCAACCAGGGGCTGCCCAACGCCGTCTACGCCCGCGGCTGCTCCTTCGACAAACCCCTCGTTCCCAACAACAGCGAAGCCAATATGGCACAGAACCGCCGTGTCGAGATCTTCTTGTACCAGACACAGGAAAACGTCGTCGACCAGTGCCTCTAGCCTAGCGCCACTCGGTGCTGCAGGCACAACTTTCACCGTTTCGGTAACGAAACGGCTACGGCATTGGCTATAATGAGTTAACGACCATTTCCCCCCGGAAGGAGTCACGATGCCGAAACCTATTTTCAATGCCATCGAAGCGGGCAATCTTGCCGCCCTGGAACAGATTCTCGAGGCCGGCACCTCTCCTATCACGGAAAACGAAGCGGGTCTGCACCCCCTGACCCTTGTCGGTTCACTGATTGAAAGCGCCTTCGAAGCCGGGGCATTCGAGCAAGAGGACACCTACAAACGGATGGCCGCCATGCTCATCGTGCACGGCGCCCCCGACGGCGATCTCGAACACGCCCTGGGCGAGGTCAGCAACCTCCGCCGCTACACCTGCCGCTACATCATCGAACTTTCCATGAAACGCAACACCCCCGAAAGGGTCGCCGAACTGATCGCGGAAAAGTACCTCTGGTTCGAAAACGACGATCCTAAGACGGAGACGGCGTTTATGAACGCGGTCAAAAACGGAGACCGCTCCCTCGTCGACGCAATGTTCGAAGCGGGGCGCGTCAATTACGCCTTCGAGCAGTAGCCTCCCGCCCGCCGTTTACGGCAGGGTGATACGCGGATACAACAACTGACTTTCCACCCGATGTAGTAAAATACGCAGAAAAAAGAGCACCATGACTCTCATCGCCCCGTCCCCATGACTATAACCTGCAACCGGGCGCAAACATACTAAGGCAGGCCAAAAGTTCACGAAGCAGCGTAGAACAATGCACGGCTGTCTACTGCATGTCGTAAGACACAACCCCGAAATCGTATAACATGCCGGAACCTTTGGCGGCCTGAAGTACCACATGGCAGATGCTGCCGTCGCTATTAAAGAATACGTAACGACCGTTACCTTGATAATAAGTATTGCCGGCTTTCATGTTGGGCAGCTTGATCGTTTTCTCAAACGCCAGATAGGTATCATCAAAAAGATAAAGCATATTCTCTTCATGATCAATGTACTGGTAATAATATATATACTCCCGCTTCTGTGGGACCAATGCAATTTTCCCACTTTCGGCGGAGTGGCTCAATGACCTGATATAAGTCATATCCTGCAGCGAACCGTTATAGGTCATATCAATATCAGATTGGCTTGAGGCACGGAAAACATTGCCGCATTTTGTAAAGATCCTAAAACCGTCTTCAGAGATCCACAGGTCTCCGCACATTTGATAGTCTCCGTGGTAAGGTGAATCATAAAGGTAATCTGCCGTACTGCCTGAAATATCGTACTTTTCGATATCTGCCGGATAGATACCGTTGTCTGCTCCATAAATGGACGCACCATCGGGATGAAGTTTGCCAACCGTACCGGCATAAATACTGAGCCCCGTGCTCAATGTCTCTTGTTCCGTCTCGATTTGAACCGTTCTAATCTTTACCCATTGGTCATCACGCGGGAAAGCGTGGACATATCCATTACCATCCAATACGACATCCAACACATCTGCTGATACGGCGAATGTCTTTACTGCACTTGCTGCGGCAAGATCAACATACGTGATATATGCATCATGCCCGACTGCGGCAAATAAGCCGTCCGGTCCAATAGAAACACAGTTAGGCGGTATCGGCAAATTGACGCTATTCACTTCCTGGGTGAGCGGGTCATATATATACAGGGCGTTCACCGGTTCGCTTGAGACGAAAACGATTTTATCAAGCGTCTGGCTGTATTCCGCATCATTGATATAGAAATCAAGCTGATGGACGACTCTTGATACAAAGATATCCACCGTATCTGCCTCACTGGGCCCCATACCGTTATCAACAACTAGAGCGACGCGATAGTCACCGGGTTTATCCGGTACGAAAGATGGGGACACCGTCGCAGCATTTGACAGTTCAACAGTACTGTCAAGCGGTTTGGATACAAAGTTCCACTGGTAAGTAAGCGTACTTTCCATGGGGTTCACACTCGCTAGTCCATTCAATACTACGGTATCACCCACAGTTCCATTCTGGTCCGGACCGCCTTTCGCAGTGGCCCGTCCATCCGACACATATATATCCACCGTATCTTGTACGCTGGTGGTAGTACCATTGTCAACAATCAGGGCGATGCGATAATCACCGGATTCATCCGGAACGAAAGATGGGGACACCGTCGAAGCGTTTAACAGTTCAACGGTACTGTCGAGCGGTTTGGATACAAAATTCCACACATACGTGAGTTCAGTGCCCATTGGATTCATACTTTCCTGTCCATTCAATATGACAGTATCACCTATGATTGCCATCTGATCCGGCCCGGCATTCGCGACCGGCTGCCCATCTGTTACAACAATTTTCACTTCGGCGGGAACACTGGTTTCCGTATCATTTGTGACTGTCAGCGTGCAGATGTAAATACCGGCAGTATCAGCAGAAAAAGTTGTTGACGCATTGTTTTCGCTGCTGAGCACAGCATGTGATGACACCGGTTGGGATTTCACTGACCAGTGATAAGAGATATTCGACAGCTCATGATCACTTTTTGCCATGCCGACGAGTGTCAGTGGCACATTTGCAATAGTGTATTGCTCCGAACCTGCATCGGCAACGAGATGCAATGAACCCAAATAGTTCAAAATATAGAAAGGTTGTGTGCTGGCTTTGTCATCAAACCAGTACATAACAGATCCATTCATTTGTGAGGCATAAACGTCAACCGAAAATCCGCTTATGTCGTTGTAGGAGTTGTCGCAATCAAGCTTCCCGTTCACACGCTCTATGTAAAGTGACAATAAGTCCCTTTCACCCTTTTCTAAGAGATTAAAATAGCCGGTTGCATTCCAATCGCCCGACGTCATCATAAACGTCGCGTCATCGTAAAAAACAATCGTCTCCGAGCATGAGGAGTCATTGGTAAGGTCCCATGCTCCGGAAACAGAAATCAGTTCTCCCGTTGGCTTGCTGTCAGATGATCCACCGCCACAACCCACAATCAACGCCATCATAAAAAACATAGCAACGATACGCCATACCACACTGCACTCCTTCTTGTATTAGACGCCCATCTCAAAACGGATGTGAGCAGTGAACAAAAGATTTCAACTTTATCACATAAGAACGTTTTAGCATCATATAAAAACAATTTAACATATATTATATTTTTATTCTTAAAGTATCTATCCTAATACATACCATCGATCAGCCACATCCCGCACAATGCTCCTTGCAGAACCCCAGATGGAAGCAACCTACTGACTTTCAACCCGTTATAGTAAAATACGCAGAAAAAAAGAGCATCATGGCCCTCATCGATCTGCACGGCATCTATAAAAACTACGAAGCGCAAAAAATCCTCGAGAACGTCGATTTCCATATCGATGAGGGGGAGCGCGTCGTTGTCGTCGGCAAGAACGGGAGCGGCAAATCGACCCTGATGAAGATCGTTGCCGGGACGCTGGAATACGACGAAGGGGAGCGCATCATCCGCCAGAACCTGCAGGTGAAGATGCTCGCCCAGGTGCCGCATTTCGAGCAGGGGCACAGCGTGCGCGAGGCGATCGAGCACGGCCTCGTCGAACTCAAAGAGGCCCTGGCCCGTTTCGACACCCTCTCGATGGAGATGGCCGAGAAGTTCGACGACCCGCAGCTGATCAAGGAGCACACGGAGCTCTCCGCCTACCTCGACCACCACAGCGCCTGGAACCTCGACGACAAGATCGAGCGGGTCCTGCAGCACTTCCAGCTAAAAATGTACGAAAGCAAGAACGTCAATCTACTCAGCGGGGGCGAACAGCGCCGGGTCGCGCTGGCGTCGCTGCTGCTGCAGAAACCCGACGTCCTGCTGCTGGACGAACCGACCAACCACCTCGACGTCTACATGGTCGAGTTCCTCGAGGAACTCATTCTCAAGGAGAAGTTCACCCTCGTCTTCATCTCCCACGACCGTTACTTCATCGACCAGATCGCGACGAAGACCGTCGAAGTGGAGGATGCCTCTTTGCGGGAGTTCAAAGGGGGCTACAGCAGCTACCTGACCCAGAAAGAGGAGCTGCTGCGCACCATGCAAAAGCAGCACGACAACCTGCTGCGCCTGCTGCGCTCCGAGAACGAGTGGTATTCGCGCGGGGTACGCGCCCGCCTCAAGCGCAACGAGGGGCGCAAGGAGCGGCTGATGAACCTGCGGGAGCAGGCGAAAACGAACCCTGCGCAGATCCGTAAGATGCGCGTCGAGCTCGACCGCGAGGCGAAGCACTTCAACCGGGACAAAAGCGTCAACAAACAGAAGATGCTCTTCGAGATCGAGCACCTCGACATTACCCTGGGCACTAAAATGCTGGTCAGGGATTTCTCGACGCGTATCCTCCAAAAGGACGTCATCGCCGTTGTCGGCCCCAACGGCAGCGGCAAGTCGACCCTCCTCAAAGCGCTGCTGGGGCGCCTCAAACCGACGGCGGGCAAGATCAAGCAGGGGGAGTTCTCCATCGGCTACTTCGACCAGCACCGCGAAATGCTCGATGACGACAAGAACCTCATCGAGACCTTCTGCCCCCACGGCGGCGACCGGGTCGAGGTGCAGGGCAAGAACATGCACGTCTACGGCTACCTCAAAAACTTCCTCTTCCCCCGCGAATTCCTCGATAAGAAGATCGGCATCCTCAGCGGCGGGGAGAAGAACCGCGTGGCCCTCGCCCTGCTCTTTACGAAGCAGGTCGACTGCCTCATCCTCGACGAACCGACCAACGACCTCGACATCCCCACCATCAACATCCTCGAAGAGAAGCTCCAAGCCTTCCCCGGGGCGGTCATCCTCGTCAGCCACGACCGCTACTTCGTTGACAAGATCGCCAAGAAGCTCTTCGTTTTCAAAGGCGACGGCGAAGTCGAGGAGCGCTACCAGCTCTACAGCGAATACCTTGAAACCGAGAAGGAGTTCCGGGAGATGGAGGCGATGGAGCGCGAGGCAGAAACGGTGAGCGCCAAACCCGCCGTGCAGGAGAAACCGAAAAAAGAGAAACCGCTGCGCCTTACCTACAAAGAGAAGATGGCCCTCGAATCCCTCCCCGGCGAGATCGAAGCCCTGGAGCAGAAGATCGAAGACCTGAACGCCTGCCTTGCCGACCCGGCATGCTATGCCGAAAAGGGGATCTCGGTGCTGGCCAAGGAGCTCGAAGCCCTCGAGGCGGAGTACGAAGCGAAAGTCGACGAACTCCTCACCATCGAGGAGAAAGCGGAGCAGATCGAGGGGCAATGAAAAAGTGTCCGCTCTGCCAGACCCCCTCCCCCTCCTTCCGAGACCGGCAGCTAGACTGCCTCACCTACCACTGCCCCCACTGCGAACTGCTCTTTAAAGAGGAAAACGCCCACCCTTCGGAGGCGCAGGAACGGAAAAAGTACGACGAACATAACAACTCGATCGAGAACGAAGGGTACGTCGCCATGTTCGAAGCATTCATCGATTATACGCTCGCGGCCGTCGACCGTCCCGTCAAGCGGGTCCTCGATTTCGGCTCCGGTCCCGCGCCGGTACTGGCCGAACTGCTGCGCCGCCGCGGTTTCGAGGTCACGATCTACGACAAATATTTCGCGCCGGAGCCCCCGGCGGAGGATGCACGTTTTGACCTGATCACCTCCACCGAGGTGATCGAGCACATCGCCGACCCGATGGGGACCCTTGCCGAACTGAACGCGCGTCTCGTCCCGGGAGGCACCCTGGCACTGATGACGCAGTTTCACCAAAACAGCGAGGCGTTCTACCAGAACTGGTGGTACCGCCGCGACCCGACACACCTCGTTTTTTTCACGCCGAGAAGCTTTGAAATCGCGGCAGAACGGCTGCAGATGAAGCGCATTTGTCACGATGGAAAAAAGATCGTTCTTCTCTCAAAAGCCCTATAGACGGGCATCATAAATCTATCACATCCTGAAGCCAATTTTATAAATTGTTATATCTTCATGGTCCTTTAAGCCTCGCATCCGATATAATCATTTTTAATATTTTTAGGAGGATAGCTTTATGCGAAGAGGATTTGCGTTTCTTATGTCGTCAGTCGCAGCCGCAGGTCTAATGACCGGCTGTGCGAAGCTGAATACGCTGACAAATGTACTGGTACCGAGCCATGTGGATATGGAAAGCGCGAAAAAGATGAAGATGCCGGTCGTCATCTACGATGTTGATGTCGAAACCGATGAGAAGGGGAACAGCCACCCGATCGTCTATTTCGTCAACACGTCAGCCAAACCGGTTGACATGGCCACCTTCTTCCTGGAAGGCGTCACCGAAGATGGCCAGACCGTCACGCTCTGGGCCGACGATTATGAGCGCGTTCCCCCGGGCAAAAGCAGCCAAAAAGGGGTCCTGGGCGGCCAATGGACCAAAACGAAGGTCAACTGTATCGAGATCAGGAAAGCGGGGCTGCACATCGACGGTGTCGACTACCGCTTCATCGAAGAGAATATCAACCAGCTCTTCCAGAACCCTTCTCTCAACGAATGTAACTGAGACGCGGGCCGGGCACCGGCCCCGCAACCCACCCCTTGCCTTTAACGTACGTAATCAACCACCTTTGACATCTCGGTCACTTCCTTGATGAATGCCACGACTTCCAGATGCGCCGGGTGCGTTGCATAGGTTGCGAGTCCCTCTTCCGTTTCAAAGGTCGTCGTCAGTACCAGGTCCATCGCCCGTTCGCTCCCGTTGAAATCCACGCCGACTTCCATACTGAGCAGCGGATCGATCTTCTCCGTGAGCGCCTCGAGCATCGCCTTTGCCTTGGCGACGTTCGCCGCTTTGTTCTCCTCTTTGAATGTAAACATTACGATATGGACAACCATGATTTTCTCCTTTGATTTCCCCCAGAAGGGGCTCTTTTTTTGATGCCATTTTAACCTATGTAGGTTATGATTGAATTATGCGACACTACCGATCGGAAGAGGCGGGGATTCCCCTGCCCGACACCTTTTCGCTGCTGACCTGGAACGTCCATAAAGAGATGGGGCGTCCCCCCTTCGACAAAACGCTGCAATCACTGTTGGCGACCGGGACGCCCGAACTGATTTTGTTCCAGGAAGCGGTTCTTGATACCCATACGGCAGAACACTTTCCGGGGTATAACGTCTCCGCCGCCATCAACATCAATCTCCGCCACCGCCAGTACGGTGTTCTGACGGCGGCCAAAAGCCCCATCCACGATACGGTCAGCCTGAAGACCAACCGGCGGGAGATGCACATCGCCACCCGCAAAAGCCTGCTGATCACGACCCACCCCTTCGAAAACGGCAGCGAACTCGTCGCCGTCAATCTCCACGCCATCAACTTCGTCTCCGCCGCGGTCTTCATCGAAGAGATCGACCGGCTCCGCATCGCCCTGCAACAGCGCAAAGGGCCGATGATCGTCACAGGGGATTTCAATACCTGGAGCCGGAAACGGATGGAGTACCTCGAAGGCTTTGCCCGCTCGATCGACCTCCTCCCCGCCGCCTGCGCCAACGGGCACCATATCAAGCAGCGCTTTTCCAAGCCCCTCGACCACCTCTACTTCCGCGGCCTCACCCTGCTTACCGCCGAAGCCGTCAACACGGGCCGGGTCTCGGACCACAACCCCATACTCGCCACCTTCAAACGCTGAGCCTCAGCCCAGGACGGGACGCCAGAAGAGGTAGGCGATCAACACGATCAGAATGATGCCGACAAGATTGAACAGAAGTCCGTAAAGCGCCATCGTCCGTATCGGGATGACCCCGCTGGACATCGCGATGGCGTTGGGAGGGGTCGCGATGGGTAGCATAAAGGCGTAGCTCGAACAGATCGTTGCCACCATCATAAACAGCGTCGCATCCAGCCCCGTCTGCTGCGCCACCGCGTAGATCACCGGCAGCATAATGGAGATAAGCGCCGTATTGGAGGTGATCTCCGTCGTGAAGGTGATCAGCGCCGCGACGATCAGCATCAGGTAAAGCGGCGTCAAATAGCTGTAATCGACGAGGAATTCGGCGACCCGACCCGCCAGGCCCGTTTCGGAGAAGGCCTTCGCGATGGCGAACCCAGCCCCGAACAGGAACATGATGCGGTAGGGAATCTTCG
Organism: Sulfurimonas sp. HSL-3221; assembly: GCF_021044585.1. Taxonomy (GTDB): domain Bacteria; phylum Campylobacterota; class Campylobacteria; order Campylobacterales; family Sulfurimonadaceae; genus Thiomicrolovo; species Thiomicrolovo sulfuroxydans. The sequence goes on along the minus strand of NZ_CP087998.1, from coordinate 910,745 downwards.
CCTTGTCCTCCTGCCAGATCAAAAGATTGAACGGGGGCGCGAAGAGCAGCAGACCGGCGCTGAGCAGAACCACCGGTTCGCTCATGCCCAGCCCCTCCCACCAGGGACGGATGGGGGCATTGACGAGCAGCAGCACCACCAAGCCTCCCAGCAGGGCCAGGAGCTTCTTCTGATCCCCGCTCATCGGTTTCTCCTCCTCCGGAAGCGCCAGGCGGACGTCTTTGATCCCTACGGCGAGCACCACGGAGATGACGACAATCATGACGAGGGCCAGCGGGGCAACCATCCACATCCACTGCACAAAGGGGATCATGGCCATCCCGTGCTCCTCCATGACCCCCAGCAGGATCAGGTTCGGCGGGGTGCCGATGGGGGTCAGGATCCCCCCGATGCTGGCACCGTAGGCGATGGCCAGCGTAAACCGCATCTTCAGCCGCGGGTCGTCGGAGAGGAAAAGCGCAATGGTCATCAGCAGCAGGGCCGTCGTCGTGTTCGAGAGGATCGAGCTCATCACCCCCGACGTCACCGCCAGCGAGATGATGATCCCCCGCCCCGTCGCCGGAAAGATCCCCAGCATCTTCCGTGCGATCCAGATGTGCAGCCCGCTCTTCTCCACGGCGATGGCCAGCATGAATCCGCCGAGAAAAAGGTAGATGATGGGATGGGCGTAATTAACCGTCGTCGCTTTGGTCGGCAGAATGTGCAGGGCTGGGAAGAGTACGATGGGCAGGAGCGAAACGACCCCAAGCGGCAGTCCCTCATTGGTCCAGAGCACGACCAGCAGCGTCACGACCCCGGCCAGGGCCGCCTGCACCGGCGAGAGCATCGGCAATACCAGTGTGTAAAGCAGCAGCGCCGTTCCGACGGCCCAGAAGATCTTGACCGTTGATCCACCCATGGCCTTCTACCTCGTCAGCAGGTCGTTGAGGCTCTCCCGGGGCGCTTTGCCCTCCAGGATTTCATACACCTCCGTCGCGATCGGCAGGTAGACCCCGCTGCGCTGCGCGATGCCGTGCAGCGCGTAGGCCGTCCCGATCCCCTCGGCCACTTCGCCCAGCTCCTCGACGATCTGTTCTTTCGCCTTGCCTTCGGCCAGTCCAAGGCCGACACGGTAGTTCCTTGAGAGCACCGAGCTGGCCGTCAGGAAGAGGTCACCCGCCCCGCTGAGACCGAGAAAGGTCTCGTCCCGCGCGCCGTAGGCAAGGCCGAAACGCCGCATCTCGATCAGGCCGCGGGAGATGAGCGCCGCCGCCGCGTTGTTGCCGAGCTTCAGCCCCGCGCAGATCCCCGCGGCGATGGCAATGACGTTTTTATAGCTGCCGCACACTTCCGCCCCGGCGATATCATCGTCGCTGTAGGTGCGGATAAAATCGGGAAAGGCCTCGGCGAAGCCCATCGCCGTCTGTGCGTCCGCGCTGCTGACGACGAGGGCCGTCGGCAGCCCCTGGATCACCTCGGCCGCGAAAGAGGGGCCCGAGAGAAACGCGATGTTCTGATCGGGCACGTAGGGGGCGAAGATTTCGTTGAGAAAGCGGCCCGTTGACGCTTCGATCCCCTTGGCTGCGACGAGCACCTTCTGGTCACGGTAGCGGAAGTGCTCTTTCAGCCACGCGCCGACCTGCTGTGCCGGGATCGCCATCACGAGGTATTCGCGCTGCAGCGCCGTTTCCAGGTCGACGAAATTGGGAATGTCCCTGGGATGGCGCGACGTGATGACGACCTCGTTCTCCGGGTTCTGCCCCAATGCAAATGCCAGGGCCGAACCCCACTTACCCGCCCCGATGACTGCGATCCGTTTCACATACCCCTCCAACTTCCTTTTCAAATGCCTTGATCTCCTTATCGTAACCTATCACGACTAAAACATCCCCCGGATCCAGCAGGTGGTTATACCCCTTGGCCGTAAAGATGAACGACTCGCTCATGCGCTGGTCGACGACGGCCAGGACGATGATATCGCGCTGCGTCGTTTCGAGCAGTTCGTTGATATGCTTGCCGACCGCCGGGGAGAGCTCCGTCAGGATGATCTGGGCGACTTTGAGCTCCATCTGCGTATCCATGAGTTCTTCGAGCAAACGGGTGATCACCGGCTTCTCCAGCCGCTCGATAACCAGGTTCGCCGTCGTCTGCAGTTCGGCGATCACCTTGTTCGCACCGGCCAGGCGGAGCTTTGAGGCGTTCTCCTGGGTCGTGGCAAGGGCGACGATCACCGCCTCGGGGAAACGGTCGCGCAGGGAGAGGGTCAGGAAAACATTCTCCGCTTCGCTCTCCAGCGCGCAGATGATCCGCGTCACGGAGAGGTCAAAGGAGAGCAGGTCGTCCCAGTTGTCCTCCAGGTCCGCGAAATGCGCCTCGAAGCCCTCCGACTGCGCCTGTTCGACATCGCCGTTATCGAGCGCGTAGATGACGATGCGATTGCAGCTGTAGCGGAGCTGCTGCGCGATCTCCCTGGCGAATTCGTTGTAGCCGAAAAGAATGATAGCCTCGACATTCATGAATGCACCGCCTGATGCAGATCGATCCGATATTCATGCAGCATCGCATTCTCTCCTATGACAACGAGCAGATCGTTCTCTTCAACCGCAAAATCGGCCGGGGGATTGAAGACAAAACGCGCTTCGCGGCGGGACTCCACCCCGAGCAGGATCAGCCGCCGCCCCCTGATCTTGAGGTCCTGCACCGTCTGCACAAACCGGGCCATCCGCTCGTCGATCAGGATCTCGTCAATCACGACCCCCGAATGTTCCGCACGCAGTGCGTGCAGCGCCTCGAAGGCGATGGGCTGGTCGCTGTATTCGCGCGAAAGCTGGCCGATCAGTTCCTGGGCGTAGATGACGTCGTCGACCCCGGCGCTCTCCAGCTTGCGCCGGTGCTTTTTGTCATGCAGCAGGGAAAGTATCCGCAGCTCCTTGTTCATCGAACGCAGCGTCAGTGCCGTGTAGACGTTCTCCACGTCGGTATCCCCCAGCAGGATCACGGCACGTACCTGCCGGCCGGGATCGATGCCCAGCTGCCCGAGTGCTTCCAGGCTGGCGGGATCAATGGCAAGGGCCAGGTCGTGGTGACGCCGCGCTTCGGCGATCTTGGCCGCATCGGCATCGAGGATCACCACCTTCCTGCCCATCCGCCGGAGTTTGGAGGCGGTCTGCTGCGCGACCGTACCGTACCCGCAGATCAGGTAGATGCTCTTGAGCTTCTGGATATCCTGGATCAGTTTTCCGTCCCGGATATCATCAAGCTTCTCCGTGAAGGCCGCCACGACGATGGAGGTCGCAAACGCCAGCACGGCCACCCCGGAGACGATCACGACCAGGGCGACGATCTTCCCCTCGCCGCTGACGGGAACGACGTCGCCGTACCCGACGGTCGAGATCGTCACGACGGACCAATAGAGCGCGTCAAAGAGCGTATTGACCTTTGAATCGGGGTTGAGCGCCTCCATGACGTAGATCATGACCGACGCGACGAAGATGATCAGGCCGACGAAGGTGAAGAGCGTCAGAAGCTCGAACTTCTTGCTGGCGAGGATCGCCGCGAAGTGGTGCATGTTCTGCGCATAGCGGAAGAGTTTGAAGACCCTGAAAATAATGAAGAGGCGCAGCAGCCGCAGCTCGTGGAAAAAGGGCATGATCGCCAGGAAGTCGATGATCGCCGGCAGGGAGCTGACATAGCGCCACTTGGCGTACAGCGCCTTCATCACTGCCCTGCCCGCCCGGAACTCCCGCTGCAGCAGTTCATCCTTTTCATACTGGTCGATGATGATACGCGCGCTGTCGCTGCTGACCCAGAAGCGCATCAGGTATTCGATGAGGAAGATGAAAGAGATGATATAGTCGTTGAAAATGGCCAGAAAATCTTTCTGTGGGAACTTGACGTCGCGGACCAGGATAAAGACACTCGAGAGGATCAGCACCATCATGAAGAGGTCGAAGTAGCGCTTGTACCTGTACCCGACGTTGTTCATCAGGTTATCAACGCTGTGACGCGCCCGGCGCAATCTTTGGGAGGACTCCAGAGCGTAGGCGCTGTCGACGAGCGCCCTGGAGAAGAGTTTCACGTGTTTATCCCAGCTTCTGCTTGAGGATTTCGTTGACCGCCTGCGGGTTCGCGCTGCCTTTGCTCGCTTTCATCACCTGCCCGACGAAGAAGCCGAAGAGTTTGTCCTTGCCGCCGCGGTACTCCTCGACCTTGGCCGGGTTCGCCGCGAGGATCTCGTCGACCATCGCTTCGATGGCCCCCGTATCGCTGACCTGCTTCAGGCCGAGCTTCTCGATCGTCGCATCGACACTCTCATCGTTTTCCATCAGGTAGTCAAGAACCTCTTTGGCCGCCTTCCCGCTGATGGTATTGTCCTCGATGCGCTTGACGATCAGGCCCAGTTTCTCCGCATCCACCGGAGAGGTGGCAACGGTCATGCCGCCCTTGAGGCGTCCCAGGAGTTCGACGGTGAGCCAGGTGACGGCGTTTTTCGCGCTGATCTCTTGCTCGAGCATCTTCTCGAAGAAGTGCGCCATCTCCAGCTCGGCGGTAATGACGCTCGCGTCGTACTCGCGCAGACCGTGCTCTTTGACGAGGCGTTCGCGTTTTTCGTCCGGCAGTTCCGGGATCTGGGAGGCCTCCGCGTACATCGCGTCGTCCACGACAACCTTCATCAGGTCCGGCTCCGGGAAATAGCGGTAATCCGCCGCTTCTTCCTTCCCGCGCATGGAGCGGGTCTCCTGCTTTGTCTGGTCGAAGAGACGGGTCTCCTGGACGATCTCCTCGTCGTAGATACCGTCTTCCCAGGCCTCGATCTGGCGCTCGACTTCCATCTCGATCGCCTTCTGGATAAAGCGGAAACTGTTGATGTTTTTGATCTCGACGCGGGTGTAGAGCTTCTCATCCCCTTTGGGACGGATGGAAACGTTGACGTCGACGCGGAAGGAGCCCTCCTGCATGTTCGCGTCGCTGATGTCGAGGTAGCGGACGATGGAGTGCAGTTTTTTCAGGTAGAGAATCGCCTCGTCCGCCGAACGCATATCCGGTTCGGAGACGATCTCGATCAGCGGGGTTCCCGCACGGTTGAGGTCGACTTTGGAGACGGCGCCGTCATGGATGTTCTTGCCCGCATCCGCCTCGATGTGCGCGCGATTGACGCGAATCGTCTTGTGCGAACCGTCCTCGAAATCGATCTCAAGCTTTCCGTGCTCCACGACAGGGGTATAGAGCTGAGTGATCTGGTAGGCACTCGGGCTGTCGGGGTAGAAGTAGCTTTTGCGGTCAAAAAAGCTGGTGCGGTTGATCGTCGCATCGACGGCGGTCCCGAACATCACCGCTTTGTGAAGCGCGGCCTCGTTGAAGACGGGGAGCGCTCCCGGAAGGGCCAGACAGGTCGGGCAGGTGTTGACGTTTGGGCGGTCGTTGAAACTGGTGGGACACGAACAAAAAAGTTTGGTTTTCGTATTGAGCTGGACGTGGACTTCGAGTCCGATAATCACTTCGAACAAAAGGATTCCTTGGCTGAATTTATAAAGTATCTAATCGATGCGAAACCGGCGGCGCCGGCGGCGTGGACCGCGCTGATCTGGGCGGGGCTTACAATGCCGCCCAGCGCGATAACAGGTAGGTCAATTTTACCCGCTGTTTCATTTAAATCCTCTAAACCTTTGGGCGCACCTTTGCCCGGGCTCTCGAAGATCGGGCTGTAGGTGACGGCATCGGCCCCCTCGGCCGCCGCGTGCATCGCTTCGACGGCCGTGTGCGTCGAGACGACCGTCAAGAGGCCCTGCGCTTTCGCCCCGGCGATTGCGTCGAACTGCGTCGACGTCAGGTGAACCCCCTCCGCCCCCAGGGCGGCCGCCAGCGCCGCATCGCGGTGCAGCATTGCTTTGATGCCGTGCATATGGCATTCATCGACAAAGACCGACGCGAAGCGTTCATAATCCGGGTTCGACTTATCCCTGTAAAGGGCATAATCGACCTTCTTCGCGGCAAAGACCTCCCCCAGGCGTTTGGCAAAAGCCCCCGGCGTCGTGCATCCGTAGCTTCCGTCGGTGATCAGGTAGGCGAAAAAAGCCATGGCCCTACGCCTCGCTTTCGAGCAGCTCCGCAATGCGCTGCAGCAGCCGCGTCTGTTCACGCTGGTTTTCGACACGATCCTTGTAAAGGTTGAGCCCCTCAAGCATCAGGATGACACAGAACATCAAAAAGATAAAGACGATGGTGGCAAGCAGCGCGATGGAGAAACCGAAAATGGCGGTGATGTGGAAAAGAAGCCATGAGCCCAGCAGGAGCAGGGCCCAGGCAAAGCCGAGCAGGAAACTCAGAAGCGTATCAAACGTGCTGCGTTTCATCCGGCGTCCCAGAAAAGATTAGAGGGACTCTTCGTGAAGGGTGACGGCTCCGCCAAGGTAAACGTAGGTCAGCATCATGAAGATGAACGCCTGCAGCAGTGCCATGAACGAGAGCAGCGCGAACGGGATCATCGGCAGCAGCCACGGTGCGAGCATCAGCATGACCATCAGGAACATGTCGTCCCCTTTGACGTTACCGAAAAGACGGAAGCTGAGCGAAACGATACGGGAGATGTGCGATACGATCTCGATCGGGAACATCAGCCATGCGAGCCACCATACCGGCCCCATGAAGTGCTTGAAGTACTCGACGACACCGTTGCGGCGGATCCCTTCAAAGTTATAGTAGATGAAGACGATCAGCGCCAGCGCCAGTGTAAAGTCCAGGAACGCGGACGGCGCTTCGAAGCCCGGGATGACCCCGATCAGGTTGGCGATACCGATAAACAGACCCAGTGTCGCGACGAGCGGCAGATAGCGCATCGCTTTTTCGCGGCCCATAACGTCCGAACCCATTGCAACGACACCCTGAAGGTACGCTTCCATCAGGTTCTGTGTGCCCCCCGGGACGACCTTGAGGCTTTTGGTCGCCATTTTGGCCAGCATGATAACGATCAGCGCCGTCAGGAGCATATGCGACATAAAGAGGTAGGTGTGATTTTCACTGATCACACCGAAGAAAGTAAAGAGTTCACCCACGAGAATTCCTTCGATCAAAATAGTTGTGCGATTATAGCCCTCTCTCCATTAAAGGAGCCTAAGCCAACCCGCCGCGGGGCGGGACATTGCCCGGAAAACGCGCTGAAAATGGGTACAAATGCGCCATTGCTGCGCTGTCCATGCATAAAAAGCGATCAGAGCTCCAGCCGCCCCACCGCCTTGCGCGCCGCGGCGATATCCAGCCCGATCTGTTCTTTAAGCGCATCGAGGGAGGCGAACTTCTCGTTGCCCCGCAGCCGCTGGACGAAGCTGACGTCGATACGCTCCTTGCAGACGATCTCGCCGTCAAGCACGTGCGTCTCGACGGCGAAACTGCCGTCGGTCGTGACCCGGTGGCCGACGAAACTGACGGCGGGATGGTAATGCTCTTCGCCGTCCAGACGGGCCAGGCTCGCGTAGACCCCCTCTTTGGGAAGCAGAAAACCGTCGGTCAGCATATTGACCGTCGGCACGAGTTCCTTTTTGCCGATCCCCTGCCCCCTTACTACGTCTCCGCGCACGGTGTAGTTGTGGCCGAGGAAACGGTTTGCCCCCCTGACGTCTCCGATGATCAGCTTCGCCCGGATCTTGTGCGAATGCACCGACTCTCCGCCGACGGTCACTTCGTCGATCACCTGCACGGTCCCGCTGAACGCCTTTGAGAGGTCCTCGTGGGAAAACTTCCGGTCCAGCCCGAACCGGAAGTCATAGCCGACGACGATCCGGGAGAGCGCCGGGAAGCGTTCGCGAAGGTAGTCGACGAAACCCCGGTCGTCGAGCATGCGGATTTCATCAAGGGGGAGGTAGACGATGGGGTGCGTCGTAAAATGCTCCCGCTCCCGCCCCGGGGTCAGGTTCGCGTACCCCGTCTCAACGACGACGATCGCTCCGCGCTCCCCCAGGGCATTGAAAAGGTGCTGATGGCCCTCATGCATCCCGTCGAAACCTCCGATGGCGACGGCATCAACCTTTTTCAAAGCAGTAGCATGTTTCACTGTTCCCCTCCTTGCCCGTAATCGCGGCAGACGCTTTTGCGCGCTGCTGCCAGCCCCGCGCCGCACAGGCTGCTTCGAAATCGGCCATCGCCTTCGCCACGGCCGCCGGATCCGTCACAACCCCCTTCCTGTCCCGCGCCGCTTCGCGTCCGACCTCGAACTGCGGTTTGAACAGCAGCACGATCCAGCGCCCCGCCAGACGCTCCACGTCGTCAAGGATATGGTGCAGGGAGATAAAGGAGACGTCGCTGGTGACGACATCATACGTCCGGTCCGGCATGAAACGGCGGATATCGGTCTGTTCGAAGCTCCGCACCCTCGGGTCCGCCTTGATGTCGGGATGGAGCTGATCCCGGCCGACGTCGACGGCATCGACCGCTGCCGCACCCGCTTCAAGCAGCACCTGGGTGAAGCCCCCCGTCGAGGCGCCGATATCGAGGGCACTCATCCCCGTAACGTCAAAGGGCAGCGACGGCAGGAACCCTTTGAGCTTCAGCGCCGCGCGGCTGACGTAGGGCATCGCCTCGGTCACCTCCACCTGCTGGGATTCGACGGCGAATGCCGGCTTGGTCACCACGCTGCCGTCGACGGTGACGCTCCCGGATTTGACCAGCTGCTGCGCTTTCGAGCGAGTCGGTGCCAGCCCCGCTTCGACGAGATAGTGGTCAAGACGCACTAAAACTGCACCTGCAACCCGATGTAGGCGCTGCCGAGATTCATCTTATAGGAGGTGCCGTTTTCATCCATGCCGAACTGGTAGAAGTCGTACCCGGCGTTCACCGTCAGCCACGACAGCGCCCGGATGCCGACGCCGATACCGTAAACCAGTGTCCCGGCCGAACTGCTTTTGCGCTCGGGGCGGCTCTGGTCCCAGTAGAGCTCCCCCGCACCGAAACGGGCAAAGATATCCACCGTCTCATTGAAAAGGGGATAGTGCCCGGTCACGTCCGCCGACAAGACCTTGAAAGCCTCCCGCGAGGTCTCCCCCGCACCCGTCTTCCCCTCGAAATCGCCGAACTGGGCATACTGCAAAGAGACGGAGAGGTGACGGTTGATAAACGCCCCGGCCCCGAAACGGTACTGCGGGACGGTTTCCGTCGAGATCGTCGCCCGGCGTCCGTCGTCGTTATAACCGCCCAGCCCCGCACCGGCCTCCAGGTAGGGGCCGCTGCGATCGGCGGCGCAGAGCAGCGTCGCCGCCAGCAGAACAGCCGCACCCCTCACCGGTTTCTCCGGAGGTATTTCGCTTCGAAGATGTCCGGCGGGAGGGCCCGGTCGAAATAGAACCCCTGCAGGGCGTCGCACTCCAGCGATTTGAGCAGCTCCAGCTGCTCCAGGGTCTCGACCCCCTCGGCGACGATCTGCAGCCCCAAACTGTGGCCCATCTTGATAATCGCCTCGGCGATGGAACGGTCTTCGGGGTTTTCAACGATGTCGCGCACCAGGAGCTGGTCGATCTTGAGCGTGTCGATCTTGAAACGCTTGAGGTATCCCAGCGACGAATAGCCGCTGCCGAAATCGTCCATCGCCAGTCTGACGCCGGCATGTTTGAGCCGTTCGAGCTGCACGACCGTCTCTTCGGCGAACTGCATCAGATAGGTTTCCGTCAGTTCCAGCCCGATGTAGTCACGGGCCAATGCGCTGCGGTTGAGAATCTCCGTCAGCCGGGTCACGTCTTTTTCGTTGATATGGCGCCCGGAGATGTTGACCGAGAGCGGGATGATCCGGTTGATCGACATCGCATGCCAGCGCCGCAGGTCCCCGATAACCTGGGTCAGGACCATCTTGTCGATCCGCGAAATGAGCCCCGTCTCTTCGGCAAAGGGGATGAATTCGCCCGGAAGCAGGAGACCGCGTTCGGGGTGCTGCCAGCGCACCAGCGCCTCTGCCCCCCGGATGCTCGTCCCGCTCCCTTCGAAAACGGGTTGGTAATAGACGACGAACTCGTTGTTGTGGATCGCCTCACGCAGCTCCTTCTCCAGCACGAGGCTCTTGAAGGTCTGTTCGCTCATCTGCGGGGTGTAGAAACGGATGTGATCCTGCGCCTGTTTGGCCTGATACATCGCCGTATCGGCGTGCTTCAGCAGGGTCTGGGCATCCTCCCCGTCCTCGGGGAACATCGCGATGCCGATGCTGCCGTAGATGTGAAAACGCTGCTCGCCGATCTGGAACGCCTCGCCGAAAGCTTCGATCATCCGCCGCGCCTCCTCCATCACCGTCTCCCTCTCTTCAGCCTCTTCGAAAAGGAGGACGAACTCATCCCCCCCGAAGCGCGCTACCGTGTCTCCGTTGCGCACGTTTTCGCCGAGGCGTTTTGCCACTTCGACCAGGAGACGGTCGCCGGTGGCATGCCCGTAGGTGTCGTTGAGGTATTTGAAACGGTCCAGATCAATGAAAAAGAGGGCGGCTTTGCTTTCGTTGCGCTCCGAACGGATGATCAGATGTTTCAGCCGCTCCTCGAACATTGCGCGGTTCACCAGCCCCGTCAGCGGGTCGTGAAAGGCGAGGAAACTCAGCTTTTCGCGGTTCTGTTCCCGCTTCAGCACGATACTGACGATCCGTGCGGCGACGGTGAGCAGCATCTTGTGGAACGGGGTCGGCACACGCTCCTGGAAAGAGGTCAGCGCAAAGGTGCCGACCGTCTTCCCCTCCAGGACGACGGGCATGGACCAGCAGGCGTTCAGGCCCGCTTTTTGCGCGACCTCCATCATGTTTTGCCAGCGTTCGTCGCAACTGATATCGCAGACAAACTGCGGTTCGTTCCGCAGCACGACGTTGGCGCAGGAGCCGTTGTGGGGCCCCGGTGGCAATCCGTCGAAGACGCTGAGTGCTTCGTCGGGGAGCGAGGGCGCCGCTTCGATGTAGAGTTTCCCGTCCTTCGGGTTCACGAGGATGACGGATGCGATGCTGCCCGGGACCATTTTCTCCTGCAGCAAGCAGAGCTCTTCGAGCACGGCCTCTTTGCTGGCGTCTTCGGCCACCTTCTCCAAGATGGCGTTTTGAAGCTCAAAGATCTCCTGGTAGTCGCTGGCGACAATATTCTCTTCGGGTGTTTTCATCGGTCTATTGTAGCATCTGTTTCATCGCATCTTCCGTAAGGGTCGCCACGCCCAGCGACACCGCCTTATCGTACTTGCTGCCGGCGTCCTCGCCGTAGATGACGTAATCGGTCTTTTTCGATACGCTGCCCACGACCTTGGCCCCCAGGGCTTCCAGGTCGGTTTTGATCTCCGGACGGGGACGGCTCATCGAGCCGGTGAGCACGACCGTCTTCCCCTTGAAGGGATTCTCCGCCGCTTCGGTCTTCTGCGCCGGGGCCGCCGGCCGGACGACACCGCGCAGCGCTTCGATCTGTTCCCGGTTGACCCGGACAAATTCGAGCACCGACGCCGCCATCTCCCCGCCGAAACCGTCGATGGCGAGCAGCGCCTCCTCCGTCGCGTCGGGGAACGCCAGGCCGAAGGTGTCGCAGAGCTGTTTCGAAGCGACCTCGCCGATGTGCTCTATTCCCAGCCCGTTGACAAAGCGCCAGCACGCCGTGCCCCGGCTCTTTTCAATGGCGTCGAGCAGATTCTTGCTCTTCTTCTCTTTGAACCCCTCGAGCTCCAGCAGCGCTTCGAGCGAAAGTGCGTAGAGATCGATGACGCCTTTGACCAGCCCCGCCCGGTAGAGGGCCTCGACGATCTTGTCGCCGAGGCCGTCGATGTTGAGGCACTGCTTGGAGGCGAAATAGATGATGGCATTCACGACCCGTGCTTCGCAGGAGAGGTTCTGGCACTTGATCAGCGCCCCTTCGTCCAGCAGTTCACTGCCGCAGACCGGGCAGCGCGTCGGACGCTCAACCGCCCTTTCCGTGCCGTCGCGCCGTTCGGGAATAACCTTGATGATCTTCGGGATGACGTCGCCGCTGCGCAGGATGATAACGTGGTCCCCGATGTGGATATCCTTGCGTCCGATCTCGTCAAAATTGTGCAGGGTCGCGCGTTCGACGACGACCCCCTCGATATCGACCGGTTCGACGACGGCCACGGGGGTGACGACGCCCGTACGCCCCACCTGAAGGATGACGTTCCGGACCCGGGTCATCTTCTCGATCGCCGGGAACTTGTAGGCCACCGACCAGCGGGGGTTCTTGACCGTATAGCCCATATCCTCCTGGGCCTCAACCTGGTCGACTTTGATGACCATGCCGTCGAGCATCATCGCGAAATCATCCCGGGTGACTTTCATCTCCTCATAAATGGCCTCGATGTCGTCATAGCCCTCGCAGACGCGGTGTAGCGGCGGTTTGCGGAACCCCAGGGCGTAGATCCACTCCATCCGCTTGCTCAGCAGCGGGATGTCGAGCGTATTTTCGCCGATGCCGTAAGGCAGGAAGACAAGGTTGCGCGCCGCCGTGATCTTCGGGTCGAGCTGGCGCAGACTTCCCGCGGCGGCGTTGCGCGGGTTGGCGAAGAGCGCTTCGCCCTGCGCTTCGCGCTCGCGGTTGATCGCGTCGAACTCCTCTTTGAAGATGACGACTTCGCCGCGGATCTCGATACGCCCCTCGTAATCGATGGCGAGGGGGACGCTCCGGATCGTTTTGACGTTCTGCGTCACCTCTTCGCCGATGGTGCCGTCGCCGCGGGTAATCGCCTGCACGAGGCGGCCGCCCTCGTAGATCAGGTTGAGGCTCGCCCCGTCGAACTTCGGCTCGCAGTAGAAAGTGACGTTGTCGGCAAGCTTTGCGACCCGCTCCAGCCACTTCTGCAGCCCCTCGGCGTCGAAAATATCCTCCAGACTCCACATGCGGCTGCGGTGGGCGGCCTTTTCAAACCCCTCAAGCGGCACCCCGCCGACCCGCTGCGTCGGCGAATCGGGAAGCACCGCTTCCGGATGAGCCTCCTCGTACGCCAGGACGTCATGGTAGAGCCTGTCGTACTCCTCGTCGCTTGCAATGGGATTGTCGAGGACATAATAGTGGTAGGCGTAGCGGTTCAGCAGCGCCACGCTTTCGCGGTAGGTTTCAGCCGTCATCTTTGTTGCTCTTTTTTGCAGAGGATTATAACGAAGCTTGTTGAGAGTAAAGGGGTGCAGGAAAGGGCGAAAAAGAATATAATATGCATTGATAACCAGAAGTCTACAAAGGAGGCGTTATGACACACGATCTTCGCCTGAATATCGAAGTAATGGATGCAGCACACGAGACGTTCCTGCAGATGCTTGAACAGCTTCAGAAAATGGAGGGAGGCGCCATCGACAGCGCCCTCTTCCGCGAATGGATCACCGAAACAAAACGCCACTTTGCCGAAGAGGAGAAGCTGATGATGAAGCACCTCTACTCCGAACGGGAGACACATACCGGCGACCACGAACAGCTCGTCGACGAGATGGAGTCCTTCTTTGCCATGATCACGTCGATGCCGCCGATGGCCCGCTCCTTCATCGAGAGCTACGCCTACGACAAATTCCGCCGCCACACGATGTTCTACGACCTCGACCTGGCGAAGTTCCTCTCCGGCAACGAAGCCGGCTGAGTCCGACGGCTCCTCCCACCCCGATGCCATCCAGGGTGCGTTTGCAGCTGCCGCCTTTACCGCCTCCCCACGCTCCCTCTCTTTCGTCGACATGACGCTATTCACTCTTCCGATATCCGCCGCCGCAACGCCGTATCAGCGCCATTAAATATAATTATTTTTTATGATTTAAGCCATGAAAATTAAGTAATCTTCTCTTATGCTGTGCCTGTGCTCGGCATCCTGGTGCTCTTCGCGTCCATGGCACGGGGCGATTTGGCTCCCCCTTTGACTTATTTCCTCGGATGAAGAGTGTTATTGTGTGCCGCAGCTCCGCAAACGCATGGCACGGAGCTGCGGCCTAACGGAACTGAAAGGTGACTCATGAACAGACGGAAGTTTCTCTCAACAAGCGCGATCGCGCTCTATTCACTCCCTGCGATCAATCTCTTATCGGGCTGCGGCGGCTCCGGCGGCGGTACGGCCCTCTCTCCCATCGATCAACGTGTCGCACTGCTGCAAGCGGCCAAAACGCAAAACGACAGCACCGTCGCCGAGATCGAAAACCTTCTCGGCGGCCTCACCGGAACCCATGCCTCCCCGCTGCGGACAACGGCACAGCCTACCCCGGTCGACATCAGCAGCTTTTTCGCCGCGACGACCCCGACCCTGCCGGCCGATTCCCCGCTCAATGCGCTGTTTTTCCAGAGCGACGAGACGGAGTCGATGTGGCGCAAATACGAAACCTACGGCAGCCTCGCCCATCAGCAGTTCGGCCACCAGTATGTGAAACTGCTGGCGACCATGCGCCTTTTCGACTACCAGAATCGCCTGCAGGAGACAACACAGAGTGCGCCGGATGTCGCCGCGGCATCGGCGCACTACCGTACGGCGACGGAGACCCCGTCGGAGTTCAGCGATTTCGACAATCTCCTTGCCAAACTCAAAGAGGCGGCCGGCGATGCGCTCCAATACATCTTCGATGCCATCAGGATCGCCATGAACGGCTTTTTCAACTACCTCAAAAGCCTCTTTGACAATGAAGACGCCCGGGCCCTCCTTTACGCCACCCTCACCTACTTTGCCGTCGACAAGCTGCTCAAAATCATTGCGGACAAGACGGCTGCCGATCTGAGCTTCGAGAGCAGCAGCGATACCCTGCTGAGTTTTGCGAAGATGGCGATCGCCGCGGTGGCGCTCATGGGGCTCTTCTCCCTCGAAAAACTCGCGGCGGCCGGTACGGCGGCGGTCTCCCCGGTGTCCGCCGGCACAATGACACCCGATGAGACCCTGCAGATGGAAACCTTCCTCGGATCGGTTTCCGTGCAAAGCGCCCTGGTCGCGCTGCTGTTCAAGGTCGTCGGCGGCGCGGTCGGCGCGGTTATCGGCACGACGAAGAGCCATTCCGAAGCGCTGCTGGCGTCGCTCCAGGACGGCTATGACCCTACTACCGAACACTACACACTGAGCGCGGAGCAGCAAGCCTCGCTTGATACCCTCAAAAAACGCTCCGTCTCCCTCGCCGTCATCTCCGTCGTCGTACGCCAGCTCTTCACGATGCTGAGCGCGCAGGCGGTCACGGCGGAAGGGGTCGTGCAGGAGGGATTTGCCGAGGGGAGCGATGCCGAGACCTTCCTCACGCTGTTCGGTGCCGGTGCCCTGCCGCAGACGGATGCCTTTACGACCTATACGAGAGAGGTGCAGGGAATGTTGAAAAGCGGCACCGTCTACTCGACGGAGAGCGCCAGCTATTTCGATCAGCTCCGCGACCTTCTTGATGGCGGTGCCTCCTGGCGCGACCTCTTCGACCTGATCGCCACGATGTCCGTCACCTTTTCGACCCAGGCTTCCGATTTCGCTTCCCAGACGGAGACCGACGCTTTTGCCTTTGCATCGCATCTGGCGGACCTCGCCTACAGCTTTACCGCCCAGACGGCAAGCGACGCCTACGACTTTGCCACCCATATGGCCGACCTCGCCTACAGCTTTACGATGGATATCGAGGAGGATGCCTACCAGTTCGCGATGAAGGGGATGGAGTTCGGCTACCTCTTCGCCTCCCGCGGCGAGGAGGTCGGCGTCATGGCCGACCGGATCCTCTGGATGGCCGTGCAGATCGGCCAGATGGCCGACCGGATCGGCGAGATGGCGGACCGGATCGTCTACACCGAACAGCTGATCGTCTATACGGAGATGCTGATCCTCGATTTCGGGCTGCTGATCTATGACGGGATGAAGACCATCACCAACCTCATGCTGACGGGGATGGCGCTTATTCTCGACCGCGAATGGTATACGCCGGCGGCGGAGGACCAGATCGTCACCGTCGTCGCGGGCACGATGGAGCAGATGATGGCGAACATGCAGGAGTATGCCCTGGCGGTGCTGGACAATCAGAGCCTCCTGCGCGAGATCACCCTGCGCGCACTGGAGTGGGTTGCGACGCACACCGCGCAGGCATCCGATACCAATACGACGGTGTGACATGCTGTGGCACCGTATAGCCGCCCTGCTTACCTGGGCCGGACTCAGCCTGTGCGCTTCGGAGAGCGCCGAGGCCGTCTATGCAAAAAGCGCGAAACTCTTCTCGTTCGGCAACCTGCGTTTCGACGTCACGATGACCGTGGAGAACAGCGGCAACCTACAGGAGCGCTCTTTTATGGTCGCCGAACGGCAGACGGGGGACGCCTCATCGCTCCTCATCCGTTTCCGCTCCCCGCAAACCATCAAATGCACCGCCATCCTCATCGAGCGGGAGCAGGAGAGCAGCAGTAACGCCATCTACTTCCCCGCTCTGAAACGCGTACGGATCATCCCCGAACAGGAAGAGGAGAGCGAAGCCGTCGGCATGGGGATCTCCTACGCCGAACTGGACGCGAAGACAGGGACATTCGATCCGCTGGAGGAGACACAGTTCGACGGCGCTGCCTGTTACAAGGTGACACTGCGGCGAAACGGGAACCGCTCGGTCTACTACATCGACGCCGCGACCTCCGTGATCAGAAAAGTCGAAATCTTCAAAGGGGGTCAGCTGCAGCGAATCGTCTCCGTCGACGCGGTCAACCGCATTGATGAACAGCTGCTCATCACCCGCTGGCAGGTCAACGACCTCATCAAGTCACGCAAGCTGACCTACATGGTTGACACCGAGAGCGTCTCGCGCGATATCAAACAGGGGCTTTTTCATCACAACCGTCTGCACCGCTGCAGCTTCTAAGCTCACCTGCAGCGGATGAAGTAGCGCTTCAGCAGCAGCGGCAGTAGGTAGACCACGACGGCGAGGTTCGCCGCCAGCAGGATCCCGAGTTCCATGCCGAAGCGCTGGATCATCGTTCCGCCGAACAGCATTCCGCCCAGCCCGATCAGCATCGTCGTGTTCGAGACGATGATCGGACGCATCACGCTGCCGATGCAGGCATACCCCTCCTGTTTCATGCAGATGAAAAGATGGATGATCGAATCCGTCACCAGCCCGATGAACAGAACAGTGCCAAGCAGCGTGATCATGGTGAAGTCCATCCCCAGCAGGCGGTGAACGCTTGCCAGCAGCAGCAGTGAAAGCAGCGGCGGCACGACGACGATGATGCTCTTCCATGTCCGGCAGTAAAGCAGGAAAAAGAGCACGACGAACCCGAGCGAGATGCCGACACCGATCAGGAACTCCCCGAAGAAACGTCTCAGGAAGTGTTCGAAATCGGCAATCTTGCCCAGTATGCCGACCGAGAAATCGGCTGAAGCCTCCCCGATCGCCTGCAGCCGCCTGAGCATGGCGGCAATCGCATACGACGGCGTCGTGATCGGGATACTCAGCGTCATATAGGTCTCGCGCTGATCCGCACTCAGCAGCGGCAGGCCGCCGTCGAGCCACTCCAGGGCAAGGAGGTACTGGGCGTAGGCATCGGGCGTCGCATCGCGAAGCGGCGATCCCGCAAAACGTTCATACCCCAGCGGAAGGCTCCCCAGCAGCACCCCGGGCACTGCGCTGGCAATCCGCGCCGTCAGTGCGGCGAGTTCCCGGGTCGTTTCAAGCTCGGAGAAGTCGCCCTTCTGCGCGCGTAGGCGGACGACGAACGGCAGCGTCGGCAAATGGCCGGACTCGAACGCCGCAATGCGCTTGTACGCCGCCATCGTCGGCTGCATAAGGTTCATGGGGTTCAGATCGACAGAGGGAGCCTTCGCGCAGACGAAGCCGCAGGTAACGGCGGCGGCGCCGAGAAACAGCAGCCCCTTTTTCACCCGGGCATCGTCCACATGCCATCGGCGGCGCCAGCCGAACACGAGACGCAGCGGCCTGAAGAGGTAGAGCCGTCCGATCAGATAACCGTAGAGCACCCCCAGCCCGATCAGCATCATCTTCCCGAACGTACTGACCAGCCCGAAATCCGACGCATAGAGGAAAAGAGAGCTCAAAGCGGTCGTGGCGACCGAGAGGGTGATGCCGAACGCCAGCTGGTGTTTGCCGATCTCCCCGGAGTGGAGATAGTTGAAAAGGGTCAACGCGTAGATGACGAGAAAAACGACCGCCAGCAGCGCGGCGGGGTCGACGGCGACGCCGCCGGTCACCAGCACGGCGAGCAGTGACACCGTAAACGCCCCGATCTCGATGAGAATGTTCAGCAGGTACTCCAGCGATGTCAGCAGCCAAAGCAGCAGAAGCAGAAAAGGCACGATCGCATACAGGTAAAAGACCATGTCGTCGAAAAACCCCTGCAGCAGCAGGGCACCGACGACGGCGGTGCCGCTGTGCGGATACCCCCCGACCCGTGCGAGGACGGCGTTCTGGTTTTCCCGGTTGAACGTCATCAGGTAAAGGCCCTGCCGGTCGATGCGGTAAAAGTCCGCGATCAGCCCCTCCGAACGCCACGTATGCAGGGGGGCCTCATCCGGGAGCGCGGTAAAAAGATACTGCCGCTCCGCCGTAAACCACTGCTGCGGCATCGCCGAAGCAGGCGTTCCGGGGAAAAAACGGCTCCAGTCCACCGTACGCACCTCAACCTGCCGCATCAAGGCCGCACCGAACAGCAGCAGTAACAGCAGTGCACCCGTTTTCAGTCCAAGCTTCAAAACGTCGCCCTCAGCGTAAACCCGACGGTGTTGTACGCTTTGTCGTCAGAGTGGTAGAGGGCATGCAGATCGACTTCAAAGGCGCCGCGGGTGAACACGAGATTGGGAAGCATCACCGCGGTGGCGTTGCCCGCATACCAGCCGGTGATCAGGTAGTGGTCGAAACGCACGGCCACCCCCCTGTAGACCGTCAGGTCGAACTTGTTCAGCAATACGGTCGCCAGCACGCTCTGGCGGTACTGTTTGAGGTAGCCCCACTGCACCTCCAGGTCGAAATAGGAGCTCCCCGCCTGCCGGTCCACCCCGAAACCGACCATGGCGAGGGGGCTGAAGGTGTTGAGTGTCGGCACCCTGTCGCGCACACTCGCTTCGGCGCGAACGCCGTACGTATTGACCGTACCCTCCGCATAGAGGGAGTACTGGTTGTAGCGAAAGCCCCTGACACCCTTGATGGGGTTGAGGTCCGGCTGATCCAGGTACGCCCGGAACGATTCTCCGCTGTTTTGTCCATCCGGAAGCGCCCCGATCAAGTCAAGCAGCTGCTGATCGACCTCTATATAGGGTACCTCCGAGTAGCGGTTCGTCCAGACCGCGCCGAGCGTGGTCCCCGCATCGCTGCTCTCGGCAAGCACCTGGATCGTGCTTTTTTCGACAGCCAGCCCGCGCTCGTTGTACTGCGCGTCGATATCGCTTTTGAGCGCGGGGCTGATGCCGTCGCGGTACAGCGGCAGGAACACTTCCCGGTAGATCGCCGTCCCTTCCGCACTGTTTCGGCTGAGCTGTTCAAAATAGTCCGGAAGGTAACTGTCGAGCAGGTATCCCACATACGTCGAAATGTAGCTCTGTGTCCGCCCATCAAAGGGCTGGAGAGTCACTCTGAGCAGAGCACTCTCCCCGACGAAGCAGGAGAGCTCCGCCATCCACTGCGGGAGCCTTCGGAGGTTGATATTCGGATCGTCAAAAAAGTCCACCTGGACCGGGTTGAGAAGGTCCATGCCGCTCAGATAGTCAAGCACCCCCGTTTTGGAAACGAATTTGCCTATCCTAAAGTCGAAATCATCTCCCCAGTAGACCAGGGCTATCTGGTTGAGGCTCACGCCGCTGCCGCCATGCCCCTTGTAGAGCAGGAGCCCGCCGTCGATGCGGTACTGTCCCTGCTCGTAGTTGCCTTCGCTCAATGTCAGGACATAGGGGGTCTGCGGGTAGGTAGCGCCGTTGTCGAGTTGCCGCACTACAAAGGATTGCTTGAGGGAAAGGCTTCCGGGCAGGCCGGTCGCCGCGGAGGATATCTCTTTTCCGTCCAGTTGCGCGCACCCCCCTATCACTCCCAAGGCCAGCGTCACGGCAGCAAGACGGTTCACAGTAGACGTCACCTCTCCATCCGGCCCGGCAGCAAGGCGTTCCCGGGCCAAGTACATTAGTGGATATTATATCAGAGGTGAACGATTTTTGCCCCGAAACCGCCCAGCTGCGGGGGGGCGTCTTCGAAACTTTTGACGCTGGGGTGTTCTTTGAGGAACTCTTTGACGGCATAGGCGAGCTTGCCCGTGCCGATGCCGTGGTAGATGATCACCTCGTCCCACCCCTGGATGAGGGCGTCCGAGATGAAGACGTCCATCTTTTCACGGGCCTGTTCGGCCCGCATGCCGTGCAGGTCGAGCTTGAGTCCGCCGCGTTTTTCGACCTTGTTGCTCACCTGTACCTTCGGTTTGGGCGCAGCCGCCTTTCCGGCGGGCTTGAGTTCGTTGCGCCGTACCCGCAGCCGCATCCCCTCGACCTCGATCGTCGCTTCCTTCTCTTTGAGCGCGACGATGACGCCGCGCTGCTTGCGGTACTTGACCTCATCTCCGACGTTGAGGGCGACGGGGGCCGTTTTCTGCTTCGCTTCGCGCTTTTCGGGCAGCTGTTTGTTGGCTTCGTTCATCGCCCGGTGGATCGCCGCCGTATCCCCGGCCTTGGCCGCCGCTTTGGCGCTGTCGATCGCCTGCCGGAACTCGCCGCGCAGGCGGCGTTCGAGCTCCTCGTACTCCCGGCGCAGGGTCTCGCGTTCATCCTTCAGTGCACGCTCCCGCTCCTCCAGCCGCTCCAGCCGTTCGTCCGCGTCGGCGTGTTTGCGCCGCAGCGCCCGCTCCAGTTCGCTCCCTCGTTCGATAAGGAGGTTGAGCTTCTCGTGCTGCTCGCCGTAGACCTCCTTGGCGCGCACGACGATCCCCTGGGCGATCCCATAGCGCAGGGCCGTCTCGAAGGCGTAGCTTTTGCCGATGATCCCCTGCAGGAAGTCATAGGTGGGGACCCGGCGCTCCTCGTCGTAGACCGCGGCAACCAATTCGACGTCGTCGCGGTCGGCCATCAGTGAGGCGAGCCGTTTGTGGTGGGTCGTGACGACGATCTTCTGCCCCCGGCGGATCAGGTCGTCGAGGATCACCTTGAAAAGCGCCGCCGCTTCGTCGCTGTCCGTACCCAGTTCGATCTCGTCGACCCCGACCAGGGCCGATTTGCGTTCGAAAAGGCGGGAGAACTGCTGCATCCGCCCGGCGAAGGTGGAGATGTCGTTGCGGACGTTCTGGGGATCGTCGATGACCGCTTCGATCTGTTTGAACGACCCGATGCGCGAACGGTGGGGATTGAGCTTCATCGGCAACAGGTACTTGGCCATCAGCGCCGCCGAGAGGATCGATTTGAGCAGCATCGTCTTTCCCCCCGCGTTGACCCCGGTGATCATCAGCACCGAAGCGCTGAAATCGAGGCTGACGGGTTTGGGGTTGGAGAGGGCCGGGTGCTCGAAGGACTCAAGCACGATCGCCTCGCCCGGCTGTGCCGCGACAATATGCAGCCCTTTGGCACGGGCGAAAAGCACCCGGGCCTGGTAGTGGTCCAGGCGGTCGAACTCTTTGTCGATAAAGCCGATAAAGGGCTGCAATTCGCGCAGCTGCGCCGAGAAGCCCTTGGCGTACTCGTAGTAGCGTGCATCGCGCTCCTGGGTCAGGGCGCGGATCTGTTCTTTCGATTTGAGCAGGGTGTCGGGGGTAACGTAGAAGAAGCCCGCCCCCGTCCGGCCCACGACGCTGCCTTTGAGCACGGCGCTGAAACCGCCGCGCACCAGCAGACACTCCTCGTCGTTGATGTAGTGCACCTGGGTATCGACGAGGTAGCTGCGTAGCCTGTCCGCATAGAGCAGCCGTTTCATCTGCGCCGCGATATCGCCCTTCTGCGCCTTGATCCGTTCGGCGATCGCGAAGAGCTCCTCGTCGAGCTCCTCTTTGAAGTGTCCCTTCTCATCAAAGTGGCGCTCGACCTCCTTGAAGCTGTCGGGGATGACGACGGAGGCCATCCACTCCCCGATGATCCCTTCGAAGCCTTTGTTGCGCAGGGTGCGGAAGTAGCGTACGACCTTGATAAGCTCGAAGATCTGTTCGAAACTGAGCACCCCCTGCTTTTTCAGGTGGATCAGGATCGTATCGAAGGCGGTCGTTTTCGGCGGGGCGGGAAATTCGAGGGCGTCAAGGGCGCGGATGTACTGGTAGTGGCGTCCCTGGTCCCCTTCGATATAGAGGGGCTTTTTACGGCTGAGGAAGCTTTCGATCTCGGCGACGTGGGCCTGAAGATCGAGCTGATCGAGCAGATGGCCGAAAGCGCTCATCGGCACCCTGCGGCGTCGAAGATCTGACCGGCGTGGGGTGTGCCCGCGTTGGCGATAAAGCTCTGGGTGCCGACGCTGAGCGTAAAGGTGCGGTCACTGACCTCCACCCCGCGGCATTCAAGCGTCTGGTGCTGGTTGAATTTCAAAATGACGGCACGGACATGCTCCTGCTGCGCATCCACGGAGCGGTTCCAGGCCACTGCGCCCATGATGATGAGCAGCACTACAGCGGCCATGGAGAGCTTCTGGCGGTGGCTCAGTTCGGTAAAGAAGTGCATCCCCGCATAGAGCAGTGCAATGACGGCGACGATATAGACGTAACTCATTTTTCTCCCCGGAGCTGGTAGGTAATGTCCCCGGCGCCGAAGCCGATGATCAGGCCCGATGCCGGCGTTTCGACAATTGTACCCTCTTTGAGCACTTCAAGACCGCAACCGCTGCGTTTGACGCGGTCGGCCAGCAGCGGGCTGTAGGCGCTGAAAACCCCTTCGAAATCGATGATGCGGGGCTCTTCCCCCGCCGCCCAGACCGGCAGGATGATCAGACGGTCCACCCCCTCGAAACAATGCGAAAACGCCTCGAGGTTGTCGATGGTGCGCGAATACTTGTGGGGCTGCCAGACTGCCGTAATCGTCTCCAGACCCAGCAGGCGGGCATAGGTGCGCGCCGAGGCCATCGTCGCAGCGATCTCGGTGGGGTGGTGGCCGTAATCGTCGATCAGAACGCATTTCTCCCCGCCGTCGATAATGTCGAAGCGCTTCTTGATCCCTCGGTAGCCGAGGATCTTCTCGCGGACCGTTTCCACGGGCATCGTCTCAACTGCGGCGAGAATCGCCAGCGCCGCATCGAGGGCGATATGCTCGCCGAAGCCCCAGACGTCGAAGCTCCCCAGATCTTTCAGGCGGAAGCGCGTATGCGGTTCGCCGTCGTGCAACACGTATTCCACCTCCGAGATGTCCCGGCTGGGATAGAGCCGGATCGCATCGCCTTCTATGGTCGAGAGAAATTCATCCTCCGCATTGATGACCCGGATCGCGGCCGAAGCGATAAAGCGGCGATAGGCGTCATAGAAACGGTCGTAGTCGTACTCGTAATACTCCATGTGCTCGGGTTCGGCGTTGGTGACGATGGCGCAGTAGGGGTTGGCGTTCAGAAAACTGCCGTCGCTCTCGTCCGCTTCGAAGATGAGCCGGTCATTCGTATCGTTGTAGCGTACGTTCGAGCCGAACGCCTTGGACTCGGCCCCGATAATGGCGGACCCTTCCATGATGGCCGCCAGGATCGCCGACGTCGTGCTTTTGCCGTGGGCCCCCGCCACGGCATAGACCTCTTTGTCCTGCAGGATGCGCAGCAGCGCTTCGCGGCGCGGGAGCACCTCGATCCCTTTCGCTTTCGCCGCCGCGACTTCGACATTGGTCGGTTTGATAATCGCCGAATGCACGACGAGGTCCTGGTCCGTGATCGCGCTGGCATCGTGGGGGATGGTGATGGCGACCCCCTTCTCTTTCAACTGCCGTACAATACGGTTCTCCGCGATATCGCTGCCGCTGACCTTGTTGCCTTTATGGTCCATGTACTGCGCCAATCCGGAGATGCCGATCCCCCCGATGCCGATAAAATGGATCTTCACGATTCGCCCGTCCCGTTGTCGTCAACGCGGAACGCGCTGATATAGAAGGTCCCGTTTTGCTGGGTTGCTTCCAGGTCCGCCGCGTCGTCGAGGAACTGGCCGAAATCGGGTATCCGCTCGGCGTACGCCTTGTGCCGCGTCATCGCTTCGGAAAAACGGGCGTCGTCGCTGAGCCCCGCCAGGATCTCGAAAAGCGCCGCCGCATCGGCGGCCTTGCCGGCACTGTAATGCTCCACGGCATACTCGTACAGGGCCCGCAGCGTGGCAAAATCTTTCACATCCGTCATCTGCATGCGGCGTGCGGCCCCCAGGGCGTCTGTGAGGTTTTCCAGCGCCAG
This sequence comes from Sulfurimonas sp. HSL-3221, assembly GCF_021044585.1. Classification (GTDB taxonomy): domain Bacteria; phylum Campylobacterota; class Campylobacteria; order Campylobacterales; family Sulfurimonadaceae; genus Thiomicrolovo; species Thiomicrolovo sulfuroxydans. The sequence goes on along the minus strand of NZ_CP087998.1, from coordinate 886,552 downwards.
GTCCAGGATATTGGCGTAATAGGCGATCAGCATCTTTTCGTCAAAACATTCGTTCGCCTCCTGCTCCAGGACGTAGAGCCCGGCGATATCCGCCGCCTCCTGCGCCTTGAGGATCTTCGCTTTCAGCGCTTCGGCCTTATCCATTCATCGCCTCCTTGATACGTTCGAGCGCCATGCGCGTGCGCTCCGGGCTCTCGACGAGCGCGATGCGGATGCGCCCCCTGCCCGGGTTGTTGCCGTTGACGTCGGTACGGGCCAGGTATTCGCCCGGCAGGACCTTCAGGTTGTAGTCGCGGTAGAGCTTTTCGGTAAAGGCGATCGCGTCGTCCACCTCCAGCCAGAGGTAGAAGGTCGCCTCCGGGACCGCCGTGCCGAGGATTGCCTTCGCGATCTCGAAGTTCTCGCGGTAGACGGCCCGGGCCTCGGCCACATGCGCCTCATCCGCCCAGGCCGCCGCCGCGGCGGTCTGCAGCGGCAGCGGTGACGCGCAGCCGATGTAGGTACGGTACTGGCGGTACCCCTCCAGGATCGTTGCATCGCCGGCGATAAACCCGCTGCGCAGCCCCGGGGCGCTGGAGCGCTTGGAGATGGAGTTGAGCGCCAGGACGTTCTTGAACGCCGTGTTGCCGACGGCCGCGCTCGCTTCCAGGATGCCCGCCGGGGCTTCGTTCGGGTAGATCTCGCTGTAGCACTCGTCGTTAAGTAGTACGAAATCGTACTCCAGCGCCAGCTTGACCCATTCGCCCAGCTCCTCGAGGGAGAGGCAGCTGCTGGTCGGATTGTTCGGGAAGTTGAGGATCACCAGGTCGCTCGACTGCAGGACCGCCGGATCGACCTGCGGTTTGAAACCGTTGGCGGCGTCGAGGTTAAGGTAGTTCACCTTCGCGCGGCTGGCGATCGCCGCCCCTTCGTAGATCTGGTAGAAGGGATTCGTAAAGGTCATGACCGGATCGGGCTTGTCAAACAGGAGGTACTGGGGGAAATTGAAAAGCACCTCTCGGGTCCCGAAACAGGAGACGAGCTGGTCGTTTGCCAGCGTCACGCCGAAACGGCGTGCGACGAAATCGCGCATGGCGCCGTTGAGCATCTCCTCCCCCGCCGTTTTCGGATAGCGGCGCAGGGTGTCGGCACTGCCGCACAGCGCATTCCGGATAAAGGCCGGGGTCTCGAACTGCGGCTCGCCGATGGTCAGCGTCAGCGGGGCGTAGGCGCTGTTGGGCTCGATGGGATCGAGCAGGGCACTTAGTTTTTCGAACGGGTAGGATTCAAACTGCATTCTCGTCCTGATTTTTTTGGCTCTATTATACTTTGTGACCCATTATAATCTGCTATACTTTTGCAGCACCGGGGGCCGTCAAACCCCCGAAAGGAGCCCGATGGAACCTTTCCCATGCTACGGCCGCCTCTCACCTGAATCTCGACGCCTCGTCGATGCCCACGCGGGGGCGGTCCGGCTCCCAAGCGGCGCGGAGCTCTTCGGCCAGGGTGACCGCTGCGCGCAGGTCCTCTTTCTCGGCGAAGGGAGTATCCGCGTCTTCCGGCTCCACGAATCGGGGCAGGAGATCACCCTCTACTTTCTCGGCCCCGGAGAACAGTGCAACGTCAACCTCAACAGCGCCTTTACCGGGACCCCTGCCATCGGGAGCGCCGTCGCCGACGGGCCGATCAGCGGCTACCTCTTCCCCGCCGAGATCGTCAAACAGATCTACACGGCCGAGCGCGACTACCAGCACTACATATTCGCCCTCTTCGCCAAACGGCTTGAATGCATGGCCGGACTGGTCGAAGACGTCCGTTTCAAGAAACTGGACGATCGGCTCCGGGAGTGGCTGCATGCGCAGAATACCCCCCGTATCCCCATCACCCATGAAAAGCTTGCCGCCCACCTCGGCTCATCACGGGAAGTGATCAGCCGACTGCTCAAAGAGCTCGAGCATCACGGCGTCGTCACACTCCACCGGGGAATGATCGAACTGCTTTGATCCCCCGAAAAACCGCATGTTGCTTAAGCTGACTTTATAGCAAAAAACAAATTTCAAGCGCACCTTTGACCCAAATGCTCTAACAGTGTACAATGGCGGCATCTTTTTTTAAAAAGGCTCCCTTTGATAAGAACTCTTGCATTTTCGGCCGCCCTCCTCCTGCTCGCCGGCTGTAACGATTCAAGGAAGACATCGCCCGCCGCCGCGCCGAAAGCCGAAGCCCCCGTTGAAACGCCCGCACCGGCAGTTGCACCGGCAGCCGAACCGGTATCCGAGCCTACACCGGTCAAGGAAGCCGCGGACAACACGTCGGTCGCGGCTGCCGAAAAGGCACCCGTTGTCCAAAGCGCTCCCGCTGCCGAAACTTCTCCGGCACTGCTTTTTCAGAAGTGCGCCGCCTGCCACGGTAACCAGGGTGAGAAAATGGCCCTGAACCAGTCCGCCGTCATCGGCGAATGGGAGAGCAAGCGCATTGCCGACGCTATCATCGGTTATCAGAAAGGCACCTACGGCGGCGCCATGAAAACCCTGATGCAGAACCAGGTCAAAGATCTGACACCCGTTCAGGTCGAGGCCCTCTCCGATTATATCGCCAACCTTTACGTCAAGACCCACTAAGGTTCGCCGATGCAGACGCTGGAAGAGACCCAGATCAAGATCGTCATTTTTCTCGTCATCGGCGCGATCTTCCTCTACGTGCTGACGCGAAAGAAAAAATAGGTTATACTTATTTTTCTTTCAACAGTGAGGAGGGGTTTATTATGCAGGAATTAACGCAGTTTCAACGCGACCGGAACTGGTTCGTCATCTTTTCAGTCGCTTTTGTTTTCGGGATTGTCTGGACAGTGATGGGGGATACGGCAGGGAAACTGCTCTATACGGTGATCGCTTTCGCGCTCTTTATCCATTCGGGCGTGACGATGGAACTTCACGCACACCACGCCGAACACGACCACGACGGCAACGGCTGATTATCTTTAACGCTGCGGTATTCAGGCTATAGCCCGGATATCTACGCTTTGCAGGAGCGCGCAGGTAAACTGCGCCACAGTGTTTCGCCCCCCATTGAAATAGACTCAGATTCTGCCAACCATCAATGGCTGACGTCGCGGCCAAGCTCCCGCTCTACCGAGTCGATCTTCCCTTTCAACCGCCCCGCCTTTCCTTTTCGGATATCAAGTTTCAACGCCGAATAGACCCGTTCGCAATCCTCGCCCAGCACCTCGTATGCCTGCTCGACGACAGCGAGCGCCTCTTTGACGCTCCCCGTCTCGACGATCGTACCCATCGGGGTGAGCTGGTACGGCAGACCGCTGCGGTCGATCATATCGACGATCCGGCTGACATAGGCAGACACGGAAGCACCGTCCCGGCAGTCGCCGCTGGTCGGAAACATGGAAAATTCAAGCAGGACAGAAGTCACGCGCTTCTCCCTTCGCCCTTATCAGCGGACCGCCTGGGGATCAAGACGACGCAGTTTTTCAATGTTGTCCCAGGCGTTGTTGTTGCCGTGCTGGGCCGCCATGCGCCAGTACTTGTATGCCTTGTAGCTGTCTTTTTTGACCCCCATGCCCATCATGTGCATGATCCCGAGGTTGTTCATGGCGACCGAACTGCCGTTCTCGGCGGCACGCTCGTACCACTGTACCGCTTCGCCGTAGTTCTTCTTCACCCCATTGCCCGACTCGTACATATAGCCCAGGTTCAGCTGCGCCTGCGCATGGTTCTGCGCCGCGGCTTTTTTAAACCAGTAAACGGCGAGATCATCGTTTTTGGTCACACCCGCACCCTTGCTGTACATTACGCCAAGGTAGAACTGCGCTTCCGGGTTCCCCTCCGAAGCGGACTTCTTGTACCAGCTCACCGTGCTTGCCTTGTTCACCGCCTCCGCTTCGGTCGCAAAGAGCGCCGTACAGAACAGAAGTACCAAGGCCGTCATTACTGCTTTCATGGTTCTACCCACTTTCACTTATAGATTCCCATATGCTATCTGATATCTATTGAACATAAAATTAAACAAGAAATGAATATTTTTTTGATACAAAAAGTGATATCCGCCTCTTCTATACAAAATAGCGGGGGATCAGTTCCAACAGACGGCGGTAGATCTTTTCGAAATCCGTCGAATAGACCCGCGTTTCCGACACCGCCGTCATAAAGTTCGTATCCTGCTCCCAACGGGGGACGAGGTGCAGATGGATATGTTCGGCGATCCCCGCACCTCCGGCCTTTCCGAGGTTCATACCGATGTTGACCCCTTGTGCGCCGAACCCCTCTTTGAGCATCCTGACCCCCTGCTGCGCCAATGCGCTGATGCGGAGCCACGCCTCCGGATCGAGGCTTTCGAGCGCTTCCGTATGGACATGGGGGATGATCATGAAATGCCCCGGGGTGTAGGGGTAGCGGTTCATCACGGCAAAGCAGTGTTCGTCACGGTAAAGGACATGCAGCTCCTCGTCCGCTTCGGTATGTTCGCTGATATGGCAGAAAACACACCCTTCGATCGGCTGCCCGCTGATGTAATCCGTGCGCCACGGCGCGTAAAGAATCTCTTTCATGCAGGGAGTATAGCGCATAATAATGCACAGAATGAAATTAGAGATATGAAGCGCTGCCGTGATATCGTCTCACCCCTGCAGTGCCGTTTCAGCAGGGGTGAAATATGCATGGAGCCGCCCGTACAGCTCCTCCGGAATCTTCCGCAGCGTGCCGTCGGTCGCATCGACGATGCTCCAGGCGATGACACACCGGGCGACCGGTTCGCGGTCCCCTTCACGCGCGATCGCGACGTGCCATACGCCGCTTTCCGGGCCCAGCTCCGACAAATGCGTCTCAAGCTCCAGCGTCTCCCCCCATACGGCGGGTGTCAGGTACTGAATCTGGACGCCGTCACTCTTCACCGCCAGTCCCTGCGCTTTGAAATCCTTCGGCGCCCATCCGAACTCCGCCAATGCTGCGACGGCGGCGTCTTCGGCAAAGGCGACATACTTCGTATTGTTGACGTGCTCCAGCGTATCGAGGTCCTGCCAGGTAACGGTTCTCTGTTGGCGGACGGCGCGCCCAGACGTGTCGCTAAATACCGGGAAGGGGCGGTACGGCACCGTGCGGGGCGTCTCGATCGTCATACGCTCAACGATCGCCTTTGGAACCGCCTTGGGGCGCATACTCTCCATGTCCAGCGTCACCACCTCCTGCGCCCCTTGGGCGATGACCGCTCCGCTCGCCTTGTGGACAAGTTCGAAATAACGCGTGCCGTGGACACGGCGCCAATGGGCCAGCCAGATCGTCAATTCGAAGGTATCGTCGGGGAGAAGGGGCCGAAGCAGATGGATCTGCGTTTCGCGGACCACCCAGGCCAGGCCGAGCTTTCGGCTGTCCTCTATGCCCAGACCGACCGCGGCACCCCAGTCCCAGGCCGTCTCGATCAGATAGCGGAAATAGGTGGGAAGGTGCACCCGGCCGTTCGCGTTGGCGTCGGACCAGTCGACCCGGAAGGATCTCGTAAAGTACTGTGACATCGGTTTTCCATCGTGATTAAATTTAGGTATGCGGGTGTAAAGGCACTCCAGCGCCGGGCCGCGGCCCCGGCAGACTCATTTGAGTTTCATGGGGTGCAGGGATCGGTATTTGTCCGGGAGCACTCTTTGCGGAATCGTTTTCGGCTTGGGGATACTTCCTGAGACAAGCGGCGCAAAGGGCGTGCCGGGCTGCGGTGTCAAATAGATGTCCGAGCCCTGCGATGTCGGCTTCTGCCAGGGAGGCGACGCCCACGGAAGCAGCAAAGAGAGCTGGCACTCGTAGGTCTCACCGTCGCGGGGATCTTTGCCCGAATGCACGGACATCTCGATCGTGACGGTGCCATTATAGCTGTAGGTGTACTGGCCGTCGCCGTTGAGGTCGAAACGAAAGAACTTCCCGGCAATGGACTGGTGCTGGGCGTTGTAGACCGTACACATCACCTGCGCATCCGACGAACGGACCTTGACCAGTTTGACGGGGACTTTGAATGTAAAATCCACCGGAGCGCCCCAGGCGGAAACAGCGGCAACGAGCAGTGTCAAAAGAACGCGTTTCATGATCGCCTCCTTTACTGCGTCCGGCCGTGCATCTCGACGGCCGGTGTCGTAATAACAGGCGCCATGTAGCCCGTCCGGTCGACTTCAACATATTCGGGTACCGCCTGCACCTTGCCGGTCATCTGGATCGGCGGCGTCGCGATCACTGCACCGAAGGCCACCGCCGTCCCCGTCAGCAGCATGAGTATCATCCATTTTTCACGCATCTCTCACCTCCTATTCCACAGTATACCAGTTTCCCTGTCCGGGTTTATATAAAGGCGAAGACGAGGTCGGGGAAAAGGATGACGATGCCGATCGCCAGGAGCTGCAGCAGAATGAAGGGGATGATCCCCCGGTAGATCTGCAGGGTCGTCACCATCGACCCGGCCGCCCCTTTGAGGAAAAAGAGCGCCAGGCCGAAGGGCGGGGTCAGGAAGGAGGCCTGAAGGTTGAGGGCAATGAGGATGGCGAACCAGACGGGATCGATGCCGAAGGCGTGCATGACGGGCACGAGGATCGGCACGACGATAAAGGAGATCTCGATGAAATCGATAAAGAAGCCGAGGATAAAGATCGCCAGCATCGCGACCCCGATAAAGACCCAGACGTTCCCGATGTCACGGCTGAAGAACTCCAGCACGAGGTCGCTGCCGCCGAGTTCGTTAAAGACGAGGCTGAAAGCCGTCGCCCCGATCAGGATCATAAAGATCATCCCGCTGAGTTTGACCGTCTCCAGCAAGGCGTAGCTCACCATTGCATAGCTCAGGGTGCGGTTGAAGGCGCTAAGCGCAAGGGCGCCGACGACACCGAAAGCCGCCGACTCCGTCGGCGACGCGATCCCGGCAAAGATGGAACCGAGGACCGCGACCATCAGCAGCAGCGGCGGGGCGATGGCCGTCAGCGCCTTGACGATGCCGACGCGTTCGCCAAGGGCCGCTGCCGGCGCGGCTTTGGGCTTCAGCGCTGCATAGAGCAGAATATAGACGATATAAAGACCGACCAGCACCAGGCCCGGCAGTACCGCCCCCATGAAGAGCTCGCCGACGCTGACGTTCATGACGTCGCCGAGAATGATCAGAATGATCGACGGCGGGATGATCTGCCCGAGCGTCCCGCTGGCCGCGACCGTGCCCGACGCCAGCCCTTTGTCGTACCCCGCGTTCAGCATCAGCGGCAGGGCGATAATGCTCATCATCACGACCGAAGCGCTGACGATGCCCGTCGAGGCGGCGAGGATCGTACCGACGAGCACGACGCTGACGGCCAAGCCGCCGCGCAGCCCTCCGAAGAGGCCGCTCATCGTCTCGAGAAGCTTCTCGGCCATTTTCGATTTTTCCAGTATCAGCCCCATGGCGATGAAGAGCGGGACCGCCATCAGGGTCGTATTGCCCATGATGCCGTAGATGCGGAACGGCAGCAGGCTGAAGACCTGCAGCCCGAGCTCGGGGATCAGCAGCGCAAAGAGCAGCGCGACACCGCCAAAAACGAAGGCGACGGGAATGCCCGAGAGCAGCAGCGCCAGCGCGATGACGAACATGGCCAGCGCGATCACACAGACTCCTTCAGGGCATGCCATGCCTCGGCCAGTTCACGCAGCGCCTGCAGGATCAGCAGGGCAAACGCCAGGGGGATAAGCGCCTTGACGACGAAACGGTAAGGGAGTCCGCCCGGGTCGGAGGAGGCTTCCATCTGCTCAAAACTCATCAGGACGAAATCAAAACTGACGTAGAGGATCAGCGCGGAGACGGGCAGCACGAAGAAGAGCATTGTCCCCAGGTTCACGACCTGTTTGGTCCGTTCGGAGAAGCGGTCGTAAAAGATGTCGACGCGCACATGCGCCCCGCGGTGCATGGCGTAGGCGACGCCGAGCATGATGACGACGTCGAAAAGGTGCCACTCCAGTTCCTGCAGCGCGACGGAGCCTTCGTGAAACAGGTAGCGGCGGGTGGCGTCAAAGACGATCAGCAGGACCAGCGCTCCCAGTACGGCGGCACTGAGCGCGCCGACCGCACGGATCAGCTGCCGGATAAGGCCGAACTTCCCGCGTTCACTCATACCCTAACAGTCACTTCTTGAGCAGTTCGCTGAAGATCATTTCCAGGTCTTTGTCGCTCAGATACCCCGGGATGATCTCGGACACCTCGCCCTTGCCGTTGAAGACGATGTTGAAGGGGATGCTCCCGTTGAAACGGGCGCGCGAACCGATGTGCTGGACGATCGCCATGTTGTCTTCGTATTCGAACACAGGGTAGTTGAAGCCCGCTTTCCCGGCAATCTGCGCGCGCTCCTGCGGCATCATGCGCCCCTGCATATGGATACCGATGATGCCGATGCGCCCCCCGTAGCGTTTTTTGAGCGCCTCCAGATGCGGGATCTCCTTCTTGCAGTAGCGGCACTGCTTGCCGAAAAAGTTCACCAGTACCGGTTTGCCGTCAAACCCTCTGAAGCGCATGCCGTTGGGCAGCTCCGTCGCGGCGATCGTCTTCTCGCCGGCCGCCTTGAGCGTAAACATCTCCGCGGCACCCGCCGAGCCCATCGTCAGCAGCAGTGCCGCCATCATCATCATTATTCTTTTCATCTTACTCCCATTTCTCCTATGAATTTTGTTGATCGCCAGCGCCGTCCCTAGAAGGGAAGCACACCTTTGAGCTTGTCGCCGACCGCGCCGCCTCCGGCAAGTTTTGTCGCTTCCTCGGCCAGTTTGCCGAGCATCGTATTCTGATCGCCGGCGAGTTTATCGACGTCGGCGATCCCCGCCTGGGACGACTTCAGGTCGGCCAGCTGCGCCGCGGTGTCCCCGCCCAGCAACGATTTGAGCTCACCCTGGTACTTCTCAAGCTCTTTGCCCATCGCTTTGCCGAGCCCCTGTGAGATCTGGCGGTCCAGGTCGGACTTGACGCCGATGGTCGGTGCCGTCAGTGTCCCGCCCAGGGTCGTGTCCAGCTTGAACGCGGAGATCCCGCTGAGGATACTTGAGACGATCTCTCCCGTCTTGCCGCTGAGTCCCTCGGCCGTGATGGCCGCGTCGCTGAAAGCGAAACTCCCCTCCCCGGCAAGCGCCGTGGCGTCGCTGAGGCTGAGCGTCCCCGTCATGGCCATGTTGCTCTTGTCCAGCAGTACCGGTTTCATATCGAGTGCGTCCATCGGAATGCGCAGCGCTTTGAAGTTCACGCTATCGAGAACGGTATCTCCCAGGCGGTTGTCTTCGCCCTCAAGCACGAGCCCTTTGACCGTCGGGCCGTCACTGGCCGCCTTGAAGCTCAGCGGACGCCCGAGCGCCTTCTGGTTGTCGGAGATGTCTCGGACGGTGCCCGAGAACGCCTGGGTCTTGAAGAGGCCGTCTATCTGGGTCAGCGCGATCAGCAGATCCGGACTGGGAACCGTCTGCGCATAGCGCATCCAGCGCCCTTCGCCCCGCGGCGGCACCGCCTCCTCCGGCGGGTTCTCATCCCCGGCGCTGCCGAGGTAGGGAGAGACCATTCCGTAGTACTTGCGCGCCATCGCCAGGTACCCTCTGATCTTCTCGCCGAAGAGCCTGCCGATCACGTTCAACGCCCCGTTGCCGTCGAGGGTATAGGTCGATTTGAGGCGGTTGTAATCCGCCATCGGGGCGTCTTTGACCTGCTGCATCAGCTCGGCGATGCGCTTACGGTCGCTGTCGAAGTCCGCTTTGATCTTCTCAAGCGCTTTCTTGCGCGTATCGATCTTCGCCTTGAACGCCTTGACCTCCTGGGCCAGCTTGAGCATCGACTGCGGATCTTTTGACTTGCTCATCGTCTTGAGGTTGTCGAGGTCACCCTTCAGTTCGGTGAGGCTGTCGCCACTGAGCTCCTCCTTGGAGGTCTTCTCCCAGCGTGCCTTGATCTCACCGATCTCTTTTTGCGCGTCGTTATAGACCTTGACCGACTGCAGGTCCGCCTGGGCAATGAGGGTCTTGGGGTCGGGGAATTCGAACGTCGGAAGTGCGAACCCCTCCCCGTCCGTTTTCCCTGCCGCTGTCTGCTCGGCAGTTGCGGGTGATTTTTTCAGTGTCGCCGGGGTGTCGAACCCGACGCCGCTGACGATCATCTTCTCGATATGCACCCTGTCCATCAGCAGTGCCGAGAGATCGGCGTCAAAACTGATCAGCTCCGCCGAAACGGCGTCGACCCCCTCTTGTTTGCCCGCGACTTCCAGACGGTGGAGCGTGACGGCCCCCTTGCTGAAGTCCGTATCGACGGAACCGACGCGGACATCGCGCTGCAGCGCGAGGCTGCCGCCCGTCTCCACCGTCCATTTCAGCAACGGGTCGATAACCAGCAGCGCGACGGCAGTGACGATCCCGCCCCCGGCGACGTAGAGGCCCGCGCCCCACCAGCGCACCGTCGGGTCCAGGTGCGTCGTTGCTTTGAGGAAACCGAATGTCCCCAGAACGGGGCGCCGTTCCAGGAAAGACGCCAGCACCGTGCGGTAACGTCCGATCAGCCATCCCAGCAGCAGGTAGAGCGGTACGGCCAGCAGCAGTGAGACGACCGTCGCCCCCATGACAAGGGTATTGTTGAAGTGCGTCAGGCGGACAAAGCCGTTGTTATAGAACCCTGTCCAAAGCCCCTGCAGCCCGTCGCTGCTGAGGATGGCGTAACCGAGCTGTTCGAACCAGGGGTCAAAGAGGTAGCCGACCCCGGCGAAAAGCGCCGCCGAAACGAAAAAGAGCCCCAGGTGGATGTTGAGCAAAAAGGCAAGCAGGAGGATCACGGCATTCTGCAGCCCGCTGATGGGCGTCAGCCCGGCGATCATCCCGAGGGTGATCGCCAGCGTCACCTGCCAGGGGCTCTGGGCGGAGTTCAGGGCTTTGAAAAGCTTGAGAAGAAATTGCATGGGGGGCTCCTTTGGCGCTGGGACTTGTGGGTGTGCCCGTATTATATTACAAAATAATTTGCCGTCGGTTACGCTGACGGACGCCCCTAGATAAAGTTCGGGGCGTCGTTGGCGAAATAGATAATGTCGCCGGGGCGGGTCTTCTCGGCCAGCACGGAGGTCAGGGTGCTCTTCTCCTCGAGGTAAATGGCGTCCGGAACGTCCAGCTGCGCCTTGAACTGCGCAGCATTGAGTTTTCCGGTGACAATGACGAGGTCGAACACCCCGTTGATCGCCTCGATCAGTTCGCGGTTGAGGGCTTCCGTACTCTCCACCAGCCCCGGAGTGACGATCACTTTGCGTCCCGGGTGCATGGAACAGAGGCGGATCCCCTCTTTCATCCCGTCGATATTGCCGTTGTAGCCGTCGTCGAGGATGATCTTTCCACCGGCGTCGATGCGCTGCAGGCGGTGTTCGACGGGCTGCAGGGCTTCGACCCCCTTGATGATGGCATCGTCCGTCATCCCCATTTCCCGGGCGATCAGCACGGCGGCCTCGATGTTCACGGCGTTAAAGCCGCCGAGGACCGGGGCGTGCAGATGCAGGGGGGCGTCATCAAGGGCCAGGTCGAACGACGTCCCGTCGAGATCGGCGGCGATGTTTCCGATCTCCGTCCCGAAGAAACGCACCTTTTCATGGGGTTCCTCCGTCGCTTCAAAGTGCACGAGGGCCTGTTTGAGGCGGGGTGACTGGATCAGTTCCAGCTTGGTACGCACGATCGTCTCCAGGTCACCGAAATACTCCAGGTGCTGCGGCCCGACCTTGCCGACGACGGCGTAGTGCGGCGCCACGAGCTGGGCGATCTCCAGAATGTCGCCGGGACGTCGGGCGCCTGCCTCGCAAACATAGACCCGGGCCGTATCAGGCAAATCTTCATTGATATCTTTGATGATGCCGCCGAGGGTATTGACGCTGCGCGGCGTCATGTAGACCTCAAACTGCGTCCCCAGCAGCTGGGCGATGAAGTTCTTCATGCTCGTTTTGCCGTAGCTCCCCGTCACGGCGACGACGGTCAGCCCCTCCAGGCGGGCGAGTTTGCGCTTCGCCTCTTTTTTATAGGCGAGGAAGAGGAATTTCTCGATGCCCGTGGAGAGCAGCCACGCCAGCAGCAGCGGGAGGAAAAGCGGCAGGGTGCCGCAGCTCTTGATAAGGCAGAGGAAATCGCCGAACAGCGCCAGCGCACCGAGCAGGATCAGGAAACGCTTGACCCGCCAGGTCAGCACCAGCTTCTTGTCCAGGCGCACGTACCACCAGACGAACGCGCCGAAATAGAGCAGGAAAAAGAGCGGGAAAAGGTCGCCGAGGACGAAATAGGCGAGAAACGGCACGACGAAGTAGAGAAGGTGCCAGCTGCGTTTGTGGTGGTTGAGCACGACGCGCTCGAGCTTGTAGCTGTACCACTGCAGATTAAGAATGAGATACCACCCGAGCGTCAGGACCAGCGCAAGGTTGGTCGCGAATGCCACGGCCTGTGCCATCGCCGGGGTCACTTGACGCTCCGGGTGAATTCGGCGGCGATCTCCGCCGCGACCGCTTCGGGCTGTTTCAGGAAGAAGTAGTGGTCCCCCTCCATCGCGACCAGGCGGCTGTTCTCAATGAGGGTGTCGATCTTTTCCGCGCTCTTCATCGGCGTCGCCGTATCGTCGCGCCCCCAGCACAGCAGCGCCCGCCCGCCGAAGTGGCGGAAGGTGCCCGAAAAATCTTCGTTGACGACGCGCTTGAAGGTCTCGTACATCACCCGGTTCAGCGACTTGGCGTCCTCGGCGACGAAACGCGCGCGCAGCTGGGCCAACCCCAGGTTCTTGAGCAGTTTGAACGCGGCGATCTTCGCCCGCACTTTCAGCGGCTTGGGCCAGACGATCCCCGCGGAGGAGAGCAGCACCAGCAGCCGGGGGCGCAGCAGGGTCGCCACCTTGCCGCCGAAGGAGTGCCCGACGATCACCTCCTTGTCGTTGGCATTGATCTGCGCCAGGAAAAGTTCCATGATATCGGCGTAGCCTTCACTGTCCAGTGCAATCGGCGCCGTCGAATTGCCGAATCCCGGCAGGTCGATGTAGACATGCCGGAAGGTATCGAGCGTCCGGCCGAACGCCTGCTTCATCAGCTCCTTGTTCGAACCCCAGCCGTGCAGGAAAACGATGGTGTGCTTCGCCCCGGGATTGACGATCTCGTAACTGATCGAGAAAGTCTGCTGGGCGTATTGGAGGGTCTTGATGGCCACTATTTTCCTTTGGCTGCATTGATGGAGTGAATGTATTTGTAATCCACCTGCGGGCGGCGCGCACGCGGCAGGTTCGAGAGCAGATCAGCGACGGCCGCGGGGAAATCCGCGAAAAGATAGTTCGCCATCGACCCCGGGATGGGGTTGATCTCGTTGAGATAGACCTCGCCGTCAATGACGAAGAAATCGCAGCGGATCAGCGCCCCTTCGAAGAGCCCGTCGTAAATGGAGGCGAAGGCCAGTTTGAGCTTGACAGCCAGCACGTCGTCGATCGCGGCGCCGCCGACCTCCCCGCTGCGGGCAAAGTCGAGGTACTTCTTGTCGAAATCGAGGAACTCGTTTTTCTGCGGCTCTTCGATGATGGAGTAGACGATCCCCTCCGCCCCACGGTAGCCGGCCAGGTTATACTCTTTGACCCCGGCGATGAAGGGCTCGACGATGACGCTGTCATCGAACTCAAAGGCGACGTCGAGGGCATAATCGAGTTCCGCGGCGTTTTTGACGACGCTGACCCCGATGGAGCTGCCCAGGCGTGAAGGCTTGACGATGCAGGGCATGGACGTCGACACCTTGTGCTCCGCCGCGGCGTGCAGCTCTTCGTATGCCACCGTTTTGACACCGCGTCCCGCGGCGAACCACTTGGTCATGCGCTTGTCGAAGCTGAGCACCGATGCATCCGTGCGCGGGCCGATGAAGGGAATATCGAAGAACGACAGCAGCGACGCGACCGTTCCGTCCTCGCCGTCGGCGCCGTGGATCAGGTTCAGCACCGGCATCGCATGCTCGGTGGAACCCAGGCGGCGTTTTTGTACGAACGCCCCTTTGGTCAGGGTCAGTACCGGAGCCTTTTTATAGTCGCCGGAAGCAAAATACTTCGCCTTCATATTGCCGCGGTCGATCAGGTAAAAGGTGTGGTCCTGGTCGCAGAAAACGAACGTCAATTCATAGCCGGAAAGCTTCTCCATCACGGTGATGGCGCTGACGATGCTGATCTCGTGTTCGTAACTCGCGCCGCCGAATACAATCGCTAATTTCAAGGTGATCCTTACAGTTTCTGAAGTAGTTTGAGCGCCTCTTTGACCAGGGCGGAGGTCTCGGTGCTTTCGCATTTGGCCAGGGCTTTGGCCACTTCCTCTTTTTTGAAGCCCAGGGATTCCAGGGCCTGGGCCGCTTCGCCGGAGGCGGCCGTGACGGCCGCGTGTCCGGCGGTCAGTTCGATGTCGAAGCCCGCCAGCTCGACGAGGATCCGTCCCGCACTCTTGGGACCGATGCCCGGTACGCGCTTGAGCTGGGCGATATCGTTGGCCGCGATCACCTGCCCGAACTGCGCGGCCGTAAAGGTCGAACAGATCGCCTGGGCGACCTTGGGGCCGACACCGTTGATTTTGATCAGGCGTTCGAAAAGCACCTTTTCGCCCTTCTCAAAAAAACCGAACAGCAGCTGGGCGTCTTCGCGGATAATGTGGGAGGTGTGGAGTTTGACCCGGGGTTCGCGGATGGCGCCGTAGGTCTGAAGCGAAATGAAAACCTCGTAGATCAGCCCTGAGACGTTCAGGTGCACCACTGTTGGTTCTTTGTGTTCTACCGCGCCTTCAATCCCGACGATCATCCCCGCTCCTGCAGCCAATTTGGTTGTTATTGTAATGCAAAGGGGGTTAAAGTTGTGTAAAAGAGGAAGGGGCCCAAAGCGCCCCCGCGACCGCCCGGAACGCACGGCACCGCAGAGGAAGCCTGCGTCTATTTTCCGCCGCGGCGTTTAAGCGGGTAGGTTTCGTCGTTGTCGGAGGCATCCGAACAGCTGGGGTCCTGCAGGTCGGTTTTGCCGTCACCGTCGTTGTCGATGCCGTCGCTGCACTCCGGGAGCGGTTCGGGCGTCGCCGGTGTGACCGCGTCGGTCTCGTCATCGTCCGCGCTGTCGGCACACCCCGGATCGGCCAGGTCCGTCAGGCCGTCGCCGTCGTTGTCGACACCGTCGCTGCAGGCCGGCAACGGCGCGCCGCCGCTCCCCCCTACCTCGAACGCTGTCGCCGCGATCTGCGCTGTTTTCATCGCCGACGCATCGTACATCGACCGGAATGCCGACGCTTCCGCGGAGCTGTCACTGAACATATCCTGGGCAAAGGCATAGGAGACCGGCTGGTAGAGCAGCTCCGCCTCTACATGGTAACTGCCTTCCGGCAGTCCGCTGACGCGGTAGGAGATCGTGTCGCTCCCGCCGATGAAATCGGTGTCGTTTTCGGCGTTGCCATGCACGCGGATATCGTCGGACGCCGTCGCCTTGTCAAAGCCCGCGGGCAGGATACGGTTGTCTTTTTTGTACGCCATGCCGCGCAGCAGCGTATAGGTCACGTCACCGAGGTTGTTTGCCATGATCGTCTCGTAGATCTGTACCTGGTCGGCCGAGGAGATGACGTCGTAATGGGGCTCATACGCCGAGGCGTCTCCGTCGGCGTCCGCGCCCTCGATGCTGCCGTCGGCGTTTGCACGTCCCGATTCGAAGACGACACTCCCCCCGGCGTCGATCACTTTGAAGTGGACAAACGCCCGGCGGGAGGGGAAGCTCGTCGGGAGCTTATGCCCCGTCGTGCTGCTGATCTTGAGCGCCACTTCCAGCGTCCCCTGCTGCAGTGATGACTGAAGCCGTTCGATGGATGCGGCGCTTTTGAGCATTTCGTCCGCCTTGGCAATCGTCGTATCGAAGTTGTTCGCCGTCACTTCCAGCGCGCTTTTGTTGTTTTTCAGAATGTCCAGCAGCAGCACGTTGCCGCCGACGAACATATGCTGCGCGAAGCCGTCGCGCGGCGTATTCGCCCAGTTCGGGCGCATCGAGATACGCACGCCGTCGACCCGCTTCATGTGGCAATCCTGGCAGCTTTTGCTCTGGGCGTAACCGCTGTGTTCCCATTCGCTGTAGGGCATCTGCTCGGGAAACCCGCTCTCGGGCGTTGTGCTGAGGACATTACCGTTCTCGTCGACATAAGGCGTTTTCAGGTTATGGCAGCTCGCGCACATTTTCGAAGCGCTGATGTGATCACTCTGTCGAATCGTATAGTTGAGGTTGTTCATCATCGGTCCGGCAAAGACGTCGCCGTATTGCCCGTAGATGCTGCGGCTGTCGTCGATCTCATAGCCGCCGGACATTCCCGAGAGCGTTCCGAGATTGCCGCTCTCTTTGATCTGGTGGCAGAGCGTACAGCTCACCCCGTTCAGGGCCTCGTCATGGTGCGCGTTGTTCGGGTTGAGGAAACCGCTGCCGAAGATTTCTACCGCGTCGCCGGACGTGTGGGCCTCGACGTTCGCCATCGGGGCGTGGCAGCGTGTACATTTGTCGTTGATCACCCCCTCCAGGTGCGGGTTGCGGTTG
This sequence comes from Sulfurimonas sp. HSL-3221, assembly GCF_021044585.1. Lineage (GTDB taxonomy): Bacteria > Campylobacterota > Campylobacteria > Campylobacterales > Sulfurimonadaceae > Thiomicrolovo > Thiomicrolovo sulfuroxydans. The sequence continues at coordinate 870,031 of NZ_CP087998.1, read as the reverse complement.
ATCTCGGTTCGCACTTTCGCCCGCCACATCGGGTCTTTGGAGGCGTTGGCCATCATCGTTGAAGACCACGCCGTCTCGATCGACATATCGTTGCCGTAGCTGTCCGTCATACCGTTGTGGCAGCGCATACAGTTGCCCGAACCCATAAAGTGATAGGACGTAAAATAGCTGTCTTCCGCCTGTGCAAGGGTGAGCAGGAACCCCAGCAGCAGTAGACACTTTCTTAAAATAACATTCACAAACATCTCCTAATATCAAAATCGAAGTGCATGTTAAGAAAATAGTGTTAAATCTGTGTTAATTTGTTTAATGTGATAGATTGATAACAGCTTGGCGCCCCATACCTGAGGATGATTTTGAGTTCCCCTGTGCTAGAATCCCTCCTTAATAAGGGAGCTCTACCGATGACCAATACAACAAACGCTACGACCGGCAACGGGAAAGCCGATGTTTAAAGCCATATTCACCAACAGCTTCGGCATCCTCTTTTCACGCATCCTCGGTTTTGCACGCGATCTGCTGACCGCTTCGGTGCTGGGGGCGAACATTTACAGCGACATCTTCTTTATCGCTTTCAAGCTCCCCAACCTCTTTAGGCGCGTCTTTGCGGAGGGGGCGTTTACCCAGTCCTTCCTCCCCGCCTTCACCCGTTCGAAACACAAAGCCGTCTTTTCGGTCCATATTTTCCTCGTCTTCCTGGGGATCATTTTGCTTATGACCCTCGCGGTCAACCTCTTCCCCGCCCTCGCGGCCAAGGTGATCGCCCTGGGCTTCGATGCAGATACGGTGCAGATGGCCGCCCCCTACGTCGCCATCAACTTCTTCTACCTGCCGCTGATCTTCGCCGTCACCTTCCTGAGCACCTTCTTGCAGTATAAAAACCATTTCGCAACGACGGCCTTTGCGACGGGACTGCTCAACATCGCCCTGATCATAGCGCTGCTGCTGGCCCGCGGTGGCAGCGATGAGACCGTGGTGCTCTACCTCAGCTACGGGGTCGTCCTCGGCGGCTTTGCACAGCTCTTCGTCCACCTGCTCGCCATCCGAGGCCTGGGCCTCCACCGCCTCCTCACCGGCGGTATCCGCTACTACGGCCGCAAAGCCGCGAAAATAAGGGAGGAGACGCGCCGTTTCACCCGGGAGTTCTTCCCCGCCGTATGGGGGAACTCCACCGCGCAGGTCGCGGCGTTCCTCGACACCTGGCTCGCCAGTTTCCTCAGTGCCGGGGTCATCAGCTACCTCTACTACGCCAACCGCGTCTTCCAGCTGCCGCTGGCACTCTTTGCCATCGCCACCTCTATTGCCCTCTTCCCCAAGATCTCCCGTCACCTCAAGCATGACAACGAGGTGCAAGCCCGCGCCATGCTCGAGCGGGCCTTCTGGTTCCTGCTCTACCTGCTCAGCTTCGCCGCCGTCGGCGGCATCGTACTGGCCGCCGAGATCACCCAACTGCTCTTCGAACGCGGGGCTTTTGCAGCGGACGATACGAGCGCGACGGCGCTGATCCTGCAGATGTACCTCGTCGGCCTCATCCCCTTCGGACTTGGCAAGCTCTTTTCACTCTGGCTCTATGCCCAGCGCCGGCAGAGCGAGGCGGCGAAGATCGCGACCTGGAGCCTGGGAACGAACGTCGTGCTCTCCCTGGCCCTGATCGCCCCCCTCGGCGGGGCGGGACTGGCGCTTGCCTCGTCGCTCGGCGGCAGCGTCGCCCTCGCCGCCACGCTGCGGGCCGTGGGACGGGCCCACGTATCTGCTATAATTCGCCCAAAAAAAGGGCTGTGGTGGGCGCTTTCCCTTACGCTTTTCACCGCAGCCGTCCTCGTGTTCAAGGAGCTCCTGCATGCATATATTTGACAGTGTCACCAAGACCAAACGCCTCTTCGAACCGTTGATCCCGGGCAAGGTGTCGCTTTATGTCTGCGGCCCGACCGTCTACGACGACGCCCACCTGGGCCACGCCAAGAGCGCCCTCGTCTTCGACCTGCTCCGCCGCGTGCTTGAGGCCGAAGGCTTCGAAGTCACCTATGCCCGCAACATCACCGACATCGACGACAAGATCATCAACAAATCCCGCGAGGCGGGTATCTCCATCACGGAACTGACCGACACCTATACCGAGGCCTACCACCGCGACATGGCAGCGCTGGGGGTGCAGCGTCCCACCCTGGAACCCAAAGCAACCGAATCCCTCGAGGCGATGTTCGAGCTCATCGGGAAACTGCTCGACACCGGCCACGCCTACCAGACGAGCAACGGCGACGTCTATTTCGATACGGGGAGCGACAGCGGTTATCTGAGCATCTCCAACCGCCGCCAGGACGAAGCCGACACCCAGCAGCGCGTCGAGAGCTTCGGCGAGAAGCGCCATGCCGCGGACTTCGCGCTTTGGAAAGGGGTGAAGGACGACGCCGTCGCCTTTGATTCGCCCTTCGGCAAGGGGCGGCCGGGGTGGCACACCGAGTGTTCGGCGATGATCGAAAAACACCTCAGCACCCACATGGAATACGCTATCGACATCCATGGCGGCGGGGCCGACCTGCTCTTCCCCCACCACGAGAACGAGGCGGCACAGACCCGCTGCGCCACGGGGCACGAACTGGCACGCTACTGGATGCACAACGGTTTCGTGACGATCGACGGGGAGAAGATGAGCAAGAGCCTCGGCAACAGCTTCTTCATCAAGGATGCCCTAAAGGCCTATAGCGGCGAAGTGCTGCGCTTCTTTCTCCTCGGCACCCACTACCGCAGTGACTTCAACTTCAACGAGGAGGACCTGCTGGCCTCGAAAAAACGGCTTGATCGCCTCTACCGTCTGAAAAAGCGTCTCTTTGGTATGAAAGTGCTCGAGGAAAAAACGCCCTTCCAGGCTGCGCTGCTCGAAGCGCTGGGGGACGATCTCAACATCTCCAAAGCCCTGGCATTGCTCGATGAAATGATGGCCGCGGCCAACGAGGGGCTCGACGCCGATCCGAAGGACAAAGGGCTCAAACGCCGTATCCTCGCCGACCTCGCCTACGTCGAGGCGCTCCTCGGTTTCGGGACAATGAACCCCTATGAATATTTCCAGCACGGGATCGACGAGGAGACGAAAGCAACCATTGAAGGACTGATCACAGCGCGCAATGCGGCAAAACAGGCGAAGGACTTCGAGCGTTCCGACACGATCCGCGACGAGATCAGCGCCCTGGGGATCCAGCTGATGGACACACCGCAGGGAACCTTCTGGGAAAAGGCGGAGTAACCCCTCTCCCCACGGATGCTGCCGTTCTCAGCCGCGCAGCAGCTTAAGCCGCCCTTCCGCCGCTTCGAGTTTGTGGATGATCTTCCGCGTCAGCTCTTTAAGATCGCTGCTGTAACTGTTCGCCTTCTCCTGGTCCAGTTCGCTGAGCTTCGGCTGGCCGCCGAAAAGCTTTGAGACCAGCCCCTTCTCTTTCTGATAGAGCTCATAGATCTTATAGTACTCATCGTGCCACTGCTTGTGCAATGCCTCGATCTCTTCGACCAGCGACGCCCCCAACAGCTTTTTGAGCCCCTCTTCGTCCTCGCGCAGTGTTTTGTCGACCCCGCACTCCAGGTAGCTCGTCGCTACCGCATCCCCGTCCAGCGGGATTTTCTTGACCATCAACATCACTTTTTGCATTTCGCCGTTTTGGAGTTTTTTCGCCTGGGCAACGATCTGCAATGCATCATTTTTTTTCATATTAAAATCTCACTTTTACCTAGTGTCTCAGATTAGAAACAATTATAGTAGCTTAACGTTGAATTTATTTAACGATTGTTAAACTAGTTCAGTAACCGTAAATAACGGTACAAATTATCAAAAAGGTTATTTGATGTCAGGTTCTGTTAAAGATCGTATTGATCTCGACCCGAAAAAATATATTGTGAGCAAGACGGATCCTAAAGGGATCATCGAGTACGGGAACGACTACTTCGTCGAAATCTCCGGTTACAAAGAGAGCGAGCTCATCGGCCATCCACACAATATGATTCGTCATCCGGATATGCCGAAAGTCATCTTCAAAATGATGTGGGAACGTATCAAAAACAAGCATAACATTTTGGCCGTTGTTAAAAACCGTGCCAAAGACGGACGCCACTACTGGGTTATCACCGACTTTGAGCCGAAAACGGACAAGATCACCAATGAGATCGTCAATTACACCGCCTATCGTAAAGCGGCACCTGACAATGTCATCAAAGCCATTGAGCCGATCTACAAAAAACTGGTCGAGATCGAGAACGAGAGCGGTGTCGAAGGTTCGGAAAAATACCTGCGCGGTTTCCTCGAAGAGAAAGGGAAAAGCTACGACGAATTCATCAACGACCTTGTCGGTAACAAAGGGCTCTTCAAAATCTTTTTTGCGACCATGAAAAAACTTTTCGGGTAACCGAAACACCCGCACAGACCAGCGCCTCCAAAGACGCCGCGCTGCTGCGAAGGCTCCACACCTCCACCCCCCACGACAGAACATCTCCCAGACACCCAGGCATATCACCCTTTTTTCAGGATGGATTGCTACGATATAACTTATGAAGCCGAAGATCAAAAAGCATGTCGACCGCATCCACGCCATTGCCGGGGGGCATGAACGGTTCAACCCCACCGATACCGCCAAAAGCCTCGTCAAACTGCGCGGCTACGATGTTGGGCTTTTCTTTTCAAATCTGAGCAAACTCACCCATCAGCACCTGGGCGAGGTGCTGCTCGAGCTCCCTGCCGACGCATTCGCCGCCGCCGCGGAACGCCTCCCCCCGCACCGGCTGGCCCGGGCCGCCGAGGCGATCGAAAGTGACGAGGCGACCGACCTCATTCAGGATATCCGGCAAGCCGATGCCACTCTGGCGGAGAAGATCCTCTCGCTGATGGCCCACGAGGAGCGGCGGGAGGTCCTGGAGCTCTCCAAATTCGAAGAGGACCAGGCCGGAGCCTATATGGAGCGCGAGTTCCTTGCCGCCCACCCCGATGACACGGTCGCCGACGTGAAGACCCTGATCCGACTTTTCCGCCAGAACGAACCCGCCGCGCCGATCATCAAACTCTTTGTCACCGATGACGAAGGGCTGCTGCTCGGCACGCTCCACTTCACCGACCTGATCCTTTTCGACGACACGACGACCATCGAAGAGATCCTGCAGCGCGGCGACCGCAAAGCCCCCCTCTCGATCCGTCCCGCCTCGCCGATTGCGGATGTCGTCCGCCTCTTCGAGGAGTATGACCTCAATATCATCGCCGTCGTCAACAGCGAAGGCAAACTGATCGGCCGGATCGTCTACGACGACATCTACGACATGATCCGCCAGATCGAAACGGACCAGGCCTACGGTCTGGCCGGGGTCGACGACGAAGCCGAGGAGAGCTCGGTCTCCCGCGCGGCGCACCAGCGGCTCATCTGGCTCCTTTTTAATCTCGTCGCCATCCTGGCGGCCTCCGCCGTCATCAACCTTTTTGACGCGACAATAGCCTCCTATATCGCCCTGGCGGCCCTGCTGCCCATCATCGCCGCCCTCGGTGGCAATGCCGGGATGCAGGCGCTCACCGTCACGATCCGCAAAATCGCCCTGGGGGAGATTGAATACGACGGCGTCTCCGCCGCGGTAAAACGCGAAGCGCTGATCGTGCTCGCCAACGGCCTCTCCATTGCCGTCGTCGCGGCCCTGATTGTCTCACTCTGGTTCGGCGATGTCCGCCTGGGGGCCATCGTCGCCGGCGCGCTGCTTTTGAACCTCCTCGTCGCCGGGACGGCCGGCACCCTCATCCCCCTGGGCCTGCACCGGCTGGGGATCGATCCGGCCGTCGCCTCCTCCATTTTCCTGACGACGACCACCGATGTTTTCGGCTTTTTCATCTTCTTGTTCCTGGCCCAAACCTTCCTTCTTTAACTGACCGTAAATCATTATTAAGTATAATCCTGCCAAAAACAGGTACGTGATGATCGCATACGAATCCCTCAAACCGTGGCTTTTCAAACTCCAGCCGGAGACGGCCCACCACGTCGTAGCGACCCTGCTGCGCACGGCCAACGCCTGTCCGTCGCTCTTCAACCGCTGGCAGGAAAAGCACTTCGTCGCCGACCCGATCCTGAACCAGGAGCTCTTCGGGCGTACCTTCCCCAACCCCGTCGGTCTGGGAGCGGGCTTTGATAAAAACGCAACGATGATCCGCGGCATCCAGGCCCTCGGTTTCGGCTACACCGAGATCGGCACCGTCACGCCCCAGCCGCAGCCGGGCAATCCGAAACCGCGGATGTTCCGCCACGTCGACGAAGAGACGATCCAGAACGCCATGGGCTTCAACAACGACGGGATGTACAAAGTGCAGCAGCGCCTGAAAGCGCGCTACCCCTTCACGACCCCCATCGGCGTCAACATCGGCAAGAACAAAACGACGGAGGAGCAGAACGCCATCAGCGACTACACGCAGCTTATCCGCGGCCTGCATGATCTGGGCGATTACCTCGTCATCAATATCTCGTCGCCGAACACCCCCGGCCTACGCGACCTGCAGAACGAGACGTTCATCGCCGAGCTCTTCGCCGAGGCGAAGACGATCACCGACAAACCGATCCTGCTCAAAATCGCCCCGGACATAACCCCCGAACAGGCGGTAGCGCTGACGACCCTGGCCGTCGAGAAGGGTGCCGACGGGATCATCGCGACCAATACGACCATCGACTACTCCCTCGTGGCCCAGCCCAAAAGCATCGGCGGCCTCTCGGGCAAAGTCTTAAAGGAGAAGAGTTTCGCCATTTTCGAAGCCGTGGCGAAGGAACTCTTCGGTAAAACGGTGCTCATTTCCGTCGGAGGGATCGACAGCGCCGAGGAAGCCTACCGCCGCATCAAAGCGGGGGCTTCCCTGGTGCAGGTCTATTCGGCGCTGATCTTCAAGGGGCCGGAGCTCATCGGTGACATCAACCGTGGGCTCGCCGACCTGCTGAAGCGCGACGGCTACAGCAGCATCACCGAGGCCATTGGAGCCGACAGACGATGATCAGAACGGTTATCGCACTATTTTTCACCTTAGGAACGCTTATGGCAAATTCGCTGCCGTCTTATGAAACGCAGACACTGGAGAACGGGATGCAGGTCGTCGTCATCCCGATGCACAACGGCACCGGCGTCATCTCGACCGATGTCTTTTACAAAGTGGGAAGCCGCAACGAAGTGATGGGCAAGAGCGGCATCGCGCACATGCTCGAACACATGAACTTCAAATCTTCCGAACACCTCAAAGCGGGCCAGTTCGATGAAGAGGTCAAGAGCGTCGGCGGCGTCAACAACGCCTCCACCGGGTTCGACTACACCCACTACTTCATCAAAAGCTCCGCGGGGAATGCGGAAAAATCCATCTCCCTCTTCGCGGAGCTGATGGCCAACCTCAGCCTCAAAGACGAGGAGTTCCAGCCCGAACGCGATGTCGTTGCCGAAGAGCGCCGCTGGCGCACCGACAACAACCCACTGGGCTACCTCTATTTCCGTCTGTTCAACAACGCCTATCTCTACCACCCCTACCACTGGACGCCGATCGGCTTCATGAACGACATCCAGACCTGGACCATCGACGATATCCGCAACTTCCATGCGACCTATTACCAGCCGCAGAACGCGATTTTGATCGTCACCGGCGATATTGAGCCCGAGACCGTCTTTACCCTTGCAAAAAGCCACTTCGGTCCCGTCAAGAACAGCCGCGATATCCCCAAAGTGTTGGCAAAAGAACCGGTCCAGGACGGCGCCAAACGCGTCTTCATCGAAAAAGAGAGCGAAGTGGAGATGATCGCGATCGTCTACCACATTCCCGACTTCCGCCACCCGGACCAGCCGGCCCTCTCGGCCATCTCCGAGATGCTGAGCTCCGGCAAAAGCAGCCGGCTCTACAGCGAGCTTGTCGACAAAAAACGCCTGGTCAACCAGATCTATGCCTATAACATGGAGAACATCGACCCGGGCGTCTTTATCTTCATGGCGGCCTGCAACCCGGGCGTCAAAGCCGAGAGCGTTGAAGCAGCGCTGCACGAGCAGATCGAACAGATCAAGGCCCACCCCGTCTCCAAGGCGGAACTTGAAAAGGTCAAGATCAACACCAGAGCCGACTTCATCTTCTCTCTGGAGAGCGCCAGCTCCGTCGCCGACCTCTTCGGCGGCTACCTCGCCCGCGGCGACCTGAAGCCGCTGGAGACCTACGAGGAGAACATCGCCGCACTCACGGCCGAGCAGATCCAGAAGACGGCGCAGACCTATTTTGACGACAAACACTCCACGACCATTATTTTGAGAAAGGCAGAGCAATGAGCATTATCACCGGTTCCTCCACCGCGCTGATCACCCCGTTCAAAAACGGCAAACTCGACGAACAGACCTACGCGGCGCTGATCCAGCGCCAGATCGACAACGGGATCGATGTGGTCTGCCCGGTCGGTACGACCGGCGAGAGCGCGACCCTGACGGCGGACGAAGATATCCGCTGCATGGAGATCGCCGTCGAAGTGTGCAAAGGCACACAGACCAAAGTCCTTGCCGGTGCCGGCAGCAACGCAACGGCCGAAGCCATCACCACGGCCATCCGTGCCCGCGACTGCGGCGTCGACGCGATCTTCTCCGTCGCGCCCTACTACAACAAACCCTCCCAGGAGGGGCTCTACCAGCACTACAAGGCGATCGCCGAAGCCGTGCCGGAACTGCCGTTCATGCTCTACAACGTCCCGGGACGCACGATGTCCGACATCTCCGCCGATACGGTTGTGCGCCTCTTCAACGACCTGCCGAACATCTTCGGCATCAAAGAGGCGACCGGAAGCCTGGAGCGCACCGTCGAGCTGCTTTCGCGCTGCCCGGAGCTCAAAGTCTTCAGCGGCGACGACGCCATCGACTACCCCATCCTTGCCGCCGGCGGCGCGGGGATCACTTCGGTCACGGCGAACCTGCTTCCCGATATGAAGAGCGCCCTGGTCAAAAGCGCACTCGAAGGCGACTTCGCCACGGCACGCGCGCTTAATGAGCAGCTGCTGCCGATCAACAAGGTCCTCTTCTGCGAGGCCAACCCCATCCCGATCAAGGCGGCCATGTATATTGCGGGCCTTATCGACACCCTCGAGTACCGCCTCCCCCTTGTCCCGCCGTCCGCGGAGAACATGAAGCGCATCGAAGCCGTCATGAAAAACTATACTATTGTAGGAGTCAACTAAATGTCAGAAATGAAGGGCAAAACACTGGTCATCACCGGAGCAACCAAGGGGATCGGCAAAGCGATCGCCGAAAAGTTCGCCGCCAACGGTGTCGATATCGCCTTTACGTATAACAGCAACGAGGCCGTCGCGAACGAGCTCGCGGCCTCCTGGGAAGCTGCCTACGGCATCAAAGCACGCGCCTACGCCCTGAACATCCTCGAACCCGACGAGTTCAAACCCCTCTTCACCAAGATCGACGAAGATTTCGACCGGATCGACTTCTTCGTCTCCAACGCGATGATCTACGGCCGCCCCGTCGTCGGCGGCTACGGCAAGTTCATGCGCCTCAAGCCCCGCGGCCTGAACAACATCTACACCGCGACGGTCAACGCCTTCGTCATGGGGACCCAGGAAGCGGCGAAGCGGATGGAAAAGGTCGGCGGCGGCGCCGTCGTCACAATGTCCAGTACCGGGAATCTCGTCTACATCGAGAACTATGCCGGCCACGGTACGAACAAAGCGGCCGTCGAAGCGATGAGCCGCTACGCTGCCGTGGAGCTGGGCGAGATGAATATCCGTGTCAACGCCGTCTCCGGCGGTCCGATTGACACCGACGCCCTCAAAGCCTTCACCAACTACGAAGAGGTCAAGGCCGAAACGGTCAGACGCTCCGCGATCGGCCGCATGGGACAGCCCGAAGATATCGCCGGCGCCGTCTACTTCCTCTGTACGGAAGAGGCGAGCTGGATCACCGGCCAAACGATCGTCGTCGACGGGGGTACCACTTTTAAATGATGTACACGACAAAGGAACCAAGTCCCTTTATCTACGTTAACACTGGGTTCGCTTCGGCAGCGGGCCCGCGCGCAGTTTTACCGCGCCTAGAAGGACAAAACCTTGTTTAACCTGCCCAACTCTTTGGCACTGTCGCGCATCATCATCGCGCCGCTGATGTTCTGGATCATCCTGAACCCACAGTTCTTCACTGTGCAGGGGATCGACATCAGCTGGAACTACTACTTCGCCGCCCTGCTCTTCGTGCTCGCCAGCGCCACCGACTTCTTTGACGGTTACATCGCACGCGAACTCGACCAGATCACGATGACGGGCAAGATCCTCGACCCCCTGGCGGACAAGATGCTCATTCTCGCCGCCTTCCTTGGGCTGATGATGACCGATGCCGCCTCACCGTGGGCCATCTATATCATCATCGTACGCGAGCTCTTCATTACCGGGTTGCGGACCGTCTCCATTACGGAAGGGATCGACATCGCCGCCTCTTGGGCCGGCAAGGTCAAAACGGTTGCGCAGATGTTCGCCGTCGGATTCCTGTTGATGCACTGGCCCGGCGGGGAGATCCTGCTCTGGATCGCCGTCGTCCTCACCGTCTACTCCGGGGCCGAGTACGTCGTCGGCTTCGCCCGCACCTACGCAAGGCACCACGCGGCATGAGCTGGTTAGTCTCCCTCCTCGTCCTCTCGGCGCTGATCTTCTTCCATGAGCTCGGGCACTTTGCCGTCGCCCGCCTTCTGGGGGTCTATGTCGAGGTCTTCAGTATCGGCTTCGGCCGCAAACTGGCCAGCTTCCGCGCCTTCAGTACCGAATGGCGCATCGCGGCGATCCCCCTGGGTGGCTATGTCCGCATGAAGGGCCAGGACGACAGCGACCCCACCAAAACGAGCCCCGACCCCGACAGCTACAACAGCAAATCGCCCCTGCAGCGCATCGCGATCCTGCTCGCCGGCCCGGCGGCCAACTTTGTGCTGGCCTACGTGCTTTATTTCCTGATCGCCCTCGGCGGACCTCAGGTCCTCTCCCCGGTCATCGGCAGCATCGTCGAAGCCTCCCCTGCAGCAGAAGCGGGCCTCAAAGAGGGAGACCGCATCCTCGCCATCGATGGCAAAGCCGTCACGACGTGGGATGAAATGTCCGACACCGTCAAGCAGGCCGAGAAGACGCTTTACCTGCAGATCGAACGCGACGGCATGGTCGAAGAGGTTGCCGTAACGCCGAAGATGACCGAAACGCAGAACATGTTCCGCGAGACCGTCTACCGCCCCATGGTCGGTATCGGTTCCGCCGGGGAGACCCATGCACTGGATCTGGGACTCGCCGGGGCGCTCGGCTACGCTGCGGCGGAGACCTGGCAGGCCTCCAAGCTGATCTTTATCAGCCTGGAGAAGCTCATTACCGGAGCCGTGCCGACCTCCGAGCTCGGCGGCGTCGTCACCATCGTCAAGATCACCGCCGACGCCAGCGAGAGCGGCTGGATGGCCGTCTTTTTCTTCGCGGCGCTTATCTCGGTCAACCTCGGCGTCCTGAACCTGCTGCCGATTCCCGCCCTCGACGGCGGCCATATCATGTTCAACCTCTACGAGATGGTGATGCGGCGCGCCCCGAGCGAGGCGGTACTGATGAAGCTCACCATCGCGGGCTGGGGGATTTTGCTCGGGCTGATGAGCCTCGGACTCTATAACGATATCAACAGGTTGATGCAATGACACAGACAGAGTATAAAATTTACATCGACAAGATCGTCGAACGGATCGAACGGGCACGCATCCTCGTCAGCGAGCACCACATCGTCAAAGTGGTCGCCGTCAGCAAGTACGTCGATACCGAGGCGGTCAAATCCCTTTACGAGATCGGTCAGCGCGCCTTCGGCGAGAACAAGGTCCAGGACATGAAGTTGAAGATGGATGTGCTCGACGACCTTCCGCTCGAGTGGCACTTTATCGGGAGCCTTCAGAAGAACAAGATCAACCAGCTGATCGACCTGGACCCTTTCTTGATGCAGTCGCTCCACTCCCTCGAACTAGCCCAGGCCCTCGACAAGCGTCTGGAGGCCAAAGGCAAAACGATGGAGTGCCTCCTGCAGATCAACAGCGCCAAAGAGGAGACGAAGTCCGGCGTCATGCCCGAAGAAGCAGGCGACGTCTACGCGCAGATCGCGGAGAGCTGTCCGCGCATCGACCTGCGCGGTGTCATGAGCATCGGGGCCCATACCGAAAACAACGACCATATCAAACAGAGCTTTGAGACGACCCGCAAGATCTTTGACGGGCTCAAAGGGGCAGAGATCTGCTCCATGGGAATGAGCGGCGATTTCGAACTGGCGATCGCCTGCGGATCCACAATAGTTCGCCTCGGTTCCCTTCTTTTTCCCGGGCGCTGAGGCGCCAACCTTTACTTTTTTTTAACAAAACTCCTCAATATCTTTTAAAAATACGTATTTAAAAATAGGCAATAATTATCACCTTATCATCACGTATTATTTTTTCGTAACGGAACCATAAGCAGTAAATATAGTATTTTCTTATTTTTATCACACGTTCATCACAGTCCCTTTTAAGTTTTTTCCCTTTAAAGATAGATTAAAAAAACAAATGCAAAACTAACGGGATTTCTATCACTGAGGAGTACATGATGAATCGAAAACTTCGTGGCGTTTCTGTTTTAACGGCAGCAGCGCTCACCCTGGCTGCACTGTCAAGTACGACATCGGCTTCTGTCAAAGACTATGACAAGAATCCGCCGTTTAGTATGACCTTGCTCAAGCCGACTGAAATGAAAATCGGTGGAAAGAAAGTAAAAGCTTACAATCCGAAAAACGATATCAATGCGTTCGTCAACTATGAGTTGGGTATGCACTGTGTCGGTTTTGAGATGAGCTACTGCTGTGTCATTCCGCCTTATAACTCAATCCAGTCCCAGGCTGTAAAATCCGGTACCAACGGCGCACTGCCGAAACTGCTCACACCGGATGACAAAGTCAAGCTCTATTACTATACGAAAGACAACTCTTATAGTGAAGGCAACAAGATGAAGTACTGGTCTGTCGCGAAAGACGTCGACGGCAACGGCCGTATGGACGACCCGGGCGACAACGTGGCCAACTACGTCTGGAAGCACCTCTTTATCTATAAAGATCTTGAAGGTACGATTCCTAAAGGTGCTACGGCGAAAGACCGCCTCTTTGTCGGTAAAGACATTAAAGTACCTATCGATTCCGGTCCGTCCGGCAAACACATCGCCGGCGGTTACCTCGAGTATTCCGGTAAAGACGGTAGCAACGTCGTCTTCACGAACACACTGGTTCCGCCGGTCCAGAACATTCCGCTCGTTCTGACGGCATCACACCTGTGGGATGCACTGGGTCTGCCGCTGACGGCGTTCAACGACTCTACACGCAGAGGGACGATCCGTTCCGTTACCGAAAAAGATTTCCAGCCGTTCCAGAAGTCTGCGGTTCAGGTTCATGACCAGAACGGTCGCCCGCTTATGGATGAAAACGGTCAGATTATCGAGTATTTCGGTACCAACCCGGTTGATATCCCGAACTGTTATGCATGTCACTCCCGCCAGGGTAAAGCTGCCCAGATGGCACGCGACGAAGGCCTCAATGCCAGCGACCGCGAATACGCTTACTGGAAAACATACCCGGATGAGAGTGAATACATGGCTCGCCTCAGTGAAGCATCCATCAACATTCTCTCACTGCACGACGCACACCACGGTACATCATTCCTGAAGTACTACAACGACAAAGCCTCTTCCAACCGTCTGGGTCAGACCGGTGAAGTCAACTGTGCCGACTGTCACGGTGACAACGTTTCCGGTAACCTCGAGGAACCGCGTCCGGGTGCAACAGGCTACAAGACTGTCAAGGCTAAAACGCTCACAGAAGCAATCCACGGTTTCCACCTCTCTATGGTTCCGATGCCGGATGCAGCTGGCCGTTCACAAGCATGTCAGTCCTGTCACCCGACACACTTCCAGAACCCGAGCATGAACGACGATACGAACCCGTACCGTGTTGCTGACCGCTACGGTGAAGGCCGTTTCTCTGAAGGCGATGTCCGTACAAGCGGTGGTGGTTGTTATGTCCGCCGTGACGCGCACTCCAACCCGGATGCCAAACCGCCGTTCTTCCTGAACGAATACGGTAAATTCCAGCTCAACGAAGTCGCACACAAAGATGAGAACGGTGAGCGTGTTTCCAAAATGCGCGGTCTGTACTGTACGAACTGTCACACGAAAGTCGCGCAGAAAATGCAGGCACTGGATGACCTCAAAACGGTTCAGACCCTTGAAGGTAAATCCATCCGTAACAAATCTCTCAAAGAGATCGTCAGTGCAGTTGCAGGCGGCGACATGAAGAGATTCGTAGCGATCGCAGACCCGAAAACAACCGGCGACAACGAAGTTATGAAGTACTATACAGACCATGAATCTGCTGTCCTCGTCAAAAACGTCGCGAAAGACGGTCTTGACCTGAAACCGTGGAACCACCCGACTGGCGGCGCGGTACCGTATGCAGCGGCATCCGGCGGTAACGACTGGTGGCTGGCAGCGGGCGAACCGCACTGTGCAGACTGTCACATCGCTCCGTTTGTTGAAAGTGAAGGCGGTCAGTACTTCCCGATCGACCAGAACAACAAACTGTCTCTGTTCCGCTACTCTAAAGCACACGGCGACCTGGCTTGTCAAACGTGTCACGAGTCCACACACGGCCTCTACTCTACACGCTACGACGGACCGAACCGCACGGTTGACATTACGACGCATGAGCAGGCGCTGCAGTACAGCCCGGACGGCGAATATGCAGGCCCGGTTACATGTTCCGCATGTCACACGGTCAACAAGAAAGGTGTACCGGTTCAGCTCGAAGGCACCGCGTATGCTGACGACTACTGGGCTTCTGTCACCCTCGCTCACTTCATGAGAAGCGGCGATCAGAAACTTTCTGTCAAAGAACTGGTCGAGAAGTATCCGTATAACAAATCGACTCAGATCGTCAAAGACGGCTGGAATTAATCCAGACCGTTTAACCATACGCCAAAGGAGCTAAGCCCCTTTGGCTACGCTAATCCCCCACGGGGACTTCTTCGCCCTGCTCAGGGCGCGCAAGTTTTACTCGGCGTAATGCCCACACTCCGAAAGTATTTCCTCCGCTGCACGTGCAGTATAACCGCGCTTCTTTTTTCTCAAAACTCACCTAAACCAAATCTATCAGACCACTCAACAGCTTTTCATCGCCTATCTAACCCGAAACTAACCCGATAGCCACTACAATCCCTTTATGAGTACGATCGCAATTATCGGCGGCGGCGCCGCGGGACTTATGGCGGCCATTACGGCGGCGGAACAGGGTGCAGAGGTCACGGTTTACGAGCAGAACGGCGAACCCGGCAAAAAAATCCTCGCCTCGGGGAACGGCCGCTGCAACATCATCAACCGCGCGACCGGCATCAAAGATTATGAGGGGGAAGCCCCCGCCTTCGCGGCAACGGCACTGGAGACGATGAACTTCGCCGCGTTCGAACGTTTCTGCAAACGTATCGGGCTGCTGCTGGAGGTCAAAGAGGATGGCAAATGCTACCCCATGAGCCAGGAAGCCCGTACCGTACAGTCCGCACTGATCCGGGCGGCGCAGCACCGGGGTGTGCGGTTTGAAAACAATGTCGCCGTCACCCGCATCGAAAAAGAGGGTAAGCTATTTGTCCTGTCAGTTTTGGAGGAGACACGCGGATATGAACGCCTGATCATCGCGACAGGCTCCCCCGCCGCGCCGCAACTGGGCGGCAACGAAAGCGGCATGACCATGGCCGAGCATTTCGGCCACCGCATCGTTCCCCCCTTCCCCTCCCTGGTGGGGCTGCACCTGGAGTCTTCGAGGCTGGAGAAGATGGCCGGGACCAAGACGACGGCACGGGTGACGCTGCTCGTTGACAACCAGCCCCTCCGGGAGGAGGAAGGCGACCTGCTCTTTACCCGTTACGGCGTCTCAGGCTTCGCCGTCCTCGACCTCTCCCACGCCGCCTCCAGGGCCCTGCGCGATTTTGAATACGTCACGCTGAGAGTAGACCTGCTCCCCCGCTTTACCGCGCAGTCACTGGCGGCGCAGCTCGAACAGATGGCAAAGTTGATCCCCGACGACACCCTTGCCGACCTGCTGGGCGGGCTGCTGCCGCGCAAACTGATCCGCCCCCTGCTTCAGGCCCAAAAACTCTCTGCGGAGCAGCGCTGCAGTGAGCTCAACACCAAAACGGCCAAGAAGATCGCCTATATCATCAAACAGTGGCCGTTTACGGTCAGCGGCACCCACGGCTACCAGCATGCCGAAGTCGCCGGCGGCGGTGTCGCCACGGACGAGATCGACCCCAAGACAATGGCATCGCGCAAGGCGGAGGGGCTCTATTTTGCCGGGGAGGTCATCGACATTACCGGGCACCGCGGGGGGTTCAACTTCCACTTTGCCTGGGGAAGCGGCTACCTGGCAGGCCTGCATGCCGCCAAGACATCCCGCTCCTAGCGCTGTTCGAATCCTCCTTCGAACAGCTCTTCGATGATGTCATAAGAGACGTTGTCGACCACGCTGAGCGGCGATCCCTCCCAAAGCAGCCGTTCGAACTGGTCGAAACAGTCATCGTTCGGGCAGCTGACGGCCGCTTCGACACTGCCGTCGCTGCAATTACGGATATAGCCGCTCACTCCCGCCTCTTGGGCAAGCTGCTGGATGGTCGCACGGTACCAAACGCCTTGCACCCTGCCCCGGATCGCGTATAGTCTGCTCTGCATCATCTCCCCCTTTTTGTTTATTGTAGCGGCAGACGCGTTGTGTTTTACTTATCCCGACGCTATGGCGGATTCCCGCCCGATTTTCAGTACAATAAACGATATTATTTCCATCGGAGTACCGCCATGACCGCACTCATCATCCTCGCCGTCGTCATCGTCATCATCGTATTGATGTACAACAGCCTTGTTGCCAAAAAGAACCAGGTCGACAACATTTTTGCCGGGATCGATGCCGTGCTGAAGAAACGCTACAACCTCATCCCGAACCTTGTCAGCTCCGTGCAGCAGTACATGCAGCACGAGCGGGGGATTTTGGAGAAGGTCACCGAACTGCGCTCTCAGGCGATGAAACCAGGGATTTCCGACGAACAGAAGATCGCCCTGGACAAACAGATCACCTCCGCGCTGGGCAGCATCATGGTCGCGGTGGAGAGCTACCCCGATCTCAAGGCCAACACAAACATCATGCACCTGCAGCGCACCCTCTCAGAAGTCGAAGCCCAGATCTCCGCCGCCCGCCGTGCCTACAACCAGGCCGTGACGGACTACAACAACGCCATTGAGATGATCCCGACGAACATTCTCGCCAACATGATGAATTATCGCCGAAAACAGGTCTTCGAGATCACCGAGGATGAACGCAAGAACGTCGATGTCGGAGCCCTTTTCAAACAGTAATCCCTAATGAAAAGTGCATCGGAACTCACTGATTTCTACTATACGGAGCTTTATGACTCCCTGCAAGAGCTGGAGCAGAAGCGCAACGCGGTCCGCAAGAAGGTCCTGACCCTCTTTGGCATCCTCGGAGCGCTCTCCCTGCTCATCATCGGCTTTATCTACAACAGCTGCCACTGCTTTAACGAATCGTTCATCTGGGTCGGCGTCGGGGCGACCGCCATCGGTGGCTTCGGTTTCCGTTGGCTCATCAGCGGCTACCGCAGCGGGTTCAAAGAGAAGATCATCCGGCCTCTGATCGAAGCGATCGAAAAGGAGCTGCATTACGCCCCGGACGCGGCCATCCCCCAGTCGCTCTTTCAGTTCTCCCACCTCTTCGAGCAGCGCATCGACCGTTTCCGTGGCAACGACCTCGTGCGCGGTACCCTCGACGGCGTCTCGCTGCAGTTCTCCGACATCCATGCCGAGCACCGCAGCCGCGACTCCAAAGGGCGGGAGCACTGGTCCACGATCTTCCAGGGGCTCTTCATTGTCGCGGACTTCAACAAACACTTCAAAGGGCGCACCCTCATCCTCCCCGACCTGGCCGAGAACCTTTTCGGCTCTTTTATCGGGGGGATGCTGCAGTCGCGCAACTTCACCAAGGACCAGCTCGTCAAGATGGACGACCCCGCCTTTGAGAAAGCCTTCGTCGTCTACGGCACCGACCAGATCGAAGCGCGCTACATTCTCACGCATACGATGATGCAGCGGCTGCTCAAACTGAAGAAGGATACGGGCAGCAAGGTCTACGTCTCCTTTAACGGCGAGAAGATCATGATCGCCGTCGACTACGACAAGGATCTCTTCGAACCGACGGTCTTCCAATCCCTCCTCTCCATCGATCAGGCCATGGGCTACATCCGTACCCTGCGTTCCTCCATCGGGATCGTCGAGGAGCTGAAGCTCAACGAAAAGCTCTGGAGCAAGGTCTGAATATAGGCATTTGATCCCAAGCCTTTCCATGCTAGAATCTTATAAATCTCGCAAAGGACCCCTATGAAACTTCTCCTCTCCCTTTTCGCGCTCACGCTCAGCCTGATGGCCCTGCAAACCGGCCAGCCCCTTCCGGCGCTTGCTCTGCAGGGCGACGACGGCGGCAAAGTCGACGGCACGCCTTGGAACAGCGACGAGCTCAAAGAGAAAGTCCACGTCATCTTCTACGTCGACCCGGACGAGAAAGACCTCAACAACCCCTTCTCCGACGCCTTGAAGGCCGAGGACTTCGACCGCAGCCGTTTCGCCTCCGTCGCCATCATCAACATGGAGGCGACCTGGCTGCCGAATTTCGCCATCGCCAAATCGCTCAAAGCGAAGCAGGAGAAGTTCCCGGATACGATCTACGTCAAAGATATGCACAAGAAAGGGGTCTCCGCCTGGAAGGTCGCCGATGACAACTCCGACATCATCATTACGGACAAAAGCGGCAACGTCCTCTATCTCTATGAGGGAGAGGTACCGCAGAGCAGCTTTGGCGAGATCATCTCCCTGATCAAGGAACACATGTGAACGAAACGCTCTGGTCGGTAAGCATCCGCGACTTTTTTACGAAGCGGATGCTCCAGTTTGCCCTCATCCCCTTTTTCGGGACTGTGCTCGTGATGTACGTCCTCTTCTTCGGCGCGGCGAGCGCCGGCCTGGACGCCCTTGAACAGAGCACCCTGCAGGTCGAACAGCACCAGCAGACGCAACAGAACGGCGTGCTGGAGACGCAGAGCGAGACGACAACGGTTGAAGGCGGCTCGGCTATTTTGCGCTTCTTGATGGAGCACACCGTCACCTCCTGGCTGGTCAGTTTCATCGTCTTTACCGTCGGCGGCATCGCGACGTTCATCCTCGCCATGTTCGTCGCCCTTGCCATCATCGGCTTTCTGACGCCTTACATCGTGCGGGAGATCCACGCGCGTCACTACAGCTACCTGCCGCTGGAACACCACGGCTCCATCGCGGGCATCCTCCTCGCCTCGCTGAAGCACGTCGTCATTATGCTGCTGCTCTTTTTGGTGCTCACGCCCTTCTATTTCGTACCGATGCTGAACCTCGTCGCCTTCAACCTCCCCTTTTACTACCTGTTCCACAAGCTCTACCTGCTCGACGTCGCCTCGGAAACGACGACGAAGGAGCGTTTCAAGCTGATCATGGCCTTCCACGGTGGGAAAATAAGAATGACGACCCTGGGACTCTACCTGCTCTCGCTGGTCCCCTTCGCCGCCTACATCACCCCCGTCTTCAACGTCATCGTCCTTACGCACTCCATGTTCCGCAAAAGTGTCGAGGTCGAAGCGCACCACGAAAGCGTCACAGCTGCGAAAAGCGCTGTAGACAAAATCCCGAACGGCTCTAAGGACGCGCTGCCGTCGTAACTTTTCTCCTATTTCAAAAGTCCTGCGGGCTTTTGATGCTCTCTTATATTAACTCCTTTACAATCATGACTTTCTCCTTAATATCGAACGCTGCTGGTAGACCTACACGTAGTCAATCTATCCCCAGATCACGATCATTGCTCTACAGTTATTTTTACCAATAGCACTCCAAAAGGTTTAATATATTGTATATTGTTATTATTTACCAGGTTTTTCTAACCAATAATGTTCTATAGTACTCTGAAATGTAAGCTGATTAATGGTTGGGTGCCAATAGCATGGAAACACACGTAGAGTTTCGTTCCAGTCTCGTTTCTTCGGTGAAAGAACTTGCAACTGTATTGTTCGAACAGCTAAAGCAGGAAGGTATTCAAGTCAGGGCTCCTTTCAGTGAGGACTGGGGATGGACGATTCCAATATGCAATGATGCATTCCCAATTTGGATTGGCTGCGGCCATTGTGAGGAGTACGTCGATGGCTTTCTCTGCTTCATCGAACCAAGAAAGCCGTACGTTAGAAAATTCCTTTTCAAAAAAATTCCAACTGCACAAGAGGTTGAGACTATACAAAAAGCCCTTAGCAAAGTGCTTGCTCAAAATGAAGAGATCTACAACATCAAGTGGTGGACGGAATATGACTTCAACCATCCAAGTATCTAACAAGCATAGAAACTCAAGAAACGATACTGGGACATAAGCTATAGCAACCTATTCCATAACTATTTTGCGGTTAAACAAGATAGCAACTCAAAGGATACCAGATGCATTTTTTCGCACTTCTTATTTTAATACTTCTTCCTATTGCTGCAATTGCTGAAACTATGGAGACATCAGAAATCATTTTATCCATTATAAATGCCTCTGATAATGATGAACAAATATGTCGAAGGGCAAAAGAAATGACAGATGGCAATATGACAAAAGAACAGTGCTTTGAGAAATTGCCCGCATCAAAAGAATTTTGTGCCGAGACAGTAAACAATTTTATTGGCATGTATGTCACGGATGAAGAAGTAGCAAGATATGTCGTTCGAAAAATTATTTTCTGCCAAGTTTGGACCGTGCTTGGATATGAAACGGTTGTGGATGACAAAGGAATTCACTATGTCAAGAAAGAAGGAGGTGTACTGCCATAGCGCATTTGCCAACAAGGCACAGGAGACCAATCAAAAACCAGCAGGCGGCTTTTTGATTGCCCATTTTAAACGTTATATTAAAAAGGAAAATAATTGAAAAAGAATATACTCATACTGATTCTTCTGACGATGATATCAGTAATAAATGCCAGTGCTTTTAATAACCCCAGTGGGTCTATAAAATCTTTCCTACTCGTACACAGTTACCTCAAAAAAACAGGTGGTTCGCTCTATCAAGATGAATCAAGGGTATCGGGACTTGTGAACGATGATACATACAAAATTGAATTAATAGCACCAAATGTGTGGACAATTCCCAATAAACTTGGGACAGGTTTCGTGTTAGGTGTAAGGTTCTATGATATTCCACAAAACGTCCAAAGCCTGGAATTACGCGTAAACTTTCCTGAAATGACTCTCCCCACTGGAGAAAAGCGTTCAAGTATAAAACGTCCCATAGATATTTCAGGGCATAAAGGAAGCTATGACTGGTTTTTTGAATATTATTTCGACGCCGCTTATGAAACTAACCCTGGGGATTGGACGATACAGATTTATTCTAATAGCGTCTTATTGCATAAATCACAATTTGAAGTCGTTCAAAGCAATACTATTGAATAGAAGGAATATGACAATCCAAAGAAGACCACTCAAAAACTAGCAAGCGGCTTTTTGATTGCTCATTTCAAACGTTATACAGTGAAGAAGGGATCATGAAAGAAAAAGGAACTCTCACTTTTTTCTGCGGAAAGATGGGTGCCGGAAAATCGACGAAATCAAAAGCCGTGTCAGCTGAAAAAAATGCAGTGCTTCTGTCCGAAGATGATTGGCTATCATCGCATTACCCCGGACAGATCAACTCATTTGACGACTACCTGAAATTTTCCATGATGATCAAGCCGTTTGTGAAATTGCATGTGCTGCAGATCATCAATACGGGCACGAACGTGGTGATGGATTTTCCGGCGAATACGGTTAGGCAGAGAGCGTGGTTCAAACAGCTCTGCAGTGAAGCTTCGTGCGAACATGAGCTGATCTTTCTCGACGTGAGCAACGAACAATGCTTATCTCAGATTGCAAAACGCCGAACCGAGCAGCCGGAACGGGCGCAGTTCGACAATGAAGCGGTGTTCAACCATGTCACCCAGTTCTTCGAGGCTCCAAGTGAAGACGAAGGGCTCAATATCCTACGTCTGGCAGGAAAGGCTTAATCTATAATGCAAACCAAAAAAAGGAATTTAAGTGTTTAGATATCTCATTACAACGTTTCGCACACCCCAGTTCGACCCGTCAGTCATTGAGGCGCATTACGCTTTTCTCGATGACCTGAGACAACGAGGCAAACTTGAACTTGCCGGTCCGTTTACGGACAAGAGCGGCGGTGCATACTTGATTAAGGCTGACAACCTTGAAGAGGCCGAGGCCATAGCGTTCAGTGACCCGGTGCATACTTCTAAGTCATCCATCGTTACCGTCTACGAATGGAACGCAAAATGAGTCAAACAAATACTGGGGAACCCAATCAAAAACCCGCGAGCGGCCCAACGCGTTAAACTGCTAAAAGCGGGGTTTGGAATATATATTTTTAGATATTGGTCAAAGAAGAAAGAATGGAATTTGTCATTAAAGACTTTGAAACGAAATACGCCGATAGCCTGAACAACCTGGCATTAGAAGCTTTTGGCGAGTATCGAAACGCCTATAATGATTGGCCCGCATTCTCGAAAAAAATCAGTGATATGGCTTCTTTTGCAGATCATGCGGAAATCATTGTAGCAACGCAGAGTGACGCACTTGTCGGGGCCGTAGTGTACGTCGGTCCCGACCGACCGAAATCCGATATCTTTGCCAGCGATTGGGCCGTACTGAGAATGCTGGTGGTTGCTCCCCAAAACAGAGGTCTTGGCATCGGAAAAGCGTTGACGCAGGAGTGCATTCAAAGAGCCGTGCGGGACAACGCGTCGCATATCGGCCTGCACACGAGTCCCGTCATGAAAGTCGCACTTCCCATGTATTCGCGGATGGGGTTTGTCAAACAAACAAATGTGGCCGACATCTACGGAGTCCCTTATGCCGTCTATGCAAAAAACGTCTCATCCCAAAGCAAAAAATGAAAGCAAAAACAGTAGCGAATGAGGGGGCTGCATGAAGACGATCGGTCTCATCGGCGGCGTAAGCTGGGAGTCGTCGTCTGAGTATTACCGCCTGATCAATCAGGCTGTCAAGTCGCAGCTTGGAGCTCTGCACTCTGCCGAACTGGTGATGTACAGCCTGGACTTCGAACCCGTCGCCCGGCTCGAGCACGATGAGGAGTGGGACCGGTTATCCGAAGTTCTTGGCACTGCAGCGCATAAGCTCGAACTAGCTGGAGCGAGCTTCGTTCTGATCGCATCCAATACGCTGCACAAAGTTGTTCCGCAGGTACAGCAGCAACTCGGTATTCCGATCGTACATATTGCAGATGCGGTGGCGGAAGCGGTCGCTAGTGCGGGAGTTTCCACGCTAGGACTGCTCGGGACGAACTTCGTTATGGAACAGGCTTTTTACCGGGAGCGGTTGGAGCGGCATGGACTTAAAATCATCACTCCTCCCAAAAAAGCGCGAGACTTTATTCATAACGTGATTTATGGAGAGCTTGCTTTGGGTGACATACGCCAGACGTCGCGCACCAGGATACTTGAAATGATCGGGGATCTGAAGAACGAGGGCGCAGAAGGTATAGTTCTGGCAAATACCGAACTGCCGTTATTGATCCGTGCCGCAGAGATCCCCATGACCCTATTTGATTCTATGGCTATTCACATTGACAAGGCCGTTGCACTGGCGCTTGGAACGGAAGCTGTCCAACAGATGGAGACCAAGCAGTAACCCGCATTTGGTCACCCTTGTCATACTGCTTGATCTGGCAGCTCTATTCGTACTCGTCAACGAAGCTCTGATGTGTTGAATACAACAGAAAGTTTTCAAAGCAATTTTTTTCCTCCTCCCATACACCACTATCCATTATTTCCGGCACTTTTGACGAATAACACTGCTATCCGCTTTGTCTCCATCGCCTCGATTCTGCATTGTCCAATTTCCATGGGATTCATCTGTATAATATTAGAAATAGAAATAAATTACGTTTTAGTCTGTTTAAAAAAATGTACATATTTACAATAATCTGCTAAAATTAATGCCATTGAATTGTTAGGAAATAATATGACTGGTGTTTATCTATTTCTCATTTGGACGGTAATAGCTGTTGACATTGGCGCAATCATGTCTATTTTATTGGAAGAAATACTCTATACAAGAAGAACAAAAATCTTCAAAACCATCGTCATATTGGGCGTCCCATTGATCGGAGCAGTCTTCGAAATATGGTTGCTGCGAAAGTACAAAGAAAATGATACGGCCACAGACAATCGAACGGATGACCTATTCTATACCGCGATGGATATCTGAAATCCCCAACGAATCCGAAGTGACCGTTTAAAAAACAATAGGCGATTTTGATTGCTCTTTTTAGACGTTGAACATCAATGACATAGAAACCATATGGCTATTCACGAACTACATACAGAAATAGAAATCGATGCACCCGCTGAACGGGTATGGGAGATCCTGGTTGATTTCACGGCATATCCTCAGTGGAATCCTTTCATCCGTTCGATACAGGGCACCCCGATCCAGGGTAAGCGGCTTCGGGTTGAGATCCAGCCGAGCGGTAGCAAACCTATGCGTTTCTCTCCGACAGTGCTCGCCGCTGAAGCCGGGCGCGAACTGAGGTGGCTGGGCCGGGTTCTGTTTCCGGGTCTCTTTGACGGCAAGCATGCTTTTATCATCGAACCGCTCGGCGAAGACAAGGTGCGGTTTCAGCAGAACGAGCGCTTCAGCGGCATCCTGGTCGGACTCTTTCGCTCCAGTCTGGACAGCGGCACCAAACGCGGGTTCGAAGAGATGAATCAGGCCCTGAAACAGCGGGCAGAAGAGCGTTCGCAACCAGACAGGGATGCCATTGCTTGATTTTCTTATCGAGGAATTGATCGGCCAGACCCTTGCAGAGCTCATCCCCAGGAAATTAGTTATATACATTATTGCCTTGCTCATGGCTGTGGCAGCCATGACATTCGGATATCTTTCCGGTCACATTGTCTATGACTTGATCGTGGAGCCAAAAAGCATCGTCAAAGTCGTCATTATGGGGATCGGAGCCTTGCTGATTTCAGGCTTGTCGATCGGATCATTATATTTGATGAGCAGCGCATGGAGAAGTCGAAATGATTAACGCATCCTGCAACATTTACGTTATGCGACTATAGTCATAAAATGAAAAAAGCAGTTTCGATAGCAGCCTTGCTCATTGCAGCGATTATCCTCTGTACCTGGGCATTCTATAAACCGGTTCGGATCATTGCACCTCAACTGGCCGGTGTTTCGTGCTTCGGCGACACCCTATGTACGGACGATGCTTCCCGCCTGAAAGACGCAGCCGCACTCTATGAGGAAGCCCTGCGCTTCGTCGACACCTCCGTCGGCGAGATCAAGAATGCTCCGCGTACCGTATTTTGCAGTTCAGAAGCCTGTTCCGAGTCATTCGGCTTGGGAAGGCGCTCGGCAATCACCCTGGGGACTTTCGGCATCATTATCGGACCCATGGCCTGGAAACGGTATTATGTAAGGCACGAAATGATCCATCATCTTCAAAATGAAAGATTGGGCATGATCAGTGTTTTACGGGCTCCAAAGTGGTTCACCGAAGGGATGGCATATTCCCTCAGCAAAGACCCCCGCCCCAAGTTGAAAGACCCTTTTGAACACTACCGTTCCCAATTCGACAATTGGTACAGCAGGGTAGGCGAAGAGCGCCTGTGGGAAGAAGCGCACAGTTTGTAAACATACATTTTGAAATCCCGGCTGATTACGGAGAAAAATATGGCCTTGAAAACCGTTCATCCGAACATAAACCAGGCTCCCGGCCCCCGCCTGTGGCTTAATGTGATCCTTCTTTACCTCATCATCCCGCTGGTGCTTCTGCTCTGCGGCGGCGATTTTGGATGGTGGCAGGGCTGGGTCTACTCCGTGCTGCTGTTTCTTGCCGGTGTCGGCGGACGGTTTCTGGCAGAAAAACGGCATCCGGGCATTCTCGCAGAGAGGGCCAGCCTTGAAAAGGCACAGAGTGCGAAGCCATGGGATAAAATTCTTGCCCCCCTGATGGCGGTGAGCCTCTCATTCCCCCTTGTCATCGTCGCGGGTCTGGACCACCGCTATGGATGGACACCGCTTATGCCGGCATGGCTCAACCTTCTCGGCCTCGTGCTCATCGCGCTGGGGTACGCCTTCGCCGCCTGGGCCATTGTCGAGAACCGCTTTTTCTCCACGACGGTGCGTATCCAGACAGACCGGGGACACACGGTTTGCGACAGCGGCCCTTACAGGGTCGTGCGCCACCCGGGCTATGCTGGCAACCTTCTGGCCCTTGCCGGCATCATCATCGCCCTGGACTCACTGTGGACCCTCATCCCTGCCGCGGCGGCGTTGCTCATCGCCGTGATCCGGACCGCGCTTGAAGACAAGACCCTTCATAAGGAGCTTCCCGGGTACCCTGATTATGCGAAGGACGTACGCTATCGCCTGTTTCCGGGGATCTACTGAGGGCAGCTTCATTTCACAAACTTTCCCGCGGAACACACCGTTGCGCTAAAGTGGACAGGCATGGACACGCTGCTGGCGGGCTATTTTTTGATGATGTTCATTGCACTATGGCTGATTGACGAAGGGTGGGCTGAACTATATTCCATGTCGAATTTCAGCAGCAGGTACAGTTTTTGTACTTCCCTTCCGACAGACCAGAGTAAAGAGGATATATATGAATGCGTGTTTGACGAAAATATGCGAGACATTTGAGGAGACAACGGACTTTCTCTCAAACAGGACACCGGAAAAAGAGAAGATCGTCACCGCACTGTTTTTTGAATTTTTGGATTGCTTCTCCTCTTTGGGAGCCGAAAAACTTGAATATCCCAAAGAGTTCCAAAACGATGTCAAGCTCTATCTGCAGGGCCATACCATCTTGAAGAAAAAGTTTGAAGACGTCGAAATCCGCTACTTGATGCTGAGCGATTTTTACGATTTTTGCCGATTGACAAAAAGGTATATGAAATAGGGGGTTTCCTGCCCGTTTCCGGGAGATGAAGTACAATTGGCAAAAGCACATGTGCCATCGTCGTCGGCATAGAGGAGCTGTTCGATAAAGGCACGATTCATGAAAAAATACATTTTCTATACACTTTTGTCCCTCCTGCTCCTGGGTTCGTTTATCATTTTCGGCGTCATCGGTGTCTACAAAACCGAAAACGGCATCGTTTTGGGTCTCCCGGATTATGAGCGGAGGGACGTCCGCGTCTCTCCGGTCGATTTGGAGATTCTCAGCAGGGCGGATACGCTACTGCCTAATGAAAGCGCCTGGAGAAAAGCCCCTGTGTCAGACTGCTCACAATTAGAAGAACTGGATCTTTACTGCGCGTTGGAAAAAGCCTCGGTGGAGGTGATGGGCCGCTATGTCCATCGGCAGCCTGCCCTGCAGGAAGTCAGGTTTGCGATTGACGACTACTATCGGACCCGCTGGACGAAGCATCGGCTTATCGATTTCAATGCCGATAAAGCGACAGGCTTCGGAGACATCAAGTTTGTCCTTGCGCAGGCGTCATCGTCGGTCAAAAAGAAGCTTGCCGGCTACAAAAACCATGAATGAATGATCTCAGAGAGATTCAGAATACACGGTTTGCATTTCGATGACGCATGATTGGCGTCGGCGCTCATGTAATTCTTCAGAAATTTTCCCATTTGCTTCGTTTCTACAGCCCGCATTTATATCCGCAGCGCTACCATACGCGCAAAATATATCCGTGTGACATCACATGATATGGAGAGAGAAACAATGAGTATGATTCACTTTATCGGAGGAGAGAAAGGAGGCGTTGGCAAGTCCGTCTTCGCGCGCCTGCTTTCACAGTATTTTATCGACAACGACGTCGCTTTTGTCGGACTGGACGCGGACCGTTCCCACGCGTCGCTCACCCGCTACTACAAGCAGTTCACCGATGCCATCGACCTGGACTTTTTCGAGAGCAGCGACAAGATCATGGAACTCGCGCTGGAAAAAGACATCAACGTCCTGGTGGACCTACCGGCGCAGTCCGAGCGTTTCCTCGACCGTTGGATCGAAGAGAATGACGTCCTCGGCATGTGCGAAGAGACGGGGATCGAGATCGTCTACTGGTACCTCGTCGACGGCGGCAAGGACTCCGTACAGCTGCTGAAAAAATTCCTGCCGAAATACAGTGTCGTCATGACCTGTGCCGTCGTCAAAAACGAGGGACGCGGCAGCGATTTCTCCGAAGTCGACGGCGTCATCGCCTCCGTTTCAAGCGAGGCGAACGGTACGCTTAAAGAGGTGGTACTGCCCGCGCTGCACGCCCCGACCATGCAGAAGATCGACAAACACACCTTCAGCTTCTGGGCTGCCGCCAATCTCAAAGAGAACGGCACCGCCCACCTGAGCCTAATGGAACGCCAGCGCACCAAGGTCTGGCTGCGCAAAGCCTATACGATGTTCGAGTCCGTCCTGGGCCGCCCCTGATTGCATCGCGGCGTCGCCGCGACGCCCCTTTACTTTCCGTCTTCCAGGTGTTCCACCAGACGCCCCACCCTGGCGAAGAATGTCTCCAGGGCTGCATCTCCCCCCGAAACATACCAGAGCACCGTCGTGGCTTCAAATACCTTTTCAACCTCCGTCACGCCGCTCTCCGTCAACAGGTATTCCACCTGCGAGACTGCACTGTAGCCGCAGGTAAAAGCAGCCTTTTCCTGCGGGATATACTCGCTCAGCTCCGCCAGGGCCACCGCATCGGAAACCGCCTGGGTATAGGCGCGGACCAATCCGCCCGTCCCAAGCTTCGTGCCGCCGAAATAGCGCACGATGATCACGGCGGCATCGATCAGCTCATGTCCCGCCAAAACGGCGAGGCTCGGTTTGCCGGAGGTCCCTTTCGGTTCGCCGTCATCGCTGCTCCCCTCGACGACCTGCATGTGGTCATTCAAGTAGCGGAAGGCCGTCACGAAATGGCGTCCCTTGGGATGCTCTTCTTTTAAACGCTGCAGGGTTGCATCGAAGAGCTTATAGGGGACGAGATGGGCGATAAATTTCGACTGTTTGATTTCATACGTTGTAGAAACAGGCGTCTTGAGGATTTGCATGACGCCATTATAGCGGGCGCAGGAGGGGCACTTACTTTTTTTGTGCACCCATCTGCTTGTTCAGCTGCTCGCGAAAACGCTGCTGCATCGCTTCAAACTTTTTACGCTGTTCATCCGTGAGCAGTGCCTGGATCTCGTTGTTCTGATCGACGCGCAGTTTCATATGCGCCTTGAGGTAGCGTTCATGGATATCGCCCCACTGTTTCGTCTGCTTGTCGCTGAGGCCGAGCTCCGCCTGGATCTGTTTGAGCATCGCTTCCTGACGTGCTTTCATCGCCTCCGCCTGCTGCTGCTCCGCGGAAGGTGCCGCGTAGAGTGCCGACGCCAGCAGGGCGGCCGCGAGAATCGTAACCTTTTTCATACTTCTCCTTTAAATAGGTGCATATCATAATAGAGGTTGATAAACAGTTCTCTATATCGCATACAAAAAAGTAAAAAAACGGGTAAAAGTGATTGAAATGTGATGAAAAACAGGAAATTGGGAGGCAAAGGCTTTAAGCCTTTGCCTAACGGTTACTGACAGAGTTCACCGTTGTTGTAAGAATCAAGCGTACCCGCAATCGACGTTGCCAACGATTTTTGGGCC
This sequence comes from Sulfurimonas sp. HSL-3221, assembly GCF_021044585.1. Taxonomy (GTDB): domain Bacteria; phylum Campylobacterota; class Campylobacteria; order Campylobacterales; family Sulfurimonadaceae; genus Thiomicrolovo; species Thiomicrolovo sulfuroxydans. The sequence continues at coordinate 840,244 of NZ_CP087998.1, read as the reverse complement.
GCGGCATTCTTACCGCCTTTGAGATAGCCACCGGTGCCGTCGAAGCCGATCGATGAGAGCAACGCATCGCCGTCACTGATGGCCTGGCTTGCTTCGGCACATATTGTCGCACCGGCCGCCTCATTGGCTTTGGCCGCCAACAGCTGCGCCGCCAGACCGTAGGCTGCGTCGCCGGCACGTTTCTTGCCGCTGGAAACATCGCGCTTATCCAGGATGGATACCGCGTCTTCACAGCTGGCGACTTCAAAGCTTCCCAGGGTGATCGGCAGGACATAATCGACCAGCCACACCTCTGTTTGACCTGCCAGAAGGTTTGCCGCTTCCGCCTTTTCCTGCTGGTTGCCGTGGCCGTCACATGTCGTCCAGTTCTTCCAGTAGCCGATCGTACGCGGTTCGCCGCCCGGAGGCGTATAGTTGTTCTCTACGACGAAGTGGATCGTCTGATTCGCTTCCACGCTGAAGGTGTAGCAGTGGTTTTCGTTGGAAGCCTGCCCGGAATCCGGGTTGTCATAAGAGACCGGAGAACCTTCAACGTACCAGAGATTTTCCCAGGCAACCGGGATACCCGTTTCACACACCGTATAGTCCGCACCCGGAATCAGCCAGACTCCGTTGAAGTCCACCAGTCCGTTCGCGTCAGGCGTATCCAGAAGGTTCAGGCCGTTACCACTGAGCGTGAAGGTCCAGCCCAACGTGTACGTCGTGCCGCCGTTTTCGTGTTTGATCAGTTCGATCTTGCCGCGTTTGCGGTTGGTGTAGGTACACTGGACCGTTTCACCCGGATCGACGACGATCGTTGCTTCGCGCTGGCTAAGAGAAGTAGAGCTGTTCTCTACGCCGTCAAGCTCGACACAGGAGAGACCGATCAGGTCATACTCCGGTTTCGGATCATCTTCCGTCACCGTATAGGTTTTCGGAATCACATCCATAAAGGTGTGCGATCCTAGGTGGGTCAGGTTCAGATCGTACGAACCGTTGATATCCTGGGCGAAATGGAAGTAATCCGGCATACCCGCAGGCACGGTCAGCTTGTTGATGATCACCGTCGCGTATTTGGTATTTTCAAACTGGCACTCGTAGTCGGCACGATAGAGATCTTCCGGATAGTCGACGGTAAAGTCGCAGTCACCGGATTGATCGGACATATACCAGCCGTCTTTCATGATTTCGACGACTTTGTAGTGACCCTCTTCGAGTTCACCTTCCGGTACAAGCACATTCGTTGCGCTGTTCGGATCAGTAAGCAGTGATGTCACAACCGTCCAGACATCCGGAGCAGTCTCTTTGTAAAGCGTCATGTTCCAGTCGCCTTTTTGCGGTACGCCCTCGATCTCAGCCGGTTTGGTCACTTTGATGACTTTGACCGCCGGTTGACCGGCCAGCTGGTTGTTAAAGGTGACGGACTCACCGCAGGACGGCAGTGTGATCGTCACCGGTTTAATTGCACTTACTTCCGGCTCAAACCCGGTCGGGGCCGTTTCCGTTACAGTATACGAACCCGGTTCCAGACCTTCGATCTTCACCGATTGGGTCAACGGGCTGAGCGCCGTGAAGGTCAGGGTCCGGTTGATGTCATCCATCCCCTCTTTGGAGACGGTGAAGAGTACATCGACACTGTCGGCACCGTCGAACACATCCGGCATTGTTTTATTGATCGTCAGTGACACGGTCGCATCGGCGGAGAGGCCGATTTCATGCGTTGCAGGATCAGGTGTATAGCCCCCGTCGCCCACAATCGTCGCGGTGTCGCTGAGCATACCGGTCGCGATCATCGGACCGTCGATATAAACAGTCTTATGGAAAACCAGCGCGCCGCTGTCTTCAACAGTGTAAGAAGTCCAGTTGACGTCACCGACCGTCGGTGTTCCCGAAACATACGGTGCATCGTATTCACCGATATCACCCGGAGTGAACGTACCGCTTGAGAAACTCATCAGTCCGTTCGTACTCTCGATCCATTCGTGGTCTCTGACGATTGCCGTGGTATTCAGCTGGTCACCCGGTTGGACCGATGCGGATGCGGTGGCTTCCAGGGTAACCGTGATCGGTACATCAGGAAGGAAAGGGTCTTCAAAACCGATGGTTGCGATGTCATAAAGTCCGCCGCTCTCTTCTTCGGGGACGATGACATCGTGTTCACAAACAACCCCGGAGAAGTTTGACGGCATCAGATAAGGAGTACACGCATCCGGCTGCACACTGGTCATACCGCCGCTGTAGTAGACGACATCAGACACATTGGCGTAGATCTCGCGCGAAGCGGTGTTGGAAACATAGATCTTGGTGTGGATACCGACCGTGCCTTCCGGGGTAGCCGCCAGTTTCGTCCAGGTCACGTTGACATCGACAAGCCGTGATGTCGGCGCATCGGGGATACAGGTGTCGCCGAAATCGACCGTAGCCGGGCCGCTTTTGGAGATGGTCCATCCAAAAGACTGGGCCTGGCGCGCCGTCATATCTTTGCTGGTTTCGACCGCCTTGACATCGGGAAGCTGGACACGTTTCTGGCCGCCGGAGGAGCTCAGGTTCGCATCCCAGAGGTTGGACTGCAAAGAAGATCCCGAATAGAGGTGTGATCCCAGGGCGAGACGCTGATAGTAGTTGGCGACACACACCGCGCCGCCGGGAAGACCGTTCGCAGCATACTCACCGTCTCTCGGTCCGCCGCCTGCGACGGAAATTTGTCGGTAGATCGTGGTAAAGACGCCCCCGGCACCTTCATTGTCAGGCGTAATAAGCAGATCCTGTACGACCAATTGGTCCTGATACTGTTCCGCCCAATTTTTACAGATATCGTTGGAGAGGACCGTATCGAGGGTCAATACGGAAATGTAGTCCCACCCGCGCAGATCGCCGCCTTCGGCGTACAGGTAGTCACCGCCGACGGTAAAGGTGAACTTCTGGGGATCGCTCCCCTTGTTTTCGATCGTCACCCGGTGAGGAACGAGGTCGAGTTCCGCCCACCCTTTCAGGTTACCGGTCGTATAGGCCCCGTCGGGGCAGACATAGTCGTTCGCGGCCAGGTCGTATCCGTCGGGAATAGACGTGGAGCGACACCCTTCCAGCGTATAGCCGATGTTGGCCGACGCCGCTGCGGCGAAGAGCAATGCTCCCGCTCCCAGCATGCGCTTGATCAGCCCCCATTTATCTCGAAATGAAGCTTTCATTTTTAGAGTCTCCTATTGCATAGAACGTTTTTTCAAGAACATTCCAAGACCTGACCGTTAGACACGTTCAGGTAGCGAAGTACTCAAATCAAAAAGTGGGTAACAAAACAGTGGTAGAAAAGATTCGACCGAGTCACCCTACTTTTGGCAACCCGGCCATCTTCGAGAAGATCCGTAGCTTTCCGCCCCCGATTCGCACCGGGTTAGGCTTTTCTTGCAGTACAAAAAAAATCAAACAACCTTGAACAGCCTCCCCTTCCTCTTTGGTTAAAAGCCGTGAGAAAAACAGCTATTCATTCCCTCCAGTATAGAGCGGAAAAAATTAATTTCATATAAGAAAAATCAATTTAGTCTTGAACATAAATACTGCAGCGTCCGATTGCCTCCGGAAAGAAGCGTCTGCTATAATCCGCATCATGAATGTAGATCTGCACACCCAACTGCTGCAGTGGTATGAAGACCACGGCCGCCATACCCTTCCGTGGCGCAATACCGACGACCCCTACCGTATCTGGGTCAGCGAGATCATGCTGCAGCAGACCCAGGTCAAGACGGTGCTGGAACGTTTCTATTTCCCCTTTCTCGAGCGTTTTCCGACGCTCCCCTCCCTCGCGTGCGCACCGCTTGATGACGTTTTGAAGCAGTGGGAGGGGCTGGGCTACTACACCCGCGCAAAGAACCTGCACAAAGCGGCACAGCTCGCCGCGCCCTATCTGCCCGAGAGTGTCGAGGGGCTGATCCGTCTGCCCGGGGTCGGCAAAAGCACAGCCCACGCCATTGCCGCGTTTGCCTACGGCGCGCCTGTACCCATCCTCGATGCCAACGTCAAGCGTATCCTCTACCGTTTCTTCGGCCGCAGGGAGGCCGATGAGAAAACCCTCTGGCAAATGGCCGAAAAGCTCTTCGACCCCGAACACCCCTTCGAATTCAACCAGGCGATGATGGATATCGGCGCGACGCTCTGCCTCCCAAAGACGACAGCGTGCGACGCCTGCCCCTTCGAAAGCGCCTGCAAAGGCGCCGCGGGCGACCCGCTGCGCTACCCCGCTCCGAAAAAGCGCAAAAGCGTCCCGGTGCGCGAACGGCACATTGTCGTCTACAGGCACAACGGGCGCTACGGGTTAAAACAGCGTGAAGGGAGGTTCCTGCACGGGCTGTGGGGGTTTCATGAACAGACAGCGCCGCCCGGGCAGGGGAAAACGCTCCAAAGCATCGTGCAGGTCTATTCGCACTTCCGGCTCGAAGCGCAGGTCTGGCTCTGTGAAGCGTACCGTGAAGAGCTCACCTATTTCCAAAGAGAAGAGATTGACACCCTGGCCCTGAGCGGGGCAGACCACAAGGTGCTGAAGCAGCTTAGCGCATCGCGCCCCTGACCTCCTCCGCCACCGCTTTTTCATCGACCATATAGAGCAGAAGCGCGCCGATCACGAAAAAGACCGCGACCGAAGCGATCCCCGCCCGGGAGCTCTCCGTCGCCAGAGCGACCGCACCGATGAGCAGCGGCCCCAAAACCGTGGCGAACTTGCCGAGAAAATTGTAAAAGCCGAAGAACTCCGCCGCATACTCCGCCGGGATCATTTTCGAGTAGTACGAACGGCTCATCGCCTGGATACCGCCTTGTACCAGCGCGATCATCGCCGCGAGCAGGTAGAAGGAGCTGACGTCGTGCATGAAGGCTGCCAGTATGGCGATCAGGACATAAAAGCCGAGGGTAAGGTAGATCGCCTTTTTCGTATCCCACATCTGCGCCAGCTTTGCAACGAGGATCGTCGCCGGGAACCCAACGAACTGCACCAGCAGCAGGGCTTTGATCAGGTCCCCGGCTTCGAAACCAATGGCCATGCCGTAATCGACGGCCATCCGGATGATCGTGTCGACTCCGTCGATGTAGAACCAGTAAGCGACGAGGAACAGGAAAAGTCCCCTGAGATGCTTGATCTTGTGAAACGTACGCATCAGGCGCCGGTACCCGAGCACCGTGAGGGTCACCGTGCCGATTTTGCGGGTATTGCGCTTCTCCTTGACCCAGAGGACGAAGGGCAGTGCGAAGAGCATCCACCAGAGCGCAACGGAGACAAAAGAGGCTTTCACGCCTGCCGCCGCATCGGCAAGCCCGAACCACTCGGGCTGCTGCACCATCGCCACATTCAGCGCAAAAAGGATCCCGCCGCCGAGATACCCCAGCGCATACCCCAGCCCGGAGACCTTGTCGAAACGCTCCTCCGAGGTGACCGAGGGGAGAAAGGCGTCATAAAAAATGTTCGAGCCCATAAAACCGATGTTCCCCAGAACATAGATGAATGCGGCTAGCTCCCACTGCCCCTTCCCGACCAGGGCGAGCGCGGCGCTCATCAGGATGCCCAGGAACGCAAAAAGCAGCAAGAAACGCTTGCGGATGCCGCCGGCGTCGGCGATGGCCCCGAGCAGCGGTGCCAGCAGTACGACGATAATGCTCGAAACCGCGTTAGCAACCCCGAGCTGGGCCGTCGAGAGCGTCGCATCGGTATCGGCACTGTAGAAGGCTTTGAAAAAGAGCGGGAAGAACCCGGCCATCACCGTGGTGGCATAGGCGGAATTGGCCCAGTCATACAGCGCCCAGCCGTAGATTCGCTTTGATTCGTGCGTCATTCTGTCTCCTTGGGAGGTGCGTCGGGTGTATAGAACAGCAGGTAATCCGCTTCGCCGACGTCGGCTTCGGTGCTGCCCGCGGGTACGGGGAGGATCGTCGCGTAAGGCTCGGCGCTGCGGCGGGCAAAGCGGGCGCTGATCCCCAGGCCGTAGGCTATATGGAACGCCCCGGCAAAGACAACAAGCAGATCTTCCGGGGCCTGCAGGCGTGTGGCGGCGAGCCCTGCACTCTGCTCTCCCATATAGCTGTCCCACGCCACCTGCACCCGGTACATCCGTTCCCGGCACTGCTGTGCGTCCTCACCCTCCTGCTTCGCGTGGCAATGGGCGAAAAAGGGCGCCAACATCGCCTTGTGCGCACTCAAGTTTAGATCGAGATGCTTGAAGAACGCTTGTTCATCCTCGGACATGGCGCTGAGATTACCGTCCGAGACAGCTTTTTGAAAGGGCTTGTCCATATTGATACCGTAGAGCGTCCCCCCCGCTTCCACGATGCTTTTATAGATGGGCTCGTACAATGAAAAGGGGTAGCCCGCTTTCGTTTTCCAGCCGATCTCGGCGGTGAAGTTTCCGTCATATGTACCGCGCGCGTAGCGTGATAGGAGGTCGTCATCCTCCGGGGTGAACCATTCGTTGGCCAGCAGGAGACGGCGCCCGTTTTCGCCCAGGCGGCTCAACACGCCGGCAAAACGTCTGTGCATCGCTTCGCTGGCGTGATGGTCCCCGACAAAGAGCACCCGGTAGGGCGAGAGGCGTGCCGTCAGTTCCGCATCGCCGATACAGGCGGCCTGTTTCATATCGTAAACGCCGCACGGCTTCGGCAGCGTGTGCTGCAATGTGGCCTGGGGGTGGGAGCAGCCCGAAAAGAGTATGAAAAAAACGGCGAGGAAAAGTGCCCTGAAATATTGCATGCAGTATAATATCCCAAATGCCTTAAGGGGTAGCGACGAGATGGCGATCCGCTTCAGCTTCAAATATTTTCTCTTCAACGCGTTCCGGGAGCTTTTCCTCTATCACCACAGCTCGCTTGAGTTCCGTGCCAAACTTTTTGCCGCGCTCATCTCGGCCGACAACGAAGCGAACGAGTGTGAATTCGATGTTGTCAAAGAGGCGGGGATGAAGATCTACAACGACGAGGACCGTTCAAATACGCTGGTACTGACGACGCGGGAGATGGTGGAAAAGGTCCTGAAAAACAACGGGCTCGACATCGATGCACTGGTCGACGATATCATCCGCGACCTCCGTTCCGTGCCGCGCTACGCGCTGAAGATCGATCTGGCCCAGCTGGAGCCGCTGCTCACATGCCAGGACGATCCCGACGTGACCGCCTACCAGGAGAGTATCTTGCGGCTCTTCGGAGAGCTGCGCAGCGAGTTTGTTTCGGCCCGGGAGGGCGATCAGCCCTTGTAGGGAACGAGCTCGTATCCCTCGCTCATCAGCTTCATGACGCCGCCGGCGAGGTTCTTGACGTTGTAGCCCTGCTGCTTCATGAACATGGCGACCTGCGCCGTACGGGAACCGGTGCGGCAGATGAAGCCGATCTCTTTCTCTTTGCCGCCGAGTTCGTCCATCGCCTTCATAAAGCCTTCCGCATCGTAGCTGCCATCCATCTGGAAAAAGGTGACCGTTTTACATCCCGGAACGACGCCCGTTTGCATCCACTCCATCTCGGTGCGGATATCGACGACGACCATATCGGAGTTTTCCAGCAGCTCTTTGTCCGGATATACGTTAAGACTTGACATTATCTTCCCTTTGAAATCATTAGGTTATAAAAATTAGGCAAAATTATATCGGCTATCATTTAAACGAATTTTATTCCTGTATTAATAGCCAATTTCGTTAAAGCAGTTATAATACTGCGACTTTTCCACGGGGTGACGGCATGATCCGACGGTTTTTCAAACGCAGCCGCTTCAATGATAAGTATGCCGACGTCATTACGAAGTACAAGATACCCCGCGCCTTTTTAAGCGTGAACAGACATGCAGTTGCAAAAGGCGTTCTTGTCGGCCTCTTTATCGCCTTTATCCCGATGCCCGCCCAGATGGTCGCCATCGTACTGCTGCAGCCGCTTTTCCGCTTCAACCTGCCGCTCTCTATCGCCCTGGTCTGGATCACCAACCCGGCGACGATGCCCTTTATCTACTATGTCGAGTATAAAACCGGCGGCTTCCTGCTGGGCATGCACGATCTGCCCCACGTCGCCGTCAGCCTGGAGTGGTTCGAAGCGCATTTCGAGGAGATCGTCGCGCCGCTCTATACGGGGGCTCTCTTCTACTCCACCCTCTTTGCGGTGTCGGGCTACTACCTGGTCCAGCGCCTCTGGATCGTCTCCGTGCATCGGCACCGTGCCCGAAAGCACTCCTAAAGCGCGAAACGCTCCGGGTCGAAAAAGCTGTCGTCGGAGATATGGCCGAAGGCCGCGTTGATCGATGTGAAGAGGTCGGGGTATTTCCCCTCCATCTCCGAGAGCATCGTCTTCATCTCGGCGCGTGCGTAGGGCATTTTGACGTCGAAGCGCATGGAGGGGCACGCCTCGTCGCCGATGGTCGGCCAGTCGTTGTCGTGCGCGGCGGCCGCGAGCTGGCGTTCGCGCATCTGGATCAAGGGGCGGATGACGATGAGGCCGTTGTCCGCCCGGTACTTCGGGGCGAGTGAACGCAGGTGCCCGTTGTAGATCAGGTTCATAAAAAAGCTTTCGGCCGCGTCATCGAGGTGGTGCCCCAGGGCCACCTTGTTGCAGCCGAACTTCTCTGCGGCGCTGTAGAGCGACCCGCGGCGCATCCGCGAGAAAAAACTGCAGTACGAGGAGTTTTTGCGGATCTTCTCTTTGGCCGTGTCGTAGATGTTCGTATCGTGGATGTGATGCTCGATGCCGTGGGCCCGGCAGTGTTCGATCAGCGCGGAAAAATCCTCCCCCATGCCATAAGCAACGGTTACGGCGATTATCTCGAAGTTGAAAGGGGCGCGGCGCTGCTGCTCTTTCATGGCATGCACGAGGGTCAGGGAGTCTTTTCCCCCTGAGAGGCCGACGAGGATGCGGTCCCCCTCCTCGACCAGGTTGAACGCGGCGTTGGTGCGGCCGAGCTGCCGCATGATTTTTTTACTGACCATGGGCGGCGGCGATCTTCTCCAGCATCCCCATGACGAAACTGCTGCTGACCTGTGATGAGTGCTTCAGAAATTCGTCGAAATCGAACGTCGCGTCCATGTCGGCGGCATCGCTGATTGCGCGCAGCACGAAGAAGGGAACCTGCATCGCATCGCAGACGACGGCAACGGCCGCCCCCTCCATTTCGATGGCGTCCGCCTCGAACGTCTTCTCAATCCACGCTTTACGCTCCGTGTCCGCGATGAACTGGTCGCCGGTCGCGATGATCCCCCCTTTGAGTTCGATCCCCTTCTCCTCGGCCACGCTTCTGGCCATATGCAGAAGCTCACGGGACGGTTCAACGTAGACCTTGCCTTCGGGCACAAACCCGTGCGGGTGACCGAACGCCGTGATGTCAAGGTCATGCTGGCACAGTTGCGTCGCAGCGATCAGATCGCCGATTTTCAGTTCAGGGTTCACCGCACCCGCCACCCCGGTGAAGAGCAGCATCTCGCAGCCGAACTTCTCCAGCATTGTCGCGGCGGTCAGGGCCGCGTTCACCTTTCCAATTTTGCTGTAGCCCAGCACGATATCAAGCCCTTTGAAACGGGCTTCGTGGTAGAGGTTGCCGGCATACTCGACGTCGTTGTGCTTCTTGAAGTATTTGAGCAGCGGCTCGTGCTCCCCGGCGTCGAGGAACGGCTCCACCTCTTCGACCATGGCCCCCATAATGGCAATTTTCATCATTTTTCCTGCATCGTAAAATTGGTGCAATTATAGCCAAAGAGCTTCAGAGCGCGGTAAAATGCGCGCAGGGGCGTAATACGCTACAATGGCGTAACGCCTTCGGGAGAAGTTCCCGGAGCATACTGCCACAAAGAGCCGCCGTGACCTCCAAGCCTTTCACCACTCTTCCCCTGCCCGCAGCACTGCAGCAGAACCTCGATGCCCTCGGCTACCGCCGCATGACCCCCGTGCAGGAACAAAGCCTTCCTGCACTGCTCGAAGGCAAAGACGCCATCGTCCGCGCGCAGACCGGCAGCGGCAAGACCCTGGCCTTCGGGATCGGCACGATCATGAAGCTCGCAGAGAACGAATCGGATGTTCAGGGACTTATCCTCTGTCCGACGCGTGAGCTGGCTGAACAGGTGGCCGGGGAGCTGCGACGCCTCTCCCGCCACCGGCCGAACATCAAGATTCTGACACTCTGCGGCGGGGTGCCGCTGGCACCGCAGCGCGACTCGCTACAGTACGGAGCGCACATCGTCGTGGGCACCCCGGGGCGGATCCTCGATCACCTGGGGAAAAAGACGCTTTCGCTCTCGAAGGTGCATACCCTGGTACTCGACGAGGCCGACAGGATGCTGGACCTGGGCTTTCACGACGCCATTATGCAGATCGCCTCGCACCTGACGTCTTCCCGCCAGAGCCTGCTCTTTTCGGCCACTTTCCCCGAGACGATCGCCGCCATCGCTTCCGCGCTGCTGCGCGATCCTGTGACTGTGGAGATCGATAATAGCGCTTCCGAGGTGACGCTTACACAGCACTTTTTCAAGGTAAAAGGGGAGAAAATTGGGACGCTCCTGCGTCTCCTCGGTCATTACAGCCCCGACTCCGCCGTCGTTTTCTGCAATACGAAGGCGGGCTGCGATGCGTTGGCGCAGGCCCTCGCCGGGCAGGGCTACGACGCGCCCGTCCTGCACGGCGACCTACGCCAGGGTGAACGCACCGAAGTGCTGACGCGTTTCGCCCTGGGCGGCATACGGCTGCTCATCGCGACGGACGTCGCCGCACGTGGGCTCGATATCAAGGAGCTGGGTGCCGTCATCAATTTCGACCTGCCCGAAAAACCTGAAACCTACCTCCACCGCGTCGGCCGCACGGCCCGGGCTGGGAGTACCGGCGTCGCCCTGACGCTCTTTACCCCCAAGCAGCAGCCGGCCGCCGAACGCCTTGCTGCCGCCGGCGAGACGCCCTTCGCCCCCGAAGACGCCTCCGGCTTCCCGCCGGCAGACCCCGCGCATTTTTTCCCTGCTTTCGCCGTCCTGCGGATCGACGGCGGGCGTAAACAGAAGCTGCGGCCCGGCGACCTACTCGGTGCCCTCTGTGCTTCCGGCGGCATCGACGGCAAAGCGGTGGGCAACATCGCCGTCCATGATACCCTCGCCTATGTCGCTGTCGAGCAGGGCGTCGCCGACACCGCCCTGCAGCAGCTGAACCGCGGCAAGATCAAGGGCAAAAAGTTCCGCGTCAGGATCGCGCAGTGACCATTTACGTCGACGGAGACGCCTTTCCCAACCTTCTCAAACCCATCGTGGTGCGCGCCGTCGAACGGGTGAAACTGCCCCTGGTGCTTGTGTCGAACAAACCCGTCCGGCTGGGAGACTCTTCCTTGATAGAAACGGTCATCGTGGAGGCAGGGGCCGACGCCGCCGATGACAGGATCGTTGAGCTGCTCTCCCCCGGCGACCTCGTCATCACGGCAGATATCCCTCTGGCCGACCGGGTCCTCGCCAAGGCCGCCCATGCCATCGACCACCGCGGGGAGCGCTACACCGCAGACAATATCAAGCAGTACCTTGCAATGCGCAACCTGATGGAGACGATCCGTGACAGCGGTGTCGTCACCGGAGGACCGAAGCCTTTCGGTCCCAAAGACGCCCACGCTTTCGCCAATGCCCTGCACCGGTTTCTGACCGAACACGGCATGGCGTAGCGGGCCGAAAGAGAACAGAAGTACGTTTTCCGGATAAGATGCGGAGGCATTACCGCCGCGATGTGGAAAGGGGTGTCAGTCGATCTTCGCGAGCCACTTCTCGACGTCGTGCAGACGGTGGTCCGGGGTTACGCTGATCACGGCTTCGTCAAAAAGCGGCAGCGTCTCTTCCGCTTCGCCGCGCGGCGTTATGACACGGCTGCCGCCCCAGAAGCCCAGACCGTCCTCGAAACCGACGCGGTTGACGAAAATGACGTAGGCGTTGGAGAGCTGCGCGAGGGATTTGAGCAGCGCGTCCCACTGCCCCTCTATGGCCAGCCCCTCCTCCTCGAAACCCCGTGCCGGTGAGTTGGCGATCACGTAGACGAATTCCGGTTTGAGCGCCGCGACGTCGGCCATTGTCTGGGCACGCCAGAGATCCTCGCAGACAAGCATGACGCTCCGGCCGAATGTCGTTTCGAACGCCTCGATGCGCTCCCCTCTGAAGAAGTAGCGCGCCTCTTCGAACATACCGTAATTGGGCAGGTGCAGTTTTCGGTGGACATGACGCAGTTCGCCGCCGCTGAAATAGCACGCGGTGTTGTAAGTCCGACCGTTCTCTTTGAGGGCCGCCCCGACGACGATATCACAGGCGAGACTCGCTTTGGCCAGGGGTTCCAGTTCCGGCAGCATCCAGGCGTCCTCATAGACCTTGTCCTGAAGCAGGTAGCCGTTGAGCGCCAGTTCCGGGAAGACGATGACGTCGTTGCGTCCGGAATAGGCAGCCGCCAGCGCTTCGCACGCCTCGAGGTTCGTACGGTTCAGCCGGGGTGCATTCTGGACGAGTGTGACGGTCATGACAATGCGTCGAGGGTAGCCTGGAGCGAATCCATGTCGAAGACGTTGAGGGTCTGCATCTCTTTGGCGATACGGCGGTTAAGACCCGCAAGGACCTTGCCGTTGCCGAACTCGATGGCGAGGTCGACGTCCGGGGAGATCGCGGCGACGGACTGTTTGTAGCGCACCGGGTAGATCAGCTGTTCGCTGAGCAGCTCGACCGCCTGCTGCTTCGTGTGGTACGGCTTGGCCGTGACGTTGGAGATGATCGGCGCATCGAAGGGGTCGTGCAGTACTTTCTCCAGCTCGGCACGCAGCGGATCCTGTGCGGCGGAGAGCAGCGGGCAGTGGCTGGCGACCGACATGTTCAGCAGCAGCGCACGTTTCGCGCCGGCTTCTTTGAAGGTGGCTTCCAGGCTCTGAAGGTCAGGTTTGAGACCGGCAACGACCAGCTGGCCGTCCTGGTTGTAGTTCGCAGGCCAGACCTGCTTGTTCTCTTTGTTGCGCGCATCGGTACAGATCGTCTCGACCGCCGCGTCGTCAAGACCGACGATGACCATCATCCCCGCCTCGACGCCTTCGCACGCACCCTGCATCAGCTGGCCGCGCTTGTGCACCAGCTCGACGGCGTCGAGGTAATCGATCGCCCCGCTCGCGCAGACGGCGGACACTTCGCCGAGGGAGTGCCCCAGCAGCAGTGTCGGCGCCGTCGGACGCGCTTCCTGAAAGAGCTTATAAGCCATCATCGACACCAGCAGAATCGCCGGCTGGGTATAGGCCGTCTGATCGAGTTTCTCATTCTCCTCGAACATCAACGCTTTGAAATCGACCCCAATACGGTCGCTGGCCTTCTCGACCATCTCTTTTGCATAATCCGACGCCTCGTAGAACGCCTTGCCCATACCGACACTCTGGCTCCCCTGTCCCGGGAACACCATCGCGATTTTCTGACTCATTTCTCCTCCTGAATTATGGTTCAAGCAGACCGAACTGCTCGTTTTCCGCAATCTTTTTGCGCAGGGTGTTGCGGTTGAGACCCAGGCGTTCTGCCAGCTGCAGCTGCGATTTGAACTTGCGCAGACCCGTACGGATCAGCGGGACCTCGTAGAGGTGCAGGAATTTGCGGTAATCGTTGTGCGAGCCCATCTGTGACTGTAAATAACGCTCCATCACCTGTATCACCTCCCCTTCGTTGACCCCGCCCATCAGGCGCTCAAAGTAGATCTGCTTGCGCAGCGAGTAGGCGTTATCGCTCAGGTCCGGTTTTTTACCGGAGGGAGAAGCCTCGGGGGAGAGATCGAAAATCCGGTCCGCCTCGGCATTGAAATGGCTGACAAGCAGCTCGACGTCCTCCGGGCGCTCGAGAAGCGGCGGCAGGGCGATCTTGACGCTGAAGAACTCCCAGATAGCATCGGAAAGGTATTCCGATGACGCCGTGGCGATCAGACGGAGTTTTTCCGTTTTGACCCGCTCGAAAAGCAGCGTAATGTTCGGGCAGTGTTCAATATGCGTCAAAACAACTTCGTCATTGCTTTCAAGCGCATTGAGCACATTGTCAAAATCCCGCGCATCCAACACGACCGCGCCGGGCAGGATCACCCGTGCAAGCGTCTGTTTGCCTGTTCCCTTCGGTCCGCTGATAAGTGCGTTGACCTGGAGGGTTTTGAGGAGAGTCGCCGTCCGCAGCGCTTCGGTCGAAGCGTGTGAGGCCGCCAGAAACTCAGTGGCAGCCACAGCTATGTCCGCCGCTACTTCCGCAGCAGCTGTCATCAACCTTGTTCTCTGCCGGTACGCCACTGGCGATTTCATCGGCAGTCGCGTCGCGTACTTCATTGATCGTGACGCTGAACATCAGATCTTTTCCGGCCATCGGATGGTTGAAATCGACAACAACGCTCTCGTCTTTGATCTCTTTGACGAGGACCTGGACCGTACCGCCGTCTTCACCCTGACCGTAGAGTGTCATGCCTTCTTGAAGATCGATACCGGCGAACTGTTCTTTCGGAACATCCTGAGTCGCTTCAGGATTGTAGTCGCCGTATGCGTCAGAGGCTTTGACCAGGACATCGCCCTTTTCGCCTGCTGCCATATCCTGGATACCCGCTTCGAGGCCCGGAATGATCTGTCCCTTGCCGAACATAAAGACGAGCGGCTGACCGCCGATGTTGGAGTCAACGACCTTGCCGTCGGCCTGGACTTCATACTGGATGGATACGACTTGATTCGTTTCGATTGCCATAATATTACCTTTACAAAAATTTAGGGATTCTAACCCGATCTAACTATAGTGCGGCTGAAAAAGTGGCGCTATAGCTGCCTACAAAGTATTCAGAAGCCGTTCTGCTTCCGCTGCTTCACCGGAGGCAGGGTATTTAGCGATAAGTGACCGGAGAAACTTTTTCGCGTTTGCCGAATCACCGGTATGCATCATACATTCCGCACTGTGGAGCATCAGTGTCGGCATAAACGATGTTTTCGAAGAACGGGCTGCACTCTCCTTGAAGTATGAGAGCGCTTTGGACCACTCTTTGCGGTAGTGCCACATCTCCCCGATCATGAAGTGCGCATAGGCCGGTTTGTAGTTGCGGCGGATCAGCTCCTCATACATCGGGATGGCATCTTTGAAAAAGAGCTTGTTATAGCTTGCCTTCGCTTCGGCGGCAAGCTCCTTGCTCGATTTCGACTCCAGGGATGCGCCAGCCGCCGGGGCGCTCACGCTTTTGAGGGTTTTGCCCAGATCGCGTTTAAAGGCGTTGATCTCACCGACAAGCGCGTTGAACTCATCCTTGGAGACGTAATTGGCGTTGATGGCGTCCACCTGTGTCGCCATACTCTCCAGGAGCGTCTTCAACGAAGCGATGTTGGCTTCGTCCGCCCTAACCGCCTCTTCCAACGCCGCGATCCTGGCATCGCGCTGGGCGCCGATGTCTTCTCCGGATGTCAGTTCCGTGACTTTGAGCTTGTTTTCCTGGGTTTTTTCCGCCAACCCCTCGATAATCGTCTGCAATCCGTCAATGCGTTCGCGCAGGCTCTGCAGTTGGGCACTGTTCTCTTGGGATTTGCGTTTGGTATTCTTGAGGTTCTGCCGGTTTTCGACAATCTTTTTTTCGGATTCAGTCAACCCGTAGGGCGAATCGCTGTCAAGATTGCCGGCACCGAATACGGAGGGCTCAGACGCCTGAAGCTGAAGCAGCAAGGCGCCCGCCAGAAGGAGGGAAAGACGTTTCATTTGTCCCGATTACGGAAGGAGTTTGAAATCGTCGCGGCGGTTCTTGGCCCAGCACTCCTGTGTCTTTTCGACACAGACCGGATTGCTTTCGCCGTAGCTGACCATGCTGATACGCTCGGCGTTGACACCTTCGGCGACCAGCGCATCTTTGGCGGCTTTTGCGCGTTTAAGGCCCAGGGCGAAGTTATACTCGTCGCTACCCCATTCGTCACAGTTACCTTCGATTTTGATGTTAAAGGCAGCTGCTTTGCCCTGCATCAGAGCCGCATTTGTCTGGAGCTTCGAGGACGCTTCCATGCTGATATCAAATTTGTCGAAAGCGAAGTAGATGGAGTCCATCTGGCTCTCCAGCGCGCTCATCGTCTCTTCACCGATCTCGATCGTGCTGTCGCTGACGCCTGCATTCTCATCGACGACAACAGTATCTGCATCCGCCGCACTCTCCATCTGGCTGCTTTCCGCACCCGTCTGCGTCTCATCGATCGCCGGTGTTTTAGAGCTACATCCAGCCAACAACATCAGAACTACACTGCTGTATACCAACATATTTTTCATCACAATCCTTTAGGGAGTCCGAACAGAGCCTTTCACGAGGGTGTTCATTAATTAATCCAGAAGATTTTAGCAAAAAAAACTTAACAGGATATAGCAACCTGCTTTAAGTTTACGGATTACCAGTCCAAAGACTGGATTTTTCCGCTTGCAAGGGGGAATAAAAAGTTTTTGTTCTGCGCCAGACGGATCACCCCGATCGCACTCTGTTGCTTATAGTTTTTGATATAGATGATGGCATCGCCGTCATCGGAGAAGCGGGGGAACTCGTTGATGCCCGTGGCGGTCAGACGCCGGATAAAGTCCGTCTTCATCGAGATCAGGTGGAGATTGAACGTATTCGGGCCGAAAGCGTCGTTGGTCTCACGGGATTTGTAGACGACATATTCGTTATGCGCGCTGCACGCGGAGTTGTCTTTGCCGTAGAATACAAGCTGTTCGATCTTGGCTTCGCCCGGGCGCTTTGCAAAAACATTCGGATACCCGAGGCGGTTGGAGATAAAGACGACGCGTCCGTCGTTCATAAACTGCCCGTTGACGTCGATGCCGCCGTAGGTCGTGACGCGCTTGGCCGTTTTCGTGACCGTATCATAGAGGTAGATATCCGGCTGCCCGTTGGGCGCCATGGTCAGCAGC
Organism: Sulfurimonas sp. HSL-3221; assembly: GCF_021044585.1. Lineage (GTDB taxonomy): Bacteria > Campylobacterota > Campylobacteria > Campylobacterales > Sulfurimonadaceae > Thiomicrolovo > Thiomicrolovo sulfuroxydans. The sequence continues at coordinate 823,403 of NZ_CP087998.1, read as the reverse complement.
AGATCCCGCCCGTTCCGTCTGACATCGGAACAGACCAGCATCCCGTCCGAACTCAAGATGGCATTGCGGGCGCCTGTTCGGACGTCGATCTTGAAAAGGGTCGGTTTATTCCCGCTGAGGGAAGTGTAATAAAACGCACTATGCGCCTCGTCCGCCCATTTCGGGAAGACATTGAGTCCTCCTTTGATCATAACATGCTGATAAGAGAGGGTATAGTCCGCGATGACGATTTCGCTCTCCATGCGCCCTTTGAGACGTGCGAAGATGATCTTGCGCTTGAGCCACTCCAGCGGCGCCTGGCCGAAGAAGTCGTTGATGTCATAGGCGATCGCATGCGCCACGAAGGGGCTCATGCCCGTGTTGGCCACCCGGTAGCTTTTCTGCATCACGACCTTGTCGTCCTGGAAAAGGCGGATGTCCGCGACAAAAGCGGCATCGTCGTCGCGCAGGCGGAAACGCAGCGTATAATCCATGGCACGGTTCAGTATCGAAGCGTTGTCAAAATGGGTGGTGGCGTAGTGGTGATCAACATTGAAAAGCGTCAAAACGTTCAGGTCGCTCGAAAGCAGTCTGAAAAAACGTTTGGCCGGCGTGCCGGTGAAATCGACGGAGGCATCCTCCACGGCAATGGACGGAAGGCTGTCGGCTTCTTTTACTACTTCAATGGTCGCATCGGCGGCGAACATCAACGTCACACTCATCATCATGGCAATGAAAAAACGCATCGTTACTCCTTGGAGACCAGACTGACATCCAGTACGGCCTCATTTCCTTTTGGGTTTCTCTCGAACCTGACGCGCAGGAGACGCTGCTCCAGCTGCGTGACCTCCCGGTCGAAAAATGCCTCGCCTGATGGGCGCAGCACTTTAAAACGCGTCATCTTCCCACTGGCCGAAATCCAGATGCGGATCAGTGAAACCGAACCTTCGGAATTGACCGGCGGGAAGAAGTTCTCATAGATAGTGGCCTGTATTTTAGCGTAATACGCATTGACTTCCGCGCCGCCCGATGCGCTCTGTCCGCCGGCCTCCTGTGAGGGGCGTACGAGGCTCAGGTTCTTGACCTTCTCCGCCGTCGCCGTCGTTTCCCGTTTCTTCGTCGTTTTAATGCGTTTTTGGAGGTTGGCAAGCCGTTTCGTATCGATCTTTTTCTGATCATCAGGACGCTTGGTATGTACGATCTTCTGCGTCTGGATGTCCGAAAAAAGCGACGAGATATCCTCAACAGGCGTGGCCGTTTCCTCAGGCTCGGGTATGGGTTCCGGCGCTGCTTCTTGTTTGGGGACGGGTTTGGGGGTGTTGTTCTGCTTCGAAGTCACCAGCGGGACATCCACCAGAGAAACAGAGACAGCGGAACTTTTTGTCATCGCGTAACTGTGCATTTTGTCCAGTCCCCGCAGGAGCTGGAAAAAAAGCAAGATGATCAGGACAAAAAGGACAACGGCATAGACCCCGCCCAGATAGAAGTCCCTGGGGTCGTCAACCGTTGGTAGCGAGAGAGACTTCACTGAAACCTGCCTGTTTTACCGCCGCGAGTACCGACATCACCATTCCGTAATCCAGCGAACGGTCGGCACTGATCGTCACCGTTGACTTAGCATCGAGATTCTGTTCGGCAAAACGGTAGAAGTTGTCGATAAATCCGAGACGGTCGAATTTCTCTTTGTTGACAAGAATGACACCCTCTTTCGTGATGACGATGTGTACCGGGGGTTTTTTCTGCATCTGCTGCTGTGCCGAACCCTGGGGAAGGTTGATCAGCTCTTCATAGACAATGTTCGGAGCAATGACCATCAGGATCGCCAGAAGTACGAGCATCACGTCCACAAGGGGCGTAATGTTCAGTTCCGGGCGCTCATCCCAGTCGAATACGCTCACGCGGCGTCCGTCTCTTTCGCCATCAGGGCATCACGCTGCATCTGCAGCAGGCCCGTCAGCTCATACGCGCGGCGTTTGAGGATCTGGTGGTAGGTGTACGCGAAGATCGCGACAAAGATCCCCGCCGCCGTTGCAACAAGCGCGTCGGAGACGCCGGCGGCGATGACGGCCATCGTTCCGCTGGCGCTCCCGATGTTGTTGAAGGTGTCAAGGATGGAGACAACCGTACCGAACAACCCGATAAACGGTGCCGTGGAGGCGACGACGGAGAGAATCGCCAACCCTTTTGTCGCTTCTTTCGTACCGGCGAAAAGACCCAGGTCGAAGAGTTCCGCGGAGAGACGTTTACTGCTCTTGATAAAGTGGTTGAGGTAGGAGTTCGCTGCGATCCCCTGTGCACCCATCAAAAGCGATTCAAGAGAATCTGTCTCTTTGTCGACCCAGCGGTTGAGTGAAAGATAGCGGTAAAAGAAGGTCCAGTTGATTACGATGAAATAGAGTGCAAGCAGTGCCAGGACCGCGAGGGTGACACTGTTGCTTTTGAGATAGTAGTCGCTGAGCGAATCAAACATGATCGTCGCTTACAGCAGTTTGTGTGCAGCCGATTCGATCTTGGCTGAGACCGAAGCCAGTGCCATCTTGGAGTCCGAAACGTCCGACAGGAGTTTTTTCGCATCCTCGAGGACCTTGGCGATTTCGCTTTCGCCTTCACCGCGGATCGCGACGGCACCGTCGACCAGCACCGTCACTTTCGATTCAGTCACCTGAACCACACCCCAGTTCACGACGATGGACTCGGTGCGTTTCTCTGCAGTGACGATGTCAATGACGCCGGCTTTGAGCTGCGTGGTCAAAGAGGCGTGGCGCGGCAGTACACCGAACTCGCCCTCTTCACCCGGCAGCGTGACTTCGACGGCTTCATTATCAAAAATGAGGCCGTTCGGCGTGATCACTTCCAGTTTAAAAGTATCCATGACTTATTCCTTTTGCACTGAAAAAGATTACGCTTTGGCTTTTTCAGCTTTTTCGATCGCCTCTTTCATGTCACCGACCATATAGAATGCGTTTTCCGGCATGTGGTCGTATTCACCTTCGAGAATTCCCTTGAAGCCTTTGATCGTGTCTTCGAGAGTGACATATTTACCCGGAGCGCCCGTGAAGACCTCTGCAACGAAGAACGGCTGAGAAAGGAACTTCTCGATCTTACGTGCACGTTCGACAGTCGCTTTGTCGTCCTCGGAAAGCTCGTCCATACCGAGGATCGCGATGATATCCTGCAGGTCTTTGTACTTCTGCAGCGTCTTCTGGACACCGCGAGCAACATTATAGTGCTCTTCGCCGATGATCTGCGGGTCGAGCAGGCGAGACGTAGAGTCAAGCGGGTCGACGGCCGGGTAGATACCTTTTTCAGCGATTTTACGGTTCAGAACCGTCGTCGCATCAAGGTGGGCAAAGACAGACGCCGGTGCCGGGTCAGTCAGGTCATCCGCAGGGACGTAAACCGCCTGGACGGAAGTGATTGATCCCTTCGTCGTAGACGTAATACGGTCCTGCAGTGCACCCATCTCGCGTGCCAGTGTCGGTTGGTAACCAACAGCGGACGGAATACGGCCGAGAAGTGCAGACATCTCGGAACCGGACTGCGCGAAACGGAAGATGTTGTCGATGAACATCAGAACGTCGAGGCCTTTTTCATCACGGAAGTATTCCGCCATGGTCAGACCCGTCAGTGCGATACGGTTACGTGCTCCCGGAGGCTCGCTCATCTGGCCGTAGCAGAGGGCAACTTTGTCCAGTACGTTCGAGTCTTTCATCTCGTGGTAGAGGTCGTTACCTTCACGGGTACGCTCACCGACACCGGCGAAGACGGAGTAACCGCTGTGTGCGTGTGCGACGTTGTGGATCAGCTCCATGATAATAACGGTTTTACCGACACCGGCACCACCGAACAGACCGACTTTACCACCCTTTGCATACGGTGCGAGGAGGTCGACGACTTTGATACCCGTTTCGAACATCTCAGTTTTCGTGCTCTGCTCGACGAGTGGCGGAGGATCGCGGTGGATAGACCACATTTCAGCGTCAGTTACCTGATCGCCTTCGTCAATCGTTTCACCGATAACGTTGAAGATACGGCCGAGAACTTTGTCACCGACCGGTACTTTGATCGGAGCACCTGTCGCAACGGCTTCCGTACCGCGGACAAGTCCTTCAGTCATATCCATGGCGATCGTACGGACACGACCGTCACCGAGGTGGGAAGCGACTTCAAGTACCAGACGGTACTCGTTGCCTTCCACACTTGCTTTTACCTCGATCGCTTCATTGATCGCAGGAAGATTTCCGTCGAACTCAACGTCGACAACCGGTCCCATGACCTGGATAATTTTTCCAACCATTCGATTCCTCCTATTTCATCGATTCGACGCCGCTGATGATTTCGATCAGCTCGGTCGTAATTGCTTCCTGACGCGCCTTGTTATATTGGACTGTCAGTTTCTTCACCATCTCTTTGGCGTTGTTCGTAGCCGCATCCATCGCCTGCATCCGCGCAGAGTGCTCCGCCGCGACCGAATCGATCAGGGCGTAGTACATGTTGTACTCGGCGTACTTGGTCAGCAGGGCATCCAGCATCTTTTCGCTGTCTTCCGCTTCCAGTTCCAGCAGGGAACCTTTGCTCACATCCTTACAGTCAAACTCTTCCGTATCGACCGGCATGATGCGGTTGACGTGGAGTTCCTGCGTGATGACGTTCTTGTAGCCGTTGTAGACGACGTAGACACCGTCGATCTTGCCATCTTTGAAGTCCTGGATAGATGCATCCATGAAATCGGCGGCGCGATCCATGTCCGGCGCAGAGCTCAGACCGATCTCTTCGTCGAGCATCTCCACCTGGTTATAGCTGAAGAACTCGATCCCTTTCTTGCCGATACCGCGAAGGCGAACTTTCACCTTCTCGTCTTTAAACTCGGCCATCAGCCTACGAACGGCTTTGATCGTCTGCATGTTGAAGCCGCCGCAGAGGCCCTTATCGGCCGTCACGAAAATGATATCGACCATTTTCGGCGCTTCAATCTCGGAGAACGCGCGGTTTTCGATACCGCCGATCTTCATACATTCGATCTGGCTGGCCAGTTCAGAGATCATGGCATTCGTTTTTTCGGCGAAAAGACGTGAGCGCTTTGCGAGCTCTTCCGCACGACGAAGTTTCGCCGTGGAGACGAGCTTCATCGCACGCGTCGTTTTCTGCGTGCTAGAGACACTCTTGATCTGTCGTTGAATATCTTTTAAGTTGGCCATGATGGTCCTTACTCAGCGACGAAAGACGCTTTGAACTCTTCGATCGCTTTTTTCATCAGTGCACTCGTCTCATCGTCGATTTTTGATGTAGAACGGATGTTCTCGAAAATCTGAGGATAAGAAGCTTCTACGAACGGATACAGTTCTGCTTCGAACTTGACAACGCTGCTCGCCGGCATGTCATCAAGGTAACCTTCGTTACCCGCGAAGATCACCAGTGCCTGCTTTTCAGCAGTCAGCGGAGAGTACGGCGGCTGCTTCAGAACTTCGACCATGCGCTGACCGCGTTCGAGCTGCTTGCGGCTGACTTCGTCGAGGTCGGAAGCGAACTGGGCGAACGCCTGGAGTTCGCGGTACTGTGCCAGGTCGAGGCGCAGTGTACCGGCAACCTGCTTGGTCGCTTTGATCTGCGCTGCACCACCGACACGTGATACAGAGAGACCGACGTTGATCGCCGGGCGGATACCGGAGTTGAACAGGTCAGTCTCGAGGAAGATCTGTCCGTCGGTAATGGAGATAACGTTTGTCGGGATATATGCCGCAACGTCACCTGCCTGTGTTTCAATGATCGGCAGCGCCGTCAGAGAACCTGCGCCCTTCTCATCGTTGAGCTTCGCAGCACGCTCGAGGAGGCGGGAGTGGAGATAGAAAACGTCACCCGGGAACGCTTCGCGGCCCGGAGGGCGGCGGAGGATCAGAGACATTTCACGGTAAGCGACCGCATGCTTGGAAAGGTCATCGTAAACGATCAGACCGTGGCGAGCGTTGTCACGGAAGTATTCACCCATCGTGACACCTGTGTACGGTGCGAGGAACTGCAGTGCAGCCGCTTCGGACGCTGTCGCGGAAACGATGATAGTGTACTCGAGTGCGCCGTGCTCTTCGAGGCGGCGGACGACCTGAGCAACCGTAGACTCTTTCTGACCGACAGCAACATAGATACAGACAACACCGTTGCCTTTCTGGTTGATGATCGTATCGAGTGCAACGGTTGTTTTACCTGTCTGGCGGTCACCGATGATCAGCTCGCGCTGACCGCGGCCGATCGGCACGAGGGCGTCAATGGACTTGATACCCGTTGCCATCGGCTCATGGACGGATTTACGTGCCATGATGCCCGGTGCTTTCTCTTCGACGAAACGGTTTTCCGTTGCTTCGATCGGGCCTTTGCCGTCAATCGGCTCACCGAGGGCGTTGACAACACGACCGAGCAGTGCGTCACCGACCGGTACACGCAGCAGTTTGCCCAGGCGCTTGACGCTCATGCCTTCGCGCAGTGCACCGCTTTTACCGAGGATAACAACACCGACGCTGCTCTCTTCGAGGTTGAGGACAAGACCCTGAGTCCCGTCTTCGAATTCGACCATTTCACCGGCCATTGCATTGGACAGGCCATAGACCTGAGCAACACCGTCTCCGTAAGAGACGATCTTCCCTGTTTCATTAATCTCTACGTTCAGTTCAAAGTTTTCAATACGTTCTTTGATGATCGAACTGATTTCATCTGCTTGTACTTTTGCTACCACTATGCTATCTCCTTTCCAAGATCAAATTGCTTTTAAGATGTGCTCAACGAGTTGAGCGTTCATGCGGCTCTTCGAGAGGCTGACCTCGACACCGAGATCCTCCACTTCTACTTTGATACCGTCATAATCCGACGCGACGAAGGCGAGCGTGATCGTCGCATCCATCTTTTTACCGAGGTCGCTGCTCAGCGCCGCGAGGGTCGATGCTTCGACCGCCGTGTTGCTGTAGACCTTGCCTTCATAGGTTTTGTTCATCCCTGCCAGTGTCAGGCGGAGTGATTCCGCGATCGCCGGGATAACCGTCAGGCGCTTTTTCTCGACCAGCAGTTTGATCAGGTTGTTCACCGCGCTGCTGTCGGCACCCGCTACGATGGCGAGCAGGAGCTCTTCTTTCGCAGCGTCACCGATTTGAGGATCATTGATGATATCGGCAAACGCTTTCTCTTTAAAAGCATCCGCGAGCGCATCAAAAAGGATTTTTGTATTGGTCAGAGCCTCGGCATCCATCATAGAAGTGAGGGCTTTGACGTAACGTTGTGCGATCATCGCTTCCATTAAGCCACCTTCTTCATAATGATGTCAGCCATCTTCTCTTTATCGAGAGAAGCTGTACTCTGTGCCGTCACATCTGAAAGAACGGTTTCGACCACACCGCGGACCATCTGGCGCTCCGCGAGGTTCTCTTTGTCTTTCATCTGTTTTTCGAGAACGGCGATCTCATTGGCAGACTGGACTTCAATCTGCTTCTTGAGAACCTCTTTCTCTTTTTCCGTTGTTGCCGTCAGTTCAGCCGCAAAGGTTTTCGCCTCTTCAACGCGCGCTTCCGCAGCGGTTTTTTCCGCTTCAGAGGCACGCAGTTTCTCCTGAATGCTGTTCAGACGGTCGGCGATTTCACCGGCACGACCGGTAAAGAACCCTTTGACCGGCTTCGCCAGCAAATACCACAGGATTCCGGCGAAGATCAGGAAGTTGACCGTACGCGGAAGAATATCTGTCGCACCGTGCTCGGCACCGGATGAAGCAAAGAGCGATGCTGAAACGAACAGGGTCATTACCAACAGTTTTTTCATCATATCTCCTTATATCTTGCTGATCTTGGCGTTAACAGCCTCGACGTAAGCCGGGACCTCTGCAGCAAGCGCTGAGCGGAGGTTATCGCGCTCTGTCGCAAGTTCCGCCTCAAAGGCATCGTAGGCTTTGGCCAGCTCAGCACGCTTGGCACCGATGGCGGCTTCCGCCGCTTTTTTTGCATCCGCAATCACTTTTTCCCGTTCCGCAGCCGCTTGCAAACGTGCTTCGCTGATAATGGAATTTGCCGTTTCGTTCAGTGCACTGACTTCGGCGTCGTTTGAGCCGATTTCCGCCAGATCGTTCTGAATGTCTTGGTCACGTTTTTCCATGAAAGCGAAGAGAGGTTTGTAGAGCATACCGTTTAGAACGGCGATAAGGATAAGGAAGACAACAGCTGTACTGATGAGCAGCAGTGGACTAATATCTAACATATCACCTCCTAAAAGTTGCGTGATTATACAACTTATAAATTAAAAACCCTGTTAAGTTGGGAGGTGAAAAAGCGAAAAAGGAGAAAAATTACAAAAGGGTGAAATTTTTTGGTTACAAATTAATGCAGCGGTCAGCCGAGGATGTCCAGAAAACGGGCAATCTCCTGCTCATCGCGAAAAGTGATGGTGATTTTGTTCGTTCCGGAAGCCACAGAAAACCCCCCGCCTGAGAGGGCGTTCCGTACGGCCCCGAGGTCGTATTCTGGGGCTTTCGGCTTCTCCTGTACTTCATGCTCGCCGCGGCTCTTCAACCGTTTGACCATCTGTTCCGTCTCGCGGACACTGAGCTTCTGGCCATGGATGGAGTCAACCATCACCTTCTGTTCCTTATCGGTCAGCCCGACGAGGACTTTGGCGTGGCCGGCGCTTATCGTCCCGTCCACGAGGGCGGAGAGGCTCTTCTTGGAGAGCTGCAGCAACCGCAGCGTGTTGGTGATGTGACTGCGGCTTTTGTGGACCACTGCCGCCAGCTCCTCCTGGGTCAGACCGTGGAGGTTGATCAACTCTTCGTAGGCCTGAGCCAGTTCGACGACGTTGAGCTGCTCGCGCTGGATATTCTCGATCAGCGCATGCTGGCGCATCTGCGCCTCGTCCAAGGAGGCGATGACCGCACGAATCGTCTTCAGTTTCGCCAGTTTGCTTGCACGCCAGCGACGTTCGCCCGCGACGAGGATGTAGCCGTCGACGTCTTCGACGAGGACGATGGGCTGGATCAGGCCGTGGGCTTTGATAGAAGCGGCCAGTTCTCCCAGCGCTTTTTCATCGAAATGTTTCCGGGGCTGGAAAGGGTTCGGCCGTATCTGTGAGAGGGGGACCTCTACGACCTGGGCGTTTTTGGGGATTTCGTGATCGTAGGCCTCTTCGATCTCTCCGAGCAGTTCGCCCAGGCCGCGTCCAAGGGATTTCGCTTTTGCCATACCTATCCGTTACGCCAGGATCGCCTGAGCAAGGTTCTGGTAGGCCACGGAGCCGCTGGAACGTCCGTCGTACAGGACGGCGGGTTTACCGAAACTCGGGCTTTCCGCCAGTTTCACGTTGCGCGGGATGACGATGCAGTCGTCCATCTCGTCGGTGAAGAGCTTCTCCTTGAAGTGCTGGCGCAGGTCCGCCAGGACCTGCTTGGAGAGGTTGTTCTGCGAGCTGTACATCGTCGGCAGGAACCCCTTGATCGCCAGCGCGGGGTTGATCGTTTTACGGATCAGGCGCACCGTGTTCAGCAGCTGTGCCAGCCCCTCCAGGGCGAAGAATTCGCACTGGATCGGGATGATGACCGAATTCGAGGCGCTCAGGGCGTTGATCGTCATCGGCCCTAGTGCCGGCGGCGAATCGATAATGACATAGTCATAATGCTCTTTGACCTGCGCGATCGCCTTTTTCATGATCAGTTCGCGACCTTTGCTCTGGCTGGAGTCGTAATACTCTTTCTCCACCCCGACCAGGCCGATGTTCGAGGGCGCGAGATCCAGCATCGGCAATTCGGTCGTCAGGATGATGTCGCCGAGCTTCTTTGCCCCGATCAATACATGGTAGATATTGAACTCGTAGTCGTTACGGGTATATCCCAGCGATGTCGTGGCATTGGCTTGGGGATCGGCATCGATCAGCAGCACCTTTTTCCCTTCAACGGCAAGGGACGCCGCGAGATTTACCGCAGTCGTCGTCTTGCCTACCCCGCCTTTTTGATTGGCGATTACAATTACTTCACTCATCGCTGGCTGTATATCCTTTGCCCGTCACACATAACCGATCCATCGTCGCATAACACCGCGTTTTCTAAGGAAAATTTATGATGATTATTATGCGTTTGGAACCGTCTGCTTTTGTCAAATTCTAGCGCGTATAGTCTGAAGATTTCCTTCCATTTTGGAAATCCTTCCAGCCTTGAAAAATAATCATCTAATAACTTTTTTCGTGAAATTTCAATGTCCAGAGCAGCAAACCCCTCCGGGGCATTTTTCAGGTTGAGCCCGATGCCGCACACCAGGGTATTTTGCCGCATTGTCGTGATCGTCCCGCCGATTTTCTGTTCGCCGATGTAAAAATCGTTCGGCCATTTCAGCCAGACGTCCGACCCGGCATCTTCAAGGGCCATTTTGAGCAAAAAGGCGAAATAGATGGAGGAGGATTCAAGCTGCAGGTCCGGGGGCAATGCGCTGCGCGCCACGGCAAAGGAGAAAAAGAGGTTCCCCTCCAACCCCGTCCAGCTGTTCCCCCGGCTCCCCCGCCCGGCGTCCTGGGCATCCGCCACCACCGCCAAGGGGGGTCTCTCTCCTGTTTTCAGGGCGTCAATGAGATAGCGCTGGGTGGAATCGACCCGGTCAAGCCAGTGTATCGTCAAGGCCGAGCCGTTTCCCGTTGAGGTAGTCAACGACTGCCATCGCTTTTTTCGACGGCGGCTGGACCGTCTCGATCCAGAGTGCACCCATGCTGCAGCCTACTTTCACCCGCGATTTCTCAACGGCGAGAATACGCCCCGGAACAAAACCGCCGTCTTCTTCCGCCAGATGCATCTTTGTCAGTTTCAGGCCGCTTTCCAGGTAGACCCCCGGCCAGGGGGTGAAGGCACGGTACTTGTTATAGAGGGAGCGGGCGTCGTCAAAAGCGACTTCGCCGTCGGCCTTGCTGATCTTCTTGCAGAGGCTTGCGTCGGCGTCGTTCTGCGGCACCGGCGTCAGCTTCGGGTAGGAGCGCAGCACCTGCGGCGTCATTTCCGCGGCGAGGTCGGTCAGCCGTTCGAAAAGGCTCCCCACCGTTTCATCGTCGCCGATGGCGATACGTTCAATGAGAAGAATTGGCCCCGTGTCGAGCCCCTCTTCCATGAGCATCGCCGTCACGCCGGTCTCTTTGTCCCCGTTCAGCAAGCTCTGCTGGATCGGGCTGGCGCCGCGGTACTGCGGCAGGATGGAGGCGTGGAGGTTGATGCAAGGGGCGTGTGCCAACACGGCCTTGGGCAGGATCTGCCCATAGGCGGCAACAACGATATAGTCGCACGGGATCGCTTGCAACGTCTCAACCGTCACTTCATCGCGGAGACGATCAGGCTGATAGACGGGAATGCCCGCCGCCTCCGCCACCGTTTTGACCGGTGGCGGCGTCATCACTTTTTTCCGTCCCACGGGCTTGTCCGGCTGGGTGTAAGCGGCGACGACCTCGATGTCATCCTGCGCGATCAGTGTCTCGAGGATCCGTGAAGCGTAGTCGGGGGTACCCATAAAGATCACTTTCATACCGACACCTCCGGGGTAAAGAGCGTCCCGCCACTCTGGGTGTCATGCAGCAGGAAGTTCTCGACGTCTTCCAGTTCAAAACCGCTGGCCAGGAACATGCTGCGGCCGCGTTCAAGGAGAAAGTGCGCCGCTTTGAGTTTGGTGACGATGCCCCCGGTTGCAAAGTTGTTGTGCGGCGTCACCTCCTTCGAGAGCTCCTCCGCTTTGATGGTGTGTACGAGCGGCCGGACGCAGGCATCGTCGTGACAGTGCGGGTCCTTGTCGTAATAGGCGTTTATGTCGGAGAGAATCACCAGCAGATCGGCGTTGAAATGGTACGCCGTATAGGCGGAAAGCTGGTCGTTGTCCCCCAGGACCAACTCCTCGACGGCGGTGGCGTCGTTCTCGTTGATAATCGGCAGTACACCGTTCTCGATCAGGGTGTCGATGGTGTTTCGGGCTTTTTCTGCCTGGCTCTCCGTATAGAAGTTAGCCGCCGTCACCAGGACCTGCGCCGGCAGGATACCGTGCTTCTCAAACTTCTTCTTGTAGCGGTTGAGCAGCAGCGGCTGGCCGATGGACGCGAGCGCCTGCTTGTTCGCCAGGACGCTCTTATCGAGCTTCAGCTCCGTATAGCCTGCCGCCACGGCGCCGCTGGAAACGAGGATCACTTCGTAACGCTCCTTGAGCCGGGCGATCAGATCGACAAGGTTCTGCATCCTGTCGCGGGCGATGCGATTGTTCTCGGTGAGGACGGCGCTGCCGACCTTGAGGACGATCCGTTTCACGCGCGTTCCATCTCCACCAGTGTATGCAGCGCAAAGTTGAGGGGCTTGATGTTCTCATGGGCAACCGAGGAGATCGGGACCATGAAAAAGGGTTTTTCCCGGTCAAAACTCTGGGATTCGTCGGAGAGGTCCTGCTCGTAAAACGGCAGAGCGTCATCGAATCCGTAGCGGCTTTTCTGCGACGGGGATACCCCCACCAGCTTCATCATCTCCGCGATCTTCTCCTCGGCTTCCTCTTTGGAGAGGGCGTCGACGCGGGTCAGCGCAATGGCGAAGGCGCGTGTGGCGAGCATCTCGCTGAAACGTTCCAGCTCCTGCTGCAGCGTCTCGTACTGGTAAGTCATTGTCATGTACGACGCCAGGTCGATCATGAAAAGCAGCGTTTTGGTCCGTTCGATATGGCGCAGGAACTGTAGTCCCAGACCGCGTCCTTCGCTGGCGCCGTCGATGATCCCCGGGATATCCGCCATGACAAAGGATTCGAAATCGCTGACGCGGACCTGCCCCAGTTTCGGCGTCAATGTCGTAAATTCGTAGTTCGCGATCTCCGGCGTCGCATTGGAGACCGTCGAGATGAGCGTCGATTTACCGACGTTGGGGAATCCGACCAGGCCGACATCCGCGATCAGTTTCAGCTCCAGACGGACCCGGCGCGTTTCTCCGGGTTCGCCCGGCTGCGCGTAGGTCGGGCGCTGGTTCGTCGAGGATTTGAAGTGGGTGTTCCCCAGGCCGCCTTTGCCGCCCTGCAGCAGCTTCTGCTCCTGCCCCTCGCTGACCAGGTCCATCAGCAGTTCGCCGCTCTCGGCATCGAAGACCTGGGTGCCCGGGGGAACGATGACAAAGAGCTTCGATGCAGACTTGCCCGTCATGTTGGAGCCGAGGCCGGGGCGGCCATTTTCCGCCACCAGCTTATGCTTGCCGTGGTAATGGGCCAGGGTGTGGGTATTGTTGTCGACGCGGAACCAGACGTCCCCGCCCCTTCCGCCATCCCCGCCGTTCGGGCCGCCGTTGACGACGAATTTCTCGCGGCGGAACGCCACACAGCCTGCGCCGCCTTTCCCTGATGACAATTCCAATTCGATCTGATCGACAAACATGCATTAAATCCTTGTAGGGCTTCACTCAACAGAAGACTTGGACATCCGTTTAGAAGTATACTGTTAAATAAAGGTGATTCTTATAGAAAGCAGCGGCGCCGAGCTAAGCTCGGGCGGCGTGTAGTTTAAAAAGCGGCTTAGGAAGCCGGGACGATAGAGACCTGCTTGCGGGTCTTATCTTTGCGCTCGAACTGGACGATGCCGTCAACCAGCGCGTAGAGCGTGTGGTCTTTGCCCATACCGATGTTCTGGCCCGGGTGGACTTTCGTACCACGCTGGCGAACGATGATGTTTCCGGCTTTGACAACTTCGCCACCGAATTTCTTCACACCAAGTCTACGTCCCGCGGAATCGCGGTTATTCTGTGTACTACCTTGACCTTTCTTGTGTGCCATATCGAACTCCTCCTAGATTACGCCGCGATCTTCGTGATGCGAACGCGTGTGAAACTGCGGCGGAAACCGCGCTTGAGCTTGCTGTCTTTACGACGGCGTTTCTTGTAGATCGTGACTTTCTTGTCGCGGCCTTCGTTGATGACTTCTGCAGTGACAACCGCACCGTCAACAAAAGGAGCACCGACTTTCAGCTCACCGGCATTGACCGCGAGTACTTCTTTGATCTCGAGCGTTGCTTTCGGCTCAAGGCTCATTTTGTCAAGCAGGAGGATATCGCCCTCTTCTACTTTATACTGCTTGCCACCGTTTTTGATGATTGCGTACATAGCATTTCCTTGTAATGTATAGAAAAGAATCTCTACTTAAAGACTCAGAGTGTATCCGACTCATCAAAACGTGACAATCAGTTCGATCAGGCCTTTTAGCGCCTGGATGGAGGAGCGCTTTCAACGACACGCATGCCGCGACTTCAGCGCGCTCCTCTGGTTACACTCTCAGTCTTCAAGAGAGGTCCCTGTTCTTTTAGTGGGCGAATTATAGCCAAAAAGGCTTTAATCCGCAAGGGCAATCGCGTCTATCTCCACAAGGGCATTTTTGGGCAGGGTTTTGACCGCCACCGTTGAACGCGACGGCTTATGATCACCAAAGGCGTCTGCGTAAAGAGCGTTTACTGTTGCGAAATCGTCCATGCTGTCCAGGAAGATCGTTGTTTTGATCACTTTGTCCAGGCCGCTGCCCGCCGCTTCAAGCACCGCCGTCAAGTTTGCGAGGACCTGCTTCGTCTGAACCGTGATATCGTTTTCAAGCATCTCTCCCGCCGGGGTCAGCGCGATCTGCCCGGAGGTGTAGACCATCCCGTTCACTTTGACCGCCTGCGAGTAGGGTCCGATAGCCGCTGGGGCGTTTTCTGTCTGTACATATTGCATTATTTTCGTTTCCTTTCCACATCGTCGAGTATGGACATAAAATCCTCTATGTTCCAGTAGCCCGGCATTTTAACCAAAACCCTCTCATCGGGACTTAAAAAATAGTGCATCGGAATCATCGGTGCCTTGAGCGTTTCGGGATAGCTCCCGCTGCCACGCTCCACTTCCACCCCGACGGCCATACCATCGAGCCGTCGGCGGACCCCATCGTCGCGCAGCGTTGTACGTTTGAAGCGCTTGCACCAGCGGCAGCCCGGCTCCGTGATCAGCACATAGACCAGTTTTCCCTCCGCCGCGGCTATCCGTTTGGCATCGTCCAGGCTCTTCGCCCACTCCGTCGGGGAGCCAAAGAGCAGTGCGGCGAAAAAAACAATATTCAGCAGATAGCGCATGTGCCCCCTCTATAGTAGGTCCATTTTAGCACAAGAAATGCGCGGCGCGCCAAAGATTGCTTTTAATGTGACTGCACTATAATCAAATCAAACGGGGAAGGTGACGCATGGAAACACGGCAAACCACACTGTTCGAAACGATTGACGCCATCGAAGAGCGGATCGTGACGCTGCGGCACGAACTGCACGCCCATCCCGAGCTTTCAGGTGCCGAGGAGCATACGACCCTGATGATCAAGGCTATCCTCGAAGCGGAGGGGCTGCAGGTCCGCTCGTTCGAGGAGCACTACGGGCTGATCGCCGAGATCGTCGTCAACCCGGACGCTCCCTTCGTCGCCCTGCGCGCCGACATCGACGCCCTGCCGATCCAGGAGCGTACAGAGGCGGACTATGCTTCGCAGGCCCGGGGCATCATGCACGCCTGCGGGCACGATGCCCATACCGCCATACTGCTGGGGACCGCCCTGGCCCTCAAGCGCGTTGAAAGCAGCCTCGGGCAGAACCTCCGCTTCATTTTCCAGCCCGCCGAGGAGATCACGGAAGGAGGGAGTTCGCAGATGATCGCCCACGGCGCCCTCGAAAACGTGAAGACGATCTTCGGGCTGCACGCCTACCCCTACCTTACTACCGGCCAGGTCGGCTACAAGTACGGGGTCATGCTCGCCTCTGCCGATACCTTCGAGATCGAGATCTTCGGCAAAAGCGCGCACGGTGCCCGTCCCCACGAAGGGGTCGACGCCATCCTCGTCATGTCGATGGCGGTGAACTCCCTCAACCATATCGTCTCCCGGCGGATCGACCCCCTGCACCCTGCCGTCATCTCGCTGGGAACCGTCGAAGGGGGCAAGGCCCCCAACGTCATCTGCGACCACGTCAAGGTGTGTGGGACGGTGCGGACCGTCAACCATGACGTCCGCCACGCCATCCCCGAGATGATGGAGGTCTCCATCAGAGGGATCTGCGACTCCATGCACGCCACCTACGACTTTGCCTACCGTTACGGTTCCCCGGAAGTGCAGAACCACGACGCCATGGTCGACATCGTCCGCGCCGCCGCCTCGGAGGTACTGGAAGAAGCGAACGTCATCGATCTCGCCGACCCCGTGATGGGCGGGGAGGACTTCGGGCGCTACCTCGAGATCGTCCCCGGTGCCTTCTTCCGGCTGGGAACCTGCGATCCCGAAAAAGGGACCTGCGTCGCCCAGCACAATGCCCGCTTCGATGTCGACGACGACGCCCTGCGCTACGGCATGAAGATCATGGCCCTCGCGGCACTGAAAGCGATGGACGATGCGTGACCTCATCGAAATCCGCCTCACCAGCAAAACCCACTTCGGCCTCTTGCGCTACACCTGCAAACACCTGAGACAGCTGCTGCCGCTGCATCGCCCAGAGCAGCTCTCCGAAGCGATCGACCAGCTGCTCGAGAACATCGTCGAACACGCCTATGAAAAATTGGAGAACATGGATGTCACGGTCCGTTTCACCATAACTCCCCGGCAGTTGCAGATCGATGTGGAGGACAGCGGGCTCCCCTTTGATTTTACCCCTTTCATGAGCGAGGCGGTCGACCACACCACCCAGCATGAAAAGGGCTTTTACCGCATCTATGACCTCGTCGACCGTTTCTGGTTCACCATGCTCGAGAACAGGGGAAAACGTTTCAGCGTCATCCAGGCCTTCGAGCACAACTATGACATCCGTACCGGCAAAACCTCGACGGCACTACCGGACAAGGAGACGATCCTGCAGCGGCTCGATGTCCGGCGTTTCGAAGCGTCGGATGCCGAGGGGATCGCCCAGCTTATCTATAAAAACTACCACTACACCTACTACAAGAGCCAGTTCTACGATCCCGTCAAGATCCGGCAGCTCAACCAGGACCGGGAAGTCGTTTCCATCGTCGCCGTCTACGGGGTGCGCGTCGTCGGCCATTTCGCCCTGGTGCTCTCCCGCCGCGCCGACATCGCCGAAATCGCCATAGCCGCCGTCGACCCGGAATTCAAGAAGATGGGGATCATGAACCGCATGTTCGATACGATCATCGTCACCGCCAGGGCGATGCATCTCAACGCCATCTACGGCGAAGCGCTGATGCTGCACCCCTACAGCCAGAGGGCCAACCTCTCACACGGTATGTGCGAAACGGCGATCGTACTGGGCGAGGTCCCTTCCCAGACGGAGATCGAACGCCAGATCAAGGCTTCCTTGCGCAGCGGGGCGATGATCAGCTTCCTCGTCTTTGACACCCATAAACGCTACCGCTCGCTGCCGCAGCGTTATGCCGGGCAGATTGAAGCCGCCTACCGCTGCGCGAAGGTGGAAAATTCGACCAGCAGACCGGCCAATCCCAATCGCCAGCTCCTTTCGCACCATTTAAACCCCTATATCAATGTCGGGTTCATCATTATCGAGGGGCTGCCCGATGACGAGGCGCTCGATGAGCTGATCGACCTGATGCACACCGACCACTGCGAAATGGTGTATGCCGATATCAACCTCCACCATATCGAGGAGATAGACGAAGTCGTCGCCATGCTGGGCCGTCGCCATTTCTTCTACAGCGGTGTCTTCTTCAGTTACTATCATAATGAGGATTATCTGCGACTGCAGCGTAAAAACAGCCGGTTTGTCGACGAGGAGCAGTTGGTGTGCTATTCGCAGCATGCCAAGGCGATGCTGGAGTATATTCAGGCCGACGAAGCAAGGGTCGCCCCTGCGGGCGTAGAGGTTCAGTAGGTCGCGATCACCCTTTTAAAGACGTCGCAGAGCCCCCTGACCTGCTCGGGCGTCGTACACTCGTTGGGCGCATGGATTGTGTCGTTGCGTACCCCGAACTCGATAACATCGATGCCGTATTCGGCAATAAAACGGGCGTCGGAAGTTCCGCCCGCCGTGGAGTGTTTGGGACGCAGGCCCGTGACCGACTCGATCGCAGCGTCGATCGTGCGCACGATGTGGGTATTTGCATCGGTGACAAAGGGCTTGGCGCTCTGGTCCAGGCTCAGGGTATAATCCATCTCCTTGAAATAGTGGTGGACAAAAGCCTCGATGTCCTCCTTGGCCGTCTTCGTAGAGTTGCGGACATTGAACATCATCTTCAGCTTGCCCGGCGTGACGTTGGTCACCTCCATCCCCGCGCGGATGTCGGTCACGACAAACTGGCTGGGGCTGAAATATTCATCCCCCTCGTCTAGGTTCACCCCCGCCATATGGTGCAGCACCTTGGCAACTTTGTGGATGGGGTTTGTTGCTTTTTCCGGGTAGGCGGCGTGCCCCTGTTTGCCCCGCTTCTCGATTACCCCGTTGATGGAGCCGCGTCGGCCGACCTTGATGGCGTCGCCGAACTCGTCTTCGCAGGTCGGTTCGGCGACGATGCAGGCATCGGGAAGCATCCCCTCCGTCTGCAGCCACTTGAGCAGTTCCACGGTGCCGTGTTTCGCCGGTCCCTCTTCATCGGAGGTCAGCAGCAGGGAAAGGGTCCCCCGGAATGCCTCGGTCTCCTTGACCGCCTGCAGGAACGCCGACACACCGGCTTTCATATCCTGCGCGCCGCGGCCGTAGATCTTCCCCGCTTTCTCGACGGCTGTGTAGGGGTCCGTGTCCCACCCCTCGCCCGCCGGGACGACGTCAACGTGTCCCGCGAAACAGAGGTGTTCCCCCTCGCCGAAACGTTTGTAGATAAAGAGGTTTTTCACCTCGGCGACGTCGATGCGCACGGCGGTGAAGCCGTCCAGGTAGCCCTCGACGAAATCGAGGATACCACCGTCGTCGGGCGTCTCGCTCTTGCGTTCGATCAGGTGCTTAAAGAGTGCAATGACGTCCAAACTCAGCCTTTCGGGTTCTCATAGAAGACATACGCCGTCGAGTAGTCGCTGACCTCGAAATAGATCTTCTTCTCACCGCTGTCGACTTTGTAGTTGAAGTTGCTGTCGAGTACACCGTAGCTGTAGCGGAAGGGGCGCGGCGAACCGTCATCGGTCCCTTTGCCCGTACTCATCTTGCCGATCTTGATAAAACGCATCACGAGCTTGCCGCCGCTGTAGATATCGAGTACCCCATTGGTTCCCGTCCAGTTCTGCAGCCCGTGGCCGAACTTGTTCTGCGTCTCCTGGGTACAGCCGCCTAATAAAAAAAGTATCGTTAAAAACGTCATCCATACTCGCATGATAATCTCTCTTAGCATCTTGAATTTATGCAAGATTATAGCGTTTTACTTGCCTCAGAAAAAATGAACGTACTGTTTCAAACAAATACCAAAAGCCAAAATAAATATCTAATTTATATTTTTATATGTTATTTTTTCATATTTTTAAGCATATTTCCAGTTTTTATATATATACTTCCGTTGATTTAAATTATTAAATGGAGGTTTTTTTATGGTAAAAACCAAACTTGCCTATATGTTTGCTATGGGGATCGCCGGTATCCTCGTTTCATCACTCATGTCAGGCTGTAGCACAAAAATTCCGGTAAAAAAAGAAGTTGGTACACTCAATCTGCAGAACGTCCCTCTTGCAAGAGAGAGTGCCACTAATGAAACAATCGCAATCGTCAGCCCAGAATTTGCAAAAAATGCCGCTGTTCAACAGACTGCAAATAGAGATGCATCTCCACTTGCACTCATGATGCAGGCCCAAATGCAACGTACCAATATCAACTACAGTTTTAGCAATGCTTTCCAGACCGGCTATTCACAAAGATTGAAAAGCGCTTTGGAAACATCCATTAGTGAAATCTTGACCGCTAAAGGGTTCACATTAAAAGGGCCATACAGCGTTTTCGACGATATGACTTATGGTGAGAAGAAGACAGTATATTTGGCCTGTATCCCGAAAATCAATCTGGTCATTGATAAAAAAATTACAGACACAAATTATGCTGACCTCTATTACGAAGAAAACGGAGTTATTCAAATCGGCGGTAATGTCGTTGTCACTATGATGGAACCGATGACGGGACAAGTCTTCATGAAAAGGAGAATAAATCTGTCAGATTTCAATATTGCAGAGCCCTATATCTATGCCAAACAGACCAGCCAAGGCGGTAACGGTTTAACGAATACGGCGATCGAAAAAATGACTGCCCCGGATGAACTCGTTGATACAACAGATGTTGCGTTGACAAATGCCATCAATAAGTTCTATGCTCAAACTGTTCAAAAACTACAGGCGTATCTTGATCGTGAAGAAATTTTGAGCTACCAACCTGACGTTGAGAATCTCAAAGGACTCAAACGTTATTGATCACGCTTTACAGCTGCTTTCCCGCCATCAATGTCAACTCCTGAGGGAGGGGAACCAGCACTCCAATACATTCTTCCTTCAGCTGCGGGCGATCACACGTGCCTGCATGACAAGCTTCACCATTCCGTAGGGGTCCTGGACATTGAAAAAGATCCCCTGCGCCGTGACGACAGCCGTCCCCTTCCCCCGCTCGACAGTCTCTTCGCCATTGAAGTAGTCCTTGTTCAGATACTCGATCATATAGGCCGCTCCCGCCGTCACCCTAAGGGCTTTGAGCTGTGCCTGCGAATGCGGCTTGAACTCCATAGGCAATCCTCTTAAAAATCGTCCATGTCGATTGACGCTTTTCCCGGTGCTTCGGGCTGTGGTTCCGGCACTTCGGCTTCGTTGATCTCCGGGACCTCCTCGGTGACGACCTGTGGTTTGGCCAACTGTGCCTCGACGTCGAGTTCCAGACCGTTGGAGGTCATGACAAACCCTTTGACGACAAGTTTTCCCTCATGGATCTCCCGGTGGTGATCCCGGCAGAGGGGGATGAGATTGTGGCGGTGGTTGACGGGCATATGGCCGATGTAGCCGCGGCTGTCCGCACTGGACTGGTGGGCGATATGGTGCACATCCTCCGCCTTCGCCCCGCAGATGACGCAGGTGGTAACAAAGAGGTCCTTGTTGTATTTACTGGTGCGTTTTTTGACCAGCAGCTCCAGTTCGTCGAAGTCGTTGGAGAGGCGCTTGCGGATGCGGTTCGCCGCCTCCAGAAACTCCTGGTCCATATGCAAGGAGCGTGCAAACTCCAGCCCGTAGACGCTCGAGCCGCTGCCCGGCTGCAGTACACGGTTGAAGATCAGCCGGTCAAGCGCCTCATCGTACTCCACGCTCAGGTGCAGGTCGACGACGTTCTCCAGCCGACGCATCTCCTCCATCGACGCCAGTTGATGCAGGTGGGTCGCAAAGAGAAAAATGGAGCGCAGCTTCGCCAGTTTCATGATCGCGCTGGCGACGATGGCGACGCCGGAAAGCGTTTCGGTGCCGTGGGAGATCTCGTCGCCGAGGATGAGCGACCGCGTCCCGGCGCGGTTGAAGATGTTTTTGAGTTCCATCATCTCGACGGCGAAGGTAGAGAGCCCCTTTTGCAGGTTGTCGCGGGAGACGATCCGGGTAAAGAGCGACTCGAAAAGGGAGAACTTCATCGACGACGCCGGCACGTAGAAGCCGGCCTGTGCCATCAGCACGGCCAGCCCGATGCTCTTCATCAGCGAGGATTTCCCGCTGGAGTTGATGCCGTAGAGCAGCACCCCGTTGACCTCGTGCCCGTCATGCACGGCGGGATCGAGCATCACCGTCTCCGGATAGGGAAGGTCCATATAGGCGCGGTTGCCCATGACGATGTCATTGGGCACGTAGACCCCCTGCCGCTCCTGTATCTCGATGAGCGGGTGGCGCAGCGCCATCAGCTGCAGGAAGTTCTCGTCCTCGTGCACGTCGACGATCGTCGGGCAGGCGAAGTTGTACTGCTGTGCCGCCCGCGCGGAAGCGACGGCGACGTCGAGGTCGGCCACGTAGCCGATGATCCGCTCGAACAGGAGCGTATAGCGCCGCTCGAAGGTGCGCTGCAGCGCAATAAAGCGCTCCTTGACCAGGGCAATGATCTTCGCCTGGTTGCGCATGATCTTGTCGGAGAGCTGTTCGGTCAGCTCCGAGGTGATCTTGACGCTGTTGGTAAGCCGCTTGACGCTGAAATCACTGAAACAGACGGTCTCGCCCCCCAGGTCGACGCTGCCGGAGGCGAACTCCTTCTCGATCATCGCCCAGCGGGTGCGGCTCATGGAGATGTAGTGCCCCTCTTTATCCAGGACCCCCAGGGAGACGTAGCCGCCGCTGCCCGCAGCCGCCCCCTGCTCGCCGAGCATCCGCTCCATCGCGTCCATGATGATCGCGAAGTGCTGCAGCATCCGGGCGTTTTCGTCCACCAGCGCATCCACCTGCACGTCGACCCCCCGGCGCAGGAAGTTGTCGTCGACGGTGCTGACGGTGAAGCGGCGCGACACCTCCAGGTCGATGCTCTGCTCGATGTCGCGGATAAAGGTATCGACCTCCTGCTCGCTGAAGGGGGTCTTGATGAGCTTGTGGCGTTTGACGAACTCCATCAGTTCGCGGATGCCGACGAGCGACGCGTGGACATAGTTCATCTCGAAGGGGTGCAGCCGCGCCAGGGCGATCCGGCGGTGCAGGCGTTCGAGGTCGTAGACCCCCCGCAGGGCGTCGCCGAGCATCCGCACGTGCGGCATCACCCGGTCGATCAGACCGTAGCGGCGCTCAAGCTCGCCGCGTTCCTGGATGGGGTTGAGCAGGCGCTCTTTCAGCAGGCGCTTGCCGATGGCCGTGACGCTCTTGTCGATGAGTTTGAGCAGCGTCATGTCGCTGCGGTCTTTGGAGAGAACGGCCAGCTGTTCCAGGGCGTTGTTGCCCAGGTACATGTAGCGCGTGTTGTCGATCATCTTCGGGCGGGCGAGCTTTTGGATGATGTGGTAATCGTGTTCGATGACAAAGTGCACCAGCGATGAGAGCGCCTCGGAAACGAAGGGGTGCCGCTCCAGGTCGAGGTGCTCGATGGGCGACAGCAGGGACTGGATCTGGTAGACGTTCTGGAACAGCTCATTCTGGTAGTCGATCTTGGGGCGCTCGTGGTTGACGCTGTAGGCATAGTGCTCGCTGATCTCGAGGTATCGGATCACCTCTTTCTGGTTCTCCACCCCCTCCAGGAAGGTCAGCACCACCTCCGTGGTGCGGTAGATATTGAGCAGATTGAAGATCTCGTCCAGGGCGTAGGTGGGGTCTTCGCTCGTGCCATAAGTCTCGTAAAGCCAGGTCTTTCCCGTCGTGACGTCGATTGCCGCGTAGCCGACACTGTAGATCTCCTTGTGGCGGTCGATCAGCAGGGAGACGATGTAGTTGTCGTCGTTGTCGACGGTGTGGTCGAAGTTCGTGCCCGGGGAGATGATCTGGCCGATGTAACGGCTGAGTTTCGGCGGCACCCCCTTCTGGCGGATGACGATGATCGTGTAGCGTTGCTCCTGGATCAGACGATTCAGGTAGCGCTCAAAGGAGACGGAGGGTACGCCGGCAAGGAAGGGGTTCTTGACGCTGTTTTCGGCAATGTTCTTGTTCTTCTTGGTCAGCTGGATATTGAGCAGTTCGGCCATCTCTTTGGCCTTGCCCACCTGCATGTCGTCATTGTTGACCTCATAGACTTCATAGAAAGTACCGATCTCCATAAAGACGACCGTATCGCTGCCGTATTTCTCCTCGAAACGGCGCTGCAGGTCGAAATAGACCTCGGTCAGCAGGCGGTCTTTGCTGTTGAGAACTGCATCAATCTCGCTGTGTAGCACGACATAAAACCCTTGCGATAACGTTGTTTTTGTAAGGAAAGATTATAGCTAAAACGGCTTAGGGGGAGTTACAGAGGGGTGGGACGTGCCTCGGCACGCCCCGATGGAAGAAAAGGGATTCTTAAAAATCGCCGATCGCAGCGCGCGCCGGGACTTCGTCCATCGCTTTTTTGACGGAGAGTGCCATCGCGAGCATATCGTCCGGCAGCGGGTAACCGCCGTGGATGGCGAGGGTCATATCCATGCTGACGAGCCAGCGGTCACCGTTACCGTATTCAACCAGCATGATGCGGCACGGCATGAAACCGCCGTAATAACGGGAGTGGTTCAGGAACA
The DNA here is from genome assembly GCF_021044585.1 of Sulfurimonas sp. HSL-3221. Lineage (GTDB taxonomy): Bacteria > Campylobacterota > Campylobacteria > Campylobacterales > Sulfurimonadaceae > Thiomicrolovo > Thiomicrolovo sulfuroxydans. The sequence continues at coordinate 799,360 of NZ_CP087998.1, read as the reverse complement.
CTTTCGCGATCGGAAGGCTACAGAGTGAGAAGATGCGCGCATGCTTCACTTCGTCCGGTTTCGCATCGTCTTTTGTATACATCTTGATGTCACCCGTGACACGCATGTTGTACTCTTCCGCAAGGGACTTGATCGTCTCGGCAACGTCATCGTTCGGAATGTCGGCGTTGACTTTCCACTCCTGCATCATCGCTCTTGCCGGGTCGCCGTACTCGGTGACTTTGGTGAACATGTTGTCGTACGCTTCCATCGCGCCGTCGTCCAGTTTATACTGCTGTGTTACCGCAGTCCAACCCATATGCATCGTCGCACATCCGCTCACCATCATCGCGATGAAGAAGGCTGCAATCACTGTCATTACGTTTTTCAACTTACTACTCCTTAGTTAACAATGTGATAAAATTGTACTATCAAAAAATTAAATAACTTAGTGGAAATCCAACTTTTTTGAATTTTTTATACAAAAACTGTGTAAAAACAGCTCATCCCAGTACGTGAGCTGGCAGTACTACGGCCGTAAACTCCCCCGAAAACACCTTGGTTTCGCCGCAATATGCGTTAACCGTTATCTGATATTTTTTGCCGTCATTCTCGAGGCATTCCGCTTTGAAAAGCAGTGTTTCTCCGACTTGTGAGGGGGCCAAAAAACGGCAACTGCTCCCCGCCAAAACGACGGTCGGTTCATTCACGGCAGCCATCGCCGCATAGTCGGCCGCGCCGAAAATAAAGCCGCCGTGCACCAGCCCTTTGTCATCCGCCGCCATTGCCGGCGTCGTCTCCAGTTCCACCGCCGCATACCCCTCTTCGAGAGTGATGACCGTTCCGCAGAGGCCGTTGTTTATCTTCAGATGGGTGTTGAGTATCATGCTTTGGGCTCCTTGGTCAGTCGTACATAAACCCGTTTGGGGGCGGGATACCCCTCGACGGTCTTTGCCGGGTCTTCCGGGTCCAGGAAGTCCTCCAGGCTCTGCCCCTCTATCCATGCCGTTTTGCGCTGCTCCTCCGGTGTCGTCACGGAGGTCTCCAGTACCTCGAAGCCACTAAAGCCCGCCCGGAGGCACCAGTTCCGCAGCGCGGGGATCGTCGGGACAAAGTAGATGTTGGGGATCTTCGAGTACGCGCCCGCCGGCGTCAGGCAGATCTCCTCCTCCCCGTCGATCATAAAGGTGTCGAGGTAGACCTCCCCGCTGCTGCCCAGCCCTTTATAAAGCTGTTTGAGCATCGCGACGGGGTCGCTGCGGTGATAGAGCACCCCCAGGCAGAAGATCGTATCGAACTTCTCCTCGTACAGCGGCAGGTGCTCTACTCCCAGCAGTTCATAGACGATCTCCGTCTTGACGAAATGGTTGATAAAATCGAACTGGGTCTTGTAGAGTGCAGAGGGGTCGAACCCCACCAGCTTCGCCGGGGCATCCTCCTGCATACGGAAAAGGTAGTAGCCGTTGTTGCAGCCGATGTCCGCGACCCGCTTCCCCTGCAGGTTAAAGTGGGGTCGCAGCAGGTTGTATTTCATAAAACTCTGCCACTCGGTATCGATGAAGAGGCCGAAGAGATCGAAGGGCCCTTTGCGCCACGGCATCAGCATCCGCGCGACCCGTTCGACCTGGGCATGGTCGATTTCGGCTTCCGTCGTCAGGGCCACCGTATCGCCGAGGCTGCAGACGGTCTCGATCTCCGGGAGGGCTGCGAGGGCTTCACGCAGCGGAGCGATGTTTTTCCATCCCATCCACGCTTCGCGCTCGCGGCGGATGGCCTCGAGGGGGGAGAGTGTCACGTTCAAATGGTCCCGTTCGCCTCGGATGAAGGCGCCTTCTCCTCCTGCGGCGCCGCTTTGGTAGCGTTGTCCTCACTGAAGATCTTCTTCACTTTGGAGACGGCGTCCGTTACCGCCTTGTCGACCTTCTGTCCGAAGCTCTCGCCGGCCTGCTGCTGCATCGCCGCGATCTGCACCTTGAGGGTTTCGATCTCCGCGGCCTGCTCCGCAACCGTCTCGTTCATATCCGCCAGATCATCACGGAGGTCGGATGCCGCCTCCTCTGCCTCCGTGACCGCCGAAACGTTGACTCCGTAGCGGTAGACGAGTTCGCCGCCGTCATATCCCTGTTTGACCATAAAGCTGATCAGCATGATCAGCGTCACGATCAGTGCCCCGCGGGCCCACTTCTGTGCCAGCAGCATCGCCGCCAGTTTGAAAGCGATCGGTATCAGCAGCGCGTAGACGAGATAGGTCCCGAGCATTTTATGCGCACCCAGCGCTTCTCGCGCCCCGGTACCGAGCAGGTCGAAGGCTTCGCCCCCGTCCGCTTTCCCCGTGTAGTAGGCGGCGACAAAGAAGATCAGGGAGAGCAGCAGCAGTCCCAGAGACGTCAGACTGAGGGCGCGGCGCTTAAAGCCCAGGTTAGCCAACTCGATCAGCAGGACGATCACCGGCAGAACGAGCGCAAAATGGATGATAACCGGGTGCAGCATCGTCGGCACCTCGAACGGCAGTGTCAGTGGAATTGAAATCTGGGGTAACTGCATTGTAACTCCTTGCTCACTTGGCCCTTATGAGACGCATTTTAGCCATCTTTCGCTAAAATCGGCCTCATGCGTATCGAGAAAAAAGCGACCTTAATCTCCAGCACCACGGCGGGTATCCTCGTCCTTTTCAAACTGGCCATCGGGATCATCAGCGGCTCCGTTGCCGTTCTGGCGTCCGCGATCGACTCCCTGCTGGACCTTTCGGTCTCCATCTTCAACTTTTTCGCCCTGCACCAGTCCGAGCGCAAACCCGATGAGAACTTCAACTTCGGGCTGGGCAAACTTGAAGCGGTCGCCTCCGTTGTCGAAGGGACCATCATCTCCATCTCGGGGCTCTTCATCCTTTACAGCGCCATCGACAAGATCATCACGCCGCGGGCGATCGAGTACATAGAGGCCTCGATGGGCGTCATGCTCTTCTCGATCATCCTCACCGGCGCGCTGGTCCTCTTTTTGAACCACGTCGCGAAGAAGAACAACAACCTCGTCATTCGCGCCGACGCGCTGCACTACAAGACCGACCTCTTCACCAACGGCGCTATCCTCCTCTCTTTGGGCATCATCCACTTCAGCGGTTTCGAACTGATCGACCCGCTGCTGGGTATCGGGATCGCGATCTACATGATCACCTCCGCCTTCCCTATTCTCAAAGAGGGGCTGATGATGCTCCTCGACGTCTCACTGAGCAAGGAGGAGATTGCCCGCATCACGACGATGCTCAACCGGCTGCAGAAGATCAACGGCCACCACCACCTCCAGACCCGGCGAGCGGGCAGCGACATCTTTGTTTCCGTCCATCTCGTCTTTGACGACGCGACCTCCCTGCTCGACGCCCACAAGGTCAGCGATCAGGTGGAGAGCATGATGCGGATGCTCTTCCCCAACGACCGGGTCCATCCCTTTATCCATACCGATCCCTATGACGATTCCGATATCAACGAGATGGAAGTCGCGCAGCTCTACGCCACCTGAATCGCGAACGAAGCACGCGCATTGGGAGAAAAAACGTTAGAATGGCGCCAAATACATAATTGGAGGATTTATCGATGAAAAAAATATTGTTATCTACGACCCTGCTGGCCGCGGCCCTCTTGGCCAATCCCTATGAAAGCAAACCCGAGGAGATCGCCGCAGTCAAAGCCACCGGCCAGAAAGCGGCAGCCGCCCTGCTCAAAAGTCTCGGCGGCAACCTCCAGAAGCATCTCAAATCCGGCGGCCCGATGGAGGCCTTCGGATTCTGCAGCGACCACGCCTACACCCTGACCGAAGTCATCGACCAATCCATGGGTTCCGACGTCAGCGTCAAACGGATCAGCCTCCAGTACCGCAACCCGGCCAATGCGCCCCAGGGAAACGAAAAAGCGATCCTCGAATCCCTCCAGACCCTGCAGGCTAACGGCGTCGTGCTGCCCGACGACGTCGTCGAAGTCGTCGGGGACGGTGTCTACAAATACTACAAGCCGCTGCTGATCAACAAAGAGGCCTGCCTCAAATGCCACGGCGACATCGACAAACTGCCGGAGCTCGCCAAAGCGATCCGCGAACGCTACCCCGAAGACAAAGCGACGGGCTACCGTATGAACGACCTCCGCGGCGCGGTTGTCGTCACCGTCAAGCACTAAAACCCGACTACTTCTCTTCGAAGCTCTCCGCGCTCATCGCGTTGAGTCGCCGCTCCAGCCGACCGATCTCATCCAGCAGCTGCTTAGAGACCCCTTCGAGCTGCTGAAAATACTCCTTGGCCAGCTCCTTGTCACTGTCGGATATCTTCGGCTTCATATTGAAGAGTTTGCTGAAAAAAGAGCGGTTCATCTCCCCGAAATAGAGTTTGAAAATCTTCAGATAGGTATCGTGCAGGGTAAAGTGCAGGGTTTCGATCGTACTGAGGCGGTCCATGCCGGGTATCGCATTTAGCTTCTGTCCCTCGCCGTAAAACCACTGGCCGAACTGGCAGTCGGTGCTGTCGACGGGAATGGCGTCCTTTTCGACGGGGAGCCCCCCGACGAGGGCTTTCGCACGGTTGACCCATTTGATATGCGCTTTTTTAGCTGCGCTGAGCTGTTCAAGCGTCTGTGCTTTATCCATCAATACGTTCCTTGGCGTCATTCGGTTCTCTAAAAACCGATCTTAAAATGCAGCGGGCATTCTAACACTATTTACTAACGTATTCTGTTTAAGAAACAGACACAGTTATCGTGCTTCAGCGTGCGTACTCCACGCTGCGAAGCTCGCGAATGACATTCACCTTGATCTCCCCCGGGTAGCTCACACTCTGGGCGATCTCGTCGGCGATCTCCTTGGCCAGCAGCGCCGTCTCGTCGTCGCTGACGACTTCGGCATTGACGATAACACGGACTTCCCGGCCGGCGTTGATGGCGTAGGCCTGCCGTACGCCGGGGTGGCGCGATGCGATCTCTTCGATCTCCGTCACCCGTTTTAGGAAGCTCTCGAGCACCTCGCGGCGTGCCCCCGGCCGGGCGGCGGAGAGGGCGTCGGCGGCGCAGACGGCGGCGCACTCGATGGAGTCCATCTCCTGCTGGCCGTGGTGGGCGAAGATCGCGTTGATGACAATGGTATCCTCGTCATAACGTCGGCACACTTCGGCCCCCAGGTCCACGTGGCTCCCCTCGTGCTCATGGGTCAGCGCCTTGCCGATATCATGCAGCAACCCTGCCCTTTTGGCCATCTTCGGGTCCCCGCCGAGTTCCGCGGCGATGATCCCCGCCATGTTGGCGACTTCAAGGGTGTGCGCCAGGGCGTTCTGACCATAACTGGCACGGTAGCGCAGCCGCCCGATCAGCTTCATCAGCTCCGGGTGCATCGGGCCGACGCCGGTCTCGAAAACGACCTCTTCGCCCTCGTGCAGGATCTTCTCCTCGTACTCCGCCGTCACCTTGGCATGGATCTCCTCGATCCTTGCGGGCTGGATCCGCCCGTCCTCGATCAGCAGCTCCAGGGTCCGCGTGGCGATGGCGCGGCGGTAGAGGTTGAAGCTGCTCACCACGATCTCCTTGGGCGTTTCGTCGATAATGATATCGACGCCGAGCACCATCTCCAAGGCCTTGATGTTGCGCCCCTCCTTGCCGATGATGCGCCCTTTGAGTTCATCATCGTCCAGATGCACCACGCTGATCAGGCGCTCCGAGGCGAAAGTGCCCGCAAAGCGGCTCGTCGCCTGGGCCAGCAGGAAGTTCGCGTGGCGTTCGGCCTGTTCCCTCGCTTCGGTCTCGTAGCGGCGCACGATGTGGGCGATCTCGTCGCGCGAACGCGCCTCCACCTGAGAGAGCAGCAGCTGGCGCGCCTCGTCCTTCGTCATCCCGGCACTGCGTTCGACGGCACGGATCGCCTCGTCTGTACGGCGCTCAAAATCGTTTTGCAGCTGGATCAGCGCCTTCTCGCGGCGCTCGACGGCCAGCCGTTTGCTGCCGGCCACCTTGAGCTCATGTTCGACCGCCTCGCGCTCCTGGCGGACAAAACGCTCCAGGTCCTTTTCGCGGCGGGACATGGTCGACTCGCGCTCGGCGAGGTCATGCTCGGCGCGGCGCACGGCCTCCTCGTAGCGGTTTTCCGCCCGTTCTTCCGTTTTGCGCGCCCTTTCCGAAGCGCCTACCAGCAGCGCCTCCGCCTCTTTTTCAATGGTTTTGGCTTTGGCTTTCGCCTGTTCGGTATAAAAATCGAGGTGAGCGCTCGTGATCTTTTTCGAAATGAAAAATCCCACCACACCGCTAATAGTGGCGATCGCGCCTCCTGAGAGTATTTCGTTTATCATGTATCGTCCCCGCTGCTTCATAGCGGGCCGACGGTGTCAATAGCACATCAGCCGAAACATCGTAATCATCGCAAATTTTCTCGTTTGTCATACACTCTTCGAGTTGAACAAAGATCGTTTTTGGTTTTCTGTTCAATCGGGCAAAGAAACGGTCGTACATCCCTTTACCGAATCCGATGCGGCGTGCCTGTGCGTCAACCCCGACGGCTGGCACCACAGCTATATCAATCTTTTTAATTTTTCTATTACTGAATCCCGGCTCGTAAATCCCAAAATTTTTACGGAACATCGGGTATCTAAATGGTACCATCAGGAAGCTTGCACCGACCATAAAAGGCAGATAGACGTTCCACCCCTCCCGGCGCAGCCTGTGCAGCAGCGGCCGAAGGTCCGGCTCGCTCCCCAGCGGCCAGAAGAGCAGAATGTCTTTCCCGCCGCTTGCTCGTACTTCCGCGTAGAGGGCGTCGCAGAGCCGTTTGTCCCGCTCCAGGCGGTTATGTTCCCAGACCGACCGCTGCTTGTTCAGGCAGATGTCACGGAATGCGGCTTTCGTCATGAAGCACCTCGCTTGAAACCACCCCCTTCTGCCCGGATAATGGGGCTTTACCGGAGATGGGTTATAATATCGGCCATTTTAACAAACAGGTATGGAAATGATGGTAAAACAGTTCACGATAACCGCACTTGTCGCGCTGCTGATGCTCGGCGGCTGCAGCGACAGCAAAGACGCGCAGGGCGGCGACGCGGATGCGCTGATCGCCAAAACCGTTTACACGCTCAACGATATCAACGGTTCTGCCTACGAAGTAACCAAATCCGGAGCGGACTTCCGGATCAGCGGCGTCCCCGAACCGGTGGTCGTCTACGACATCTTCGCCACCTGGTGTCCGCCCTGCCGCGCCGAGGCCCCGCACCTGAGCAGCCTGCAGAAAAAACTGGCGGGCAAGATCAAAATCATCGGCGTGACGATCGAAGAGGGGAACGACAACGCCTATTACCAGCGTTTCGCGGAGGATATCGGCATAAAGTACAGCCTCGTGAACTCTCCCGACAACCAGAAGTTCTCCCGCGCCGTCGCCGGCGCCATCGGCGTCGGGCAGGACTTCCCCATCCCCCTCATGGTGGTCTATAAAAACGGCCGTTTCGTCAAATACTACTCGGGACTCGTTCCCGAAGAGATGCTCGAATCCGACCTGAAAACCCTGGCGGAGGCGCAATAGACAATGCTCGGTTTTTTCAAAAAAGGGCTGCAGAAGACCGCGGAGGCGATGAAAAGCGTCGCCCCGAAAAAACGCAAACGTATTCCCAAGGATGAGCTCGAGGATATTCTCCTCGAAGCCGACGTCGAATACGATCTCATCGAGATCATCATGCGCGAGCTCTACACCGACGAAGTCACGCGCGAACAGCTCGAATCGAAGCTGATCGCGACCCTCGCCTGGGCCAACTACGAGAAACCCGAACACGAGAAACCCTTTGTCGACCTCATCATCGGGGTCAACGGCGCCGGGAAAACGACGACGATCGCCAAACTGACGCAGCACTACATGAACGCGGGGGAGCGGGTTTTGCTCGGGGCTTCCGACACGTTCCGCGCCGCAGCGATCGAGCAGCTGACCCGCTGGGCCGACCGCCTGGGCGTGCCCATCGTCTCATCGCGCCAGGGGCACGACCCCTCCGCCGTCGCCTACGACGCCATTGAATCGGCCAAAGCCCGCGGTTTCGAGCATGTCATCATCGATACGGCGGGACGGCTCCACACCCAGACGAACCTCTCCGAGGAGCTCAAGAAGATCGTCCGCATCTGCGACAAGGCCCATGCCGGCGCCCCGCACCGCAAGATCCTCATCATCGACGGCACCCAGGGCAATTCCGCCATTGCCCAGGCCAAGGCGTTCAACGAGATGGTCGATGTCGACGGCATCATCATCACCAAGCTCGACGGTACGGCCAAAGGGGGATCGATCTTCTCCATCGCCTACGCGCTGCGTCTGCCCATCTTCTTCGTCGGCGTCGGCGAACAGCCCGACGACCTCGTTCCCTTCAACAAGTTCGAGTTCATCGACGGATTCCTCGACCCGATCTTCGAAGCAGAATCCCAGGCGTAATTCTTTCTCAGCGTCATAGTATAACCGCTGCTGCCGGCGGTATGCTATGCTTTCCCACACAATACGGATATACGGAGGCACCGTGGCCAAGAAAAAATCCCTCTTCGAATGCCAGCACTGCGGTTTCACCTCGGCCAAATGGATGGGCAAATGCCCCAACTGCGGCACCTGGGACTCCCTTGTCGAGCTGAGCGAACAGCAGCAGGAGGTGCTCAAACAGACCGCCTCCTCCGTCACCGGCAAAGCCAAGGCGCAGCCCATCAACGAGATCGCCCACACCGAGGTGGAGCGCTTCAGCTCCGACGACATCGAGCTGGACATGGTCCTCGGCGGCGGGGTCGTCCCCGGGTCGCTGACCCTTATCGGCGGCAGCCCCGGTGTGGGCAAATCCACCCTGCTGCTCAAGATCGGCGCCAACATCGCCAAGGGGGGCCGCAACACCCTCTACGTCACCGGCGAGGAGAGCGAAGGGCAGGTCAAGCTGCGTGCCAACCGTCTTGACGCCAACGCCGACAACCTCTACCTCCTCAGCGAAATCCGCCTGGAACAGGTGCTCGCAGAACTGGCCCACCGCAGCTACGAGTGCCTCATCGTCGACTCCATCCAGACGCTCTACAGCGAAGCGGTCACCTCGGCTCCCGGCTCCGTCACCCAGGTCCGCCAGATCACCTTCGAGCTGATGCGCCTCGCCAAGGAGCGGCGCATCGCCGTGTTCATCATCGGCCACATCACCAAAGAGGGTTCCATCGCCGGACCGCGGGTGCTGGAGCATATGGTCGACACCGTCCTCTACTTCGAAGGCGACAGCGCCCAGGAGCTGCGGATCCTGCGCGGGTTCAAAAACCGCTTCGGCCCCACCAGCGAGATCGGCGTGTTCGAGATGCGCAACGAGGGACTCGTCAGCGCCAAGGATATCGGGTCGCGCTTCTTTGACAAAACCCGGGACCAGAGCGGTTCGGCCCTTACCGTCGTTATGGAGGGGTCGCGCCCGCTCATCCTGGAGGTGCAGGCCCTGGTCAGCGACTCCCACGCCTCCAACCCCAAGCGCCAGGCCACGGGGTTCGACACCAACCGCCTCAATATGCTCCTGGCGCTGCTGGAGCGCAAGCTGGAGCTGCCGCTGAACTCCTACGACGTTTTCATCAACATCACCGGCGGCATCAAGATCAACGAGACCGCCGCCGATCTCGCCGTGCTCGCTGCCATCATCAGCAGCTTCCGAGACCGTACCGTCTCCAAGGAGACCGTCTTCATCGGCGAGGTCTCGCTGGTGGGGGACGTGCGCGAAGTCTTCCAGCTCGACACCCGCCTGCGCGAACTCGCCATGCACGGCATCACCAAGGCGCTGGTGGCCAAAAAGCCCCAGCAGAGCCACGGCGTGAAGTGCTACCCCGTCGACGAGGTCACCAAACTGATCGATTGGATGTGAGCTCGCCATAAAGAAACGCCAACTGCTTGGCGTTTCGGCGAGCGAAACCGAAGCTGTTGTCCAAAGGACCAGCGCAGGCTTGAAATCAAAAGTTTACCATTGCATAATCAAGGGTGACTGAATGTCACGCTTGCCCGAACGATGCAGCGCAGCGGAATTCCGGAGCACAGCAAGACAAACCGCAAGCGATGTGCGTAGCACTGCCGAAGGCCTCAAATCAATAGTCCACCATTGCAAAATCAAGGGTGACATTCAGTCACACTTGCCCGAACAATGCTGTACTGCCATTCTTATGTACAAATAGGACCGCCCCAACCTTCTGCCAACTCCTATAACAAAAGTTAATCACAAAAATATCAACAATATTCGAAATTTTTATATTAATTTTACACTCCGGTTCTATCATCGTGCCCATTCAAATCAAAAGGATGGGAAATGCCCACGCAAGAAAACGGTTTAATACGCCCCTTTTTCAGGGGAGTAGCAGGAATAATAGTATTGCTTTTAAGCGCTATGTCGCTGGAGGCGGCCAACTGGCTGATGCTGCAGGGAACGCAGCCCGACAACGTCGCGCCCAAAGGGGTTGTCGTGCCCTATCGCAACAAGATGCCCGTCGTCTGGGGCTTTATCCAGGCCAACTATAAGCAGGATTACGGCGACGTCTTCATCGACCCGAACGGCGGGAACAAAACCCCGTTCTCGTTGTTGAACCCCAATCTGGCCGACCAGGAGGGGTTCAGCCTTTTTCGCGCCAGACTCGCCGCGCGCGGCATGGCCGACAACGACAACAAAGTCAACTATTTTTTCATGACGGAGTTCGGCAATAATGCCGTCAACAATCTCGCCGGGCATGACACCGCCACCTACTTCACCGACGCGTCGGTGACACTCCGCCACGTCCCGGGGCTTAATGCGCGCATCGGTATGTTTAAAACCCCCGGCAGCGAAGAGGGGCTGCGCGCCGTCTTCGTCTCCCCCTATATCGAGTTCACCACGATGACGAACCAGCAGCTGCTCGAACGCCAAGTGACCAATGTCGGTACCGCACAGACCGGCAAAGCGGCCGGCGGCGCTTCGACGGTGCACTACACCAGCACCGACGTCACACGTCCGATCGCCGCGTTCCGGGACATGGGCATCGAGCTCTTCGACACCTTTGCGCTCGGTCAGGGGTGGACGCTCAGTTACGCCTACATGTACGGCAACGGTACGGGGATTTCCCACAACGCTTCGGACCACCAGGCGACCCATTACGGCTATCTGGCCCTCGAAGACGACTTCGGCGCCGGCAAAGGCTTCTACACCGAAGCCCTTAAGTTCTTTGTCTGGGGGCAGACCGGCAAGCGTCGGCTCTACTCCACCGACGCCAACGGCACGACCACGCCCGTCAAGCACGACCGTAAACGCTATGGCATCGGCTTCTCCTACTACGAGAACGGCCTGCGGGCGGAAGCGGAATATATGTGGGCCGAAGGCATGATCTATACGGGCGCCAAGGACACAGACCCTGACCCCTATCAGGAAGAGTGGCAGTTGCAGTTTGCCGTCGGCACCGAGAACAAGGCCGAAGGCGGCTATCTCAACCTGCAGTACGAGCTCTTTCCCAAGCAGTTCGAGGTCTTCGGCCGCTATGACTTTATGAACCGCCTGACCAACGACTCCAAGGGCGAACGCGACTTCCAGACCATCACCCTGGGATGTTCCTATCGCTTCCGCGGCCCGACGCGGATCGATTTCAACTACATGATCCGCGATGCGAAAGCACCGGGCAACGCTGCGGCGCAGAATGTTCTGGACAATATGGGCGATCGCCTCGCCATCCAGCTCACCGCAGCTTTTTAAAAGGAGAAAACATGAAATACATTTCGATTACACGGATGATAGCGGCACTGGCGCTCACCCTTTTCGTACCAACGGTCTGGGCCGATGACGACGATGACGTCGTCAAGGTCGTCTACCAGTGCGACTTCCCCGATGTGCAGAGGGTCCACCTCATGCTGAACACGCTTAATAACGCCGTAAAATATTACGAGAAGAACCTGATCCAGTACGAGATCGACGTCGTCGCACTGGGGCCGTGCCTTCAGTACTTCATGAAGGACTTCAAAGGGACCGGCTTCGCGGCCAAGCCCTACCTGGAACACGGCGGACCGACGGGGGAAGGGACACGCAAACGCTTTAACGGCCTCAAGCTGCTCGGCGGCGACAACATTACCTTTTTCGCCTGTCAGAACACCATGGACAAGAAGAACGTCAAGGCGGAACAGATCGCCGACAACGTGGAGATCACCCCCGGCGGCATCGTCAAGGTCATTGACGACCAGCGCGACGGGTTCGCCTACATCAAGATCCAGTAAACGCGACGCGCGGTGCCACACCGCTGTTACGCTTCTGCCCGGCACGTTCAAGAAGGGCCTCATGCCTCTTGAACAGTGTAATAACATTTTGATATAATCGGTGATCCAAGGAGCCGATACCCTTTGAAGCTATTTTCCAGAAACAACCTGCTCTTCGCCGTTCCTTTCTTTCTCATCATTCTCTTACTGATTATGACCATAGAAGTCTTCAACCGGGAGGTTGCGTGGCAGGTCGTCGACGAGGTCAGCGACCAGCTCAGCCTCTCCCTGCGCACGGAGCTGCGCAACGAGAAGGAGGACGCCCTGCGCTTTGCGCTGATCCTCTCGGAGAACGATTCCCTCCGGCATGCCCTCAAAGAAGATGACGACGAAGCGGGTTTCGCCCTCCTCAAACGGATGATCAAATCGGTGCAGAAGAACACCTCCGAACTCGTGCGGGCTCAGATCATCACCGCGGATTCGCGCCTCTTTGCCCGCAGCTGGGATGCCGACAACCTCTTTGCGGGGATGCCGCTCGATACCTACCGCCGCGACCTCGAAGAGATTATGCTGCACAAGAAACCGCGCTCCTCCATCGAAGTCGGTCGGCGTCTGGGGATCAAGGCAACCGTGCCCATGTACGAGGAGGGGGAGCTCATCGGCTTTGTCGAAGTGCTGAAGTTCTTCGACGCCAGTACCGACTTCTTCCACAAGTTCGGGATTGACCTCTACGCCCTGCTCGACGACAGCTACTACAACACCGCCGTACTGATGCAGAACAACCCTTCGGTCGCCTGGTACCTCGTCGGCAACCGCCGCTACAACAACATCAACCTCAAGGTCCTGCAGCGCCTGGACATGAAACAGCTGCGTAAAGAACGGATCATGCTGCGGGAGAACAAGTACATCTTCTTCGAGCCGATGCGCAACGGCGACGGTGAGACCATCGGCGCCTTCGTCTTCGTCATGCCGAAACAGAGCATCGAACACTTTGCCCGCAGCGGGGAGGACCTCTCTTTCCTGCTCGCGTTCTCGCGGAACAACCTCTACGACATCGTTAAAAAGGAGCAGTATGACAACAAGGTCTACCACAGCGGATACGACAAAGCCCTGCTCTCGCTCAAGGACACCGTTCCCGAAGAAGACCGGGAACTCTTTATGGAGGAGGCGCGCGACGTGCTCTCCACCTACACCAAAGAGGAGCTGATCGCCCTGATGCTCCACTACAAGCTCGCCCGGAAGATTGAAGGAGAGATACGATGAAGATTCTGCTGCTGGAAGACGAATACGCGCTGCGCGTCAGTATCGAGGAGTTCCTGGAGGATCTTGATTTCAACGTCGAGACCTACGCCAACGGCGACGACGCTTTCGACGCCGCCTGCGCGACCCATTTCGACCTTTTCTTGTTCGATGTCAACGTCCCCGGCCTCAGTGGATTCGAACTGCTCAAAACCCTGCGCGCCGAGGGCAACGAGACCCCGGCCATCTTCATTACCGCCCGGACCCAGACCAAGGACCTTGAAGAGGGGTACAAGCGCGGCTGCTGCGACTACATCCGTAAACCCTTTGACCTTACCGAACTGCAGCTGCGCATCGAGCATGCGCTGCGCAGCTACTACTATAAGCACAGTGAAGCGATCGAGCTCGCCCCGGATCTGCGCTACGACACGAAACGGATGCAGCTGAGCTACAAGGAAGAACCGATCACACTGAGCAAGACGGAGAACGATATCCTGGAGGTCCTGCTGCGCCATACGAACCAGGCCGTCTCCATGGCGATGTTCCAGGACGAAGTGTGGGGCGAATACGTCGACCCCGCCAACATCCGGGTCCAGATCAACAACCTGCGCAAAAAACTCCCCGCGGACATCATCAAAAATCGCCGCGGCATAGGGTATATCATTGAAAGATAATCAGTACGCCCTCAAAAACGCGGTGCTCTACACGGCGCTGATCACGGTGATCCTCCTCGCGCCGCTTTATGTCTACACCGTCTATATGAAACAGATCCACGGGATCCAGAACGAACTGATGCTCAAGCAGCACGCCGCCCGTGTCATCAGCGCCATGGAGGAGTACGACGAAAACCGTGAAAGCTACTTCGAGTACCCCCGCTTCAAGCGGATCGTCTCGGGGCTTTACGACCTGCACTTCAAGCCGATCTTCACCCTCATCGATTTTCCGATGGAACACTTTGCCGCCGGGTACCACATCGACGAGAGTCACAGCGCCTACCTCATCATCCCCCTCCCCCGGGAGCGCTATTTCGGGGCGGAGTACCTCATCGTCGGCAACCACCTCACCTACGCGCCCGTCTACGAGCGCGTCGCGACGATCCTCATCGCCATCGTCGTCCTCGTCTTTTTCCTTTCGCTCCTTGTCCTGCAGCGTTTTGCCCTGCCGTTCAAACGCGTCAACCAGAAGCTGGACAACTTTATCAAAGATACCGTCCACGAGATCAACACCCCCCTCTCCATCATCAACATCAACATCGATCTCTACAACCGCAAGCACCCCCAGAGCAAATACCTGCAGCGTATCAAAGCCGCGTCGAAGACCCTCTCGAACATCTATAACGACATGGAGTACCTCATCAAGAACAAGCAGATCGTTTTCGAATACGAGGAGATCGACGTCAGCGCCTTCGTGCGCGAGCGCATCCTCTATTTTAACGAGGTCGCCGCCATGAAAGGGATCACCATCGCCTCCGAGATCGATGAAGGGGTGATCCTGCACTTCAACCAGACCCAGCTGCAGCGCATCATCGACAACAACATCTCCAACGCCATCAAGTACTCCCACGAGAACAGCATTGTCGAGGTTGCCCTGAAACGGTACGACCACCGCTGCGAACTGACCTTCAGGGATTACGGGCTGGGGATCGAAAACACCGAAAAGATCTTTGAACGCTACTACCGCGAGGAGACCGGCAAGGGCGGTTTTGGTATCGGGCTCAACATCGTCAAGGCGATCATGGAGGAGACCGGCATCACCCTGGAGGTCTCTTCCGTACCCCAACAGGGAAGCACATTTACCTACGTTTTCCCGCCCCATCTCTGCCAAAATCCTGCTATTTGATCTGCTAATAGGAACTTTTTCTCTCCGCATCAAAAATCTTTATACTTTTTTACATTGTTTTTACATTGCACCGTTACAATCTTCGAAACCAAGTCAAGGGCACCTCTAAAAACCCTGCATGGACCCCAGAGGGCTTTTGAAGTATGAGGTTTTCTTTGTTTTCGTTTCAGGCCTAGCCAAAGCTAAGTCAAGACGAAAACGGAGGAAAGATCGTGCTTCAAAAGCTCTCCCGCAGGGCGCCACAGAGAAAAGCCATACTCGGCGTTGCCGCTTTTCGGCTTAGCTACGGCTAGGCCTTCAAAGCGTCGCCTTGATTATGACTTTTCTCTGTGGCGCTGAGACCATGCAGGGTTTTTAGAGGTGCCCAAAAGGAGAAATACGATGAAGAGATGGCTGTTACTCAGTACGACCATCGGTCTGGGTGTAGCGTTCGCCGCCAACCTGTCCGATGCCATCGAGCGGCCCGAAGCGGCGTCGATCATCCAGAAGGATCTGTTCGGCCCGGCTAAGGCCTACACGATGCCGGCGGGGTGTATCACGGACGACAAGGACGCGATCGCCCGGGGCGCATACATTTTCCATAACCTCAATGGAGAAAAAGCCAAAGGCAAACTGCCGGCAGGCCTGTCAAAAAAGAATGCAAACGGCTCGCCGAAGCAGTACGGCAACTGTGTCGCCTGCCACAATATCGAAGGGGCCAAAGGCGCCGGAAATATCGGGCCCGACCTGACAAACTACCATGCGTTTTTCATTGAAACGGGTACCCGCGACAACCAGTTCGTCTACCAGAAGATCGCCGACGCGCGTGTCGACAACCCGAAGACGCATATGACGATCAACCTTACGACCGGTCTCTTTACCGAACGTGAGATCTGCGACATCACCTCGTATATCGTTTCCATTAAACACTAAAGGAGAACCCATGCAAAGAAGAAGTTTCTTACAACGTATCGGTCTGGCCGCAGCGGCCACGGCAGCAACAGCAACCCTCACCCCGCAGAGCCTGCTCGCGGCGGAAGCGCCCAAAGGGCCCAACACGATGGACATCGACGCGGCCCTTAAGGCCATTACCGGCGGCAAGGCCGTGACACCTTCAAAGAAAGTGCACCTGAAAGCGCCTGAGATCGCGGAAAACGGTGCCGTCGTACCCGTCACCATCGAGGTCGACTCTCCGATGACACCGGATGACTACGTCAAGGCAATCCACGTCTTCGCCACCAAAAACAGCAACGTCCGCTGTGCCGATATCATGCTGACACCGGCCAACGGCGCAGCCATGTTCGCGACACGTATCAAGCTCGGCAGTTCCCAGGACGTCCTCGTCGTCGCCGAAACCAGCACCGGCGAATTCCTCAGCGCGAAACAGAGCGTCAAAGTCACGATCGGCGGCTGCGGCTGATCGCCGCTTTAGACCCGAGTATCATCAAAAAAGGATAGACAATGGCAGAAAGAAAATCACTGATCAAAATCAAACCGAAAAAGTTTAAGAGCGGCGACGTCGTCAAGGTCAACTTCATGGTCATGCACCCGATGGAAACCGGGATGCGCAAAGACAAGAAGAGCGGCAAGATCGTGCCCGCCGATTACATCACCGAGGTGAAGTTCTTCTTCAACGACACCCCGTTCACGACAATGCAGGTCTGGGAATCCGTTTCGACGAACCCGGTCTTCACGATCAACTTCAAAGTGCCCGCTGCAGGGACACTGAAAGTCGTCTACAAGACCAACACCGGCGAAGTCCAAGAGAAGTCGAAAAAACTCAAACCGAAAGGCTGAGCCATGAAAGTTACATCAATCATTGCGGCCACCCTGCTTTGCGGGACGCTGGCCATGGGCGGCGAGCAGTTCGCCATGAGCGACGCCGACCGCGCGCTCTATGCGGAACTGCTGGAGAACAACCCGGCGGAGATGGACGTCGAATGGGGCGGCGAGCTCGTCGATGAGAACTGCGGCGGCGACGCCGGCCTGGCAAAGTTCCTGGGCGTTTCCGAAGCGAAGCTCCCCGCGTACATTGCCGGCTTCCCCCGCTATATCAAACAGTTTGATGCCGTCCTCGGTATCGACCAGGTGATGCAGGCGCTGATGGCCGAGAACGGTCACAAGCCGTTCAAGCTCAGCAGCAAAGAGATGTTTGCGATGCTGGCCTACGCCAAATCGCTGGCCAACGAGGAAGCGGTGGCGATCGACGTCAACGCCAACCCGCAGATGAAGGCGGCCTATAAACTGGGCGAAGAGGTCTTTATGACAGCGCGCGGCGGCCGCGGGCTTTCGTGCAACAGCTGCCACTCCGCCGACATCGTCGGTTCGGTACTGCGCACCCAGCCCCTGCCGGACCTGGGCGAAGCCGGCGCCGGTGCGACCTGGCCCGCGTACCGGATGACGAAGTCCTCCCTGCGCACCCTCCAGCGCCGCTTCCAGGGGTGTATGAAAAACGCCCTGCTGGCGGTGCTCCCGATCGGTTCGGATGAGATGGTGGGCCTTGAGGTCTATGTCACCACTCTCGCGAAAGCCAAGAACAAAACGATCGCGATCCCCGGCCTGAAACGCTAAAGGACAGATGAATGGATATTTCAAGAAGAGACTTTCTGCAGATCGCAGCGGCCCTGGGACTGGTGACGGTTTCCAACGGCTACGCGACGACCGTCGGGGGGAAAAACCCCGCGGACATCTCGCTTGCGGATCTGTATGACTTCAAAGAGACGGGCAATGTGACCCTGCTGCACATCTGTGACCTGCATGCGCACATCAAGCCCCTCTACTGGCGCGAGCCTTCGACCCTGATCTCGGCGCCGAACCTCGTGGGGACGCCCGGTTTCCTCTGCGGCGAAGCTTTTGCCAAGCACTACGGGCTGGAGCCCAGCTCCCTCGACGCCTACTTCGACACCCACATGGATTTTGCCGCCCTGGCGCGCAAATTCGGGAAGATGGGCGGCATCGCCCACATGAAGACCCTGATCGACGAGGTCGAACGCCAGCGCGGCAAGGAGAAAGTCCTGCTGCTCGACTCCGGCGACACCTGGCAGGGCACCGGCGTCGCGCTGAAGACAGAGGGCGAAGCGATCGTCAAGGCCCAGAACTACCTCGGCGTCGACGTCATGGTCGGCCACTGGGAGTTCACCTACGGCAAAGAGCGGGTCAAGGAGCTCATTGACAAACTCGATGCGAAGTTCGTCTCCCAGAACATTATCGGGGACGACCCCTTCTCCGAAGAGTACGAAGAGCTCATTTTCGAGCCCTATACCATCGAAGAGCGCAACGGGGCGAAGATCGGCATTATCGGCCAGTCTTTCCCGTTCACCTCGACGGCGAACCCGAAAGAGTTCACCGAGGGGTGGAGCTTCGGGCTGCGGCTTGACACGCTGCAGGAGTATGTCGACGAGCTGCGCGAAGAGCACAAGGTCGACTGTGTCGTCGTGCTGTCGCACGACGGTTTCAGCGTCGACCAGGAGGTGGCACGCAAGGTCCACGGGATCGACTTTATCCTCAGCGGCCATACGCACGACCCCTCCCCGAAGCCTATTGTCATCGACGGCACGGTCATCGTCATCGCAGGCAGCCACGGCAAATACGTCGGGCGCCTCGATATCGATATCCGGGACCACAAGGTCAAAGGGTATGAGTACAAGCTCATCCCGGTCGCGTCGAACATCATTCCGGCGGACCCGGTGGGTGAGAAGCTCGTTGCGGAGCTCTATGCTCCCTTTGACAAGGAGTTCAATGAAGTGCTCGGGAAAACGAAGGGGCTGCTCTACAAGCGCGACACCTTCTTCTCGACCTTCGATCAGCTTATCAATGACGCGATCATGGATGAAATGAAATGCGACATCTCCTTCACGCCGGGCTACCGGTGGGGGACAACGGTCCTTCCGGGAGACGACATTCTGATGGACAACGTCTACGAGATGTGCGGGATCACCTATCCCAACGTCTACACCTTCGAGCTGAAGGGCGAACGTATCGCCAACCTGCTTGAAGATATCGCCGACAACGTCTTCAACGCCAACCCGCTCTATCAGCAGGGCGGCGATATGAGCCGCCTCGGCGGGGTGACCTACGACATCGCCGTCGGCAACGCCCGCGGCAAGCGTATCAGCAATCTTCTTGTGGGGGGCAAACCGATCGATCCGAAGCGGACCTATGTCGTTTCGTCATGGGGAGGCAACCTCCAGAATGCGGGCGAGAATCTCCAAAAAGAGAAAATCCGTCCCGTCTATGATGTCGTCCGTGACTATATCCGCCGCAAAAAAGTGGTGGATGTCAGCAATGCGGGCAATGTCAAGCTGCTGGATTACGATTGCGGCTGTCCTTCCAAGGGGGGAGGCTGCTGAGAGATTGCACGGTCGGCACCGTCACGGTGTCGTGGGAGTAGGTGTCTAAGGACAAGACGGCGGCAGCTGCTACCTGCCGCCAGCCAGTGATAGTGTCACGGGGACATTCGTTCATCACCAGTGACATTATCTCTCTTTTACATTGAAAAAAGGATGAGTAAATGGCTAATATTAAATCAATGAAATTCATTTCGACTGCCGCCGCGGCCGCGCTGGCCTGTACATTGACGAGCAGTGCTTCTGCCGCCGACGGCGAAGCATTCACGCCCAAGCGCTCCCTGAAGGGGAACATGATGGAAGTCTACAACGTGCTCCCCGGCAAAGCGGATACCATCACCGATATGTTTGCCAAGGGCGTCGTCTACGGCCGTCTGCGCGTTAACTCCTTCAACTGGGACTGGAAAAACGACGATACGGCGCAGACGAAGAACAAGGACAACCGTGCCCTGGGGCTCGGCGGTAACCTGATCTACAAAACCGCGTCCCTCTACGGCCTGAGCGCCGGTGCGGGTCTGTACTATACCGACGAACCGTTCCCGGGCGAGCGTATGTCCGAAGCTAACATCGGCTACCTCAAGGCGGGCAAGGATACGACCAGCCGCTACAACGTCAACCGCCTCGGCAACTACGGCTTTGCGACGCTGGCGCAGGCCTATGTCCAGTATGACATTTCCAAAACCTCCTTCGTCGCCGGCCGTCAGATCTTCGAGAGTTTCCTGACCAAGTCCAACGACACGAAGATGATCCCGAACACCTTCGAGGGTTACTCCTTCACGACCAAAGAGCTCCCGCAGACACGGATCCGCGGTGCCTGGTTCTACCAGCAGAAGCTGCGCGACCATGAGACCTTCCACGACGTCCTCACTTTTGATGACTCCAACACGAGCGTCAAAACGCAATGGAACGGCAATGACGACTCCGCGGTCCACAAGGGTCTGAGCGTCAACAACTTCCGTGCGGCGGGTAAGGACATCACCCATTCGCTGATCGTCGCCGACGTACAGAACAAATCAATCAAGAACCTGCAGCTCGACCTGACCTACGGCGGCGTCCCGGGCGTCGTCAGCTCCCTGACCGGTGAGATCAACTATGCCATTCCGCTCGGAGGCTGGAAGATCACGCCGGGTGCCCGCTACATGAAACAGATGGACGACGGCGGCGGTAAGGTCGGTGGTGCCTCCCTCAAAGGGACCCTCGTCGACTGGACCGGCGGTACGGCCGTCTTTGACAACACCAAGGGTTACGATACCCCTGACAGCCTCGACTCCAGCCTCTGGATGGCGCGTCTCGTCGCGGAAACCGGCCCGCTTAAAATGATGGTCGCCTACTCCGCCGTCGCCGACGAAGCGGATATTGTCGCGCCGTGGCGCGGCTTCCCGACCGGCGGCTACACCCGTGCGATGGCGCAGTACAACTGGTACGCCAATACCAAGACGACTGCCGCGCAGGTCAACTTCAACTTCGACAAGGCCAACCTGGTCTCCGGTCTGAGCGCGATGGTCCGTTACGCAATGCAGGACTTCGACGAGGACAAGCAGGCGGCCGGTGTACAGGCGGACAGCAATATCATCCATATCGACCTGATCGAAAAGGTCAAAGCTGTTCCGGGCCTGGAAGCCAAAGTCCGCATCGGCCTGGTCGATGCCAAAGATCGTGAAGCGGGGTATGACAAAGACTCCTACAACGAATACCGCTTCGAGCTGAACTACCTCTTCTAGGAAGGATTGACAGATGAAAATGCTCTGGACTGTGTGGCTTAGCATCACATCGGCAGTGGCGTTCGAGTACCATCTCGAACCGGTCAGTGTCGACCGGGGCATCTACTGTTTTTTCGGAAAACCGGAGGTGATGAACAGCGTTAACAACGGCAACATGGTCAACAGCTGCTACGTCGATACCGGCCACCGCTGGCTCGTCATCGACAGCGGCCCGACCTACGCCTATGCCAAAGAGGCCGCCGAGATCATGCAGCGCATCAAGGCACAGAAGACCGGCCCGGTCATCGACACCCATGTGCACGACGACCACTGGCTGGGCAACGGCTATTTCGCAGCCCGGGGTGCCGAGGTGATCGGTCCCCGCCTCTTCAAAAAGGCGGTCAGCCTCACGGAAAAGACGCGGATGCAGCAGCGCATCAGCCCCGAAGCCTATGAAGGCACGGAAATTGCGCTGCCGACCCGCTACGTCGACACCAACGAAACCCTGCGCATCGACGGCGAGGATATCCGGATCATCCGCCTCACCCGCCGCGCCCATACCGCAGAAGACCTTCTGGTCTATTTCCCCTCCCGGCAGACGCTGTTTGCCGGGGACCTGGTCTTCAACGACCGTATCCCCTCCCTGCGCGACGGCGACCTCCACGGATGGATCGCCGCGCTGGAGATGATACGGGCAATGCCGCTGAAACACATCATCGGCGGCCACGGCAAAAGCACCGGCAAAGACGCACTGCAGATGACCTATGTTTACCTGACGCAGCTGTGCGACCGCGTGCGCGATGCCATCGACGATGGGATCGGCATCGCCGAAGCCACCAAAACGATCCGCCTCGACGCTTTCCGCAGTGTCGCCCTCTATGATGCGATGCATGCGCAAAACGTCGAGGTGGCCTACCGGATGCTGGAGTGGGACGATGAATAAGCTTCTCTGGCTGCTGCTGCCACTGCTCGCCGACGCCGTCGACTGGCGCAGCTGGGAACAGGGCAAGGCCGAAGCGCACGAGAGCGGCAGGAACATCCTGGCCGCCCTCGTGCGCGACGACTGCCACTACTGCCACGACATGGAGCAGGCCGTGTTCAACGATGCGGCTATGAGCCGCTGGGTCGAGGGGTGCTTTGTCCCGGTCAAAATCAACCTCTCGAAGCGGGGCGTTCCCTTCGAAGCAAGAGTCGCGATGACCCCTACCTTCGTCATCCTTCAGCCCGACGGCAGCATCATCAAAACCGTCCCGGGCTCCTGGAACCGGGAGGATTTCACCGCACTGACCGCTTCGGCGTGCACAAAGGAGTAACATGCGTTTTCTGATCATTTTGCTGGCCTGGGGCCTCTGGCTGAACGCCGATACGGAGTTCGCCGATCCCAAACCGGCCCTTGATAACCCCCGCCAGGTCGTTTTCTCGGTGACCGAAGGGACTGACGAGGCGATCAACCATGTCCTCAGCTCCGCCAACAACGTGCTGAAGTTCTACGGCCCCGAAAAGGTCCAGATGGAGATCGTCGCCTATTCGGGAGGGATCCGTACCCTGCTCAAGAACAACCCGAAAATTGCGGAACGGGTGCGCACTCTGATGCTGTACGACGTCACCTTTGTCGCCTGCGGCAACACCATGCGCACCAAAAACATTACCGAAGACCAGCTCATCGACGACGTCGAAGTCGTCACCGCCGGCATCGTCGAGATGATCGAACGGGTCAAAGAGGGCTGGGTCTATATCAAACCGTAAGGATTACACCATGATGAAACACATACTGTTTTTACTCTTTTCGACCGTGATCGCACTGCATGCCCAGGGCGACCTGCGGATTTTCAGCGTCGATAACGACCCCAAGAGCGATCTGCCGCAGGTGATCGAACGTTCACTTGCAGCCAACGGCTTCACCATCGCCGCCAATACGGAGATGAACAAACCGTTTAACATCCAGTTCCAGCAGAGCGACTTCGACGTCTTTTACCTGCTGACGGCCTACCATACGGACCTCTCCCGTACGCTCGTCGTCAAGTATCCCGATGCCGGCATCTTCGTGCCGATGGGCTTCGGGATCTACCAGCACAAAGGCGAGAAGCAGCTGCACGTCTCCGTCCTGACGGCTGAAGCGATGGCCAAGATCATCGGCCTTCGCAGCGTCGACCCGATCCTGAAAAAGATCGAGGCGGCGGCGCTAAAAGCCCTGGAATCAGCAATGCCGAAGGCCTCCGTCGCGATCGAGAACGAGAACCCGCTCCCGGCGTCGGGACCGCTGGTTTCGACCTACAGCCTCGAAGTCGAAGAGGATGAGTACGATGACGTTAAAGAGGAACTCGCCATGGGAATCCAGGGCGGTCTCAGTCCCAAAGGGTTCGTCCTCTCCAACACCCTCGATTTCGAAATGGTCGTCGGGGAGGATGAGAGTATCGACAACCCCTTCGATTTCTACGACACCTACTCCATCTGCAAGCTGAAGGTGATCTACAACGTCGCCAAGACGCGCCCGCAGGCTTCGGCCTTCGCGCCCTGTACGATGATGATGTACAAGAAAAAAGGGGACGACAAGATCGTCATCGGTTTCCCCGGCGTCTACAACTGGATGAGCAGCGCGCGCGTCCAGGATGACGAGGCCAAGGCCGAACTGATGAAAGCACAGAACGATTTTGAAACGCTGCTGGGCGATCTGACGGAGTAATCCCTCCGTCCGGTCCCCGGGGCTGCCTGCAGATTCGGCTCCCCTCCCTGCCGAACTGGTTTGATTCATTCTTCTACTCCTACGTTTGTTCCGTCCCAAACCGCAGGCAGCCTCGGGGACCGGACACTAAACGCCCCTTTTTACATAGTTTTTACTTTCCCCCGGTATGATGCACTCCACCAAGGAGACTGTATGAAAAAACTCTTTCTCATCCTGCTGACCGTCCTCTCGCTCTTTGGCGCGGAGAACCCCAAAGTCGTCATCGACCTGACCACCGGCGACATGCACACCTTTGAGCAGAAGATTCTCAAAGGGATCGTTGCCCACAAGACCTATTTTGAGAACCAGCTCAAAGAGCTCGATGTCGCCGTTGTCATCCACGGCAACGCCTACAAGTTCTTTCTCAAAGAGCCGGCGCACTTCGACTTTGCCAAAGATCCGGAACTGCTCAAAGCCGCCCCGGAACTCGCCAAGCGCATCGCCGCCCTTGCCGAGACCTATGACGTGGCGTTTCTGATGTGCCGGGCGGGGATGACCAAGAAAAAAATCGACGCCAAAGATATCTACCCCGGCATCGCGACCGTCCTCAACGCCGGTGTCGGCCTGATCGAAAAACAGAACGAAGGATACGCCTACCTCCCCGTCGCCGACTGAACGGCTTATTGGCTTTCTTGAAGTACAATAGGAGTTCAAGGAAGCGCCCATGAACCCCTATCTTCTCCCGGCACTGCTTCTGAGCGCAGCGCTGCTCTTCGCCGTTCCCGTCCCCAAAGCGACCGACGATCCCGCAGTGAACCTCACCCGTTACCTCACCTACCGCTCCGAGGGCAGGATCACCCCCGAATGCCACGCGGAGCGCACGCAGTTTGTCTGCCGGGCACAGCGTCAGAGGATCGAAGAGCGCGATGCCAACCGCACCTCCGTCACCGCCTTCAAGGCGGCGACCGCATCGTTCAACGAGGCGCTGGGGGTGCTGCTGCACAAAGAGGCCTTTGACGCCGCGATGAAGGAGGTGGAGGAACTTGAACGTCTGCAGCGGCAGCACCTTGCCGCCGAAAAACCCTATTTCGCCCCGCCCTCAACCCCCCGAAAAGATGCGCTGGAACGGGCCCTTGTCGGCAATCTCGAAGAGCTTGACGTCTCGGATTTCGACTACGACCAGTACGATCCCCAGGCCCATCTGCACATCGATACCCTCCATTTCGCCAACAGGATGAAGCGGACGGCGAAGGGGGCCGCCTTCGCCGAACGTGTGCTCGGAAACGTCTCGCTCGATTACGCCGGGGCCACCCTCGAGACGAACGAGACGGAGAGCAGCTACGCTGCGGCCCCCTACCTGCTCGAAGCCTGGTTCGACACCAACGACACCGTCAGGGCCGATTATGTCGGAAAGAGGCTGCATACCCTTTACGCCGAGCAGCTCGCCTCCCCGTTTTCCGGCCACCTGTCACTTGAGACCTCCTATGAGGGGAACGATACCATCGACAGCCGTTTCACCTCCCGCAACGACAACGCGAAAGGGAACCACGACACCCTGACGCTGCACGTCACGCTGCGCAACGCCTCGGCCCTTTTTACCCCGGCAAGGAAACCGCCGCATTCGGGTACCCCCGACCTTCTTTTCAAGGCCCTGCATGCGTTAAGCAGCGCCGACGGCCGCGCCTACCGCACCCTGCTCGGCAAAGACAAACGCTTCGCCGCCTACATCGGCCAGTACGACACCCTGCTGCACCGTGCCTTCGAACGCAAACGCACAAAGTTCGCCTACAGTCCCGCCCTGACGCGCTGGCTCACCGAGGCGGAATCGGCCTTCTCCGCCCTGCTCATGGGC
This sequence comes from Sulfurimonas sp. HSL-3221, assembly GCF_021044585.1. Classification (GTDB taxonomy): domain Bacteria; phylum Campylobacterota; class Campylobacteria; order Campylobacterales; family Sulfurimonadaceae; genus Thiomicrolovo; species Thiomicrolovo sulfuroxydans. The sequence goes on along the minus strand of NZ_CP087998.1, from coordinate 773,578 downwards.
CGGGCCGACACCCTGGAGATCAACGTCACGAACCGCAGCGGCCAGAGTACCCTGCAGCTTTTCAGCCTGTTGATCGGGCAGTTGACAGCCCTCCCGTCCTCCCCGGACCGCCGCCCCGATCTGGAGAAGATCTTCGCCGACACCGCCGCAACCCACCTGGAGGTCAGAATCGAAGCACGTTGAGCTCACCGGCCGCGAAACGCCCCCGTGATTTGCTTCCTTCAAAAGAGTTGCAGTATAATCAACCCAAAGATCAACGGCAGAGGATTCCTATGGCAGCACCATGCATTGATGCGGACTACAAAGGCGAAGAGCGCTACACCAAAATCACACTGGCTTACGATACGGAAGAGCAGTATAAAGAGATCAATGCCGCCCTGGCCCAGATCCACGAAGAGCACAAGCTCGACCGCAGTGTCTACCTGACCGAAAGTGCCGGCGGGCGCAAACTGATCGTGGTGGAGTATCACGACGATTACGACCGCGAAGCAGGCGCCATCTTCGAGAAACTGATGAAGATGCTCAACATCGAGCGCTGTCAACTCTGATCACCTCCCATGCAGACATACGCCGAAGGGAACGAACTCTTTCAACAGGTCTATTTCAAAGAGCATGAAGCGGAACTGCTCCGCCTCGCCAAGGAGGGGCAGAGCCCGAAAGCCCTCTTTATCGGCTGCTCCGACTCCCGTGTCATCCCCGACCTGATGATCCAGAGCAAACCCGGTGACCTCTTTGTCATGCGCAACGTCGGCAATTTCGTTCCCGTCTACAAGCCCGACGAAGATTTCCATGCCACCGCCACGGCAATCGAATATGCCGTCAGCGTCCTCAAGGTCTCCGAGATCATCATCTGCGGCCACACCCATTGCGGCGCCTGCCAGGCACTCTACGAAGAGATCAGCGACCCCGGGCTTATCCACACGCGCAAATGGCTCTCCCTGGGGATGAAGGCGAAAGAGAACGCGGTCGCCACCCTGGGAATGGACGGGGACCGTGAAACGCTGCTTCGCCTCACCGAGCAGCTCTCCATCCTCTCCCAGATCGAGAACCTCCTCACCTACCCCTATGTCAACAAACTGGTCAAAGAGGAGAAGCTCTTTATCCACGGCTGGTACTACGATATCGAAACGGGCCACATCCGCTACTACGACCCCGAGAAAAAAAGCTTTGTACCGCTGAGCGACCTCGGCAAACAGCACCAGATCGACGACTACGAGCAGCTATGATCGGTATCGACCTCGTCAAGATCGAGCGCATCGAAGGGATGATTGCGCGTCACGGCGAGCGGGCGCTGCAGCGCTTTCTCTCCCCCGATGAGATCGCCCTCGTAGGGAAGCCCCATACCGCCGCAGGTTTCTGGGCCGCCAAGGAGGCCTGCGCCAAAGCGCTGGGGTGCGGCATCGGCGGCGAATGCGGCTTCCATGATATCGTCATCACCAAAACCGGCCGCGGCGCCCCCCAGCTTGCCCTCTCCGAGACGGTCCGCGAACGTTTCGGCATCACCGACGCTTCCCTCTCCATCACCCACGACGGCGGCTTCGCCATCGCCGTCGTTGCACTTGAAGGCAAAAACTCCCTATAATAGTCGTATGAATACGACACCCCAGACCTTTCCCGCAACGATCGGCCAGGAAAAACCGGCAGCACTGCTGGAGCAGTGGTTGGGGCGGTTCGGACAATGCCCCCATTTCGGGGGCGTCGCCGACCTCCTCGTCATTGCCGGGCCTCCCGCTTCCGGGAAAAAGCTGATAATGCTGCAGACCCTGGCCCGTCTGGGGCGCGAGCGTCTGCACCTGCACATGGGGGAGTTCGCCTTCGCCGACGATGCCGAACGGCTGCTGGGGACGAAGGGCATTCTGACGCGCTGGGTCACCGAACATCCGGAGGGGGCGATTGTCTTCGAGGACATCGACGAGGCCGATCATGCGATTCAGCGCGCCGTCGCCGCCATCATTACCGACGGCGCGCCGGGGGCCCCGGAACGGTACGGCCGTACGCTCTTCGTGCTTCTTTTCAAGATCAAATCCCCCGAATGGATCGGTAAGCAGTTCCTCGGCCGCTATTACGACCAGCCGCTGCTGGAGCAGGCCCATCTCTACGAAGGGCTGGCAACCACGGGAATGCCCGATGAGAGCGGCATCCTCCGTGCGCTTTTCGACCCGGAACTTCTCAACGTCATGAGCGAAACGGATCTCATCCTCCTCTACCCCCACGACCTGCAGACCCTTCGGGCCATCACCGAACAGATCCTGCACACCGCAGCCGCGCGCTGGAACGCGGTCAGGCCCGTTCCCCTCGAAGTGCGGCACCCTTCCGAACTTGCCCTCGCACTGCTGCTCTCCTTCTCCCCCTACCTCAATACGACCCGGGTCGCGCACCGTCTTCCGGCCTATCTCTTCGATCTCGCCGCTGCGGACATGCCCGAAACGGGCCGCATCGTTCTCGACGTCTCCAAAGATGCGCGCAACTGGCTGCGCAGTGCCTTCGCCGACGAATCGGACCTGAAAGCCTTCGGCAAATACGACCGCCGTTTCAGCCTGAACTGGGAACGCCACGACAGCAAAGAGGGGACGGAACTGCGCCTGCGCGACATTGAAGAGCACTCCCAGGAGATCACCCCGCTGAGCGCGCAGGGCGACCGCCTGACCATCCACCCGGTGGGCCGCACCGGCTTCGACGCCATCGCCGGTCAGAACCGCGTCAAACAGCAGCTCGCATCCCTTGTGGCGCTGCTGCATAACGACCGGGGACTGAAAACCTTCGGGATCACCCTCCCCAAAGGCCTGCTGCTCTACGGCCCCGAAGGGGTCGGCAAGACCCTGCTCGTCAAAGCCTTTGCCAAGGAAGCCGGCCTCCCCTATCTCTACCTGCGCGGCAGCGACCTCTTCAACGAGGAGCTGATCGAGGCGGCATTCCAGCGGGCCCGCCAGGCCGCCCCGCTCCTGGTCATTCTCGACAATGTCGACGTCAAGGGGATCATCGAGGGCACCTACACGCCGATTCCGACCGAAGCGCTGGACGCGGCGATCGACGGGAGTCCGGACTCACCGGAAAATTTCGTCTTTACCGTCATGACGGCGCAGCACAAAGAGGAGGTGCCCGTCGCGCTGATGCATCCGGGCCGCATCGACCAGTTCGTGGAGGTGCCGGAACTCGACAGGGAAGCCCGGCTCTTTTTCGCCAAACAGCTCCTCGAAAAACCCCATGAAAAGATCGACATCGAACGTATTACCCGCTATATGAGCGGCATGAACGGCTACGAGCTCGGCCGCATCGCCAAAGCCTGTGCGCTGGAAGCGATCAAGCAGAACAAAGCCACACTGGACGAACAGATCATTATTGACCAGATCAACACCATCAAATACGGCAGCCGTCTTGAGAAGAAACGCCTCAAGAACTTCGAAGAGGACCTGCGGCGCAGTGCCTACCACGAAGCCGCCCACGCCGTCACCTCCATGGTGCTCCTGCCCGAGGTCGAAATCGAACAGGTTACCGTCATTCCCCGCAGCGAGACCCTCGGGCTCGTCTCCTATACCCAGGAGCAGCTTCAGGCAAACATGAGCGCGGATGAACTGCGCGCCAACATCGCCGTCTCCCTGGCGGGACGACTGGCGACCGTCAAACAGTACGGCGAGGGCGAAGGGATCGAAACGGGAGCCTATAACGATCTGCAGCAGGCGACCCTCTACGCCTACAGCGCCGTCGCCCAATACGGCATGGACAGCCAGCTGCAGAACATCAGTATCGAGATGCTGCAGCAGAATGTCAGCAACACGCTCTATGACAGCCAGCTGCAATCGCGCATTGCCGTCTGGATCGCAGAGGGTACCGCCCGGGCCAAAGAGGTCATCGATGCGCACTGGGCGCTGATCGAGACCGTTGCCCAGCGTCTTATCGCCGTCGAATTCATCGAGGGGAGCGAACTCAAATCCCTCCTAAACGCCCCTCCCACCGCCTAAAAAAGAGCCTCTTCTCACGCCCTTTGCGGCAGCGCTTTTCGCAAGTTCAATTTTGTGTTTATCAGTTCTTAAGCTCTCAAGGAATAATATTTAGTTATGGAAGAAACGAAACGGTTTGGCTTTAGAAGCCAATAGGCACAGGGGAAACACATCGTGATCTTACGCTGTCCCTGCCCCTCAAGTGAAAAGGTTCCGAAAATGAAACAGATCACATTGAATGGGCGGATTTGGAGAAATCTCCTCGCTGCAACGCTGCTGCTTGGCGCCGGCGCCAATGCATTCGCGTGGGAGAAGCCCCATGCGACGGGTCAATTTGAACTCGACGGGAATATCATCAGCGAAGCGGCCGTTCCCGGAGACGACTGGCAGGATATCGCCAACGGACTGGACAGCGCCTTCAGCGACAGCGGCATCATTGCCGACGGGCTCGGAATGAGCATCTTCACCGGCGGCGGTTCGAAGGACGTGCGCAATGTCAACCAGTGGCGCTGGACGGACGGTTCGGTCCCGGACAAGGATGAGATCCTCCACTCCGCCGCCGCGGCCTACAACGCCAACGGCGAACTGATCGTCTACCTGATGGGCGACCGTTACTCTACGGACGGCTCGGCACAGATGGGCGTCTGGTTTTTCCAGGACCGTGTCGCCCCGAAACCCGACGGTACCTTCTCGGGTACCCACAAGAACGGCGACGTGCTGATGCTCGCGGAGTTCGTGCAGGGGGGTACGCAGGCTAACGTCAAACTCTACAAGTGGGACACCACGCAAAAAGACAACCTGAAGCTCATCTTCGAGGGTCAGGGCGGGGGTGACAACTACTACTTCGCCACCTCCAACGGCGCCCCGACGGAGGCATGGGACACTTACACCCCAAAATCCCTCGTCGACGGCATGCCCGAACACACCTATCCCGAAAACAGCTTCTTCGAAGGGGGGATCAATCTCAGCTGGATCTTTGAAAATGCAGTCCCCTGCTTCAGCTCCTTTTTGATGGAGACGCGTTCATCCCACCGCGTCAACGCCCAGCTCAAGGATTTCGTCAGCGGCAATCTCGATACCTGTAAACTGAGTATCTCCAAAGAGTGTCTCTCCTCCGAACTCGAACGTTCCGACTACATCACGATCAACCATACCTTCAAGTATACGGTCACCAACGAAGGCTTCGGTACGATCGACCGTATCGAGTTTAAAGACGATGCGGGCAGCCCGGATGATCCCAGCGACGATCCGACCCTCAGCGACATGACGGACCTGGCGACGGGCGAATCAAGAAGCTACAGCTATACGGTCAACTCCTACCTCAACCCGCCGACCAATACGATTACGGCGACCGGTTATATCGGCGAGTACGCCATGGCACCGGAAACGGCGCAGTCAACCTGTCAGAAGGTCACGCTCAACCCGGCGATCTCCATCACGAAAAGCTGTAAACAGAAACTCGAAACGCTCGGGGGCCAAGTCGTCGTCCGCGTCGATTACGAAGGCAGGGTCTGTAACGAACAAAACGGCACCCTCCTGACCAACATTCACGTCACCGACGACAAGTCCGGTGAGATGTTCGATTACGATGCCCTCTACCCGGCAGACGACCCGCAGGGCCGGACCCAGTGCGAAAGCTTCAGCAGCACCTACCACCCGACAGCGACGGTCTCCGAATGCGCGATCAACAACTCGCACAGCAACACCGTCGTAGCGATCGGTACCGAGCCGCTTAACGGCACCGAGGTCAGGGCGACCGCGACATCAAACTGCCCCCTCTGTGACGAAGCGTGTGTCGAACCGGCACAACCGTAAATATGAGAGGCGCGGATGCCTGCATCCGCCGCCTCCTCTCTCCGCTTTAGGCCCTCACCCCTTTTGCCAGCAGCCATAAAGAGAGCGACAGCTCTGCCAGCAGTGCCAGCGCGATCAGTGCCTCTGCCGTCACGGCCAAAAACGGCGCCCCCTGCGGCAGCAGCAATTGGGCAAAACTGTCGATGAGATAGCCCAGGGACGCGACCATCAGCAGTCCCCCCAGCAGACGGGGAAGATAACGGGATTTGACGATCAGTCCGCCGAGGATGAAACAATGCAGACCGAAAAAGACAAGTCCGATCGCATAGCCGCTAGCGTGGGTATCGAGCAGTTGCTGTACAATGGAAGGTGGCGCGGCGTCCGTCCCATGCAAAATGGAAAGAAGGGAAGTCAGTGCCGTGAGGTTGGCTGCCAGGACGGCGCCCATCAATAGCCGAAAAGCGGTCGCAAGCAGGGCCAGCAACCGATTAACCGGGCTGAAAAGAAGGTAGAGAGCCACGGCGGCCGTCACGTCAAACAGCAGCATGACGATGTCGGCAGCGATGCTCAGGCGGAACAGCCCCTCTGCTCCCAGGATATTCGTCGCCGTGGCCGCAGCGTCTCCCGGTACGATCAGCGGCATCCGCAGAAAAAACTCCGCGGTAATACCGGTGAGGATGACGACGAGCCAGGCTGCTCCCGCAAGCCGCGCGAATCCGTTTAGAGCTTTTTCGTTTTCCATCAGCAGCTCCTCAGCGCCTCGTCAACCGGTCGCTTCAGCCCCCGCCGACAAAGTCCAGCAGTTCGAGGCGGTCGTTGTTGTGCAACTCGTGCGTATCCCAGAGCTCCTGTTTGACGATCTCCATATTGATGGCTGCGGCCATCACCTTCTCCCGAAGGCCCATCTCGTCGAGCAGCGCGCCCAGCCGCGTATCTTCCTTGACGGTACGCGTCTCTCCGTTGATGATGATTTCCATTACTCTCTCCTTTTTAGCACCGTGCAGGGGTTATTGGGCAGTCCTGAATCGAATCATTTTGAACCGCTCGCCAAGAAACTGCGGCATGATCAGCGTCTTGACCTTTTCAAGTTCCTGTTTATAGACTTTTTCGTCTGCATTCGCTCTTAAGATCTCCAGCAGTTCCAGGATGCCCATCTCCACCAAAGCTTTCATCTGCGTCGCGTATTCGGCCATCGGCATGCCGGCGGCTTCGAACGCCTCCTTGACGTGCGCGAAGGTGACATCGTAGGTAATATCGCTTTTTTTGAAGGCTGCCGCACGGTCGAGCGCATCATCAAAGAAGGGGAACACCTCGTGCTCTTTGTAGACCCGCAGCGAGACGTCCGGCCGCGCCTGCATCTCCCCGTAATCGAAGGTGATGAACTCGCTGCGCCGCGCCGCCTGCGCCATCTCCCGCGCGAAATCCTCGTACCCGACGGCGATCTCGCCCCGGTCCTTGTGGAACTGCTCCGCCTTCGCTTTGACCCAGGCGTCATCGAGATCGAAGATAACCTCGTGGTTTTCGACCCGGCCCGTTTTGCCCTTGTAATAGAGTTCGCAGGGGAAGGCGTCAAAGATTTCGTTGGCAACGAAGAAAGCCTCTTCAACGCGCAGCTGATCCAGTGCCGAATAGTGCCGCAGCGTAACGGCGTCGCCGAACGAGTCGGCGAAGTAGCGCCGCTGCTGCTCCCGCAGATGTTCAAACCGTTCGACAATGGCAAAGGAGAGGCTCTTCAGCAGTTCGGGGCGAAGGGTGTAGATGAACTCCACGATGTCCGCGAGCAGGTAGCCGTGGTGTGCCCCGATCTCGCAGACGGTCGCGTTGGGAGTGAGGAACCCTTCGTCGATTACGTCGATCAGGTGCTTGGCAACGGTGCCGCCGAAGAACTTCGACGCACTGACGGCCGTGTAGAAATCCCCCTGTTTCCCGATGGGACGGTAGGTCGCGTAGTAGCCGTCTTCGGCATAGAGCCACTCCGTCATGTATTCGCTGAATCTCATGATTCGGGATCGCTCAGTTTCTCATACAGGTTAAGCAGTTCACGCTGGCGGTCAATCTCGTAGCTGCGCTGGCTGAGCTTCTCGATCTGCCGGGAATTGGCCAGAAGGTCGACGTCGTACTGTGTCTTCAGCCCGACCCCGTACTGCTCTTGCGTGTCGTGCAGCAGCGTCGCGTAAAGCGCTTCGTTCTCCCGAGAGAGTGCGATCTTCGCGTCGATGTTCCTGAGGTTCTCGACAACCTGCTCGTAGAGGGCGCGCAGCGCACGTTTGGTGTCGTCGATCGTGACCTTGGACTTCAGATAGGCGAGCCGTGAGGCCTCGTAGTCGTTGATGCTGTTGACGTCGATCGGCATGGAGGCCTTGAGGCCGTAGCTGTAGTAAGACGTTTCGGAGGGGTTGGACTGAACGTACGAACCGTTGATGTAGATGATCGATTCGCGCTTCTGCCAGTTGTAACTCCCCTGCAGGCTGATGCTCGGCAGGTACGATGCAAGGGTGACCGCTTTGTTGTACCCCCCCTGCGCCCGCTGCTGCCGCGCCAGGGCAAGGTCGATCGTTCCGTCCATAAAGCGCGCCTCGTCCACGGATGCAAGAAATGGGATCTTAGCTTCGCGATAATCGAGGTCGCTGATGCTCTCGAAGGCGCTGACCAGCTTCGCCTGCGCCGTCTGCAGGTCCAGTAGCGCCTGCTTGGCAAGGTTGCGCTCGATGATGGCGTTGTTCAGGAAACCCGAATCCAGCTGCCCGCTCATATACTGCTCGCGCTTCTGCAGCAGGTTGATCTCGGTATTGTCCACCTGCAGTTTCTGCTTGGCGATGCCCAGTTCGGACTGTTTGATCTGCATCAGCAGGTCGACCGCCTGTTTGATCAGCGTGCGCTCCTGCTGGGCGATGGTGAGCATGCTGACATCGCGCGACGCCTGGGCATACTTGATACCGTAATAGATCCCGCCGCTGCGGAAGATGGGCTGGTCGATGGCGATCGAAGCACTCTCCTGCTGGGTCTCCGGCGCCCCCCGCTCATTATAGGGATTCTGGCGGGTGAGGGTGTAGTTGATCAGTGCCGGCTGGATCCAGCTGTCGCGCAGCTTCGCACTCTCCTCTTCGGTCTTGGCATAATCGTACCCGAAGGCTTTGCGCTTGAGTTCTGAGAGGTAGGTGTCGAGAGAAACGCTCTGACGGTCGGCCCCGGAGCGCTGCTGCGTACCGAACAGGACCGTCGCGTTCTGCTCGGCGGCGCACAGACCGCTAGAGAGCAGCCAGAGCGCGGCGAAGGCGTGTAAACCCCTCATCCATCTCCTCCCGGCTGATAGTGAGCGGCGGCAGGAACCGCAGCGTGTTCCGCCCCGCTTTGAGGACCAGTACCCCCTCTTCGCGGGCATTCGCAATGATGCGGGCCAGGGTGTCGGCATCCTTCACCCGCAGACCGCGCATCATGCCGAAACCGACCGCATCGGTAAAGAGGCCGCGGTGCTCCTCGAACAGTTTTTTGAGCTCCGTCTCGAAATAGAGAAAAGCCTCGTCGAGTTTCCCGCTCTCCTTGTACGCCTCGAGCACGTCCAGGACGGCATTGGCCGCCGCGGTGGAGAGGTAGTTCCCCCCGAAGGTCGAACCGTGGTCGCCGGGGGCGAAGATATCCTTCTTCGCCGTCATAACGACCCCAATGGGGACCCCGCCGCCCACCCCTTTGGCCAGGGTGATGACGTCGGGTTCGATGCCGTAGAGGTTCGAGGCGAGGAACTCGCCGGTGCGGTAGATCCCTGTCTGGACTTCGTCGACCATCAGCAGCACATCTTTTGCCTTGAGCATCGCCGCGAGCGCCTTGACCTTTTCGCGATCGAGCGGCTGCACCCCACCTTCACCCTGGACCAGTTCGATCATGACCGCGACCGTATGGTCGTCAATGAGCCCCTCGATCTCGTCGATGGACTTGGCGTAGACGAAGCCGTCGGGGAAGGGACCGAAATAGTTGTGCATCGCCTCCTGCCCCGTCGCCTTGAGCGCGGTGATGGTGCGGCCGTGGAAGGAGTGTTCGAGGGTGATGATCTTGTAACGCTTCACCTGCCCGTCGACCTCCCCGTATTTGCGTGCGATCTTGATCGCCCCCTCGTTCGCCTCGGCCCCGCTGTTGCCGAAGAAGCACTTCATGTCGTAGCCGCTGCGCTCGACGATGCGGCGTGCACACTCCGCCTGCGGTTCGATTCGGTAGAGGTTCGAAATGTGGGTAATGCGCCCCACCTGCTCGCAGATCGCCTTGGTGACCACCGGGTTCCCGTGGCCGACGCTGACGACGCCGATACCGGAGGTAAAGTCGATATACTCCTTGCCCTCCGTATCCTTTAACCGTGCATTTTCGCCACTGACGAAAGCGATATCCTGCCGCGCGTAGGTCGGCAGGACAAACTGTTCGTCCATGGACTTGATCATATCTAACATGCTTCCACCTTGATTTTGTTTGCCTGATAACAGGCGTTTTCTCCTGCGAAACTGCGCAGGGATGTGGTGAGATTATTCACCCCCGGCGTCCCCGCATAGACCAGGACGCAGTCGGCCAGCAGCCGGTCGTCATAGGCCAGCGGCAGCTCCAGGCTCCCCTGCTCCGACACAAGCCGCACCGACACCCCCTCCTCGAAACCGCACTCCGGGTGCATGAACACCCGCGACTCCCGGTCGAACTGGGAGTTGAGGCTTCGGGAACTCTTCGGGGAGATGAGGAAATAATCCTCCTCCATATCGAAATCGAAATCATACTCCTCGAGGAATAAAAACTGCCCGTCATCGGTCTCGAACCCCTCGGAGTACGGGAGCGCTTCACGCCCCTTCACGAGGGTTTTACCATCCGTCGCTTCCCCGCAGGCGAGGAAATGTTCCAGATAGTGTGCTTCGCTCTCGAGGGGTACGTCGAATGCCGTGCAGAGCGCTGCGCAGAGCGCGTACTCGCTGATGCCCGTCTCCGCTGTTTCGCACTCGGGCATCTCCAGCATTGCGTTATGGCCGTAGGCGGTGCGCACGTCGCGTTTTTCCAGGAAGGTCTTGGCCGGGATGACCAGTTCGGCCATCGCCGAAGTCTCGTTCTCATAAAGGCCGAAATAGACGACGTGCCCCGCCTTGGAGAGGCTGTCCGTCACCCGCCCCGTATCCGGCATCTGTGCCACCGGGTTGGCCCCCTGGATAAAGACGAGATCGTAATCGGAAAAGGCCGCCGCGGCTTTGGGCTCGAACCGGCGGGCCGCCGCGAAAGGCGAAGGGATGCCGCTGGACGAACTGCCCAGGAAACTGACGCCGCAGCCCGGTTTCCCGAAGAGCCCCAGCAGCGCACCGATGGCATCGATGGCGCGCAGCACTTCGTCGCCGTGGCGGTACTTCTGCACGCCGGTGCCCACCAGGATGGCGACCTTTTTGCCCTTCAGCCGTTCCAGGACACGGCCGATATCGCCGAGCCCCAGCCCGATGCCATCCAAGGCGGCTTTGATCCGCACCGTCTGAGTCAGCTCGTAGTACTCCTCGAACGCCTTGCCGTGTTCGGCCAGGTACTCGGCATCGTACATCCCCTCGATCACGATAAAGCGGGCCAGCAGCATTGCGAAATAGAGATCCCCGCCGGGCTTCAACTGGATATGGATATCCGCGCTCTCGGCGAACGCCGTACGGACGGGATCGACGACGATCAGCTCCTTGCCCTTGAGGAAGGGCAGCAGGTGGGAGTTGGTCACGGGGACGTTACGTCCCCAGACCATGACGACGTCGGCCTCGGCGATCTGTTCGGGGGGCAGCACACGGTTTGCACCCCGCCCTTCGACGACACCGGCCTCCCCCGCCCCGTCGCAGAGCGATCCTTTTGTCAGCGCCGCCCCCACGGAGGCGAAAAAGTGGTCCGTCACCCCCTGCATCAGGCCGAAGTTACCGGAACTGCGGTAGTGCAGGAGCCCGTTGCCCTCGCGGGCGTCGCGTACCAGCGTCTCCAGATGCGCCAGCGCCGTCTCCATCGACACGACTTCGCCCCTCAGCCTCGGCTTGGCAATGCGCTCCTGTTTCTTAAAGTGGTTCAGATGGGGACAGAGATAGCCGTGGGTGTACGGATGGACTTTATCCCCTTTGAGTTTGCCCGAGTCGACGATGACGCTGCAGGCATCGTAACAGTCCAGGGGACAGGCGGTTTTCTTCTGCATGGGGCTCCCGTTTTTTCGGACAATTCTATCCCTTTTTGGCTTATGCAAAGCTCTAGCCTCCCTGCGTCGGCGCCTTGCTGGCGGGCAGATCCGACTGCACGCGTCTGCTCAAAAAAACGCCACCCTTTCCCCCTCCCGGGAAACGCGAATATGCTATCATCGTTCTTACAATATTCTCTTGCGGGACGACAGCCATCATGACATTCGAAGCACGCCTTTCAGAACGCTTTGACGCCGTCTCGAAGATCATTCTCGAGCGTCAGGACGCCGTGACGGGACTTCTGCCCGCCAGTACCGCCGTCAATGCGCACGGCGACTACACCGACGCCTGGGTCCGCGACAACGTCTACAGCATCCTCTGCGTCTGGGGCCTCTCCCTGGCCTACAAGCGGCACGACCCCGCCAACGCCCGCACCCTTTCGCTCTCGCTCAGCGTCGTCAAACTGATGCGCGGTGTGCTGACGGCGATGATGCGCCAGTCCGACCGTGTCGAGCGCTTCAAACGCACCCAGAACCCCCTCGATGCCCTGCACGCCAAGTACGGCACCCAGAGCGGCCTTGCGGTCGTCGGCGACAACGAATGGGGGCACCTGCAGCTCGATGCCACCTCGCTGTTCCTGCTGATGCTCGCCCAGATGACGGCCTCGGGCCTGCAGATCATCTACAGCGACGACGAGGTCGACTTCGTCCAGAACCTCGTCCACTACATCAGCCGTACCTATGCCACCCCCGATTACGGCATCTGGGAGCGGGGCAACAAGATCAACCACGGCGACCCGGAGATCAACTGCAGCTCGGTCGGGATGGCAAAGGCCGCCCTGGAGGCCCTCGACGGGTTCAACCTTTACGGCACGGCGCGGGGCCTTGAAGGCGTCATCCACGTCGTTGCCAGCGACGTGGCGCGCTCGCGCTTCACCCTGCACGGCCTCCTGCCGCGCGAATCGACCTCCAAGGAGACCGACGCGGCGCTGCTCTCCGTCATCGGCTACCCCGCCTACGCCGTCGAGGATGCGGAGCTGGTGAACAAAACGGCCCAGAAGATCCGCAAAAAGCTCGCCGGCCGCTTTGGGTGCAAACGCTTTCTGCTCGACGGCCACCAGAGCGTCCTCGAAGATACCTCCCGGCTCCATTACGAGGCCGAGGAGCTGCGGCAGTTTGAGCACATCGAATCGGAATGGCCGCTCTTCTTTACCTACCTGATGCTCGATGCCCTGCTGCGTGGAGACGCGGAGGCCGCCGGGGAGTGGAAAGCGAAACTGGAGCCCCTCTTCGTCGAGGTGGAAGGGATAAGGCTTTTGCCCGAGCTCTACATCGTCCCCGAAGCGGCGATCGAGGCGGAAAAAACCGCGCCCGGTTCCCAGGAGCGCCGTCCCAATGAGAACGTTCCCCTCGTCTGGGCCCAGAGCCTCTACCTGCTTGCTTCCCTGCTCGACGACGGCCTCCTCATCCCCGATGACGTCGACCCGCTCCGGCGGCGCGAACGTGTCGGCGCGACACGGACGACCACCCCCCTCGTCGCCGTTGTCGCCGAAAGCCATGCCATCAAGGATCGGCTGCACGCCCTCGGTATCCGCAGCGAAACCCTCGAAGAGGCGGCACCGGCCCAAGTCCTGCACGCCTCGGAGCTCTCGCGGCTCTTCAGCAGCGTCGGCGCCAACCGGAAACTGCACCTCACGGGCCGTCCGCAGCAGGTCTCGCGTACCATCACGACCTCCCGCCTCTACCAGGTGGGCGACGAGACCTACGTCTTCCTGCCCTACCACTTCGACCCCAAGGCCTTTTACTTCCATTACGACAACCGTCTGCTTGTCGAGCATATCCGCTCGTCGCTGAAGTTCCTGGCCGAGAACTGGGATCAGACCGGCCGGCCCCTCATGCTCCTGCTCGTGCGCGACGACATGCTCGAAGCGGCAACGCAGGAGAGCGTCCTCGAGCTGCTGCGCGCCGTCGAATCGGGCCGCTGCTGCGGTACGGCGGTACAATCCGGTCCGCTTCATACCCTCCTCACCGCCGCATCCCGCGAACAGATGGGGCAGCGCGAAGCCTTCCGGCCCGAACCGCCGCAGTTCCGCCCCGACGGGGAGACCCGCCCCGACGATGCCGCGGCGCAGGAGCACTACCACCTCTCCTATGCCGCACGCCAGGAGATCGGGCAGCTCGACGACGATGCCCTTGTGGCACTCCTCCATCCGCTCACCCCTGATCCCCGCGCCGTCGAAGCGCTGCAGCAGCTCTGGCGCCGCCGCGGCGAAACGTTTGCGGTGCCGACCGTTCGGGGGGAGCAGGCGCTCCAAACGATCGCGCAGCAGCAGTATGAAACCGCCTCTGCCCGCCACGACTGGGCGGCCGTGCGCCGACTGGCGGACCTGCTTTACCGCTACGATGAGCGCCTCGAAGACGTCCTGCTTGATATCGTCATTCGCCAAAAACGCCTTGCCGTCGGGCGCGCCTACTTTGAAAAGGCGACCTTCTGCCACCCCGCGGAGAGTACGGCCATCGTGGAGACCATCTACGCCTACTGCGGCAACAGCGCCGCAGAGACCGTCCTGACCCAGGAGATCATTCTCCATCTGGGTCACCTCATCCGCATCGAGCCGGAGCTCTTCGAACAGCTTATCACCCTGCGTACCTGGTACTTTGTGCAGCTGCTCGTCAGCCGTATCAGCCGGGAAATGCAGCTGCCGATGGGCGACGCCTACGAAACCCTGCTCACCCTCTCCCCCCACGAGATCCTGCACCGCCTGCGGGAGGTGCTGCAGACCTTCGCCACCGAGCGGCGCCGCATGAACGAGATGGAAAACCTCCGCGCCTCGGGCTTTTCCCAGCTCAAGTCCGTCGCAAGGATCACGGAGCTTTCGCAGGTGGAGAACTGGATGCAGTGGCGTCACGATGCCGGCCTGATCGGGCACCATGCCGAACGCTTCTACAAAGACGTCTGGCACCTGCTGCAGCAGTGCAGCGGCATCGTCATCGGGGACAAATACGACATCGCCAACCGTGTCGGAAGCGAGCAGACCCTCGATACCACCGCCGGCGAACGCAGCTTCGAACTGCGCATAGACACCCTGCTGCAGGGCATTCAGGCCCCGGAGTACCGCCAGCTCAACCTCGAGGCGATCGAGAGCCTCACCTGGCTGTTTCGGCAGAACCCCGAACTGAAGGTCGAAAACGATATCGTTCTGGATGTGCTTATCGGCCACGCGGTGCGCATCGCCTGGACCAGGGAGCACGGGGACGCCCATTACAATGAGCAGCGCGGACAGGCGTGGGACGCTTTTTACCACCGCTCCCCCCGCGAAACGGAAAGCGCTTTCGTTGAAGCCCTCCGCCATCTTCTGCACGAAGGATTCGAATGACACGCTCGCCCCTGATTCTCGCCGGAGACATCGGCGGAACCAAAACGAACCTCGCCCTCTACCGCTGCCATGAAGACGGCCTCGTAATTGAAATGAAACGGCAGTATGCCAGCGGCGATCATGACGATTTCGCCTCGGTGATCGATGCTTTTTTGGAAGCCTCCGCGATCGCCCGGATCGATGCCGCCTGTTTCGGCATCGCCGGCCCCGTCATTGGCGGCCTCTGCAAAACGACAAACCTCCCCTGGAAGATCGGCACCCCGGCGCTGCAGGCGAAGCTCGATACCCCCAGGGTCAGGCTCCTCAACGACCTGGAGGCGACCGCGTACGGGATGCTCTACCTTGATGACGCCGATTTCACCGACCTCAACGACGGTAGCGGAACCGCAGCGGGCAACCGCGCCGTCATTGCCGCGGGGACGGGCCTGGGCGAAGCGATGCTTTTTTCCGACGGGCAGCACTACCGGCCGGTCGGCTCGGAAGGCGGGCACTGTGATTTTGCCCCCGCCGACGACCTGCAGCAAAAGCTGCTGACCTGGCTCCGGGGGCGATACCCTGACCATGTCAGTACCGAACGCGTTCTCTCCGGTCCCGGTGTCCATACCCTCTACGACTTTTTAAAAGAGACAGGGGTCGCGCCGGAACCCGACTTCATGCGGGAGCTGCCAGCCGGGGAGGACCGCAGTGCGAAAATCAGCGAAGGGGCCCTGCTGCACGGCGATGCGCTCTGCAGCGAAACCCTCGCGCTCTTTGCAGCGATCTACGGGGCCGAAGCGGGCAACCTTGCGCTCAAAACGATGGCAACGGGGGGCGTCTATATCGGCGGCGGGATCGCCCCGAAGATCCTCCCCTACTTACAACAGCGCTTTATGGACGCCTTCCGCGCGAAGGGGCGTTTTGCCCCCCTGCTGGAAGCGATACCCGTACGGGTGTCGCTCAACCCCGAAACAGCCCTCGACGGCGCAGCCCATTTTGCCGCAGACCATCTCCTTACCCTTGCAGAATAAGCGATAGCATCGTATAATGCCGCCCCCCGAATGCTGATGTAGCTCAGTCGGCTAGAGCACTTGATTCGTAATCAAGAGGCCGGGAGTTCGAGTCTCCCCATCAGCACCACCATTAAACCCAATCCGCTTGGAATACAAAGTACGAATATCCTTGAAAACACACCTGACTATTCTCCTCTTATGCTTCACCCTGAACGCCGCTTCGATCAACAACAAAAACTTCGGTTCCGTCATCATCGACGAGGTCACCAGCGTCTATGACGGCGACACCTTCCGGGCGACGGTCAGCACATGGCCCCCATTATTAGGCGAACGCATCGGGATCCGGATCAACGGCATCGACACCCCGGAAATGCGGGGCAAGTGCCCGGCGGAAAAGCGTCTGGCGCACCGGGCGAAACAGCATACGGTCGCCATGCTCCGCGGCGCAAAAACGATCGAGCTTCGGAACATGAAGCGCGGAAAGTATTTCCGGATCGTGGCCGATGTTTATGTAGACGGGCAGAGCGTCGGACAGAGCCTGATCGACAGCGGCCTGGCGGTACGGTACGACGGCGGGACAAAGACGAAAGCGTGGTGTGAATAATTAAGTAAAACCTAGTAAAATATATTTAAACATAAAATGCTATCACAAATAGCGTAAGGAGTCTTTGTGTTCAAAATCATCATCGGTGCGCTGGCGGTACTGCTTTTTACGGGCTGCTCCCATAAGTTGGAAGTCCTCAATATAAACGACTATAAAAACTGGCAGCACAATGCGCTAGACACGAAAACGAAAATCGGCATCGTGTCATCCACGCAAAACAAATACGGCCAACAGATTATTCGCGGTATCTCGTCCGGCTTGAACAACGCTTCTGCCGTCGTGTTCTACCCCTATAGCGAAAATCAGATCGAAGACATTGCGGTCGATTTCATCGCCAACATTGATGTTGAGCAGCAGTACGACGGCTCCGGATGGAACTTCCTGATTAATTTCCCCGGTTTTCTCGTATGGGCCCCTGCATGGAACGGGTATGAGTACAAAGCGAAATTTACGATCGACGTCGCATTGACGGACGCCAACAATTCAGCGGTTGACACCTTTCAGACACCGGTCGACTTGGATATCAGACATGCAGAGATGGACAGGACGTGGACAGAAGTGGGATGGTTCGAGGTGGGTATTATCCCATTGATCGGCGGTATCGCTTTTATCAACTACGACGATGATGTCACACCGATCCTGATTGATGAGATAGAGACGCCTATCGGCGACTACATCGCGCAGGAAATCGTCAGCCGCATCAATGTTTTTCTTCAAAACCCCATGACCCCTGCCGATACGCAGTAGGGGTTTCAAGGCCGCTTTTTATATTAATCTTCATAGCAGAGTAACACGATCGGAACCCCCTTTTGCCGGGGGATCCGTTACCCCGCATCAGCACCGCTCAGTAGCGGTCCAATACGTTTCCGTCTTTATCCAGTACAGAGTGTTTGAAGCGCAGGCCGTTGGCCGTCGTGCCTTCAAACTGCGTTGAAAAAGCGCTGTTTTCGATCGGGGCGGAGATTTGTTGGAGGAACTGCCCTTTCCCGTCATAGATTTTGATGACCACCGTTCCCGTTTCGCAGGTGGACGAACCGTTAATCGTGACGACCTTGATCTGCGGAATCTCCTGGTATTTAACGGCATAAACGGCACATTTGTCCGCCGCCAGCAGTGATACGGTCAATCCCAGAATAAGTGCAAGTTTTTTCATCTTATCCCCCTTTTGCACTATTATATATCAATATTTACAGTATAGGAAAAATCCCTTTAGATTTATCAATCCCCGCGGACGTGCAAAAGGGGGGAGGCGGCTTACTGCCCGCAGCTGCCCGATGCGCCCTGCGCGTTTTTGTTCTCCAGGTCCAGGGTCACGGTGATGCCGTCATCCGACGCCGTTTTCGAAAAGCCGTAGCCGCGGAACGCCGCGATGGTCTCCAGGTTCTGTGCCTCCTGTTCGCGTGCCACGATCATACGGAGCGTCTTGCCGCCGTACCCGTTGAGCGTCGCTTTCATCTGGTGCATGGCGTCGGGGATGGGCAGGCCGCGGCGCGGATCGAGGGGCATACCGCGGGTGTCGAGGACGCCATCTTTCATGTTCAGCGGCACGCGGTACTCTCCCATCAGGCGCTGCGACGACGCCTTCCAGCCCACCTTGTCGAGGTCCCCGCGGCCAAACAGCGCGCAGTGGCAGGTGCCGTATTCTTCGATCTCGTCGTCGATGAACTCGCAGGGGCAGCACATCGCCTTGTCGAGCTTTGCATCGCCGGATGGCTCGAAGCAGGGGCAGTAGCGCTTGCCGAAGGTCGCTTCCATCTCGCTCAGCCACACTTCGAGGTTCTTGCTCATCATCATGCTCGGGTTGATCGCATACCCCTTCTGCGCGGCGTACTTCACGATCCAGCGGTGCTGCTTCTTCACCGCGTCGCGGTACTTCCAGTAGTCTTTCATAAAACCAATCATCATTTTTAGCATCGTCAATCCTTTTTGCAGCGTCATTATACTGTGTCATCGTTTGCGAAACGCCCTCTTTCCCGCCCCTTCGGAGCCCAAAAAATTTCCTTGACGCAAACGATGAAAAGCGGAGTAGAATTCCATTAAAATCTCTCCCTCGCAAAGGACACACCACCCCCATGGCGAACCTCGTCATCAACAAACAGACACTCAAACCCTTCGGCCTCAAAGCCAAACCCGTTCTGGAAAAGCACCTGTGCAAAATCGACGTCGACATCAGTGACTACACCTTTGCCGCCAACTATATCTGGCTGGGCAACAGCAGCGGCTTCTACGCCGTCATCAACAAATGTTTCTGTCTCTTTGTCATCACGGGAGGGGAGTTGACGATGCTGCTGCCGCCCATCGGGAAGAAAAAGAACGTCGACAAGGCGATCGTACGCTGTTTCGAGATCATGAACGCAAACAACTCCTCGCCCTTCTACGCCCGCATCGACTACGTGCAGGCATCAACCGTTGAAGAGTTCGTCCAGAGCGAAGACGAGGCGCAGAGCATGTTCGAAATGCTCGAACACTACATTCTCGAAAAGAAGCTCGTCGATTACGTCTACGAAGCCGACAAGCTCATCGAGCTGCGGGGCAACAGCTACCACACCAAGCGCACCGAGATCAACCACTTCCGCAACTCCTACACCGACGCCTACGTCGAGGAGCTCGACAGCGAGAAGCACTACGACGGCATCATGGCCCTGTTCAACAAGTGGGTTTCGGACCGGGTGAAATATATGCCAAAGGAGGAGGCGGAAGTTTTCCTCGAGGGGATCCACCAGGAGCGCCACGCCGTCAAACGGATGCTCAAGCATTACACGGAGCTGGGGCTGCTCGGCCTCGTCATCTACATCGACGGGGAGATCAAAGGCTTTACGGCAGGCGAACGCATCAGCGGCGATACGGCCTGCGTCATCATCGAAAAAACCGATTTCGAAGTGATGGGGTGCGCCCAGTTCATTTTCCGCGAATTTTCGAAACTGCTCAAGGAGCGGTACGGCATCGTCTACATCAACGTCGGCGACGACATGGGCTTTGAAAACCTCAAGAAAGTGAAGATGTCCTACCGTCCCTTCAAGCTGGTGCCCAAGTACACCATCTACCAGAAATGACGCTGAGAGCCGCCGCTGCCGCCGACGCCGCGGCACTCGAACAGCTTGAACGCACGCTCTTCTCCGCGGAGAACTACCCCCTGAGCCATCGTGCGTTCTACTACCATATCCGCCACAGCCTGCTGCTCATCGCGCAGACCGACAGCGGGGAAACCGCCGGCTATGTCCTCGCACTGCTGCGGCGCCGCGAACCGAAGCTCTATTCGCTCGGGATCGCCCCGGCATACCGCAAGATGGGGATCGCTTCCCTGCTGATGGAGCGGATGCTTTCCGAACTGGACACGCGCGGTTTCATGCACTGTATGCTCGAAGTCCGCTGCGACAACAACCCCGCGATCGACCTCTACCGCCGTTTCGGCTTCGAGATCGTCAAAACGATCAAAGTCTTTTACAAAGACGGGTGCGACGCCTATCTGATGCGGCACTGAGCGTGACGGGGCAAAGGTTTTGTGGAAGGGTCGCTTCCGGGTAGCCCCGGGAAGCAGAGGAAAGTTCTGCGCTTACGCGAAGATACTGATCATAACACCCGCGGCGACGGCGGAACCGATGACACCCGCAACGTTGGGGCCCATCGCATGCATGAGCAGCATGTTGTTGCGGTCGTATTCCATACCGACTTTGTTGGAGACGCGCGCCGCCATCGGGACGGCGGAAACCCCTGCCGAACCGATAAGCGGGTTGATCTTCGTCCCCGGGAAGAGGTTCATGATCTTCGCCATGATGACCCCGGCGGCCGTACCAACGGAGAAGGCGATCAGGCCCAGTGCCAGGATCGCCAGCGTGTCGGCGACGAGGAACTGGTCAGCGGCGAGCTTGGAACCGACGCCGAGGCCGAGGAAGATCGTAACAATGTTGATCAGGGCGTTCTGCAGCGTATCGGAGAGACGTTCGACGACACCGGACTCTTTGAGGAAGTTACCGAAAGCGAACGCACCGATCAGCGGCGTGGAGTCCGGAAGGACCAGGATTGCCAGAACAAGGACCAGGATCGGGAAGATCAGTTTTTCCATACGGCTGACATGGCGCAGCGTCGTCATCTTGATCTTGCGCTCTTTGGCGTTGGTGAGCGCCTTCATGATCGGCGGCTGGATAATCGGTACCAGCGCCATGTAGGAGTACGATGCGACCGCGATCGCCCCCAGCAGCTCCGGCGCCAGTTTCGTCGCGATATAGATCGACGTCGGGCCGTCCGCACCGCCGATGATGGAGATGGCAGAAGCCTGCTGGAGCGTAAAGGCAAAGAGGTCAGTATACTGCGACAGTGCAACCGCCCCGACGAGGGTCCCGAAGATCCCGAACTGCGCGGCACCGCCGAGCAGCGCCGTTTTTGGGTTGGAGAGCAGCGGGCCGAAGTCCGTCATTGCACCGACACCCATAAAGATGATGATCGGGAAGAGTTCGTTCGCAAGACCCGCCTGGTAGATAACGCCCAGGAAGCCGTGCGGCCCGGCGATGTCGGCAACGGGGATGTTCGAGAGCAGGCCCCCGAAGCCGATCGGCAGCAGCAGCAGCGGCTCAAAGCCTTTGGCGATCGCCAGGTAGAAAAGGACGAAAGCGACCAGGATCATGATGACGCGTCCCCACCCTTTGTGGAAATCGCTCATCGGTTTTCCGAGGGCACTCATCTCGTCCGGGTTCGGATAGAGGATGGCGTAGACACCGGTAGACTTGGCAAAGTTGGCCAGGAGGTGACCGATGCTGTGCGACTCGTAGGCTTTCTGCTCTACGGCCGGCGCCTCGTGCGCAGCAGTGGCATCGGATGCCGACGCCGACACGGCGCCGAACAGCGACAATGCCAGCAGCAGTTTGATAAACAGCGTTCTCATCCGCTTATCCGATTACCGCGACAACCTGGCCTTCGACGACCTTATCGTTGACGTTGACGTTGATGGACTTGATGACGCCGCCGCGCGGTGCAAGGACATCGATCTCCATTTTCATGGATTCGAGGATCATGATCTTTTCGCCTTCCGCGACGCTCTGGCCCGGGTTGGCAACGACTTTCCAGACGTTGCCCGGCAGCAGTGCCTTGATCTCTTCGCCTTCACCGGCCGGAGCGGCCGCTTCGGGAGTGGATGCCGCTTCACCCTGCACCGCAGTCACCTGGATATTTGCATCGCCCTCGGCGACCTGAACGCTGAATTTCTGACCGTCGACGACAACTGTGTAGTTTCCTGAACCCATACCTGTGCACTCCTCTTTTTCGTTTTGCATTTCGGAAAGTTTGCGGACATTGACTTCCGCTTCACCTTTAAGGAAGGTGATCCCTTTTTCATCACAGGCTGCTGCGATGAAGATGTTCTCTTCGCTCGTTTCGATCCCCTCTTCCTCAAGACGCTTGGTCCAGAAGGCGACGGATTTCTTTTCATCCTTGTCGGCGAGATCGATCGCTTTTTCCGTAGTCGGTTCGAGCCCGAGCTGTTCCGCGGCGATCTTGACGACCTCTGCATCCGGTGCCACCGGCGTCTTGCCGAAGTAGCCCAGGACCATACGGCCGTAACCCGGTGCGATCTTCTTCCACGGCCCCATCAGGGTGTTGTTGAGCGCCTGCTGGAAATAGAACTGCGAAACCGGAGTAACGGAGGTGCCGTACCCGCCCTTCTCGACGACTTCGCGCATCGCGAGGATCGCGTCGTGGAACTTGTCCATCATGTTGTTGTCACGCAGCATCTGCGTATTCGCCGTCAGGGCACCGCCCGGCATCGGGGAGAACTGGATCAGCGGTTCGACCATGGTCGCTTCCGGCGGGATGAAGTAGTCTGCGAGGCACTCTTTGAGAGTTGCTTCGTATTTGAGAAGCTTCTCGAAATCGAAACCGAAATCGTAGTCTTTGCCTTTGATGGCGTGCATCATCACGAGCAGGTCCGGCTGGCTCGTACCGCCGGAAACAGGGTGCGCCGCGGCGTCGATACC
The DNA here is from genome assembly GCF_021044585.1 of Sulfurimonas sp. HSL-3221. GTDB lineage: Bacteria > Campylobacterota > Campylobacteria > Campylobacterales > Sulfurimonadaceae > Thiomicrolovo > Thiomicrolovo sulfuroxydans. The sequence continues at coordinate 750,762 of NZ_CP087998.1, read as the reverse complement.
GTCCGCGCCCGCTTCGAGGGCCGCCAGGTTCTGGGCGACGCTGATACCGGCAGTCTCCTGCGTGTGCAGGCGGATATGCGTCCCTTCCGGCAGCAGTTTGCGTGCCATTTTGATCGTCTCGTAGACTTTTTGCGGATTGGCGGTACCGGTGGCATCTTTGAAACAGACGGAATCATAAGGGATCTCCGCATCGAGGATGTCGCGGAGAATCTTTTCGTAGAAGTCGACAGTATGCGCACCTTCACATCCCGGGGGAAGGTCCATCATCGTCACCACGACTTCGTGCTTCAGGCCGTGGTTGACAATGCTGCGGCCGCTGTCAATAAGGTTGTTGACGTCGTTGAGGGCATCGAAGTTACGGATCGTTGTCGTCCCGTGCTTTTTGAACATCTTCGCATGCAGGTCGACCAGTTCGCGGCTGCCCGTGTCGAGCATGACCGTATTGACCCCGCGGGCCAGCGTCTGCAGGTTCGCGTCGGGCCCGACGATCTCGCGGAACTTGTCCATGTTGTCGAACGCGTTCTCGTTGAGGTAGAAATAAGGAACCTGGAAGCGTGCGCCCCCGCCGAATTCGAAGTGGGTGATCCCCGCTTCTTTTGCCGCTTCGACCGCCGGCAGGAAGTCGTTCAGCAGTACCCGTCCGCCGAAGACGGACTGAAAACCGTCGCGGAACGTCGTATCCATCACGTCAATGAATTTTTTCGCCATGCCAATCCTTACTTAGTGTTATGGTGGTGAATGGCCGCGGCAATTGCCGCCACCTTCTTCAGTTTATCCGCCGCCGGAGCGGACTTTCCCGACTCTGCCGCCTGCGGTTCCGGGAAATAGCGATGAATGATCTTCGACATCACGTTCATCGCAAAAATCATCAGCGTGAGGAACAAAAAGACGATGCCCATACCGAGCACCATGAATTTGAGCCCCTCGGCTACGAGGTTCACTTCCATGATCTACCCTTGTTACAGTTTCGAAGGCCTGGGCCTTCATCAAAATTACTCGGCCTATAGTATAGAAAAGAAGATAAAAATCGTATGATATTCCCGTGAAATCACGATCCTCTAAGCCTGGACTGTTACCATACACCGCCATCTGTTTTGGAACTTTACAGGGTTTTCAGAGGTGCGCTTTGCTACAATCACGCCAAATATTTCTGGAGAACGCATTATGGATTTGAGCAAAATCGGCTACGGTGAAAACCCGGACAAAGTCAAAGCGGTGATCGAGATCCCCTACGGGTCCAACATCAAGTACGAAATCGAAAAAGAGAGCGGTGCCGTCGTCGTCGACCGCGTCATGCACTCCGCCATGTACTACCCGGCCAACTACGGCTTCGTCAACAAGACCCTTTCACAAGACGGCGACCCGGCTGACGTCCTCGTCCTGACCGAGTACCCGATGCAGGCCGGTTCTGTCGTCAACTGCCGTCTGATCGGTGTTCTCATCATGGAAGACGAGAGCGGTATCGACGAAAAACTGCTGGCCGTGCCGGTCTCCAAGATCGACCCGACCTATGAAGAGGTCCAAGACATCGACGACCTGCCGAAACACACGCTGGCGAAGATCAAGAACTTCTTCGAAACCTACAAGGCGCTCGAGCCGGGCAAATGGGTCAAGGTCAAAGACTACCAGAACAAGGCTGCTGCCGCCAAGATCCTCCAAGACGCCATCGAAAACGCCTAAACCGTGCTCTTCGGTCTTTTTACACAGGACCTCATTGCCGTCGCCCTGCTGGGGGTGATGGCGAACTTCATTTTCTCTTTTCTTTTCGGCTGGTACCTCATACAGAATATCGGCAGGGAGATCATGCAGGAGACCCGCGGGAAAAAACAGCAGGGATGGCTCTCGGGGCTCAGCCTCGCCCTTCCCTTTGCGAAAATGGCGCTGACGCTCTACCGTGTCGCCGTTTTGCAACTCTATTTCCTCAACCGGGGTTACAGCTACCAGGATTACTGGATCTATCTGACCCAGGATGAAAGCGAGCAATCATGAACCCGAACAACACCCCCCTCGACGGGGACATCAACCTTCTCATCTGGGGGATCACCTTCGGCCTCCTCATCGTCGTCGCCCTCGGCCTCGCCTTTTTTAACCGCAACAACGGCTGAAGGGGCAAACCCTTTACCGAGACGCATGATGCCTGATACAATAGGTGTATGGAATTCGACGCACATCACACCCTGGGGATCGATACCACCTTCAAACACCTTGACAGCAGCGGCAGCGGCCTGAGCAGCGCCGAGGCCGAAGCGCGCCTGATGCGCGACGGGCCCAACGCCCTCCCGGTCGCCCCGCCGACCCCGCTGCTTCGCATCATACTTTCCCAGTTCAAAAACCCCATCATTCTCATCCTGCTCATCGCCGCGCTGATCAGTTTCGGTATCGGCGAAGCGCTCGATGCCGGGTTTATCCTTGCCGTGCTGGTGATCAATGCCGCCATCGGGACGGTGCTCGAACGCAGTGCCGACCAGCAGGCCCACGCCCTCCGGCACAGCGTCAAGACCCTGGCCAAGGTGCTGCGCGACGGCAAAGAGGAGCTGATCGATGCCGTCGGGCTCGCCCTGGGCGATATCGTGGTGATCGAAAGCGGCGACAAGGTCCCGGCGGACCTCCGGCTCATCCATACCTATCACCTCTCCGCCGACGAGTCGCTGCTGACCGGCGAGTCGCTGGAGGTCGAAAAGGATGCACAGCGCCGATTCGACGACCCCGACCTTCCCCTCGGCGACCGCAGCAATATGCTCTTTGCCGGGACCTATATTACCAGCGGGCGGGCCAGAGGCATCGTCAGCGCCGTCGGTCTGCATACCCAGATCGGGCGGATCGCCGAGCTCCTCATCGGCAAATCCGCCGTCAAGGTCCCGCTCATCGCGCGCCTGGAGGCCTTTTCCCTCAAGATCGCGGCCGCCGTCGGCGTCATCTCCCTGCTCATCGTTGCGCTGTCGCTCTTCCGGGGAACGCCGCTGCTGGAGATCTTCTTCCTGACCGTCGCCCTCTTCGTCTCCGCCGTGCCCGAAGGGCTTCCCGTCGCCATCACCGTCGCCCTCGCGTCGGCGGCGGTCGCCATGTCCCGCCGCAGCGTTATCGTCCGAAAGCTCCCGGCGATAGAGACCCTGGGCTCATGCACCTTCATCGCCACCGATAAGACGGGGACCCTGACCCAGAACAGGCTCAGCGTCGAATCGTTCGATATCGAAGCCGAAAAGGCGCTCGAAGCGGTCGTCGTCGCCAACGAAGCCTACCTCAACCGCGAAGGCCGCTTCGGCGGCGACCAGGTCGACGTCGCCCTGATACGGTACGCACACCGGCAAAATGCCGACCTGGCGGAGCTGCTCGAGCAGCCGAAAGCCGACCTGATCCCCTACGAACCCTCCCAGAAGTTCTCCGGCGCCGTCATCGAGAGGGAAACGGGCTACTTCGCGGCGATCAAGGGCTCGCCCGAAGTGATCCTTGCCGCCTGCCGCATTGCGCAGGACGAACGCGAAGCGCTGCTGGAGCGGGTCAGCCGCCTTGCCCGGGAGGGGTACCGCCTGATCGGGGTCGCCTATGCCGACAGCGCCTCCCCGAACCTTCAAGACGCCCTGAATGCAAAGCACTTCGAATGGGCCGGACTGGCCGCCATTACCGACCCCCTGCGCGACGGGGTCGAAACGGCTGTAGCCCACTGCCGCGAAGCGGGCATCACCGTCGCCATGGTCACGGGCGACCACCCCGAGACGGCGCTGCATATCGCCAAGCGTCTGCAGATGGCGCAAGACACGACACAGGTGATCGACGGGGAGTCTCTCAGCCGATGGTACGACAACGGGGCTAACCCGAGTGCATTGGCCGGCATCCGCGTCTTTGCACGGGTATCGCCCGAACAGAAACTGCAGATCGTCCACGCTTTCCAGGGCCTCGGGCACTATGTTGCCGTGACGGGGGACGGCGTCAACGACGCCCCTGCGCTCAAGAGTGCCCATATCGGCATCGCGATGGGAAAAAGCGGCACGGACGTTGCCAAAGAGAGCGCCGACCTGATCCTGACCGACGATGCGTTCACCTCCATTGTCAACGGGATCGAGGAGGGACGCCGCGCCTACGACAACATTCGCAAAGTCGTCCACCTGCTTATCTCCACCGGGCTGGCGGAGATCATCCTCGTCCTGCTCTCCCTGACCTTCGCGACCCCCGTGCCGCTGCTGCCCATCCACCTGCTCTGGCTCAACCTCGTCACCAACGGCATTCAGGATGTCGCACTGGGGCTTGAGCCCGCCGAGCCCCACGTTCTCAAACGCGGTCCCCGTCCGCCCAAAGAACCCATTTTCAACGCCCTGATGATCAGGCGTATCGCCCTGGGAGCCCTCTATATGGGCGTCATCGGATTCGGGGTTTTCTACACCCTCCTCGCGCAGGGCGTTTCGGTGGAATCCGCCCGCAACGTGACCCTGCTGCTGATGGTGCTCTTTGAGAATCTGCACGCGCTCAACAGCCGGAGCGAAACGCGCTACCTCTTCGCGCTCAGCCATTTCAAGAACCTGCTGCTGCCGCTGTCGATCGTGGCGGCGCAGACGGTGCATATCGCCGCCATGCAGCTGCCGTGGATGCAGCATCTGCTGTCACTGGAACCGGTATCGCTGGAAGTGTGGATAAAACTGCTGCTCTTCGCGCTGGGGCTGGTCGTGGTGATGGAGGCGGAAAAACTTTTCCGCCTGCGGGGGAAGTAACGCTTTACGCCGCGGCGTAAAGCGCCTTTTCGCGGGCGATCAGTAGATCGCCGAGGAAGAAATAGGCCTCTCTCCAGGCGCTCAACACTTCGTCCGTCGCCGCGTCGCCGAGCACTTCTTTGACGGCCGTGAGCAGCGACACCCCGACGGCGGGGTAGTGTTCCGGCAGTACGCCGGCACGGACATGCATTCGCGCCATCTTCTCGAGGGCCTCGCCGAGGAGTTCCGGCTTTTCGATATTGGCCGCGTAGGCGCCGACGGCCGCGGCCAGTTTTTTGTGCTGGTCCGGCGACGCCGCTTTAAAGAGCGCCTGTGTTTCCGGATAGTGTTCGAAAAGGATCTCGTACATCCGCGCCGTGATCGCTTCCGCATTTTCCGCGACGGGCTTCGCCGTCGCCTTGATGATCTCGATCGTCTCCTTGGACAGACTCATGGTTAAACTCCTTTGTCATCTGCTTCACGCGGCGGTCGCTCACGAACGCCGCGTGCGTCTATTTACTTCGTTGCGAACTTGTAATCGAGCTGGAGCCACGCTTTGGTCACGTCGTTGCCCGTGTCGCCCTTGGAGTAGAAGGCCGCCTTGGCCAGGAAAGCAAGGTCCTTAACGCCCGGAACCTTGTTCGCGTACAGCACGTCGAACTCGCTTCCGAGGTCCTTGTTAACACCGGAGAGCGCATCGAACTTGTGGTAAAGCCCCAGGACTTTCCCGAAGCCCGGCGCGGCGTAGCCGAGCTTGACGCTCAAGTCCGCCAGACCGTCGTTGTTGCTGCCGGCCGTGCGCCCGAGGAAGACATCCGCCCACCCCTGGAACTTGTGCAGGGTCGCCAGCGGGGTCGTGAACCCCTTGGTGCTGCTGCCGGAGGCGTCGCCGAGCACCTCGTACTCCGCCCCGGCGATGAGGCCGGAGATGTTCGCCCCCAGGGCGACATCATAGTAGGAAGCGTCGATCTTCGGCGCAGTGTCAAGGGCATAATCGAGCGTCGCATCCGTCTGCATCGCATAGGAAGCCGCGTAATCGAACTTGATCCCCTCGACCGGCACGACGCCGCTGAGGCGGATACCGTAGGTGTCGTGAATGTCTGCAAGCATATAGTTAAACAGGCTGACGGTGAGCGCATCCCCCGCCTTGTAGTTGACGTTGAGCAGCGCCGAACCCGTATCGGTCGTCGGGTTGGTGTTGACCCCCTGGTAGCCGTAGACCCACGCTCCCAGCAGCGTCAGCCCTTCGACGGACTTGTTGACGACCGTCACGGTGTCGTAGGCACGTTCCATCTGGCGCCAGCCGACGGTCCCGACGAAGCGCTGGTCGTCGAGGTTGACGAAGGAGCGCCCCGCGAGCAGGGTCGTGTCCGCCGCCGTGTAAGCCAGGTAGCCCTCGGTCAGGATCGCCTGCTGCGGGTCGAGGATCAGATCATAGGTCGCGTCCTGCGGCGCGTAATCGTTGTAGCCGAAGTTGTTGACCGAGGTCATTCCCACTTTGGCGCTGAGCCCCTCGAGACCGAAGAGCGTCCCTTCGACCGCGAGGCGCGTCCGGGCCGTAAAGGCGTTGGCCGTATCGAGGCCGTTATCCTTCACTGCCGCCATCTCGTAGCGCGGGCGGATCTCCCCGCTCACTTTCATATCGTCTAGGATCGTAATACTCTCTTCGGCTGCCGCCGCCGTATTCATTGCTGCAATCATTAACGGCGCTGCCGCCAGGGATATCATCCATTTTTTCATATAGTTATTCCTTTAGTTATTCGTGCGAGGTTGTACCTCTGAGCAACGCCGCACCGCTTGGGCGGAGCTCCCCAGAAGTACGCCGGGGCGTTCACCCGCTCAGGCACTTCGCCGCCACCATGACGAGGGCGAATCCGAGCAGGAGGGAAAGCCCCTGCCAGAAACGGACCGGATCGCGTTCGATCAGCGGCGGTCTGCTTTTATTCAAAAAGGCCCGGTTGGGATGACGAAGATCGTAGACGAACTCGGCGACATCCTCGTAGCGGCGCTCCGGGTCCGGGTCAAGCGCCTTGCGCAGCGCTTCGTCGAACCAGACCGGCACGCCCCTTCCCTCCGTCGCCAGCGACACGTACTTCAGTTTCTTCTGCTCGGAGCGCTGTTTGGTCCGTGCCACTTTGAGTCCGTACGGGGAGCTGCCCGAGAGCATCCGGTAGAGGATCGCCGCCAGCGAATAGAGGTCCGAGCGCGTTGTGCCTGCGCCGCCCAGAAAATACTCCGGGGCCGAATAGTGCGCCGTACCGGGCATCTGCGTCCCTTCGCGTTCCGGCACCGTCTCCTGTATCCCCTCGATCTTTACCGACCCGAAATCGATGATCTTGAGCGTCCCCGTGGCGTCGATCAGGATATTTTCCGGGCGGAGATCCTGGTGCACCATCTCGCGGCGGTGCAGCGCAAGCAGCCCCCGCGCGATCTGCTCGGCATAGCGCCTGACCGTCTCCAAATCGGGACGGGGGTTGTCCGTCATCCACTGCGCCAGCGACTGCCCCTCCACGTACTCGGTCACGGTGTAGAGGTAGGCGCGTGGGCGCTGCTGCGGGTAGGCCTTGAGCAGGTGGGCGTTGCTGACCCGGCGGGCGATCCACTCTTCGGTCAGGAACCGTTCCACCTGCGTGCGGTCGTGCTGCAGCTCCGTCGCGAGGGTTTTGAGCACCGCGGGCGTATCGGTCTGCATGTCGACGGCCAGGTAGACATGGCTGCGGCTCGTCCTGCTGAGCGTGCGCACGATGCGGTAACCCTCAAATTCCGACCGGGGTTCGAGCAGCGGCGCGAAAGGCTTTTCGATCACCTCCTTGTAGCGCTCGTCGATCGCCTGATCCGGCAGGGCGTCGATGCGCATGAGCATCAGCGTCAGGTTATCCCCGCTGCCGTTTTCCAGGGCCCGGTTTACCAGGGCCTCCGCCGCGCCGTCGTAATCGTCGCCGCGCTCTTGCAAATGCTGCAGGATATCCTCGTCAAGGATATGCTCGTAGACTCCGTCGGTCATCAGGAGAAAGACGTCCCCCGCTTCGGCACTCAACACGGCATGGTCGATGATGAGCTGCGAGTCCATCCCCATGGCCCGGCTGAGGTAGCTCTCGCTCGGCGAGATCCGCAGGCGGTGGTCTTCGGTCTGCTGCTCCAGCACCCCGTCGCGGAGCCGGTAGATCCGCGCGTCGCCGATATGAAAGAGATGCACGCTCCTTCCCCGCAGCACCAGCGCGCTGAAGGTACAGACGTACCCCTTGTCCATATCGAAGCGCTCCGGCCCCCGCCTGGTCTGGGCGTAGAGCCAGGAGTTCGTCGCCTTGAGCACCTGCCGGGCCGCCCGGCCGACCGACCAGGTCTCCGGCGTGCTGAAGTAATCCTCCAAAAAGGAGACGACAGCGACCTGGCTGGCGACCTGGCTCACCTCGCTGCTGCTGATGCCGTCGGCCAGCGCCGCGGCCGCCCCCTTTGTGCAGAGCAGCGTATCGTCGGGAATGCGCAGATCGTGAAAATCCTGGTTCAGGGGTTTGCGCCCTTTGTCGGTGTGGCTGCCGACGGTGAGCTTCACGGCTGTATTCATCGCTTGATCATCTTTGTCAGACTCCTTTTGAACACGTCCGCGCCGGCGGCCATGCTCAAAAAAAGTCGTGTTACCACGACTTGTAGGGCAGGAATTTGCCGTTCATGGTGATCACGACGCGGTCGCCCGCCGGATTCTCCTCTTTGTCGATGTCCATGGAGAAGTCGATGGCGCTCATAATGCCGTCGCCGAATTTCTCACCGACGATCTCCTTGATGGTTTCGCCGTAGACGCCGACGACTTCATAGAGACGGTAGATAAGCGGATCGGTCGGAACGATCTGGTCCCACTTCTTGTTGGGGAACGCCTGCAGCGCTTCGGACACCGCGGCATCCAGCCCCAGGACTTCGCACAGTTTGTCTGCCGGCTCGGGCTTCAGGCTGTTCATACCGAGGCACGCCGATGTCAGGAACACGGAACCGAGACCGACCTTCTCGGAGATCGCCTCCCAGCCCAGACCGCTGCTTTTTTTCGCCGCCATAATCGTTTCAGTCATTTCAAGTTTTGTCATAAAAAATATTTCCTTTTCGTTTTTGAATGGATGCGGCCGGAGCCGCTATGCCGGGTTACCCCAGCACACGTTTCGGGCTTGTTCTGACGTGCGTTGCATAAAGCGTCAGACCCGTAAACGCGAGACCGCCGACCAGGTTACCCAGTGCAACCGGAACCTCGTTCCAGAGGATGTAGTCAGAAATCGTGAAGTTACCGCCCATGATCAGGGAGAACGGGAACAGGAACATGTTGACAATGGAGTGCTCGAAGCCCATGAAGAAGAAGAGCATGACCGGCATCCACATCGCCAGGAACTTGCCGCTGACCGTCGTGGAGATCATCGCACCGACGACACCCATGGAGACCATCCAGTTACAGAGCATCCCGCGGACAAAAACCGTAAACCAGCCGGATACACCGTGGGACTGGTACCCCAGGGTACGCGCTTCACCGATGCCCGCCACTTTCTTGGCGATCTCGCCGCCGTCCGTGTCAAAACCGTATGTAAAAATAAAGGCCATCATAAACGCGACCGTCAGGGCGCCCATCAGGTTCCCCAGCGCCACAAAACCCCAGTTACGCAGGATCTGGGCTATCGAAACGCCCGGACGTTTATCCAGCCATGCCAGCGGGACGAGGACGAAAACACCCGTGAGCAGGTCAAAGCTCATGAGGTAGAGCATAATGAAGCCGACCGGGAAGAGCATCGCGCCGACCAGCGGCGAGCCGGTTTTCATTGCGACCGTGACGGCGAAGACCGCCGCCAGTGCCAGGATAGCCCCCGCCATATAGGCGCGGATGAGGGTGTCCTTTGTGGACATATAGACTTTCGATTCTCCCGAATCGACCATTTTTGTTACAAATTCGCTTGGAGCCAAATAGGCCATTGGATATCTCCTTATCGTGTTGTTGATCGAAGCCGCTTCCCGACGCTGCTGCCCTTCACGGAGAGCGGCATCGGCAAGGGCGTGGTCCTTCTGTCCAGCAGTGCTGCAAGCGCTACCACGGTCCGATCAACCTGAAAAATTCTACCGATTAAATTTCAAACTATGTAGCAGAAAATTGTATGTATTTTATACACAATTCTTATTATTTTCTGAACACTAAAACCGTTTATGATAGGGATTAGTGGTGAAAAATAGAACTTAACAGTTTTTCAAAAAATGATTTTTGCGTCACTCGCTGTAGAAGATTCGCCGCAAATGACGCACGCAGCTGTGTGCAGAAAAACCGTCTTTATAGAAGCGCCCGGATACCGGGCACGCTTTACGATTGGAAGAGTGCCACGAAGCCGTTTAGTTCCGTAAAGGCTTTGGCGCGGAGGTTGGCATTGGGCTCAAGCATCTTGGTCACCATCCGGGCCAGGTTTGCGTCGATACTATTGTGATCGAGCAGTGTCGTATCCAACCGCTCCCCCTCTGAGGGCATATAGTGCGCCTGCAGCGGGTAGGCCGTCTCGCCCGTCAGTTTCTTGTAGAGCCGGCAGCCGAAGTCGAAGAGTTCGAAGGATTCGTTTCGGCCGCTTTTCGCACCCGCCTCGAACCCCAACGCCAGCTCGATACCCCTGTCGCGCACATAGGCCTGCATCTGCATGATAAAGCCGATCGCCGCGGGCGAGTAGAGCGCCAGCACCCGGTCGTGGAACTGTCCGAAGCTCTCCCCCGCCCTGCGCAGGCGGCGGTACTCGCGCATCAGCGACTCGACGTGGTAGCGCGCGAACCGCAGCGGCACGGACTTCATGACGCTGTACCCCTCCTGCCCTTCGGCGGTGAGTTTGCCCCCGAGCGTGATGTGCACTCCGTGCTCCGTCTCGCCGTTCACCTTGGCCTTGCACCCCTCGAAACCGATGTCGCCGACCCCGTGCAGGCCGCACCCTTTGACGCAGCCCGACCAGTGCATCCGCACGCGGCCGCCCTCCAGCGGCACCGCGAGGCTGAGGTATTCGGCCATCTCGATGGCGTCGGGTTTGTTCGGGATGACGCCGAAGGGGCAGTGCTCCTCCCCGGCGCAGGCGATCAGGTGGTTGAAATAGGGGCTGGAGACGCTCTTGTAGGTCTCGAAAAACGGCGTCTCCATCAGGGCCTCGTAGCGGACCGCATCCACCCCGAGAAGGTAGAGGCTCTGTTCAATGTCGAGGCGCACGCGCCCGTCGCCGAAGGTCTCCGCCGCCCCCGCCGCGGCGACAAGGTCGCTGCCGCTGAAGACGCCGGAGGGGACGACGGCATGGACGGCGAAGGTGCCGTTGTTGAGCTGGACCCGACCCTGGTCAGGGTCGCTGTTGTCAAGCTGTGTCAGCGTCTCCCCGGCCGTGGCGAAGTCGATACCCGCCTTTTCGCGGATGGCCGCGGCGAGGGCCTCCATCCCCACCGCCTCGATGAGGAAGTGAAGGCGGTTCTTGTTGCGGTTGTCGCGGAAGCCGTAGTCGCGGTAGAGCTCGATGAGGGCCCGGAACATCGCCACGGCCTCCGCCTCGTCGCGCACGAAGATGTCCGCGTTGCGCGCGATCACCCCGACCCTTCCTCCGAGGTAGACATTGTAGCCGTAGACCCCCTCTTTTTGCGCCAGCACAAACCCGCAGTCCTGCCCGAAGATGTTGCAGCGGTTGGCCAAAGAACCGCAGACTCCCGTATTGAACTTGCGCGGCAGGGCGCTGACCCACTCCCAGTGGCCCAGGAAAAGCTCTTGCAGCTTCTGAAGGAGCCCCTGCGACGGCAGAATGTTATCGAAGGCCACCCCGTCGAGGGGGTCGTTGACCATGTTGCGGAAGTTGTCCACCCCCGTATGAAAGGTCGTCAGCCCCACCGTTTCAAGGCGTTCAAGGATCTCCGGCATCGCTTCGATGCTTAAATAGCGCAGGACGATCTGCGCCCGGGTCGAAATATCGATGTAATCCTGGCCGAACTCCCGCGCGATCTCGCCGACGGTGCGTGCCTGGGCGGCATCCAGCTGGCCGCCGGGAATGCGCACCCGCATCATGAAGCGCTCCGGGGTCATCGGGCGGTCGAAAATGCCGAAGCACTTCAGGAAGTAGCCGAGATCCTCCTTGGGGATGCTGCCGTACCCCCCTTTGGCGTACTCGGCGATCTGTTCGAACGCCTCTTTGGGGGTTTTGAGCGCCTTGGTCTGCTCGACCTTGTTCGTTTTGGTATTCCGGGCTTCAGAGGCCGCTTGCAATACGCTGATCATGGTACTCCCCTTCGTTGATATACTGCGGCAGCACCGCGTGCAGGTTGACGACGTCGCCAAAGACGATGATCGCGGGGCGCGGGGCGTTTTCGGCCACCGCCGGCAACCCCTCCAGCGTGGTGATGAAACGCTGCTGGTCCGGCCGGGAGGCGTTGGAGATGACGGCGCAGGGCATCGCCGCTTCCGCGCCCGCTTCCAGTGCCTTCTCCACGATCTCTTTGGCGCGCGAGACCCCCATCAGCACGATGGTCGTATGGTTTTTCAGTTTGAGCAGGTCGATCCACTCCGTGTTGATACGGTTACCCGCCAGGTGCGCGGAGACGATGGAGAGGTTCGCCGCGTACCCGCGTGCCGTCGGGGCGATCCCTGCGGCAAGCGGTCCGGCGACGGCCGAAGAGATCCCCGGGACGACTTCGACACGGATTCCTTCCGCGACAAGCGCCTCCGCCTCTTCCGCCCCGCGGCCGAAGATGTAGGGGTCTCCCGCCTTAAGCCGGGCGACCTCCAGCCCCTTCTGCGCGTACTCGATCAGGAGTGCATTGATCTTCTCCTGCTTGATGCTGTGGTGTCCTTTACGCTTGCCGACGTGGATGACCATCGTCGCTTTGGGGATGATCGCCTTGATCTCCTCGCTGACGAGGTGATCGACGAAGACGACGTCCGCTTCCGTGATAAGGCGGTAGGCCTTGAGCGTCAGCAGGTCGACGTCCCCCGTGCCGCAGCCGACCAGGTGCACCCGTCCGAGCTGCCGGTTCGCCTCGGCTTTGAGCGCCCCCGGGCGGATATGCCCGGCAAGGCGCTCGCGCATCGCCTTTTGGCCCAGTGCGGCCAATGATGCGGGCAGCATCCGGGCGATCTTGTCGCGAATGGCCTGGGCGAGCGCCGGCGAGCCCCCGCTGGAACTTACCGCAATCTTGACCGGCCCCTGCTCGATCAGCGCGGCAAAGAAGAAGTCGCACTGCTCCGGGACGTCGACGACGTTGAGCAGGAAACGCTGCCGCTGTTTGAGCGCCGTCAGCATCGCCGTCACCTCGGGGTTACCGGTAGCGTCGATGACAATGCCGTACTCCCGGCAATCCTCCTCCGTCACGGAACGTTCACACGCCTCCGGGACAAGCGAGCGCATCGCCTCGCTGCACTGCGCGGCGATGACGTCGAAATCGATCTTGTTGCGGCGCATCACCTGCGCCTTTTGCAGGGCGACCGGCCCGCCGCCTATCAGCAGTATCTTCGGGTTGTGCAGTACAACGGGAAGGGTAATTCTTTGCATCATGAATCCTTCGTATGTTTTTTAATGCGCCTTCGGTGATGAAGAAGCGTCAAAAAACATGACCGTTTCGGCGGCCGAAGCGGCCGCGCGAACGCTTATTTGACCATAAACTTGTAATCGAGCTGTGCCCAGACCTTGGTGACGTCGTTGCCCGTGTCACCCTTGGAGTAGAAGGCCGCTTTCGCCAGGAACCCGAGGTTGCTGACGCCGGGGACCTTGTTGGCATAGAGCACGTCGAACTCGCTTCCGAGGTCCTTGTTCGCGCCGGAGAGGGCGTCGAACTTGTGGTAGACCCCCAGCACCTTGCCGAAGCCCGGCGCCGCAAATCCCAGTTTGCCGCTCAGGTCCGCCAGACCGTCGTTGTTGCTTCCGGACGTGCGACCGAGGAAGACGTCCGCCCACCCCTGGAACTTGTGCAGGGTCGCCAGCGGGGTCGTGAACCCTTTCGTGCTGTTGCTTTCGGCGTCTCCCAGCACCTCGTACTCCGCCCCGACAATGAGGCCGGAGATGTTCGCGCCCAGGGCGATGTCGTAGTAGGCAGCATCGATCTCCGGCGCATCATCGAGGGCGTAGGTCAGCGAAGCGTCGCTCTGCTTGGCATAGGAGGCCGCATAGTTCAACGTCACACCGTCCAGGGCGATATCCCCGGAGACGCGCAGGCCGTAAGTGTCGTGAATGTCTGCAAGCATATAGCCGAACCCCGTGACAGAGAGCGCCTTGCCCGCCGAGTACGTGGCGTGCAGGAGCAACGATCCCGTGTCCGTCGTCGGGTTGGCATTGACCCCCTGGTAGCCGTAGATCCAGGAGGCCATCAGGGAGAGGCCCTCGATGGAACCGTTGCTCAGCGTCACCGTGTCGTAGGCGCGCTCCATCTGGCGCCAGCCGACGGTGCCCACGAAGCGCTGGTCGTCGAGGTTGACGAAGGAGCGCCCTGCAAGCAGGGTCGTGTCCGCCGCCGTGTAGGCCAGGTACCCTTCGGTCAGGATCGCCTGCTGGGGGTCCAGGATCAGGTCATAGGTCCCATTCTGCGGCGCATAGTCGTTGTAGCCGAAGTTGTTGACCGAGGTCATCCCCACCTTGGCAGTAAGCCCTTCGAGGCCGAGGAGCGTCCCTTCGACCGCAAGGCGCGTCCGCGCCGTAAAGGCGTTAGCCGTATCGAGGCCGTTGTCCTTCACGTCCGCCATCTCGTAGCGCGGGCGGATCTCTCCGCTCACTTTCAGACCGTCCAGGAGAACGATCTCTTCGGCCGCTGATACGGCCACATTCATACTTCCAACAATAACCGGCACGGCGGCCAGCGACATCATCCACTTCTTCATTCAATTTATCCTTTTACAATCTCGAGGCGGCACCTCTGGAGAGCCCCGCATGATGCGACGGGACTCCCCACAGATACCGGCTATCTTTTGCACCGGAACGCCGGGGAAATGCCTCCCCTGGTCCGGCAGAAACACATTATGGTCGGTTGTTCATTTCGTTATTCGTCGTCCTTGGCGAACTTCTCGTAGAGGAAACTGAGGATCGCTTCGCGGCAGCGGACGTATTCGGGGTCCTGCTGCAGTGCCACGCGGTCGCGCGGACGCTCCAGGTTCACCTCGAGGATCTCGCCCACCGTCGCTTCGGGGCCGTTGGTCATCATGATGACCCGGTCGCTCAGCAGCACCGCTTCGTCCACGTCGTGCGTAATGATGATGACGGTGTTCTGCACCTTCTCCTGGATGCGCATCAGGTGCTCCTGGAGGTTGGCGCGCGTCAGCGAATCAAGGGCCCCGAAAGGTTCGTCCATCAGCAGTACCTCGGGCTTGATGGAGAGCGCCCGGGCGATCCCGACGCGCTGCTTCATCCCCCCGCTGATCTCGCCGGGGTATTTATCCTTGGCGTGGTCGAGGTTGACCATGCTGACGAACTTCATGACCCGTTCGCCCAGTTCCTGCTTGTTCAGTTCCGGCATCACCTTTTTGACGGCCATCTCGATATTTTGATAGACCGTCAGCCACGGCAGCAGCGAGTGGTTCTGGAAAACGACGGCGCGCTCGGGGCCGGGGCCGCCGATCTCCTTGTTATTCAGGAAGATCCCGCCGCCCGTGTTGAGGTCCAGCCCCGCGATCATGTTGAGCAGCGTCGACTTGCCGCAGCCCGAGTGCCCGATGATGGAGATGATCTCGTTCTTTTTAATCTCCAGGTCCACGTCCCGGACCGCCACGTACTCCTTCCCGCCCGGGAGCGGGAACACCTTGTCGACATGTTCCAGTGAGAGAAATTTACCCATGCTGTCCTCCTCAGGCGCGTTTTCGGTAGTCGAAGAAATCGGCGATCTTGCCCATGATGACGTCGAGGATATACCCCACGACACCGACGATGATGATCCCGATAATGATGTTCGGGTAGTTCAGGTTGTTATACTCGTCCCAGATCCAGAACCCGATGCCGATCCCGCCGGTAAGCATCTCCGCCGCGACGATGACGAGCCAGGCGATCCCCAGGCTCAGCCGCATCCCCGTAAAGATGTAGGGCACCGCGACGGGCAGGATGATCTTGCGGATCGTCTCGAAGGGGGTGAACTGCAGCACCTTCGAGACATTGAGATAATCCTGGTTGACGCTGCGGACTCCCAGGGCCGTATTGATGATAATCGGCCAGATGGAGGTGATAAAGATCGTCGAGACGGCCGTCAGGTTGATGTCCTGGAAGACCATCAGCAGCAGCGGCAGCCACGCCAGCGGCGAGACCGGCTTGAGGATCTGGATGTAGGGGTTGAGCGCCATCAGAAAGCTTTTGCTCATCCCGATCAGCAGCCCCACGGGGATCCCCACGAGGATCGCCAGCGCGAAGCCCCCGAAGACCCGGCCGAGGGAGTTCGTGATCTGCCAGGCGATCCCCTTGTCATCCTCGTTCTCGACATAGAACGGATCGGAGAGCACCCCCGTGATCTCGTCGCCGTCGGCATTGATTCCCCCGAACGCCGCCACCCATGTGCTGTGGGGCGTCGGGAACTCTTCGACATTGTTGGCCACCAGTTGCCAGCCCGCCAGAATGACGAACAGCACCATCAGCGGCAGCGCGGTTTTTTTAATAATTTCCTGCATCATGTTTTCCTGGTTTCGGCCGCGAAGGGCCGAAGATTTATTTCGTTACGTATTTGGGGTCGGCACAGCCGGCGGGGCCGTAGGGGCAGACATAGTCGGGCTGGGCCGTCTTGAGGCTCCCTTCCCAGGCGTTGGCCGCTTTGAGGTCCGCCTCGCTCACCAGCGGGTTCGTCACCTTGAAGCTGTAGATATACTCAACCGCTTTGTTCGGATCGTAGACCTTGCCGTCCATGAACATGTTGTACTTATCCACGCCGTCTTTTTTCCACGGGCTCGGCGGCAGGGCGTAGCCCACCTCTTTGGCCGCGGCCTCGAAGAGGTCGGGACGGTAGGTCTTCTCGATGACCGCTTTCATATCGACAGGTTTGTCGAGCTGTCCCCAGCGGTACATCTGCGTGATGAACCACATGCCGTGGCTGTAGAAGGGGTACGCCGCGTAGTAGTTGGCGAAGACGTTGAACATCGGGTTGGGCTCGGAGTCCTGCCCTTTGAGGTACTGGAAGGTCCCCGTCATCGACTTCTCAAGGACCGGGACCGGCGCCTTGACGTAGTTGGGCTTGCTCAGGATCTTCGCCGCCTCTTTGCGGTGTTCCCAGCTCTCGTCAAGCCACATCTGCGCCTCGATGATCGCCTTCATGACCGCCTTGGTCGTCTCCGGGTTCTTTTCCACGAAATCCGCGCGGGCCTGCAGCACCTTTTCGGGGTTGTTGTTCCAGATGTCATAGTTCGTGACCAGGGTGGAACCCTTCTTCTTCAGGACGACGCGTTCGTTCCACGGCTCCCCGACGCAGTACCCTTCGATGTTGCCTGCGATCAGGTTCGAAGGCATCGTCGGCGGCGGGAAAGGTTTGATCGTCGCATCGGCATCCGGGTCGATGCCCGACGTCGCCATCCAGTAGCGCAGTTCGTAGTTGTGCGTCGAGACCGGGTGGACCATGCCGAAGCTCAGCGGCTGGTATTTGCCGCCCTCTTTTTGATGTTTGGCATCGATGTACTTTTTAAGCGACTCGGAACCGAGCGGGCGTTTCTTGTCATCCATGCCGTACTTTTTCATCTGCTTCATGATGTTGTTGCCGAAGGTGATGCCGTTGCCGTTGAAATCGAGGCTCATCAGCGCCACCAGGTTCGCGTCCCCGTTGATGCCCAGCGTCGCCGCGATCGGCATCCCCGCCAGGGCGTGCGAGAAGTCGTACTCGCCGTTGATCACTTTCTGCTGGATCCCCGGCCAGCCGCCGCCCTCTTTGACGACGTGGACGTCCAGGCCGTACTTGTCAAAGAAGCCCTTCTCCTCCGCGATGACGATGGGGGCACAATCCGTCAGCGCGATAAAGCCGATGGTCAGCTTCTTCTTTTCGACGTCCGCCATCAGCGTCGTCGCCGCCAGCCCGAGGGCGAGTCCGGCCAGTGTCAAACCTTTCAATCCAGATGCACTTTTCATTGCTTAAACCTTTATTTTTTTTGAAACTCTGTTTCGGTTGCACCATTATGGCATGCCATAGGGATTAAAATGACAATTTATTTGTATGTTTTTTATACAATAGTCTTAATATTTTCTTAGCATACTATGTCATAATACGTCAGCAACAACGAAATATTGACCCCTATATATAGAGAGAAAGGCTTGTTATGAAAATCAAATCCGTCTGCGGATACTGCGGAGTGGGCTGCGGCATTGAGTACGACACCCGGCGCCTCGTCGGCGACATCGATTACCCCGTCAACGAGGGACTCGTCTGCTCCAAAGGGGCCAGCGAGCTGCACACCATCGAGACACCGACGCGGCTGCTGCGCCCCAAGCTGCGCAAAGCCTATGAAGACTTTACGGAGATCTCCTGGGAGATGGCCATCGAGACGATCGTCCACAACATCCGCTCCACCTCCCCCGAGCGGATCGGCTTCTACCTCTCGGGCCAGATGCTCACCGAGGACTACTACGTCGCCAACAAGCTCGGCAAGGGGTTCCTCGGGACCAACAACGTCGATACCAACTCGCGCACCTGCATGGCCAGCGCCGTCGTCGCCCACAAGAAGGTCTTCGGCGTCGACTACGTCCCCGTCCGGATGGAGGAGATCGAACACTGCGACCTGCTGATCATGATCGGGGCGAACCCCGCCGAAGCGCACGTCGTTTTCAACAACAAGATAAAAAAAGCGAAAAAAGAGGGGCTAAAAACCGTCGTCATCGACCCGCGCCGCACGGAGACGGCCGAGCAGGCCGACCTCCACCTCCCCATCCGCGTTGGCACCGACATCGACTTCCTCAGCCTCGTCGCGCGCCGCATCGTCGACGATGGCAAAACCGACAACGCCTTCCTCGACGCGCACGTCAACGGGTTTGACGCCTACCTCAAAAAGATCAAGAAGATCCCGACGAAGAAACTGCTCAAACGGTGCGGGTTAGAAGAATCGGACTTCGAAGCCTTCATGGAACTCTTTTACGAGAGCGAGAACGTCATCTCCGCCTGGACGATGGGGCTGAACCAGAGCGCGCAGGGGGTCGACAAGAACCTCGCGCTCATCAACCTCCACCTGCTCACCGGCAAGATCAACCGTCCCGGCAACGGCCCCTTCTCCCTGACCGGTCAGCCCAATGCCATGGGGGGCCGCGAGGTCGGGGGGCTGGCGACAACCCTCGCGGTGCACCTGGATTTCAACGAGGAGTCCATTGCCAAGGTGAGCGAATTCTGGGGGGCGCAGAACATCGCCCCCGCCCCGGGACTGACGGCCTTCGAGATGATCGAAGCGGCCGAACGGCGCGAACTCGACGTCCTTATCATCTGCCACACCGACCCCGTCTACCACCTCCCCAACCGCAGCCGGGTCGAGGCGGCGCTGAAAAAGGTCCCCTTCATCGTCGAGATCAACGCCTATGACGACAGCGAAACGAAACCCTTTGCCCACCTGCGGCTGCCGGCGGCCCCCTGGGGCGAAAAAGAGGGGACGCAGACCAACATGGACCGCAGCATCACCCGCCAGGAGCGCCTGACCCGCCGCAGCATCGATTGTAAACCCGACTGGGAGATCTTTTCGATGATCGGGCGGGCCATGGGCTTCGTGCGCGCCTTCGACTACCAGAACGCCGAGGCGATCTGGGACGAATACCGCCGCATGACGGCGCTCAGCCCGAAGGGGCACATGGACATCAGCGGCGTCGACGCCGCCAGCCTCAAAAACGGCGGCTACGTCTGGGGCGAAGGGCTCTTTGACGATAACGAGTTCCTCACCCCCGACGGTCGGGCGAACCTCATCTTCGTGCAGAACGAACGCCGCAGCGAAAGCAGCTCGCTGGAGTTCCCCTACCTGCTCACCACCGGGCGGACCCGCGACCAGTGGCACAGCGGCACGAAGACCGCCTTCGTCGACCGCCTGCTCAAGCACAAGCCGCTGAGCTACATCGAGATCAACAGCGAAGATGCGCAAAGCGCAGGGATTGCGGACGGCGACAAGGTCAAGGTGACGACGGCCAGGGGTGCGCTCGTCTTCGAGGCGAAGGTGACGGAGAACATTCGCGAAAAGACCCTCTTCGTCCCCGTCACCGACCGCCGGATCAACTACCTTACCAACGATCTCCTCGACCCCGAGTCAAAAGAGCCCGATTACAACCACAACGCGGCGAAGCTGGAGAAGTGGAGCGGCTGACGCCTCAGAGCGTCTGGATGAACCATGTAAAAGCGCCCTGCGACGTCAACACGCCGTTGACGTCCGTCACAGCGACATCGACCCGGATAGACCCCCTTCCCTTTCTGCCAAACTGATCTCTGAACGTTTCGACCGCCGAATCGTCCACTGACGCGGACGCGACGATCTTTGCCGCGGCGGGTTTTCTGTAACGTATCTGCGCCTCCCGCAAAAGAGGAACGACTTTTCCCTCCAGTTCGGGGAAGAGCGTCTGCAGGTACAGACCGCTCTGGGTCTCCGCCAGGGCGAACTGTGCGCTGGCGTGTATCGTATTGAGATGGTTCATCACCGTGCCGCTGAACCCCAGCGACACGCTCCCCTTCTCCTGTTCAAGCCCAATATGGCGTGCAAATGGTATATCGGCGGCTTCCAATAGATCTCCCTCATACTCTTCGGACGTTTTGTCTCTCTTGCCGTTCACGGCGCTTTGCTTATGCGGAAACAACTATACCATTTTACAACTAGACCGTTTAGTCTACTTTAAGCACATTTCCACTAGAATTTTACTAGACCAATCAGTCTAGAAAGGGAAAAAGATGCGGGTAACCGTCTATTACGAAGATACGGATGCGACGGGTCTGGTATTTCACCCGAATTATCTGAAATACTGCGACCGGGCCCGCGCCGCGCATTTTTTCAATACGGATACCGCGCTTCAGGGCGCCGACGGGCATCTGATCGTGCACTCTCTGGCGTGCCGCTATCTGACCCCCGCACGATTGGGAGACGTACTCGATGTCAGCAGCAACATCACAAAAATAAAGCGAACATCTTTGAAGATCGAACAGACGATCTCCCGCGGGAAAAAACCGATCTTCACCGTGCAGCTGACAATGCTTTACGTGCGCAACATGCGTCCGAGCCTCTTCCCCGAAGAGATGCTCAGGCTATTTCATACGATTGAAAAGGAGTTAATATGAACCCTATTGTCATTACGGGAATCGGCATGATCAACGGCGTCGGCAACAGTGCCGAGAGCGCTTTTGAAGCACTGCTCGAGGGCGTATGCGGCATCGACTATATCACCCATTTCGACGCCTCCGGCGATGCCGTACAAATCGCCAGCGAAGTGAAGGATTTCGATCCGGGCAGCGTCATGGACCCCAAAGACATCAAAAAGAGCGACCGCTTCATCCACCTGGGGATGCATGCGCTGAAAGAGGCCCTCGCCGACGCCGCGCTCGAACCGCAAAACGGGGATGCGGCCCGAATGGGCGTCAGCGCCGCCACCGGGATAGGCGGCCTGCCGATGATGCAGGAGAATATCGAAAAGAACGCCTTCGGCAAGAAGATCTCGCCCTTTTTCATCCCCGGATCCATCACGAATATGCTGGCGGGGTACGCCTCCATCTATTACGGGCTCAAGGGGCCGAACCTCTCCTCGACGACGGCCTGCACGGCGGGGCTTCACGCCATCAACCAGGCGGCGAAGACCATCATGGCCGGCGGAGCCGACGTCATGGTCGCCCTGGGCGCCGAAGCCTGCATCTGCGAGACGGGCATCCGCGGCTTCAGCGCCATGAAGGCACTCTCAACACACAACGACGACCCGAAAACGGCCTCCAGGCCCTTCGACAAGGAGCGCGACGGCTTCGTGATGGGTGAAGGGGCGGCGGCCCTTGTGCTCGAAACCCTGGAACATGCCCAAAAGCGGGGTGCGAAGATCTATGCACGGGTCGCGGGCTTCGGCGAAAGCGCGGACGCGGGCCACATCACAGCCCCCGCCACGGACGGCCCCGTCCGGGCCATGCGCTCTGCGCTGCAGATGGCCGGCAACCCACGAGTGGACTACATCAACGCGCATGGGACCAGTACCCCGCTTGGAGACGCTAACGAGACAAAAGCGTTCAAAGCGGTCTTTGAGACCGTACCTCCGGTCAGTTCCATCAAGGGGAGTATCGGCCACTGTCTCGGGGCCACCGGCATCATCGAAGCCGCCGTCTCCATTATGGCCCTTGAGCGCAACATCATGCCCCCGACCATCAACCTCCGCACCCAAGACGACGCCTGCGACCTGGACTACGTCGCGAACACCGCGCGTGAAAAGGAGCTTCAAACCGTCATGAGCACCAATTACGGTTTCGGCGGCACGAACGGGGCCATCATCTTCACCAAAGCGCTCTAGCCCGCGCTTCGGCGCCTGGGGACAAACCGATATAATGATGCAAAAATTTCAAGGGTTGAGATATGAAGCGCCAGGACTCAAGAGCGCGGCTGCTGGACGCCGCCTTTGCTGAAGTCTACAAGAACGGCTATCACGGTACCGGCACCGCCGTCATCCTCAAGGCCGCCGGGGTGCCCAAGGGGAGCATGTACCACTTTTTCGCTTCCAAAAAGGAGCTGGTACTGGCCGTGAGCCAGGAGCGCATCGTCCCGAAAATGGACGACTTCTTCGACTTTGCGCGCCTGCCGGGCGAAAACATTTTTCAAACCTTTGCACGCATATTTGCGAAGATGCAGAACCACACCGCCCTCATCGCCAACGGCTGCCCTCTGCACCGCCTACTCGTGGAGATGGCCCCGCTCGACCCCGACTTTGAAGCCGTCCTGACAAAGGCCTACCACCATTTTATCGACAAGCTCTCTCTGGCGCTGGAAGCCGCCATTGCAGACGGTGAACTCGTAGCGTTTGACACCAAAGCCTTCGCCCGCTTCTTTATCACCTCCACCTGGGGAGAGATATCGCTGCCTCCCTCCCTCTCTTCGAAAGAATCGTTTGGACACCACGCCCAGTACCTGACAATCGTACTGGAACACTATCGGCGATAAAATCGCGATTCACTCTTTTTCGAGGCGAAGATCAATTGGATCGAATGCTTTTGGAAGAAAGCCGGTGTGGGTGTGACGATGCGTTTGGCGCAAAGCGCACAGCCAGCTCCAAGGCTAACTGAAATATTTTAAGATGCTGTCTCCGTATGCCTGGAGCATACTGCGGAACGCTTCGCGAAATTTGATAATCGAGAGCCTCGGTTCCCAGTTTTTCGGATCGACACAGATCTCTTTTTCCCATATCCGCATGGCCCGTTGGATATCGTCTTCTGAAAAGGTACTCATATCGAGCACCATCAGTTCCCCCTCCCCGGAAGCTACCAGATAAGGGCCGATGCCTGTGCCGAGTTCGGCATGCAGGCGAGCGACGATTTCGCTGGCACGCGGATAATCGTAATAATTTATCATGTCGACACAATCCTCAGAGTACAACTCATCAGTCACGGGCCAATACGTCGGTAACAGATCATATTCGTCAGAAGAGTGACTCTCCGTAGGATCCAACGTAGCGATGTACGCTTCGCATGTCTTCATATATCTGGCATATTGTCCGCTGGTGGGTCTTGAAGTAAAAATGACGAAGCCGTGGACACGGTACGAGGGGTCGGGCTTTTTACCATGAATGAGAAAAGAACGTGTGGCGATGGGCTCGTTTTCTGCAGCTGCGCCAGTCGGTGCATCCACTGGCACCGGAGAGCTACCGCTGCATCCCGCAAAAATCAAGACTGACGAAACCAGTACAATCCAGTGCATCGCGTTGATATTATTTGTCATTCTGTATCCCTTCGACATCTCTCGATTTCACAAAAAGTGCGGCAATCCCGTTGGACCCGCCAACACACAACAATGTCAACAGCCCGATGGAATCATTATCGAGCGGATGCATAAAATATGCAAGAAACAGGACCAAAACGACGCCAAGTATGGTGGCAATTCCATATTTTTTCATTCTATCAACCTTTTAAGATTTGACTGGTCGCCTCTGCGTTTTCAGTCTTTTACATTTATGTCCCGCTCGTCAAAAACCTCTTTGGCGGTCGCAAGCCCGTTCAGCGCGGCGGGAAACCCCGCATAGACGGCCATCTGGATCATAATCTCGATGATCTCCTGCGGTGTGCAGCCGACATTGAGCGCCCCGTGTACGTGGGCCTTTAACTGGGGCGCTGCCGTGCCTATCGCCGTCAGGGCCGCCACCGTGGCGATTTCACGGGACCGCAGGTCCAACCCCGGACGGCTGTAGATGTCCCCGAAGGGAAACTCCACAAGCAGGTCGGCGAACTCCGGAGCGATTGCGCTGAGGGCCTCTATGATCTTATCCCCCTGATCGCCGCCGACCTCGGCCAGTTTCTCCCTTCCGATTTTATACCTCTCAGATTTCAATTTTTGTCTCCTTTTTTCTTGGAAGTCTACATTTAAAATGTGCAATCAAAAAGCGCCCGCGGGTTTGTGATTGGTCTCTTTTGATTTGTTATAGCTCAACATGTTTGCCACAGGTTGGACAGTAATTGAATTCGACTTTTTCAGACAATGCGACTTGTATCATTTCAAATAAGTCGGTTTCACAATGTGGACACTTTGCCTCTTTGGCTTGATTTTTGAAGGCATGTAGAACTGTAAACATGAGGCCGATACTAAGCATTCCTATTATGCTAAATTGAAGTATGCCAAATGATGATTGCATAGAAAGATACATCAGTACAAGGAAAAGAAAAAGTGCTGCAATCGCAGTCACAATTTGCTTTTTCAACGCTTTTTTGTACTCTATTTTATTTCCCATCTTCAGATTCCCTTGTTACTATTACGTTTAAAATGACCAATCAAAAACCTGCTCGCGGGTTTTTGATTGGTCTCCTTTAGTTTGTTAGAAGTTTTAATCTCCGCCGCCACCGGAACCTCCACCCCCACTCCCATCAGAACCACTATGGCTGCCAGATGATGAACTGTCATTTGAAAAGTGATTCCAAAATGCATACCACTTAACATCATCATCTGGGTAATAGCCATCTCCACGAAATTTTGCATATCTGCTAAGTAGGAAAAGCTCTACAATAGCACCGATAAGAGGAATGAGGAGAATAAAAAGCACTTTATAAAACTTTTGATGTGCCTCATACAGTAACTCTTCGTTTATGACGACAAAAAGTGCAGCAAGGTCTAGAAGTATGACGAGTGCAATCGGCAATATCCATAGGTTGACCAAAGTCTACTCCTAAGAATTAATTAGTAGCAATAACGTATGTTCAGCTATTGAGAATTGAGACCAATCATACATTTCGTTCAAAAGCCATGATAGCAAAGTAGCAAATAGAAATCATTGAAATATCACATCACACCATTATCGGAGTATAATTCCCGAAATTTTCAGCAGGGAAGAAAAAATGGCGGGTTGGATCGTACTGGCGATGGTGTTGTGGGGCATCGGCTGGCCCGCGCTCAAGGTCGTGACCGATACTGACGTCCCGGTCGAGACTGTCACCTTTTTGCGCTTCGCCATCATGGCGGTTTCCTTC
Source organism: Sulfurimonas sp. HSL-3221 (assembly GCF_021044585.1). Lineage (GTDB taxonomy): Bacteria > Campylobacterota > Campylobacteria > Campylobacterales > Sulfurimonadaceae > Thiomicrolovo > Thiomicrolovo sulfuroxydans. Next base: position 725,524 of record NZ_CP087998.1, on the reverse strand, counting down.
CTGCCCATCCTCTACTGGCGGCGCAAGCCGCTGCGCCTCAACCGCCGGACGCTGCGCTTCACTATCGCGGCGGGCGCACTCAACGTCGCATTTATGTACTTCGCCTTCTGGGGCGTGCAAACGGGCAGCGCCGGGGCGGGCGGGGTCATCATCACCGTGGCCAGTCCCATTCTCACGGCCCTGCTCGCCCTGATTGTCTTCCGCACCCGCGTCTCCCCGACGCAGCTGCTCGGGCTGGGAGTGGGACTGTTCGGCGGGATGCTGATGCTGGAGGTGTGGCATGCCGACCTGCTGCACAGCGGCAATGTCTTCTTTATCGGCAGCGCGCTCGTCTGGGCCGTGCTCACCCTGCTGGGGCAGCAGTCGCATACGGAGATGGAACCCATCCACTTCAACTTCTGGCTGGCCGTTTTCGCCGTGCCCATCACATTCGTTCCGGCGCTGCCCGCGGGGCTGGGTACGGTGTACAACCAGGACTGGACGTTCTGGACGGGACTGCTCTTCCTGGCCATCATGGGGCAGACGGTGGCGTCGACCATCTTCTTTGTCGCAGCGGGCAAGATCGGCTCGGCCAAGGCCGGAAGCTATATGTTCCTCGTGCCGCTGACCGCCCTGGTAGCGAGCTTTCTGCTGCTGGGAGAGCGCCCCTCCTTCTGGCTCGTGGCAGGGGGTGCCGTCAGTACCGCCGCCGTCTACTTCATCAACGCGCGCAAACGATAGGCACCCGTCGCTTTTCGATCGGCGGCTTTTCATAAACGTCCCCTATGTAAGCCCGTTTGTGCATTCAGAGGAGAAAGCGCCTTATTTTCCGTGATTTCACGTCCATTTCCACCTGAAAAAACCTGCTATGTTTAAAAGTTAATCAGAAATATCACCCTATGCACAGCCGCGCGTTCTATAATGGTCAAAATATATGCTCGAAACGTGTTTGAGCCCGACAGACCCGCTGTATCTGCAGGAGGCGCACTATGAACGCAGTACATGTTCCCCCCGTCGACCGAGATCCAAAGCATCTCTGGACGTTCAACGCCATCACCCTTTTTAAACGGCTCCGAGACTATCTTAACGGCTATGCCGACTACCGGCAGTACCCGAGCATAAAGTTTGTCGAAACCTGGCCCCAGCACAGTCATAAACACCAGCTGCTCACCACCTACGTCGCCACCAACCTCTACTGGTTCGGCCGCCACCTCCAGCGCGTCGAAACGACCCTGATCGACGTGCTGGAGCTCTTCAACGCGGTGATTGACACGGACAAAGAAGCCGGCGTACGCTACTTCGAGCATCTGGACATTGAGCTGGAGTACAAGAGCGCGCAGGATTTCCTTCAAAAGGCCGTCTTCGGCGACCACCCCGCAAACCTCGCCACCATTATGAGCAACGCCCGAGAAAACGCCATCATCTGCCGTCCCTATCTCGACGCGGAAGCCTTCGGGGAGACGATCAGGCTCTACAACCTCCTCGACACCTATGCCAAGACCGATACCAAGGTCGACTACCGTTTCATCGGGGATGCCCTCTCGCTCATCAACGAGGTGTGGGGGATCATGGCCCGTGGTCTTCTGCGGCGCAAAAGCGACCAGTTCATCCGCCTGGGCAAACTGACCGAGAAAGTCGACCTGCACCTGCGCCACGGCAAGAACGGCAACGAATCGGTCGTCTACCTGCACAATATTCTCATCACTGCGCAGCGGATCGCCCCGGAGGCGGAGATGCCCATCGACGAAAAAGATGATGAGGCCAACCTCGATGCTATCAACGACCTCTTCGAGAACCTGGTAGTGGTTTAGATGCGAGCAAAACAGACCCGCCGCGCCCCGTACCACATGCCGAACCCCCTGCGAAAAGCCGCGTTCATCAAATCGACGGATCGGGGCGGCTAGCCCTCCGCGCTTTGACGAAAAAACGAAAACCACAAAAGCACCGAATAAAAGCATTTTCTCATAGAATATGCAATATGATCTTTTATACCCACACCACCTTTGGCACCGTGAAACCCGCGGGTCGGAGTGATGTTCGCATAAAAGCATCAAGGGAGATACATTGATAGAAGAAACTGGAAAACTACATGAAAAGTTCTGGGAGATTTTTTCCCGGCAAGATCGACAGAAAGTCGAAGAGTTTCAGCGCTATATGGATAAGTTCGCTGTCAATTTCAATCTCTATAAAGACGGCAATTTCATCGAGCGTTCACTCCCCTTCGACGTCATTCCCCGCATCATCTCCAAGGAGGAGTTCGGCAAGATGCAGCGCGGCCTCGAGCAGCGCATCACGGCACTGAACCTCTTCCTGGAAGACCTCTATACCGAGGCCAAGATCGTCAAGGACGGCATCGTCCCCGAAGCCTTCATCCACCAGGCCAAAGGGTACCTCAAGGAGTTCGTCGGTTTCTCCCCGTCGCAGAAGATCAGGACCCATATCAACGGCATCGACCTCGTCAAGGATACCAAGAACGACGAATGGGTCATCCTCGAGGACAACCTGCGCGTGCCCAGCGGGGCGAGCTATCCGCTCTCCATCCGCGACACCTACCGCAAGATCTACCCGGAGTTCTTCGAAGAGCTGAAGATCGAACCGATCAAGCAGTACTCCTCCTATCTGCGCAACGCGATGGATTACGTCAATACCGGCGGCATCAACGTCGTTCTGACCCCGGGGCGCTACAACTCCGCGTATTACGAACACAGCTACCTCGCCGGAGAGATCGGGGCCGAACTGGTCCGCGCCGCCGAACTGGTCGTGGAGAACAAGGTCCTCTACTTTAAAAACTACGACGGGCGGCGCATCCGCGTCGGGGCGGTCTACCGCCGCCTTGACGACGACTTTCTCGACCCCAAGTTTTTCAACCCCGAAAGCCTCATCGGGGTGCCCGGCATCATCGAAGCCTACCTCGCGGGCAACGTGGCGATCATGAATGCCGTCGGCAACGGGGTGGCGGACGACAAGGGGATCTACTACTTCGTACCGCAGATGATCAAATACTACCTGAACGAAGAGCCCATCATGCAGAACGCGCCGACTTACCTTCCCTATTTCGAAAAGGACAAAAAATACATCTTCGACAACATCGACAAGCTCGTTGTCAAGGATGTCGCGGAAGCCGGCGGATACGGCGTCATGTTCGGGCACGCCATGTCCAAGATCCAGCTCGATGACCTCAAGACGATCATCGAGGCCAACCCCCGCCGTTTTATCGCCCAGGAGCTCGTTGAGTTCTACGACGAAGAGTGTCTCATCAACGGGGAACTGAGTCCCCGCAAAGCGGACTTCCGCGCCTATGTCGTCATGGGCGAGAAGGTCAATGTCTGGGAGTGCGGGCTGACACGCTATGCGATGGAAGCGGGCAACTACCTCGTCAACTCGTCCCAGGGCGGCGGGTTCAAAGATACATGGGTCATGGAGCTCTAAGATGGATCAACTTCTGAGCACCAACGTCGCCACCAATCTCTACTGGTTCGGACGCCACCTCCAGCGCGTCGAAACAACCCTCGTTGACGTCATCGAGATCTTCGACTGCGTCATCGACACGGACAAGGACGCCGGCAGGCGCTATTTCGAGCACCTCGAGATCGAACTCGACTACGCCAACGCCTCCCAGTTCCTAGACAACGCCATCTTCGGGGACCACCCCTCCAACCTGGCGGAGATCATGCGTTTCGCCCGCGAAAACGCGATCATCTCCCGGGCCTATATCGATACGGACGCCTTCGGCGAGACGATCCACCTCGCCGAGCTTTTCGACCACGCCTCGAAAAGCGCCGTCTTCGTCGATTACCGCTTCGTCGACGACGCCCTCTCGCTGATCAACGAAATCTGGGGCAGCATGAACCGCGGCCTGATCCGTTGCAAAAGCGACCACTTCGTCCGCCTGGGCAAACTGACCGAAAAGGTCGACCTCCACCTCCGTCACGGCAAGGACGGGAAGGAGCCGGTCGAGTACCTCAACAACATTCTGCAGACGGCGCAAAAGATCGCGCCCGATGCGAAACTTGCCATTTCCAGAACCGACGAAGAGGCCAACCTCGACGCCATCAACGCCCTCATCGACGAGCTCGTCGTCTACTGAAAATGAACCCGGAAATTACGGAAATCTTCTCTTCCGAGCTCCCGGTGGGAGAGACGCTGCGCATCCAGCGCGCCCGTTTCGCACCGGAAACAGTGCGTCCGGATGCCAAGCGCATCAGCGTTGTCAGCGGGATACACGGCGACGAGCTCGAAGGGCAGCTCGTCATCTACCTCCTGGCCGCCTGGCTGCGCGAGCACCCCGAGGCGCTGCGTGGGACCGTCGACATCTACCCCGCCGTCAACTCCCTGGGAGTCGACACCATTATCCGCGGTTTCCCCCTTTACGAGATCGACCTCAACCGCGCTTTCCCGGGGGCGCGCAACGATTTCCTGCCCGCGCAGGTGGTGCATGCCCTGGCCGGGGACGTCGAAGGCAGCGACATCGCCATCGACATTCACTCTTCCAACATTTTCCTGCGCGAGATCCCGCAGATCCGGATCAACAAGGCGTTCTCGGAGACGACCCTTCCCCTGGCCAAACAGCTCAACTGCGACTTCATCTGGATCCACGACGCCGTCACGGTCCTCGAAGCGACCTTTTCGCATACGATGAACGAACGGGGGACGAAAACCCTTGTCGTCGAGATGGGGGTGGGCATGCGGTTGACGAAGGCCTACGGGCGGCAGCTGCTGCGGGGGATCCTGAACCTGATGCAACAAGAGGGGATCATCGAAACCCCGACGGAGTTCAAGGTCCGCGAGCCGTTCACCTCCGAGGTCGGGGAGGTGTTTTACATTAACGCCCCCGCCGCCGGTCTTTTTGTCCCCGCCCTTGACCACTGCGAAGTGATTGAAAAAGAACAGTGGATCGGCGACATCGTCGACCCCCTCAGCGGGGCGGTGCGCGAATCCCTCTATGCCCCCAACGGCGGCGTTTTGTTCACCCTGCGCGAATACCCTGTCGTCTACGAGGGGTCCCTGCTCGCACGGATTTTCGGAGAGCCCGATGAAAAAAATTGAGATCCTGAAACTCGAGTCCCTCAGCCGCGCGCCGATGGTCGTCGAGGGGTACCTCTTCGAAGGGAGCGACCCCGATGCCCCCAGCGTCGCCGTTATCGGCGCCATGGAGGGGGCGACGACCCTGCCGCTGTATAGCGCGTCGAAGCTGGTCGATTTCCTGCGCAACAAACTCGGAAGCGAAAAGATCCTGGGCAATATCCTCGTCATCCCCTCCGTCAACCACTACGCCCTCAACATCAACGAACGTTTCTGGCCCCTGGACAAGACCGACATCAACATGATGTTCCCGGGCTACAACGAGGGCGAAACGACGCAGCGCATCGCCCACCGCCTCTTCGAAGCGGTCCAGGACTACGACTACGGCATCATCCTGGAGACGCGGACCGACCTCGCCACCTGCCTGCCCTACGTCAAACTCTTCAAGACCGGATACGAAGATGTGAAAAGCGCCCGCTGGCTGGGGCTCAAGGTCATTCACCACCGCGAACCCGAATCGATCGAGACGGTGTCGCTGCAGTACAACTGGCAGCTCTGGGGGGCCAAGGCGTGTTCCGTAGTCTGCCCCCATGAACCCCTGATCGACCCCGAATCCGCCCGGGTCATCATGGATAGCCTCATCAACTTCCTCAGCCACAGCGGCATCATCCGCTACGAGGCATTCAACGGCTACAACTCGACCGTCGTGACCCGCGAACGCATCGAGGTCATCAAAAGCCCCCGCAGCGGAATCTTTATCCCGACGCAGACACCCGGGACGACGGTCTCCAAGGATGAGACGATCGGCAAGATCGTCCACTCACTCGAAGGGGAGGTCATCCACCGTTTCCTCGCCCCCTGCGACGGCATGATCACCTGTATCTATATGCACTCGCTGATCTTCGAGAATGCCGTCGCCTACCGCATCGCGAAGATCCATTAGGCCGGTTGCGGCGGCGCTACTTCGACGATTGCGACTGTGACTGTATCTGGGTGGGTGCCGTCTCTTCATCTTCCTCAGTGGCACGCCGGACGTCCACGCGGACGCTGAGCCGGCTCTGCCCGCTCCCCCGCACCACCCCTTTGAGCGGCGAGATATCGTCGTAGTCCCGTCCGTGCCCCATGACGATGTGCTGCTCCAGGGGAATGATGTTGTTCGTCGGGTCGAGGTCGAGCCAGCCGCTCCCGGGGACGTAGAGCGATACCCAGGCGTGCGACGCGTCCGCGCCGAAGAGCTTCTCCGTGCCTTCGGGCGGGATGGTCTCGATGTAGCCGCTCACGTAGCGCGCCGGCAACCCGATGGAGCGCAGCGCGGAGAGGGCCAGGTGCGCGAAATCCTGGCAGACCCCCTTTTTCTCTTCGAAGATCGTCGTCACGGGGGTCGTCAGGTCGCTGAACGCGGGATTGAACTCGAAGTCTTCGAAGATGCGACCCATCAGCTCTTCGCCCGCCTCGAAAAGGCTGCGCTCCGGATGGAAGGACTCCAAGGCGTAGTCGTGCAGCGGCGCGATATCGACGGGCACGAGGTCCGACGCGAAGAGAAACTGCTTGGCGGCGATGTCGCGCGTGTTGAAGCCCGAGAGGCGCTGCAGCGCTTTGTCATAGGAGACAGCCCCTTTGCGAAGCCGTTCGATTGCCCGGTGCGCCTCTTTGATTTTGCGCCGCACCCGTGAATGTCCCGTCACCGTCAGGGAGGTGTGCGGTTCGCGCAGCAGCAGATGGTGGTTGGTGTTGCCGAACATGTCGACAAAGGCATGGATCTCCGACGCGTACGGCTCCGCGTCGAGCCGGAACGAGAGCAGCTCCTGCTCCCGCCCCTCTTTGGGCTTCAGCCGCGCGATGTTGTGGCTGAAGGTGACCAGACTCTGATAATGGAAGACCGTTTCGTGGAAAATATCGTAAATCATGCTCACTCGTCGTAATGGGAAAAATAGGTTTTCGAAAACTCGTCCGAAGCCTTCATAAAGAGCTCGGAGAGCTCGGAAAGCAGCCCATCAAGCTCCTTGTAGATGCCGTCGGACTCCTCATAGGTCAGCAGCGCCTGCGCCGTGGCGAGCTTCAGGCGCGAATAGGCCTGGAATATCGGCGCCTCGTACTCGGTGAGGTGGGTACGGGACTTCGGCAGGTCTTTGAGGTCCGAGAGCAGTTTCTGGGTCTGGTAGGTCAACGATTTCGGGTACTGCGGGTTAAGCAGCAGGAACTCGATGACGTTCTCGAGCTGCAGGGCGCTGCGGTAGTGGGCGCGGTAGGCATTGAAGCTCTCGCAGGTGTTGAGCAGCGCTTCGAGCAGTTCATACTCCTCGGCCTTCTCCTGGCGCGGGCAGAGCAGGGAGCGCGCTTTGGAGATCAGCAGCTGGACGCTCTCGATCCGGTAGCCGATATCGTACAGGACCAGCCCCTGCTCGCGGAACATGCTCTCTTCGACGAGCTCCTTGTACGCCAGCAGGTTCACATGCAGCTTGTCCATCTCATTGACGATGGTGCGGTTCATGCGGGTATTGGCGCTGCAGAACGCCTGCCACTCCCACTGGAGCTTGTCGAAGAGTTTCCACGCTTCGATGCCCAGCAGGTTCTTGATGCTGACGTTTGAACCCGACAGCATTGCCAGCGTAAAGGAGAGCGACCCGGTCCGGCCCTGATCTTTGAGCACTGAGACGATCTCTTTCATCGGGTTGTCCAGGAGCTTGTCGGCCTTTTTCTTGTTCAGGAATCCCGGATAGGTCATCGTCATGTGCGTAATGGCGCGCAGCAGCTGGTGCTGCGACTCCCCGGCGGTGTTCGACTCGTCGCGGTAGACGTTGATGAGGCGCTTGACCGCGTAGCGGATGAGGCGCGTCGTGATAATCGCGCGCGAGAGGTAGCGTCCGAGCCAGAAGAGGTTCTCCGCCCTGCGGGTCGGGATCTGGTCGATGGAGGCGTCAATACACGGCAGCTGTTTGAACGGATTGCTCGGCGCGCGCTCCTCATCCTCGCCGACGATCCAGAGGTCCTTGCTGGTGCCCCCTTTTTGCGACGAGATCAAGAAGGCGTCTTTTTGCGAGGCGACGCGTACAAGCCCGCCGTTCATCACCCAGTATTGGCTGCCGCGCTTGAAGGCGTAGGAACGGATAACGGCGTTGCGCGGTTCGACGGACTCCCCGGTAAAATAGGGCACGGTAGAGAAACCGATCTCCTCCTGCGCCACGTAGAGGTGCGGCGCCGCCTTCAGCCGTGCTCTCAGCGCATCGAGTTCTTCCGCGTCCATCTTCCGGCCGAAATAGACCTTGGCGCTCTCCGTACGGTCGATGTGCTTGACAATGAGCCCTTCGAGGTTTTCGAGGACGTATTCGAGTTCGCCGGGCTGCCCGCACCACCAGGTGGCGATCTGCGGCAGGATCAGCTCTTCGTCGAGGAAGAACTTCGCAATGTTCTTCATAAAGGGGTTGAAGCCGAGGTTCTCGAGGATGCCGCTGCCGATGGGGTTAATCATCGCCAGGTTCTCCCGGCGCGCGGCATCGACCAGCCCCGCCACCCCCAGGTGCGAATCGTTTTTCAGCTCCAGCGGATCGCAGTAGCGGTCGTCCACCCGGCGCAGCAGGGTGTTGATCCTCGTGAGGCCGCTCAGGTTTTTCAGCCACAGCGCCCCGTCCTTGGCCAGCATGTCCTCGCCCTGCACCAGGCTGATCTCCAGCAGGGAGCTGAGATAGGCGTGCTCGAAATAGGTTTCGTTGTGCGGTCCCGGCGTCAGCAGGGCCGCCTTGGAGCGGTCCCCACCGCTGAGACGGTCGATCATCGATTTCATCTCTTCGATGAAGCCCGCGAGCCGGCGGGTATGTACCCCCGGATAGAGCGATTTGGCGATGATGTTCATGCTCAGGCGGTTCTCGACGGCGTAACCGAGGCCCGACGGGGCCTGGATACGGTCATTGACGATCCAGAACTTGCCATCGGGCCCCCGCGCCATGTCCGTCGCGTAGAAGAAGAGTTCAAAATCCATTTTGTGTCCGAAACCGAACATCTCCGCCGCGTACCCCTTGTGGGCGTAGACGACTTCGGCGGGCAGGATCCCCTGCCGCAGCAGAAGCTGGTCGCCGTAGAGGTCGCGCAGCATCAGGTCGAAAAGCTTCGCGCGCTGACGCAGCCCCTTGACGACGCCGTCCCACTCCGTCTGGGTGACGACGAAGGGGATGGGATCGAGCGTCCAGCGCCGTTTGGTGATCCCGTCGGGGGCGTCGTAGACGTTGTAGGTGACGCCGTTCTCTTCGAGGCTCCAGTCCAGCTCCGCCTGTTTGGCTTTCAGCCCCTCGATGCCGGTCGCCTCGATCTGGTCGCAGATCGCCTGCCAATGCGGGCGGCACTGCCGCTGCGCATCGACCATCTCGTCAAAGGAGCTTTCGGAAAAATAGCGGTCGAAAATCCCCATTTACACCCGTGTCCATTTCCGTCTAAGGTCCAGCGTATGGGGATACTCGGCGCTGCGCGGCAGCTCCTGGAAGACAAAGACCTTGTCGCCGGCGTGCTTCTCGGCCACTTTGCGCGTCACTTCACGCTCCCCTGCCGGCAGCGCCTGTTCGACCACGTGGGTCGGCACCTCATCGACACTGCCCTGGGTATGGTTGAAGCCCCAGAAACGGTTAATTCGGCGCGACTCCGCCTCGTAGCTGTTGACGGGGAAGGTATCGTAGCTGCGGCCGCCCGGGTGGGAAACGTAGTAGGTCATCCCCCCGATGGAGCGCTGGTTCCAGCGGTCGACGACATCGAACGTCAGCGGGGTGTCGACCCCGATCGTCGGGTGCAGCGCCGACCACGGCTCCCACGCTTTGTACTTGACCCCGGCGACGAACTCGCCCTCGACGCCCGTCGGGTTCAACGGCACCGCGACCCCATTACAGGTGAGCACATAGCGCTCCGGAACGAAGTTGTTCACTTTGACCTGGACGCGCTCCAGCGACGAATCGACATAGCGCGATGTCCCCTGCGATCCGCTCTCTTCTCCCAGGACGTTCCACGGTTCGATGGCCGCGCGCAGTTCGAGATGGACATTCTCCACCGTCGCCATGCCGTAAAGCGGGAAGCGGAACTCGAAGAAGGGGTCGAACCAGTCCAGCTCGAAGGGGTATCCCTCGGCATTGAGGAAACGGACGATGTCGGCGATATCCTCTTTGACGTAGTGTTCCAGCAGGAACTTGTCGTGCAGCTGGGTCCCCCACCGCACCAGTTTGTGGCGGTAGGGCTTGCGCCAGAAGAGCGAGACCAGGGTGCGTACCAGCAGCATCTGCATCAGGGCCATCTGCGAATGCGGCGGCATGTCGAAACCGCGCAGCTCCAGGATGCCCAGCCGTCCCGTGCTCGAATCGGGCGAGTAGAGCTTGTCGATACAGAACTCGGAACGGTGGGTATTGCCGGTGATGTCGGTGAGCATATGACGGAAGAGCCTGTCGGTGAGCCAGTAGGGCACCTCACCATTTTCGGGGATCTGCGCAAAGGCGATCTCCAGTTCATAGAGGTTCTCCGCGCGCCCTTCGTCGACACGGGGCGCCTGGGAGGTCGGGCCGATGAAAGCACCGGAGAAGAGGTAACTCAGGGAGGGGTGGTGCTGCCAGAAGGTGATAAGACTGCGCAGCAGTTCCGGGCGGCGCAGCAGCGGGCTGTCGTGCGGCGTCATCGCCCCGATGGTAACATGGTTCCCCCCGCCCGTACCCGTATGCTTGCCGTCGACCATGAACTTCTCCGTTCCCAACCGCGACTGGCGCGCGTCCTCGTAAAGTCCCAGCATCGTTTCGGTCAGTTCGCTCCAGTTCTTCGCCGGATGGATGTTAACCTCGATAACCCCCGGGTCCGGGGTCACTTTGATGCGCTCGATGCGGTTGTCGTGGGCCGGTTCGTACCCCTCGAGGACGACTTTGACATTGAGCTTCGCCGCGACCGCCTCGATGGAGGCCATGAGGTCCAGGAAGGCCTCTGTGTGGTTGAGCGGCGGCAGGAAGATATAGAGTTTACCGTCGCGCACTTCCGTACTGATCGCCGTCCGCACGAAGGCGTCGTAACGGTTCGCCTCCGTCGTCTCCGGGGTCGCCGCTTCGCAGCGTGCCCGCGCATCGTCAAGGTAATCCCCCAGTGCCGGGGCCTCTGCAAAAAGGTCGGGTTCGAAGTTCTGCGCCAGCTCCACATGGGGTTTGGCCATCAGCGACTCCAGTGGCATCCGCAGGCCCAGCGGCGAGTTCCCCGCACTGAGAAAGAGTTTTCCGCGGCGGAACTCCCATGCCGAGGTGATCCAGCGTGTCTTGCCGTAGTTAAGCGGCAGGACATAGCCGACCGGGTTGGCCAGCCCCTGCTGTAGCAGCTGCGCCAGGGTACGGCGCTCGAGCGGGTCATCCAGGTCAAACGTCGTCGGATCGACGTCGATGGGTAGCTCGGCCTCTTTGACGACGTAGTAGACGGGGTCTTCATAGGCTTCGACAATGTTCTTGTCGCTCACGCCCAGCGTCAGCGACAGCAGCTCCATGAAACGCTTCGCGTCTTCGGTCGTGTAGCTGTAGGTCGCGTTCATGTCGGCAAAAAGGTTCGGGTTGCGCCAGATCGGCTTGCCGTCTTTGCGCCAGACAACCGACTTCTGCCAGCGCGGCAGCGGTTCGCCCGGGTACCATTTCCCCTGGGCGTAGTGCAGCATCCCGCCCTTGCCGAAGGTCCCCAGCAGCCGGTGCGCCAGGACGTCGGCACGTTCGCGCTTGTGTTCGCCGTCGGCTTCGGTGTTCCACTGCTCGGACTCCATGTCGTCGATGGAGACGAAAGTAGGCTCGCCCCCCATCGAGAGACGGACGTCGTTGGCTTCGAGCTCCCTGTCGACCTCGAACCCGAGGTTGTAGATCGCCTCCCACTGTTCGTCGCGGTAGGGCTTGGTGACCCGGGGCGATTCGAAGATCCGCGTGACAGTGTTGGAGTAATCAAACTCCGTCTCGCATTTATCCGTCGCCCCGTCGATGGCGTGGGCGCTGTCGTAATGGGGCGTACATGCCAGGGGGATATGCCCCTCCCCGGCGAAGAGGCCGCTGGTCGCATCGAGACCGATCCATCCCGCCCCCGGGACGTAGACCTCCGTCCAGGCGTGCAGGTCCGTAAAGTCCGCTTCCGGGCCGCTCGGGCCGTCGAGGGATTTGACATCAGCGGTGAGCTGGACAAGGTAGCCGGAGACGAAACGCGCCGCGAGTCCCAGGTGGCGCAGTACCTGCACGAAGAGCCAGGCGTAATCGCGGCAGCTGCCGAGTTTGTTGCCCAGGGTCACTTCGCAGGTCTGCACGCCCGGATCGAGCCGGATCGTATAGTCGAGGTACTTGTGGATCTCCGTGTTGAGGTAGACGAGAAAGTCGTTTATATTGCGTTTCGTCTTCAGGTCGAGCGACTCCATGAACGTCTTGAGCTTTTTGCCTTTGTCCGTAATCTCCAGGTAGGGCAGCAGCTCCTTTTTCAGCGCCGGCTTGTACTTGAACGGGAAGTCCTGCGCATACTCGTCGACGAAGAAATCGAAAGGGTTGATGGTGATCAGGTCAGCAATGATCTCGACGTCGATGCTCATCTCTTTCGTCTTTTCAGGGAAAACGATACGGGCGAGGTAGTTGCCGAAGGGGTCCTGCTGCCAGTTGATAAAGTGGTTCTCCGGCTTGATCTTGAGCGAGTACGCCTCGATCGGGGTGCGGCTGTGCGGCGCGGGGCGCAAACGAATGGTATGCGGCGAAAGCGACACGTAACGGTCATACTGGTAAGCGGTTTTGTGGGAGATTACGACTTTGAGCGCCATGGTTTTCCTTGTGCGTCCTCGGAATATTGCTGCATTATATACTTTTCTCGATTCAACTTCGGGAAAACCGCGCCTATTTTTCACCCACCCCCCACGGGTTTTCACACCCCGGACCCGCCGCTGTTTCCGACGTCTGTTCCATCTCCGCGACCAAGGGAGTTTACATGGATGTTACAATGCGGTATCACACGGACGAAGGAAGATGATGAGACAGCGGACAATACGGGGGCTTTTTGGACTCTTATTGCTCTTTTCCATCCAAAACTGCGCCCAGGAGAATACAATGACCGACATCTACGCTTTCAACGTTAAAACCATTGACGGCAGCGCCACGACGCTCGAAGCTTACCGCGGCAAGGTTATGCTAATCGTCAACGTCGCCAGCCGCTGCGGCTTTACCCCGCAATACGAAGGGCTCGAAGCGCTCTATGAGCAATACAAATCCCGGGGCATGGTCGTCCTCGGTTTCCCCTGCAACCAGTTCGGTTCCCAGGAACCGGGAACGGGACAGGAGATCATAACCTTCTGCCGGAACAATTTCGGGGTCACCTTCCCGATGTTCGGCAAGATCGACGTCAACGGCGAGCACGCCCACCCCCTCTACCGCCACCTCAAAAAGGCCCGGCCGGGCGTGCTGGGCAGCGAGGCGATCAAGTGGAACTTCACCAAGTTCCTCGTCGACCGCAGCGGCAACGTCGTCGAACGGTTTGCCCCCTCGACGGAGCCGAAAACACTGGAAAGCGCCATTGAAAAACTGTTGGATGCGCCATAACGTTCTGAAAAATAAAAGGGAAAAGGTATCGTAGGTTTGGTGGTGGGTCCTCAGGGACTCGAACCCTGGACCACCCCGTTATGAGCGGGGGGCTCTAACCAACTGAGCTAAAGACCCACATCCGGTATCGGAAGGAGCGAATTATACTTTCGCGCCCTTTAGACGAAGCTTTTTTTGCCCCGGCGGTGGTAGAGTTCGGTGAAGCGGAACGCCATCAGGTTTTCGAGGATGCCGAAGAGGATCATGAAATTGACGAAACTGCTGCCGCCGTAGCTGAACATCGGCAGCGGGACACCGACGACGGGGGCGAGCCCGATGGTCATCGCGATGTTGACGCTCATGTAGACGAAGATGAGCAACGAGACCGACGCGCTGACGACCTTAATGTAGGGGTCGTGGGTGTAGAGGCTGATGCCGAGCAGGTGGATGATGATCAGGGCATAGAGCCCGATCAGCAGCACAGCCCCCATAAACCCGAAACGCTCCACGACATAGGCGAAAATGAAGTCACTCGACGCGATGGGAAGGAACTTCATCTGCGTCTGCGTCGCCTCCTCCTTGGCCTTGCCGACGACCCCGCCCGAACCGATGGCGATGATGGACTGCTGGACGTGGTAGCTCGGTTTCTCGCTCATAAAGTCCGTGATCCGCTTCTTCTGGTAGTCGTGCAGCTGGGTATAGATCAGCGGCATCGAGACGATAAAACCGACCGCCAGCGTCAGCCAGATCTTCCAGCGCACCCCGACGAGAAAGAGCACCCCCACCCCCAGCAGCAGCAAGACGGTAGCCGTCCCCAGGTCCGGCTCCTTGGCGATAAGGAAGAAGGGGAGCAGGATGTAAAAGGAGAGTTTCAAAAAAGCGGCCCAGCCGTAGCCACCGTAGGGGGGCGGATTACGCGAGACGAGGTAGGCCAGCATCAGGATGAACGCCGGTTTCATCAGCTCGGAAGGCTGCAGGGTAAAGTGCACAAAGGGGAGCTCGATCCAGCGCTTCGCCCCCAGGCGCGCATGGCCGAAGAACTCGACGGCGAGCAGCAGACCGATGTTGAACCAGTAGAAGATCGGGATCATCCAGCTCAGCCGCCGTACAGGCAGAAAGAAGAAAAAGGTGAAGACGACCGCGCCGACGCCGACATAGACGAGATGTTTGTGCGCCAGAAGGGGGTGGATCTCGCCGATAAGCCACCCCGACACCAGGACAAGGGGCACGACCAGCGCCGGGATGACAAAATCGAAGTGTGCTAAAATGCGTCTATCTATTCTGCGCAAGGCACGTCCTCTCAAGCGTTAAGCGTTCAGCGTCAAACGTGTAGAAAAAAGAGCGGTACGGGTCCCCATCCAGCTTTTAGCCACAGCGCTTAATGCCCAGTGCCAAAATTATAACAAAGGTTCCCATGCAGCCAACTGTCCTGACTTTCGAAGCCGCCGGGGGCGAACGCCTCGACACCTTTCTGGGGAAGGCGATGGGCGAACCCCGCAATCAGATCGCCCACCTCATCAAAAACGGCCATGTCGCCGTCGAGGCCAAAGCGGCGGCCAAGCCGGGGGTGAAGCTCAAAGCCGGTGAAAAGGTCACGGTCACGCTGCCGCAGATGGAGCCGGAGGAAGCGCAGCCCATCGATTTCGACGTGCCCATTCTCTATGAGGATGACGACCTGCTGATCATCAACAAGCCCAGCGGCCTTACCGTCCACCCCGCCCCCAGCGTCAAGGAGCCGACCCTCGTCGACTGGCTCAAACACCACGACATCCGCCTCTCGACGCTCAGCGGCGAGGAGCGCCACGGCATCGTCCACCGCCTCGACAAAGGCACCAGCGGCGTCATGATCGTCGCCAAAACGAACGAGGCCCACGACGCCCTCTCCAAACAGCTCCAGGACAAGAGCATGGGGCGCTACTACCTCGCCGTCGTCACCCCGCCGCTCAAAGAGGACCTCACCCTGGTCGATAAGCCGATCGGGCGCAGCCCCCACAACCGCCTCAAGATGGCCGTCGTTCCCCACGGCAAGAGCGCACAGACCCTCTTCAAAAAGCTGCTGCTCTCCAAGGATGAAAAGGAGGAGCTGATCGCCTGCAAACTCTTTACGGGGCGCACCCACCAGATCCGCGTCCACCTGGAAAGTTTCAGCCGCCATATCCTCGGCGACCATTTATACGGCATTAAGAGCAATCCCGATAAAATCCAACGTATTCTGCTGCACGCCTATACGCTCTACTTCACCCATCCGCGGACGGGAGAGGCAATGCGTTTTGCGGCCCCGCTTCCCGCGGCGCTCACAGAGAGGCTGCAGTCGCATTTCGCTACGGAGACACTGGATGATGAGACGCTCGACCCTGATCGTATCGGCACTCTTTTCGACACTGACACTGCTGATTAGCGGCTGTGTCGGAGGCCCCACCCCCGCCGGACCTGTCGCTATCGACAACACCCTGCCCCAGGTCAGCATCAACGGCTACCTGAGCGACACCGCCGCCATCGCATTTGAGTGGAAACCGGTCAAGGACACGCGGGTCAAAGGCGTAAATATCTACCGCGACACCCCGGGCGGCGAGGATGACAAACTCTACCGCATCGCCGTCATCGACGACACCCTCCGTACCCACTACGTCGACGCCGGCCTGCAGCCCGCCACGACCTACCGCTACCGCTTCACGACCGTCGACGCCAAGGGGCGCGAATCGATGCCCGACAACACCGTCGCCGCCAAAACACTGAGCCTCCCCGAGCCCGTCAGCTACTTCACGGCGACCAAAGAGCTCGCACGCAGTGCCAAGCTCCTCTGGCGTCCCCACCCGGACCTGCGCGTCGAGGGGTATGAAATCGAACGCCTCGATCCGGGCGAGAAATCCTTCCACTGGATTGCCCGCATCGACGGCCGCCTCCACGCCGAACACATCGACCACGATCTTGACGACGACAGCGTCTACCGCTACCGCATCCTCGCCCGCACTTTCAGCGGCGAGAAGAGCCTCCCCTCCGCCGTCGTGACCGTCGCGACCAAGCCGCTCCCGCTGCCGCCGTCGCAGCTCTCGGCCGGCCGGGGTGCGATCCACAAGGTCGCCCTGCAGTGGCAGCCCTCCCCCAACAAAGGGATTGTCTACTACAAGGTCTACCGTGCCGACCGCGAGGACGGCTACTACAGCTACCGCGCCAAAGTCGACAGAACCGCTTTTACGGACAAGGTCGAAGAAAACGGGGCACACTACTTCTACAAGGTCGCGGCCGTCGACAAGGATGAGTTGGAAAGCCTGCCGAGCGAACCTTCCGAAGGCACGACGATGGCGGCACCAGCCGTACCGGAGCTGACCGGCCTCGCACTGCGCAACAAAGCGGTGGTGGTACGCTGGACGGCAAAAGATGCCCGCGCCGTCGCTTTCGAACTCCTCAAGACGACCCGCAGCGGATGGTTCGACAGCAAAGAGAACGTCATCCGCGACATCAAGACCGAAAGCTTCACCGATGTGAACGTTTCGCCGGGGCTGGAGTACAGCTACAAGGTGATCGCCGTCGATGCCAACGGCCTCAAGTCTGAGCCCTCCGCGTCCAAGACCATCGTCCTGGAGGGCCAGTAACCCGATGCCCCACCTGCATATCGCTTCGTTCAAGGCTCCGGCCTTCCCCGCGGCCGCGGACGGCGTCACCTTTCACTATATGGCGGAGAATACCCTCCACGACGATGAAAAGCTGATCGCCGCTTCCATCGGCGAGAAAGAGTTCTTCCTGCTGCTCAAGCGGCTGCCGGACAAAACCCTGCTCAAAGCGGACAAGATCTCCCGCCCCTCGGCCACCCACTATGTCAAGCGCGCCCTTCAGGCCTATGCGGGGCTCGTCGGACTGGAGGTCCTCGCCTCGAACGTCGACAGCGGCGAAGCAAACATGCACCTGGGCAACGACAGCGCGCTCTGGTCCATCCACGATTTCGAGCGCAACTTTCCCACCGACCGTGAGATCCGCATCGAGGTAGGCTTCGGTTCCGGCCGCCACCTGCTGCACCAGGCCAAGGCGAACCCGGAAGTCCTCTTTATCGGGATCGAGATCCACAAGCCCTCCATCGAGCAGGTGCTCAAACAGATCAATATCCAGCAGCTTGACAATCTCCTGCTGCTCGACTATGACGCCCGCCTCTTTTTGGAACTCGTCCCCTCCAACCTTGCCGGGCGCATCTACGTCCACTTTCCCGTCCCCTGGGACAAGAAACCCCAGCGCCGCGTCATCGGGGAAGCTTTCATCGCCGAGAGCATCCGGGTGCTGAAACCCGAAGGGAAACTGGAACTGCGTACCGACAGCGACAACTACTTCGCCTACAGTTTCGAGACCTTTATGGCCCTGAACCAGAACCATATCGAGATCTACAAGAACCGCGCCCTGGAGGTCAGCAGCAAGTACGAGGACCGCTGGCGCCGGATGGAGAAGAACATCTACGACGTACTGATGCACAACGAAGAGCTTTCCGGACCGCTGGAGGCGATCGCCCCCTTCGTTTTCGACGCCATCGCACCCGACCATGAACGCCTCGAAGCCCTCAACGGCTCCACGCTGCGTTTTGACGAAGGGTTCGTGCACTTCGAGCGCCTCTACCGCACCGACGACGACCGCGCCATGTTCCGCCTCTCCATGGGCCCCTACGCCCGTCCCGAGCATCTCTATCTGATCCTCGGCGATGCGCCGCGCTACCTCCCGACACCGCCGGTGCGCTCCCGGACGAACGCCCGCGCGCATCAGCTCCTGATCGAGGCCCTGCATGGATAAGATCATCATCGCCGACAACCTCTCCCTGGGCTACGGCAAGCATGAAACGATCATCTCCAAGGCGACCTTCGCGATCGACTCGGGGAGCTTCGTTTTCATCACCGGGGCCAGCGGGAGCGGCAAGTCCACCCTGCTGAAATCCTTCTTCGGCGCTCTCCCTATGCTCTCGGGCAACCTCACCGTCGGCGGGGTCGACATGGACAATATCCATACGAAGAAACTCAACTTCCTGCGCCGCCACGTCGGCATCGTCTTCCAGGACTACAAGCTTGTCAAAGAGTGGACGATCGAAAAGAATGTCATGCTCCCGCTGCTCATCAACGGCTACGCCCGCGACATCAGCGAGATGCAGGTGGAGAAGCTTCTCGGCCACGTCAAACTTACCCACCAGCGGGGCAAGTACCCCATGGAGCTGAGCGGGGGCGAGCAGCAGCGCGTCGCCATGGCACGCGCCCTCGCCCACAACCCCATCCTTATCCTCGCGGATGAACCGACGGGGAACCTGGACGAGTACTCTTCCAAGGTGATCTGGAACCTTCTCGAGGGGGCCAACACCCAGCTCGAAGCGACCGTCGTCGTCGTCACCCACCACATCCCCGAGACGCTGGGGATCAAATACAAGCACTACCATATTGAGCACGGAGACGTCTATGAAGTCTCTTAAAAGCCACTTTTCGCTGATCACGGCGCTCTTTTCCATCCTCATCACCCTGCAGCTCTTTTTGAGCCTGGAGCGGGTCATCGGGGCGTACGAACAGCGCCTGGGGGACAACTACGGCATCGTCGTCGTCAGCGACAACAACCTCTCCCTCGCCTTTTTCCAGGGCATCGACGATGCTATCAGCGCCGTTGAACCCCTCTCGCCCGCCCGGGTGCTGCAGCAGCTCCAGCAGCAGACCGGGGACTCCCAGATCAACCTGATGACGCTGAACCTTCCGCACTTCTACCGGCTCCGGATGGCCCACTTCATCACCCCGGACGAGGCGCGGGAACTGGGAAAGAGGCTGCTGCGCGATCGGGCCATCAGCCGCGTCGAGACCTTTGCGCAGCAGCATGACACCGTCTACCGGCTGCTGCAGCTTTTCAAGAACGTTGTCAGCGTCCTGGCGGCCGTCGTCCTCCTCGTCACCTCGCTGCTCATCATCAAAGAGATGCGCCTGTGGCAGTTCCAGCACCGCGAACGGATGAACATCATGGCCCTCTTCGGTGCCCCGGTCTGGCTGCGATCGGCCGTCCTCTTCCGCCTGGCCATCGTCGATGCCGTGATCGCTTCGCTGCTGGCGACGACCGTCTTTGTCCTCGTCGACCACTACGGCTGGATGGCTCAGCTCCTCTCCCTCGTACAGCTGCAACCGACGCTCTTCCAGCCGCTGCACGACGTGCCGCTGCTCACGGGCGTGGCCATCTCCCTCTCCATCCTGCTCGCTTCCATGATCGTCATGGGGCACAAAGAAGAGGTATGATCCGGGCCGCCCTTCTGCTTTTCGTGCTGCTGACCGCCGCCGTGGCGGCCAAGAGCATCGACGACAAAATCGACGAGACCTCCAAAAGTCTCAGCTCTTTCGACCGCAACTACGCCTCGGTCAATGCCAAGATGGCCAAGACCGCCAAGGCGATCCTGAAAAAAAAGCGGACCGTTCTGACCCAGCAGAAGAAGATCGAATCCCTCGAGTCGGCACTGCAGGGCAAGGCCACCATCCTTTCCGGTGCCAAGGATGAACTGGTCACGCTCGCCGAAACGCAGCAGACCCTCGAGGCCAACCGCAAAAAACTGCGCGACGACCTCGCCGACCTTATGGCGCGCATCGTCTCGCTCACCATGATCCAGGAGGACAGCAACACTCTCTCCCCCGACGCGGTCATCGGCGAGGCGGTTTTTAGCGCGTTGAACGCACAGACCAAAGAACAGATCAAAAAGCTCGGGAATGACTACCGCGCGAACGAAGCCGCCCTGAAGCAACTGACGGCAAAAACAGCAAGGCTCAAAACGGACATCGCTTCGATCGAACAGGAAAAACGCGACCTCCAAAAAGCCAAACAGACGAATGAAAAGGCCCTGGGCGACCTGCAGACGAAGAAGAGCCGCTATAAGAAAGAGATCAAAAAGATCCTGGCGCAGAAGTCCGCCCTGAAAGAGACCCTGGCCCAACTGCACATCATCCAGGAGAGCGAATCGCAAAAAGCGGCCGCGCGCCAGGAGGAGAAGCGCAACGAAGCGCTGCTGGCTTCCAAAGAGGTTCCCGACGTCCGTTCCGTCGGCAGCAGCTACCACAAAGCGCGGACCCGCCGCTACCGCGGTTCAAAGACAATCGCACCACTCGATGCGTACACGGTCCTGAAGCGCTACGGCACCTACACCGACCCGATCTACAAGATCAAGATCTTCAACGAGTCGGTCTCCCTGCAGCCAAAAAGCCCCAACGCCAAAGTCAAGGCCGTCTTCAACGGCAAGGTTATTCTTGCCCAGGAGACGCCGATGTTGGAGAACGTCGTCATTATCGAGCACTCCGGCGGACTGCATACCATCTACGCCCACCTCGACCAGATCGCCCCGACGGTCCAGAAAGGCAAACGTCTCAAAAAAGGGAGCGTCATCGGCCGCGTGAACGATGAACTGATGTTCGAAGTGACCCAGAAAAACTACCACATCGACCCGCTTCAGGTAATCCGCTAAGCCCCCTTGTAGGCCTTTTCGAAGATATCGGAGAGGGTCTGCATCGTCTCGAAGAGCGCCGCTTTCGTCTCGAAATGGAGCAGTTTGCGCTGGGCCGGGACCTCTCCGGGGGGGTCGAAGTCAAAGACGAGGACGTACTCCGCGATCTTCACTTCGTCTTTTTTCAAATCCGCCCACTCCAGGGAGACCTGGGCCTCGGCACCGCCCCCCTCGACGATCGCCGCCGGGTAGAGACGGGTGATTTTGGAGAGGTCGAGCTGCAGTCCCTGCGCCTCGTATAGCATCGTATCAGCCACGTTCATCCTTGTTCAGTGATTTTTCCATGTCCCCCCGGTGCATCCGCCGAAAGGCCAGCAGCCCGAAGGCGATGCCTATGGCGATAAAGAGCATGCCCCAGCCATCATTGCGTTCCCAGGCCATCGCGATCCAGCAGAGGTCCGCCACCAGGTAGGCCCACACCGCTTCGAAGATCTTCCCGCGGTAGGTCAAAAAGGCGCCGACATTGAGCAAAAGACCGCCGATAATGGCAAAACTTGGCATCCGGAGCTCCAAACTTTTTCAAAAGTATAGCAGGTCCCCCACCCGAACCCGGGTGCCCTTTACCTCGTCGTCATCTAAACTGCGCTAAAATCGCGGCATCATAATTATCCTTCAAGGACATATATCCATGAAAAAAGAAGTCAAAAAAGTCGTTTTGGCCTACTCCGGCGGCCTGGACACCAGCGTCATCCTCAAGTGGCTGCAGGATGAGTACCAGTGCGAAGTCGTCACCTTTACCGCCGATATCGGCCAGGGCGAAGAGGTCGAACCGGCACGCCAGAAGGCGCTCAGCCTCGGTATCAAACCTGAAAACATCTTTATCGACGACCTGCGCGAAGAGTTCGTCCGCGACTACGTCTTCCCGATGTTCCGCGCCAACGCCATCTACGAAGGCGAATACCTTCTGGGCACTTCCATTGCCCGTCCGCTGATCGCCAAGCGCCAGGCGGAGATCGCCAAGATCACCGGCGCCGACGGCGTCAGCCACGGCGCAACCGGCAAAGGGAACGACCAGGTCCGCTTCGAACTGGGCTACCTCGGCCAGAACAGCAGCCTCACCATCATCGCCCCGTGGCGCGAATGGGACCTCAACTCCCGCGAAAAGCTGCTCGCCTACGCCGAGAAGCACGGCATCAAGATCGAGAAAAGCGGGAAAAAATCCCCCTACTCCATGGACGCCAACCTCCTGCACATCTCCTACGAGGGGGGCATCCTTGAAGATCCCGCTGCGGAACCCGAAGAAGATATGTGGCGCTGGACCGTCTCCCCGGAGACGGCACCGGACGAGCCTGAGTACATCGAGATCGGCTATAAAAACGGCGACCCGGTCAGCCTGAACGGTGAAGCCCTCTCCCCGGCAACGATGCTCGAGACCCTGAACAAGCTGGCGGGCAAACACGGTATCGGCCGCGCCGATATCGTCGAGAACCGCTACGTCGGGATGAAGAGCCGCGGCTGTTACGAAACGCCGGGCGGTACGATCATGCTCAAAGCGCACCGCGCCATCGAGTCCATCACCCTCGACCGCGAAGAGGCGCACCTCAAAGACGAGCTGATGCCGCGCTACGCGAAACTGATCTACAACGGCTACTGGTTCGCACCGGAGCGCGAGATGCTCCAGGCCGCCATCGACAAGACCCAGGAGAACGTTGAAGGGACGGTCCGCCTGAAGCTCTACAAGGGCAACGTCATCGTCGTCGGCCGCAGCTCCGAACAGTCGCTGTTCAACCCGGAATACTGTACCTTCGAAGAGGACGCGGTCTACGACCAGAAAGACGCCAACGGCTTCATCAAGCTCAACGCCCTGCGCTTCATTATCGCGGGCAAAGCGCGCAAACAGTAGAAGGAAACCGTTATGGCCGGCGGAATTACGAAGATCGATATCAACTCTGACGAATTCCAGAGCGAGCTCGAGCGGACGATCCGTTTTACGGACAAAGTCGTTGAGCAGTTCGGCTGGTCTTACAACCCCGATGCGGAGATCAACGACGGCATCCAATTGGGGCTGACGCGCAACAAACTGATGCATGGTAAGCGTTACTGCCCCTGCTTCTTCGTCACCGGCGACAAAGAGCAGGACCGCATCTGCCCCTGTAAGCCGGCCATCGAGAAAGAGATCCCCGAAGACGGGGTCTGCCACTGCCAGATCTTCTGCACCCCCGCATATGCCGCCCAGCACCGAAGCGAAGAGGAGATCGAAGAGGTCGTTCACCAGCACTCCCGAGGACTCAGTGCCGAAGAGTGCGCTCTGCTGCTTCAAAAAGAGCAGTTCGACGGTGACGAGCTCACCGCCCTTCTCGAAGGGAGAATGCTCGGCATGGTCGATTTCAAACTGATCGACGTGCGCGAACACATGGAGTGGCAGATGGGGCATATCAAGGGCGCCGACCGCCTTATCCCCACCAGCAGCTTCTGCGACACCCTGGAGAGCGCAAAGCTCTCCAAAAAAGAGAAGCTGATCGTCTACTGCCATGTCGGCAGCCGGAGTGCGCACTGCCAGCGCATCCTCAGTGACATGGGATTTGAAAACGTCGGTAACCTGACCTACGGGATCGTCGCTTACGGCGGCGAACTCGAACGCTGAAACACAAGGAGAAGAGATGAGAGTACTGTTGATCAAAGATGTCAAAAGCCTCGGCAAAGCCGGCGAGGTTAAAGAGGTCAAAGACGGCTACGGCAAGAACTTCCTGATCGGCAAAGGGTTTGCCAAGCATGCCACCGACGACGTGATCGCGGAATGGGAGGAGGCAAAACGCCAGGCCGCCGCGAACGAGGCCCAGGAGATCGCCGACCTCACCGCCATGAAAGCGAAGCTCGAAGCCCTGGAGGTGACAATCGCGAAGAAACTGGGCGACACCGGCCACCTCTTCGGCGCCGTCACCAAAGATGACATCGCCAAAGCGCTCGAGGATGGGCACGGCATCACCATCGACAAAAAGCACATTGAAGCCAAAAAAGCGATCAAAATGACCGGGAAGCACGAGGTCGACCTCAAACTCGGCCACGGCATCCATGCGCTACTGCACCTCGACATCGTAGGTGCATAATGTTCGACGCAACGACGATCCTCGCGTACAAGGGTGAGGGCAAAGCGGTCATCGGCGGGGACGGGCAGGTCACTTTCGGGCACACCGTCCTAAAAAACAACGCCACTAAGATCCGCAAACTGCACAACGGCCAGGTGCTGGCCGGATTCGCCGGCTCCACGGCGGACGCTTTCAACCTCTTCGACATGTTCGAGGAGTTCCTCTCCGCGCGCAAAGGGGACATGGTCAAGGCCATTATCGACTTCTCAAAAGCGTGGCGGAAAGACAAGGTCCTTCGGCGTCTGGAAGCGATGATGATCGTCCTCAACACCGAGCATATCTTTATCCTCACCGGCAACGGCGACGTCGTCGAGCCCGAGGATGGCCAAATTGCCTCCATCGGCAGCGGCGGCAACTACGCCATTGCCAGCGCCCGTGCCCTGAAAAAGCATGCTGACATGGCACCCGAGGCCCTCGTCGAGGAGAGCTTGCATATCGCGGCGGACCTCTGCATCTACACCAACCATGAGATCAAAATCCTGACCCTGGAGGCCTCGGAAGCATGAACATGACCCCCAAGGAGATCGTCTCCTATCTCGATGCCTACATCATCGGCCAGCAGGCTGCGAAAAAGAGCATCGCCCTTGCCCTGCGCACCCGCTACCGCCGGATGCAGCTGGACGGCGAGATGCAGCACGAGATCATGCCCAAGAACATCCTGATGATCGGCTCTACCGGGGTCGGAAAGACGGAGATCTCCCGCCGGTTGGCCAAGATGATGGGCGTTCCCTTCATCAAGGTCGAAGCAAGCAAGTTCACGGAGGTCGGCTTCGTCGGCCGCGACGTCGAGTCCATGGTCCGCGACCTCGTCATGACCTCCATCGCTCTTGTCAAAGAGGAGCAGAAAGCGGCGAACGAAGAGGCGATCAAAGAGTATGTCCTCGACAAGATCGTCGACAAGCTGCTGCCACCGCTGCCGCCCCTCTCCTCGGAGACCAAGAAAGCCGAATATGCTTCCTCCCGCGAACGGATGCGGCAGAGGGTCATTGACGGCGAGATGAACGACAAGACGATCGAGATCGAGCTCCCCAAGGGAAATATCGAGTTCAACGACAGCGGCATGCCGCCGGAGATGGCGAAGATGCAGGAATCCTTCGCCAAGATGTTCAGTTCAATCAACAAAAAAGAGAACAAAAAAGAGATGAAGGTCTCCGATGCGATCCGTATCCTTGACAGTGAAGCAACCGAAGCGCTTCTGGATATGGACGCCATCCGAAGCGAGGCCGTACGCCGCGCGGAAGACGGCGGCATCATCTTCCTCGACGAGATCGACAAGATCGCCGTCAGTGCCAAGAGCCAGGGGCGCAACGACCCCAGCAAAGAGGGGGTACAGCGTGACCTGCTTCCCATTGTCGAAGGGAGCAGCGTCGGCACAAAGTACGGGCCGGTCAAAACCGACCACATCCTTTTCATTGCCGCCGGGGCCTTTCACCTGACCAAGCCGAGTGACCTTATCCCCGAGCTTCAGGGGCGCTTCCCGCTTCGCGTCGAGCTACAGTCCCTTGACGAAGAGGCGCTCTACGCCATCCTCACCCAGCCGAAGAACTCGCTGATAAAACAGTACAAGGCGCTGCTCGCCGTCGAAGAGGTCACCCTGGAGTTTGATGACGACGCCATCCGTGCCATCGCCGCCCTCGCGCAGCAGGCCAATGAAAAGACCGAAGACATTGGCGCCAGACGTCTGCACACTATCTTGGAAAAGGTGCTCGAAGCGATCAGTTTTGACGCCGAATCCTACGCCGGAGAGACCTATACCGTCACCAAAGCGATCGTCCACGACAAACTGGATATCGTCATCGAAGATGAAGACCTCTCCCGTTATATCCTTTAAAGGAGCCCCTGTATGACCAAAGCCGGTTTCGTAGCCCTCGTCGGACGCCCGAACGCGGGCAAAAGTACCCTACTCAATGCGCTGCTGGGCGAGAAGATCGCCATGGTCAGCCAGAAAGCCAATGCGACGCGCAGGCGTCTCAACGCCATCGTCATGCACGGGGAAGATCAGCTGATCTTCGTCGACACGCCGGGTCTGCATGAAAAAGAGCGCAAGCTCAACCAGTTCATGCTCGAAGAGGCCCTCAAGGCGATCGGCGACTGCGATCTGATCGTCTACCTGGCCCCGGCTGCGGACAGCGTCAAACACTACAAGCGCTTTTTGGAGATTGCCGGCGGGAAAAAGCACCTCATTGCGCTCAGCAAAATTGACCAGATCTCCCAGGGAGAGCTGCTAGCACGCATCGCGGAGTACAACGCCTTCTCTGAGCACTTCGAGGCCCTCATTCCCGTCTCTGTGACCAAGCATACCGGTCTCGAACAACTCAAAGAGGTCATTACGCGCTTTCTGCCGGAATCACCCTACCTCTTTGACCCTGAAGACCTCACCAATGAGAAGCTGCGTGACATCTTCCGAGAGTTCATCCGCGAATCAATTTTCGAGAACATCAGCGACGAAATCCCCTACGGGACCGATGTCGTCATTGACAAGATCGATGAAGCTGATGACATCGACCATATCCGCGCCACAATCATCGTTGAAAAGGAGAGCCAGAAAGGAATTATGATCGGTAAAAGCGGCGCGACGATCAAGCGCATCGGCAAGCATGCCCGTCAGAAAATCGAATCCCTTTCCGGCCACCGCGCCTACCTTGATCTGTTTGTCAGCGTGAAACCCAACTGGACCAACGATAAGAAGATGCTGGAAGACCTCGGGTACCAAACCTGAACTTCCGGCAGACAAGTCATAAAAATAGATTCTACCTCACTCCCCCGCGACAACCATAACTAGGGCTTTTTTGCACACTTATAAGAAAATTTTTAAGTTTACTTGGGCTACAATGAAAATGTGTGAAACCTCAGAACGATAACACCCTGTGTTATTTTGCAATGTGGTTTTATGTTGTTATTAAATGAACCAGGTGAACAAAAACGGGTGGCAATCCGGTTGCCCCCGGCTATCTAGAGATAGTATTCGCCCTTCATGATATGGCTGCCGGACAGTCCAAAAAGAACAGGGATTTGCGACATGAACAATTCTAACGAGCAGGTTTTTGATACGGTCCTCTCGAACAACCCGTATAATCACACCTACTACCTCGGGAGCGGTAATCAGTTAAGTGCTGCTAAAAACCCGCAGTATGGTAAGAAACAGTACGGGATTTCCTATCTCAACACGAGTAGCTTCATCACGGCCCAGATCGGTGTAAGCAAAAACATCCCCGATGACGATCTTGCTTTTGTCATTGAAACCAAGGCATACGAAGAGCTCGCCCTCGACATGGCGATCGAGTACACGATCGATTTCATCGAGGTGCCGACGGACGGAAGTGCGAAAGAACGCATCTTCCATGTATTTATTGTCGACCCGCTCGTCATCGACGAGACCTTTGCCCAAACGGTTTCAGCTCTGCAGTATGTCGACCAGATCGTTCCGGTACCGCTGCTGCTCAAAACCCTTTACAGCCATGAGATCGTTCAGGGATACGGTGCGCACTGCTACATCTATTTCCAGGAAAATGACGCCTTCTTCACCCTCTACAATGAGCAAGAATTCGTCTACACAAAGAGTCTCAAATACTCTTTCCGTGACATGCATGAGCGTTTCTGCGAGCTCCTAGGCGAACAGATCGACCTTGCGGACTTTCAGACGCTGCTTGCGACCGAAGGGCTTGCGACGCAGAATCCGGAGTACCAAAAATACCTGATCAAACTCTTCGGCGAACTCTTCCTCCATATCAACGACGTTCTTAATTACGCGAAACGCGCTTACGAAATCGAAACGATCGAAGAGATTTATATCGGTTCGCAGATCGGCTCAATCGCCGGGGTTGACGAGTATTGCCAGACCTATCTGGGGTTTGAGGCCAAGTCGTTCGACTTCTCCTACGGTTTTGCGACGGACAGCTACATTGACCAGATCCACCAGCTGATGCAGCTGTATGTACGCACGGACAAAGCGGCACGCTATGACGTCAACTTTTCCATCTACCACCGCCCGCCGCCGTTTTTCCAACGCCACAGTGGAAAGCTCTTCGCCGTCACGGCCCTCTCGCTCGTCGTCGCATTTGCCTACCCCGTCACCTACTGGACAATGGGCTATGCCGAAAGCGTTCGTAAAGCCCTCCTGGAGAAACAGTACCGCGAGACGCATGCCATCAAGGTGACGCGCGAAGAGACCATTAATCTCAAACTGGCACAAAAGGCAGAGGCGCAGAAGCTTCTTGATGCGGAGATCGAGCTCTTCGAAGAGCGAAAAGCGACACTGATCAAAATCCATGACGTCAAGGTCAATTACCCCATGAAAGCAGAAATCATGGCCGCCCTTACCAGAGAGTTGAATCGGTTTGACGTCAGTGTTGCCGATATCAACTATAAGCAGGATGCCCAAGAAAAGGTTTTCAGCTTGAAAGTCATGGCGAAAAAAGACAAACAAATTACCGATCTGGTCGAATTTATGACTAAACACCGTACACAGCGTTTCCACTACAACATCGAGAAAATCGAATTGGATGAGGAAACCAACTATTACCGCGGTGACCTGAAGGTGGTGCTGAAATGAAATTCAATCTTGAACAATATCTCTATCCGATAGACCAGTCCTTCGCCAGCAAAAAGCAGGGCGAGGTCTATATGATCTACGGTCTGATCGCCGTGGCACTGGTAGCGTTTTCCTATCTTCTTTTCTGGGAAAGTGCCGAGCGCGAATATCTCCAAGTCAAAAAAGAGAGAATCGCCGTCGAACAAAAACTCCGGGCGGATGAGCAGTACCTGGCGATGCACCCCGAAAGTGAAATCAAGCAGATCGAAGCGCAGATTGAAGCGATCAAAATGGAGACGGTAGCGACTCAGGAAAAAAATGAGTACATCAACTTCAAGATCAGCCAAATCTCCGAACTCTTCTATAATGAAGAAGCTTGGGGTAAATATATCGACTCGATTGCCGAAAACGCAAAAAAATACAACATCAAGCTCGCACTTCTCAGCAACAAACGCGCCATTGAAAAAGAGAAGTTCGGTCATGTCTTGGATATTAAAGTCTTTGCAAGTGGTCAATTCGACAATATGCTCAAATTCGTCAATGCGATGGAGCAGAGCGATCTCGTCATTGACCTGCACGGTCTTGACCTCAGAGCCAAGGAAAAACTGGAACTCGACGTCAACTCATCTGTATGGGGGATTACTTACTAATGAAAACGAAGCTACTACTCCTCACCCTGCCGTTGATCGCACTCGCCGAGGGCATGCAGCCTGACATGAAGTGGGTAGACGATGAGATCGCAGCGATCAAACCGCCCCGCAAGGGGGTTCATGCCAGTGCGCTGTACGGATTACAAGACCCCTTTAGGGCGCAACTGATTATCAACCAGCCCCATAAGGCAAAGGCGACGGGCACATACGTGAAGCGTCCCAAGCAGAGGTACATGACCCTCGAATCCGTCATCAACAGTCGCACCGCGCTGATTGACGGCAAATGGTACAAAGAAAAAGACACCATTTACGGGTACGTCATCACGAAGATCGAACGCGACAGCGTCTTGCTTCAGAAGAAGAAGAAAGAAGTAACGCTGACGCTGAAGAAGAAGAACCCAAAAATCCAAATCAACGCCAAATAGGAAAAGACGATGAAAAACATGACTCCATTCCAAAGCATCCACAAGTCAATCACTTCGGTAGCCGCGGCCCTACTGCTGGCTTCATCGGTACAGGCAGCAGACTGTACGTATGAGCTCTTTTCCATCAGCGGAGCGAAGGGGATGACCATCTCCAAATACGTCGATCAGCTGAGCAACGAATGTGAACTCACACTGATCATCAGCGACAATGAAGCTGAAAAAAAGATGTCCAAACGCTTGCAGCGGACCAATCTGAAGAACCTCACACTGAACGAGGTCCTGGATATTCTCCTGGTTGACAACAACCTCAACTATACCCTGGAGAACAATATCCTCAAGATCTCCTTTATCGAGACGAAGACCTACAACATCGACTACATCATCAGTGCCCGCAAAAGTATCGGCAGTACGGATATCCTGCTCAGCAGCTCCCAGGCAACCGGAAGTTCAAGCAGCCAATCCGGCGGCGGTGGCGGCGGCCAGGGAGCGGACCTCGGCGGCGGCTCCATGCAGATTACGCAAAACAACACCTCCGGTATCAAGATCGAGTCCCTCGACGAGGTCAAGTTCTGGGAAGAACTCGACCTCGAACTGCAGCGCGTCCTGAACCGTCCGACGGACTTCTATCAGGCGGAAGCTCCGATTGTCAACAAAAACGCGGGGCTCGTCACCGTTACGGCGACGGTACGCCAGCAACAGCGTCTCGAAAAATACCTCAACGAACTGCAGAAAAAGATCCAATACCAGGTGCTGATCGACGTCCGCATGATGGCCGTCACACTCAGCGACAGCAGTTCGACCGGTATCGACTGGTCCCAGATCTATGCCCTGCAGAATCTCTCGTTCCACATCGACAAACTCGATGCATTGAACGTTTCCACCTTTGATACGACGGGGAATATTCTGACGGGGGGTACCGCAGGCTATTCCGGTCCGGCGTCGCTGCTCAAACTCACCGGGGGTAATACGATCACGGAACTGGTCAAATTCCTTAAAACGCAGGGGGATGTTGACGCGATCTCCAATCCGAAGGTACTGACCCTCAACAACCAGCCTGCCCTCATTACTGTCGGTACGGAGTATTTCTACAAGATCCAGCAGTCCCAGATTCTTGCCGGTAGTTCGGCCGGTACATCGCAGACCACACAGAACGAAGAGGTCAACTCCATCTTCGCGGGTGTTCTGCTCGACATCACGCCGGAGATCGCCAACGACAATACGATCACCCTCAAGATCAATCCTTCGGTCAGCCAGACAAGGATTAAACTCAGCAGCGACGAAATCGAGCAGCAAAAGCGCTCTATGCCGCCGGATCTTGACCGCCGCCAGCTTGCCTCCGTCGTGACCGTCAAAGACGGCAACAGTATCATCATCGGCGGTCTGATCGACAAATCCGAAAGCATGCATACTAACAGAGTACCGCTCCTCGGTGACATCCCGGGACTCGGTTACCTTTTCAAATACGAAGAAAAAGCTGTGGATACGACGGAACTCGTTATTGTTATCGAACCGCACATTATCAAGAAAGAGAACAACACGCTCTCCCTTTCTGATCTTGGATATACCAAGTTTACCGACAGTGAAGCCGGCCTGACCTCCAAAGAAACAGCTGCAGAGGCCAATGCAGAATAAGAACCTCTTTGACTCTTCCAAAGAGGTCTTTCTCGATGTAGTAGACGCGAATGCCTATGTGCAGCTCGATCGCGTCGCCATCGTCTACAAATCCCTGATGGAAGCCATAAAAAAACCCCTGAAAATGATCCTGCTTTTCGGAAAACCGGGAACGGGTAAAAGTATGATGCTGAGCCGTATCTACAAAGAACTGCACGACAGACAAAAAATCGTTCTGTATCAAACACCCATTACCGATGAAGATGCTTTTTTCCGCTCACTGGCACGCGATGTGTTTGACTACATCACCGACGAACCCATCCATTTTACGCGCTTTAACGAGCTTGCCGCACAATATACTTTTGAAACGCCTCCGGTCGTCTTGCTGGATGAAGCGCAAATGTATTCAACGGCACTGTTGGAAAAAATCCGTCTGATCTCCGATACGCGCCAGATCAAGTTTATTATCTCCCTGCACAAAACGGAACAGGAGGACGTTGTCGCCAAAGAGCATTTCCAGTCACGTATCTGGGAAGCACAAGAGCTGCTCAACGCTTCGGCCGCCGAATTGAAGATCTACATTCAGAAAAAACTGCTTCGGTCAAACTGTTTTGATGTCGCCAATATGTTCAATGACAAGAATGTCCGCTGGATCCATGAATTGACCGAAGGCAATTACCGTAATACCAACAAGTTGCTCTTTGCTCTCTTCAGTATTGCGTCATGGTATGAAGAGAACCAGCCCACGCAGATCAACTATACTGCTGTCAACCGTAAAATGATTGAAATGGCGGGGATTGAAACGGGGTTTATCAATGCTTAACGTCCCTGAACTCGAACAGCGCTGGAAGCACTACCGTCGAACACGTCAGGTCCCGTACCTGGTCGGCGGCGGTGCCGCAGTAGTTCTTGTATTCGCTGCAACCTATTTTCTCCTCACACCGTCGGCTCCCACGTCATCAAAACCACAGGCGGTCGTATCGGCCCCCGCTGCGCCCAAAGTGACAATGCCGGCGGTTGACTCATCTAAACAATCCGCTGCCGCACAGGGGCAAGCGTCCGACAGCGCACGACCGGCACAAACACAGGCAGTTGCTGCAGAGCAGCCGGCCCTGAAACTGACGCCTTCCATGGGCTTCATGCACGAGTTCGAATCGGACGTCATGGACTATTATTCCCATGTCGATACGCAAGAGCCGCAACCGCAAGCGAGAACACAGGCCGCACCGCCAGTCTATCAGAGACCGTCACAACAGGCGCCAGCTCCGGCCCCGGTCATTTCGACACCTCCGAAAGAGGAGATACAGCCGATCAACGCTCCTGCGCAACCATCCGAAACGTTGCCAGGCATTCAGGCTTCTTCGTCACTCAAAGCCGCCCCTCCGGTCCCCGCTGCATCTCGGGCCGAAACAGACGATGAACCATCGTCTGAAGAGATGACGATTCTACGCGATGACGACATGAAAGATATCCAGGATGTCATCGCCCGTTTTAAAAAGAGCAAGAACCCTATTCTGAGCCTCTTTGTCGCCAAGCGCTATTATCATACCGGGAACTATCAGCAAGCCTACAACTATGCGCTGATCACCAATGAACTTGATAGTACGATCGAAGATTCATGGCTCATTTTTGCAAAGTCGCTTTACAAAATGGATCAGAAAGAGATGGCGATCAAAACCCTCAAAAGCTACATCCAGGAGAGCAGCTCCGTCAAGGCCAAAATCACCCTTGATCAGATGGAGAAGGGGACGATGGAATGAGGCTTCATTTGAGCCTGCTTGCAGTTGCCACAACCCTGCTCAGTGCCTCCAGCAGCGACAGCCTCTACACGCTCTATCAAAACGGTCAGTACCTTCAAGCCTGCAATCAGGGGGCGAAGACACTGCATCGCCATGAGCTGGATGAACGTTTTGTTTCACTCTACGCCTTTTCCTGCCTCGAAGCAGATCGCATTGATCGCCTGGCACTGCCCGTCGTTATGCTAAACCGTTCGGAGGAGGCGCGCAGAAACGCCACGTACTTCGCTGCGATTCTGCTACAGAGAAACCTGCTGATCAATGCCCTTGAAAATCAGACAACGCTTGCGGGTCTGAAGCTCCCGACCTCGGAGCATCTCCTCTCACGGGTCTTCGATCTGTACAGTGCAAATCGGTACGTGAAGAGCGGCGATTCCTATGTGCTGACCGATCCCCAAAACCCCCGTCGAAGCTACAAGCTTTTCTTGCGTCATTCCGGCCAATCCCTGCAGCTTGGCATCACGGAATATTATGATACAATATTAACAAAACAGCATATTTACCGTTAAAGGCAATCCGAAGTGGATAGAATTACGCACGATCTTCTGGAAAAAAAGCATATCTCCCAAACCCAGATCGACCGCCTTGTCAAGGTCGGGGTGAAAGAGGAGATTCTGCTGGAAACACTGACAAAAGTCGGGGCCGTATCGCTCAATTTTGTCAAACGTTTCGTCGTTGAACAGATCCGGGCCGGCAAGTATGACCTGGAAATTCTCAAACAGTATCCTTTTCTCCCCGAAAGGGCCGTCCTGGAGTATCTGGCGGAGGTCCTTGAGATCCAATATATCGACCTGGATTCGATCGACATGGATTACCGTCTGGCGGAACGTGTTCCCCTGAACCTGCTGCAGCGCTCCAATGCCCTGCCGGTAGCGGAAAGCGATATGAGCATTACGGTCGCCTTTGCCGATCCGCTCAACATCGATGCCCAGGAAGCGATTCAGAGGGTCTTCCCGCGCAAGCCCCTCCAGGTCGCCATCGCTTCGGGAAAGCAGATACAGTCCTATCTCTTCAAAATCGATATTAAAAGCAGTGTCAAGGGCCTTGTCGACAACATCCGCAAAGAGCTTAACACGATCGGTTCGCCCGAAGAGCAGAAGGACGCATCGTCGATTCTCCAGCTCATCAACGTTATTCTGAAAACCTGTATCAAGAGCCGGGCCAGCGATATCCATATCGAACCGACGGAGAACAACTGCGTCGTCCGGGCGCGTGTCGACGGGAAACTGGCCGAGATCTTCATTTTCGACCAGGATATCTACCCACCGCTCGCTTCGCGTTTCAAACTCCTCGCCAATCTCGATATCGCCGAAAAGCGCAAGCCTCAGGACGGCCGTTTCTCCGCCGTGGTCGGTGACCGCGAGTATGACTTCCGTTTTTCTACGCTCCCGATTCTTTACGGCGAATCAATCGTTATGCGTATTTTGGACAAGGAAAAAGCGCTTATCCGACTGGAAGATGCCGGTATGGATGCAGACGGCTACAAAAAGCTGCTCCAGGCCCTTAAAAAGCCGCACGGCATTCTCCTGGTCACCGGACCGACCGGTTCGGGGAAAACGACGACGCTGTACGGCGCGCTCAACGAACTCCGTAACGTCGAGGACAAAGTCATTACGGTCGAAGACCCCGTCGAATACCGGATGAACCTCATCCAGCAGGTCCAGGTCCATCCGCAGGTCGGCATGACCTTCGCGGCGGCGCTACGCTCCATTTTGCGCCAGGACCCCGACAAGATCATGATCGGGGAGATCCGCGACCATGAAACCCTGGAAATCGCCATCAAGGCCGCCCTGACCGGCCACCTCGTCATTTCGACCCTGCACACCAACGATGCCATCAGCGCACTGCCGCGGATGTCGGATATGGGCATCGAACCCTATCTGATCAGCGGGGCCGTTGTCGCCGTTCAGGCGCAGCGTCTTGTCCGCAAGATCTGCCCGCATTGCAAAAAAGAGCTTGAAGTGCCGCCATCCGTTTTAAAAGAGTATCAGGCCTACATCCCGCCCGAGACGGTCTTTTACCACGGTGTCGGCTGCAAAGAGTGCAACGGCAGCGGCTATCTCGGCCGGGAAATGATCAGTGAAGTACTTCCCATTACCGAAACGCTCAGCAGTATGATCGCCCGGAGTGCTTCCAAAGAAGAGATGATGAAACAGGCGATTCAGGAAGGTTTTGTTAGTATGTTCCAGAATGGGATGAATAAGGTTGTCGAAGGTAAAACAACCATCGAAGAAGTCTTGAGGGTGGCAAAAGAATGAAATACTATCTTGCAACAGTCCTTTCCAAAGGGAAAAAAGTTCAACACGGCTTTTACGCCGACGGTAAAAAAGAGGCAATGTATATTGCCAAAGTCCGCTATCCCGGTATCGTCGTCAATGTCATGGAAGGCGCAGCGCCGCTCGATGATCAGCTCAAACATTTCAAAGAGCGCTTCATGGGCAACATCAAGAAGAAGAAGGTCAAACCCGATTCTCTGATCGCTGCAATCCGTCAGCTGGCCGTTATGACCAATGCCGGTATCTCCGTTCATGATGCATTGAACGAAATCGCACGGGCAGCCAACGACCCGGTGCTCGAAGAGATCTTCTCCTCCGTTGCCGAAGATATCAACTCGGGTTCAAGCATGTCGAAATCCATGGAAAATTTCCGCTTTCAACTCGGCGGTCTCACCCTGGCGATGGTCGAACTCGGTGAGCAGACCGGTAACATGGCTGATTCACTCTACCAGCTTGCCGACATGCTCGAAGAGATCCGGCGCAATGTCATCAAGTTCAAGAAGGCAATGGCCTATCCGCGCAATGTCATGATCGCCATGGCCGTCGCTTTTACGATTTTGATCTCCTACGTCGTACCGCAGTTTAAAAAGATCTTCGAAGAGTTGCATGCCGATCTGCCGCTGCCGACGATTATTCTGTTGAAGCTGGAGTACCTGTTCAACAATTTCGGTCCCTATATCCTTGCGGGGTTGATTGTCTTTTTTATCATTTTCCGGTACATGCTCAATACCAACCGGGAGTTCAAATTCCGATGGCACCAGCTTTTGCTGAAAACCTATTTGATCAAAGACCTGATCATGTTCTCTACGCTTAACCGTTTCACCTTGGTCTTTTCCGCACTTGTCAAGGCGGGTATTCCCATTGCCGATGCGCTTGAGACCTCCGTCGCCATGATCGACAACCTCCCGCTGCAGGAGAAACTTTTGACCGTCAGACAGGCTGTCGAAAAAGGGGCCTCCCTGAGTGAGGGGCTTGCCGACACCGGATTGTTTGAGAATATGATCATTCAGATGATCTCCGCCGGTGAACAGGGGGGTCAGCTCGACTCGATGCTCGAAAAGGTCACGGATTACTATAAGATGCGTTTCGACCAGATCATCGATGGTCTCGCGGAAGCGATTGAGCCGATCATGCTCTTTATCATCGCCGCGATGGTCCTGCTGCTTGCCCTGGGTATCTTCCTGCCTATGTGGTCGCTCAACGACGCCGTCCACGGCCGTTAACACCAATGGAAGACGCTCTTACGCGTCTTCTTTCGCTTCCTCTTTTTTCACGAGCATTCTGTACTCTTCGTCCTCTTTGAGCATGCCCGCTTCGTAAAGGAAAATCGACGGCACGAACTGTGCCTTTTTGATCCGGTCGTATTTGGCAAAACTGAGATAGAGGATATCCTTCGCCCGGGTCACGGCCACGTAGAAGAGCCGCCGTTCCTCATCCAGGCTCCCTCCTCTGCCCATCAGCTTACGGTTGGGAAAGCGCCCGTCCATCAGATCGATGACATAGACCTCTTTATACTCCAGCCCTTTGGAAGCATGGATGCTGAGAAGATGCACCCCTTCGCCCTGCGTCAGGTCCTGGGAGCCGAGGATCATCGCATTGAGGAAGCGCTCATGCTCTTTGTACGGTTTGGCCAGCTCCTGGAGCACCGCCGGTTTGCGGCGGATACGTTCCAGCGCTTCCGTTTTAAGCTTTGCATCGACCTGCCCGTCGGGTAGAATGGCACGCCGGACGGCCAACTGTTCCGCGACCGTCGCATAGAGATCTGAGACTGCGATCTTCTGTACGACGTTCTGGGGGCGGGAGAGGTTTTTGATCGCCTGCAGCAGGGTATAGAACTGGGAGAGCATTTTCGCCCCGTCCTTGGTTAGTTTCGGATGCTTCAGTACGGGGTTCTTCAGCAGTTTCTTGTCGCTGATCACCTCGGCAAAGCGGCCGGCATGCCCCAGTTCGAGAAAATCATCGAAGAGTCCGAGCTGATGGTTCAGTTTCCGTTTCTCAAAGGGGTTGGAAATTTTCAAATCCGGTGTATAAAGCCCGCGCAGCATCGAACCGCCGCCGAGGAATTGCAGCGCTACGTAAAGCTCCTTTGCCAGAGCGCTGCCCACCCCTTTTGCGTGTTCGAACACATGGATGAAAGCCATCATATCGCTCTCGTTCACAAGAAGCGTATAGATATCAAGAATAAACTTCACCTCTTTGGCGTCAAAAAAACTGACCCCGCCGCGCCGGCGGCAGGCGATCCCCTTCTCCCGCAGTGCCGCTTCGATTCCGTCTGCGCTGGAATTGTTACGGAAAATGACGGCGATCTCTTCATGCTCGGTTACACTCTTGCCGATCATCTCTGCAATGCCGTGGTACTGTTCAAAAAGCTCGTCGTAGACCAGTAGCTTCGGCGGCGGTGCAGCATGATCGCGGGTCACCTCCAGCTGTTTCGGATAGATGCGTTCATTTTTCGCAATCACCTTGTTTGCCAATGAAAGGATCGGGACGGTCGAGCGGTAGTTCTTCGAGAGGGTATGGACAGCTGCCTCGGGATACTTCTGTGAAAAGGAGCCGATAATGGAGATATCCGCCCCGTTGAAGGCGTAGATGGACTGGTCATAATCGCCGACACAGAAGAGCGACGGCGGGTTCATCGCGTCGATGAGAGTCCCCTGTAGCGCGTTGGTATCCTGGTACTCGTCGACGAGCACCTCTTTGTATCCCAGCTCCATCCGTTCGCAGAGTTTGCGCATCTGCAGGAGCAGGTCGTTGAAATTCAAAAAACCGTACTGGGTTTTCAGCTCCTCGAATTCATCAATAATGTCGGCATAAATCATCGCAAAACGGTCATGTTCCTCCTGCCGCTCAGTGATCCACATCTCGAAACTCTTGTCCATCTCCGTATTCTGGTAGTAGGAGTAAAGGTCGTAGAGGTAGTTGGCCCCGTAGGGTTCGTTCTCCCCCTCCAGGTGGTGGAAGCTCCGTTTTTCATAGACGCTGCGGAAAAGGGTCTTGAGCTCTCGCTGCTGTTTGAGGACGACCTTGCCCTGCTGCCGCTTGAGCCATCGGTAGCTCACCGCATGGAAGGTCCCGGCGTCGATCTGACCGGCCTTCTCCGCCCCGAAAAACGAGGCGACACGTTCGACCATCTCCGCCGCCGCCTTGTTCGTGAAGGTCAGCAGCAGAATCTCATGGGGCTGCACCCCCTGCCCCAGCAGGTGCGCGATCCGCCCGACAATGGTCGACGTCTTTCCCGTCCCGGCAGAAGCAATAATCAGGTTATGGCCGAAAGATGCGGTTGCTGCTTTATACTGCTCTTCATTAAGACGGGAGAGGGGCAAAAAGGTCCTTTATATTTCCGGACGGGAATCGGGCAGGCACACATTCCGGTCCATTTAGAAGGTGGGATTCTAGCGCTGTTTGGCTTTAAATTTCAGTAGCTGCGTATGTTCAAACGCTCGCTTCAGGCTGATACGCTGTTTCACCCAATACTACTGCTGCGACCGTTACCACGAACCGCCGCCACCACCGCCGGAACCGCCGCCGGAAGAGCTGCTGCCGGATGCTCCCCCGCCCGAACCGCCGGAGCTTCCACCCCCTCCGAAACTGCTCTCCATCAACGAAGCGCTGCTTGAGAACGCGGACAGTACCAGTGCGGGCTCTTCCCGATGCCAATCATGTATATCTGTTTCAAGGCTCTTGAAAAAACCAATCCATTTTTTTTCATAGCCGAAAAGCATAGCGTACGGCAGGGCCTGGCTCAAAAACGCGGGGTCCTCCTCCTGCCTCCGTCGTATCTCGTCCAGTTCAACCCGTTTGATAAACTCTTTATAGCCCAATAGCCGCGCATACACCTCTAGACCTTTTTCAGTATATTTACCCATGTTGCGGTAATAGACCAGAAGCAGCAAAAAAACAACTATCAGGGCAAGGAACGGGGTATGCGTAACGTAAGGGAGCACAGAACCTCCCTCCGAGAAAATCACGTAAATGCTGATTGCAGAAAAGAAGACGAACAAGACCCCTGCGAGCGCCGCCCTGGTAAGCAGGTACACTCCGAATCCACCGAGAATGAAGACGATCATGGTCACTTCGTCCCCGACATATAAAAAGCTGAAAAACATTGCCACCGCGGTGAATATCCCGCATAAAATACCGAAAATCACCAGAAAAGCCTTTCTGGCATAGCGGGGTCCTTCCAGCATATAGCCGTCGTTTTCCGTCCACGCGGAAAGGTCCCGTTTTAGCCTGCCAATCCCCCCGAGAAAAACCCCCATCCTGCCTCGCGGAGGCTTTGAAATATCGAAACGTTTCCCGCGGAAAAAGAGTAACTGATAAAGACGTTCCTGAAAGGGGGTATGTTTCTTTCCCGGTACATCCGATTTCTCCAGGAATACACCTTTGTGATCCCGCGAAATCCCCAAATAGCCCTGCCGGGCCAGGTCAACGATGGCCGCGGCAAAGTGCCGGCCGGCAGAAAAGCGGTTGAAAAGGATACCGGACTCCAAAACACCGAAGCCTTTCGGGGCTGCATACTGTACAGGAATACTGCGATTGAGCACGTTCCTCCCATAAACGTACCAGTACCAGTGCATTAGGAGCCACAGCAAAGCGGCGACTCCCCAGGAAATCATTGTCAGTATAAACGCCTGTGCTTCATACGCCGGTATTTTATACTTGTGCTTGACTGCCCTCTTCAACTGCGGACGGACAGGTTCGGGGTGCATAAGATACGGGATATCGCCTAGAAGGCTCCGTGCGAACGCCGCCTCGACGGTCAATGCTTCATGCGCTCCCAGTCCCGTCATTGAAACGAGTAGTGTGCGGTCATCAACCCACTGCTGGGTCGCTTTAGAGGCCGTTGATCCGTAGCGCCCCGTAAATACCGCCAGCTTGACGTTAGCCTGTGAAAGCGCCTGCGGCAAGTGCACGGTAGCGGTTGCGACATGGATTGGGATATTCCATTCGGTTCCGACGGCATTCCACCGCAATACATAGTCCGACCCTTCCATCGTCACTCCTCGTTTGACGCCGTAAGCGATCCGGTACAGATGCGTTCCCGTAACATATCGGGCCGGATCTCCGATTCTTACGCGGACCTTTCCGCCGCCGTTGCTACGGAAATTCGTCACCTCGAAAGGAACTTTGCGATTGTCCGCCAGAACATCTATTTTTTCCAAACCGATATCGAGCCTTGCGGCCGAACTCTCCTTCGTTTTCAAAGCAAGCGGGATATCGCGGAAGATGCCGTGTCGTATCTCACCGCCGAAGTTGTAGCGGATCCGCTCTGCCACATCCAGGCTGCCGTTTTGATGCAAACTAAGCTCGATGCGGTAGTCGTCAATCGACTCGCCTGCATACGATACCGTACCCAACAGCAGTCCCAGCAACAGAAGAAAGCGCGTCACCATTCGACTTTCGGTACCATTGCTTCTTGAAGATTCTCCAACTCGAAATACGTCCTGCGGACGAAACGAAACGGTCTTGCGATCAACATCTCCGGGAAAGAGTCGATCTTGGTGTTGTAATCCCTGACGACGGCATTGTAATAGCGCCGGGCATTCTGGATGGCGTCTTCTATTGCCACCAACTCATGCTGAAGTTTCATGAACGTGCCGTCGGCTTTGATATCCGGATAGTTCTCGACGACCGCTAGCAGCTGTCTCAGCTCATGCGTCAGATGTTTTTCCGCCCTGCTCTGCTCAGAAACGCCATGCGCTTCGATCCCTTTGGTACGGGCCTCGACGACAGCTTCCATGATCGCCCGTTCGTAGGCCGCATACGTTTTGACCGCCTCGACAAGACGGGGAATAAGATTGTGCCTGCGCTTGAGCTGCACGTCGATATCGGACCAGCTCGCTTCCGAACGCATCCGTAGTGCGACAAAGCCGTTGAAAATAAAAATAGCGTATAAAACAAGCAGTAGCATTGCCACGATGTAGAGATAAGATGTGTCCATTGGCCTCTGTTCCCGTTTAGTACGCCCATTATAGTTGCCAGGGTCTAAATGTACGCTTCCCGTAATGTAAGCCATACTATTTAAAACGTTAGCCAGGCTGCCATCTCTCAAGACGCCAAGCAGCGCGCCTGACGGGTAGACAAGCACCGCAATTCTCCCTTTACCTCCCTTTCGCTATAATCCGCGTAATTTTTAAGCCAATATCTACTGTAAAAGGCACCAATAATGTCCAAAAAAAGCTACGATCCGAAAGCGGTCGAATCAGCGTTTTACCCGATATGGGAGGAGCGTGGATACTTCGAAATCGACGGGAACAAAGCCATCCAAAAGGCGGATAAAAACTTCGCCATCATGATGCCGCCGCCGAACGTCACCGGGCGCCTGCACATCGGCCACTCCCTCACCTTCACACTCCAGGACATTATCGTCCGCTATAAGCGGATGGACGGCTACAAGACCCTGTGGCAGCCGGGCACGGACCACGCGGGAATCGCGACGCAGAACGTCGTTGAGAAACAGCTGCTCGAAGAGGGAACGACCAAAGAAGAACTCGGCCGCGAGAAATTCCTGGAGCGCGTCTGGGCGTGGAAAGAGGAGTCCGGCGGGATCATGGTCGGCCAGCTGCGCAAGATGGGCGTCTCCCCCGCCTGGAGCCGCGAGCGCTTCACGATGGACGAAGGGCTCAAATCCGCCGTCAAAGAAGCCTTCGTCAACCTCTACGACAAAGGGCTGATCGTCCGCGGAAACTACATGGTCAACTGGTGTACCCACGACGGTGCCCTCTCCGACATCGAAGTCGAATACGAAGAGCACAACGGCCACTTCTACCACGTCCGCTACCCCTACGCGGACGGCAACGGCCACATCGTCGTCGCGACAACCCGTCCGGAGACCTACTTCGGCGATACCGCCGTCATGGTCCACCCCGACGACGAGCGCTACAAGGCCCTCATCGGTAAAAAGCTCAAACTCCCGCTCATCGACCGCGAGATCCCCATCATCGCCGACGAGCACGTCGACATGGAGTTCGGAACGGGGATGGTCAAGGTTACCCCGGCGCATGATCCGAACGACTACGAGGTCGGCAAGCGCCATGACCTCGAATTCATCACCGTCTTTGACGAGAAGGGTATCCTCAACGACTTCGCCGGCGAGTTCAAAGGGCTCGAACGCCTTGAAGCGCGCGAAGTCATCGTCAAGCGCCTCGAAGAGGAAGGCTTCGTCGAGAAGATCGAGGATCACGTTCACCAGGTCGGCCACTGTTACCGCTGTAAGAACGTCGTCGAGCCCTACATCTCCAAGCAGTGGTTCGTCCGCGCCGAAACGGCCCGCGGCAGCATCGAGAAAGTCAACGACGGCCTCGTCAAGTTCTTCCCGCAGCACTGGATCAACAGCTACAACGCCTGGATGATCGACCTGCGCGACTGGTGTATTTCCCGCCAGCTCTGGTGGGGCCACCGCATCCCGGTCTTCTACTGCAACGACTGCGGCCACGAATGGGCGACGCAGCAGGAGGAACCGGAAGCCTGTCCGCATTGCTCTTCCAAGAACATCGTCCAGGACCCCGACGTCCTCGACACCTGGTTCTCCTCGGCGCTCTGGCCCTTCTCGACCCTGGGCTGGGGCAACGGCGACCCGGTCATGGACAAGCTGTTCGAGAGCGACGATCTCAAGAACTTCTACCCCAACAGCCTGCTGATCACCGGATTCGACATTCTCTTCTTCTGGGTCGCACGGATGATGCTGATGGGCGAGACCTTCATGGGCAAACTCCCGTTCGACCACATTTACCTGCACGCGCT
Source organism: Sulfurimonas sp. HSL-3221 (assembly GCF_021044585.1). GTDB lineage: Bacteria > Campylobacterota > Campylobacteria > Campylobacterales > Sulfurimonadaceae > Thiomicrolovo > Thiomicrolovo sulfuroxydans. The sequence continues at coordinate 682,397 of NZ_CP087998.1, read as the reverse complement.
GGTACGCGACGAACACGGCCAGAAGATGTCCAAGTCCAAAGGCAACGTCATCGACCCGCTCGACATGGTCGAGAAATACAGCGCCGACGCCCTGCGCTTTACCCTCGCCGTCCTCGCCGTCCAGGGGCGCGACATCCGCCTCAGCGAAGAGAAGCTGGAACTGAGCCGCAACTTCACCAACAAGCTCTACAACGCGGCGAAGTTCCTCCAGATGAACGTCGAAACCTTCGACGACCTGGAGAACATCACGGTCACAACCGACCTCGGCCGCTATATGCAGAGCCGCTTCAACGCCGCCGTCGTTGAAACCCGCGGCTTCCTCGACGAGTACCGCTTCAACGATGCGGCCACGGTCCTCTACCGCTTCTTGTGGAACGAGTTCTGTGACTGGGGCATCGAGCTCTCCAAGGTCAGCAAGGAGAGCGTGCCGGAACTGGGCGCCATCTTCAAAGCGTCCATGAAGCTGCTGCACCCGTTCATGCCGTTCATGACCGAGTACCTCTACCACGAGCTCTCCGGCACGTCGCTTGAAAACGGCAACTCCATCATGATCAGCCGCTACCCGGAAGCGGGTGAACGCGATATGCAAATCGAAGCGATGTTCGACGTCATCATGGATGCCATCGTCACCGTCCGCCGCGCAAAGACCCTCATCGACATGGGCAACCAGAAGATCGAGGAGGCTTACGTCAAGACGGATGCCGTTACATCCGAAGCGATGGATGCCTACATCTGCCGCCTCGGCAAGGTCGAAAAGGTCGGCTTCGTCACCGAGAAGATGGAAAATGCCGTCAGCGACGTCGGGGAGAAGGTCGAGGTCTTCATCCCGACCGGCTCCATCGACCTCGCGCCGATCATCGACCGGCTGGAGAAGCAGAACGCGAAGCTGGAAAAAGAGATCGCTAAACTGGCGGGGATGCTCAATAACGAGCGCTTCGTCGCCAACGCGCCCGAAGAGGTCGTCGCCACCAACCGCGAAGCCCTCGTTGACGCCCAGAACAAACAGCGCAAGATCCTCGACCAGCTCGAGAGCCTGCAGGGAGCCTGATGTTCAACCTTCAGAACTACCGTACCGATAACATCAAGAACGACGTCCTCTCCGGGCTCGTCGTTGCCGTCGCCCTTGTGCCCGAAGCGATCGCCTTCGCCTTCATCGCCGAAGTCAGCCCCATTGTCGGTCTCTACACCGCCTTTATCCTCGGCCTTATCACGGCGCTGATCGGCGGCAAGCCCGGGATGATCAGCGGGGCGACCGGCTCCGTTGCCGTCGTCCTTATCGGCCTGACCCTGGAGGTCTCCGGATTGCTTCGTTCGCAGGGGCTCGGCGGGGAGGAACTCGCCTGGGGCGTCCTGCAGTACGTCACTCTCGCCGCCCTGCTGACCGGCGCGATCCAGATCCTTTTCGGCGTCTTCAAGATGGGTAAGTTCATCCGCCTCGTCCCCCAGCCGGCAATGTACGGCTTTGTCAACGGTCTAGCCATCGTCATCGCAACGGCGCAGTTCAAGTTCTTTGAGGGTGAAGGCGTCATCATGTACGCCCTCGTAGCGATCACGATGTTGATCATGTTCGTCCTGCCGCGCTACACCAAAGCAGTCCCGGCCGGCCTCGTCGCCATCGTTGCGCTCACCCTCGTCGCCTACCTTTTCGGCCTCCAGACCGGTACCGTCGGCGACATGGCGAACCTCTCCGCGTTCAAAGGTCAGCTGCCCTCTTTCCACATTCCGGACTTCATCCTCGACCCGAGCGCCATCCTCGTCGTCCTCCCCTATGCGGTCATCATGGCCCTTGTCGGCCTAATCGAGTCCCTGCTGACCCTGGCTGTCCTTGACGAGATGAGCGGCACCCGCGGCAGCGGCAACCAGGAGTGTATCGCGCTGGGAACCGGGAATATGACCTGCGGACTCTTCGGCGGGATGCCGGGGTGTGCGATGATCGGCCAGTCCATCATCAATTACACCTCCGGCGGCCTCGGACGGCTCTCCGGCGTTACTGCCGCCGTCGGCCTGATGGTCCTCGTCGCGTCGCTCACCGATGTGCTCAACGTCATCCCGATCGCCGTGCTGGTCGGGATCATGTTCATGGTCAGCATCGGCACCTTCGAATGGAGCAGTTTCAGCCACCTGAAATATATGCCGCGTTCCGACGCCTTCGTCATGGTCGCCGTGACACTCATTACGATCGTCGAGGACCTGGCCATTGCCGTCATCTCCGGTGTCATCATCTCCGCCCTTGTCTTTGCCTGGAAACATGCGCGCATCTATGCCAAAAGCCAGGTCGAAGCGGACGGCACGAAGGTGTATGAACTCGACGGTCCCCTCTTCTTCGGTTCGACGGCGAGCTTCTTCGACGCCTTTACGATCGACCGGGACCCCCCGCGCGTCGTGATCGACTTCCAAAACGCCCGGGTCATGGACGCTTCCGGCGTCGAAGCGATCGATACGATCACCCGCAAGTACGAAGATGCCAACAAGCAGCTCACGCTGCGGCACCTGAGCGAAGATTGTAAAAAACTTCTCAAAGCCGCCGGTCCCCACTGCACCTACGAGGTCACCGACCCCACCTACAAGGTCGCAGTCAACCTATGACGGCAAAATGGCTGATCATCGCCGGCACCCTGCTGGTCGTTGTCGGCCTTCTGCTGCACTTCCTACCGGGCTTTTTCGGATGGTTCGGCAGACTCCCCGGCGACATCCGTATCGAAAACGAACACTCCCGCATCTACATCCCCATTACCACGATGGTCGTTATCAGCATCGTACTGACACTGCTCGTCAATCTCTTTCGATCATAGCGCGTCGTTTGACATTTTCACACGGATTGTCATACAATCTAAAAAAAGCATGCACCCCTTGCAAGGTGACCCAATGAAACGAATCCTTCTTTTATGTCTGATAAGCATCACGCTCTGGTCTGCGGAGAGTGTCGCCGTGCTTGACAACCTGAAAAACGAGGTCGGCATCCGCCGGGGCGGCGATGTCATTACCCCTTCAGACAGCGGTGAGGAGCTTTACCGGGGCGACATCATCTTTACCGGGAGCGACGGTGCCCTCAGCATTCTCTTCAACGACGGCAGCACGGTCGCCCTGGGCAACAAGAGCGTGCTGAAGATCGACGATTACCTCTTCGAGCCGAGCCGGAAAAAGTACCGGTTCGACCTCTTCTTGAAAGAGGGAAGCGCCATCGTCGAAACCGGTAAAATCGGGAAAGTTTCCCCAAAATCCGTCACTTTCAGAGTTCCCGAGGGGACGATAGGGGTACGCGGTACCCGCTTTTTCGTAAAGGTGCATTGATATGATCGAAGTCCTCCTTGTCTCCGTCGTCCTCATTGTCACGGCTCTGGTGATGGATCACCCTGGTACGGAGGTCGTACTGCTTGATAACAAAAGCAGCCAAAACGCCATCATCGTCACCACGGAAGGTGGAAGTCTCACCATCGACACCCCCTACGAAGGTACCAGACTGGAAAGCAGTTCGGAGGCCCCCAGTGCTCCTGAAACGGTTTCAGACGCAGAGCTGACCGCCGAGGACGCTGAAACCTTCGCCGTCGCGCCGCCTCCGCCTCTGACCCTCACTCTCTATTTCGAGAACAACAGCGCCGGCCTGACACCGAAATCGCGCCACGATCTTGCCCAAATCCTTCCGCTGCTCCGGGAGCTCAGCCCCCTGCGTCTCACCATCACCGGCTACACCGACACGACGGGGAGCGAGTCGTACAATCTCGCCCTCTCGGAGAAACGGGCTTCGGCGCTCAAAACGATGCTCGAACGGCGGGACGTCACGATGCGCCGATGCCAAACCGACGGACTGGGGGAGTATCTCCTCCAGGTGCAGACGCCGGATAATACTACCGAACCGCAAAACCGCCGTGTCGTGATGACGATCCGGTAGCGTCATGCGGAAATTCTACGTCGCAGTCGCGCTGTCGACGCTGCTCTTCTATCTGGCGGCCTACCCGACCGCCCTGCTGCAGCAAAGCGACAATTTTCTCTACGACCTCTATAAACGGATCGCCACAGTCGTCGCTCCGTCGCAGCTCGGCGAACCGGCGACGATGATCGTCGAGATCGACGACAAAAGCCTCGAAGCGCTGGGACAGTGGCCCTGGCCCAGGGTCCTGACGGCCAAGCTGCTTGAGCAGATCGGCACCTACAAGCCCGCGGCCATCGCCGCGGACGTCATCTTCCCTGAAAACGACCGCACCTCCCCCCGGGAACTCGTACGTTTCTACCGCGACTATTTCGGTCTCTCCGTGCAGATCGGAGGGCTCCCGGAGTGGCTGTACGATAACGACACCCTCCTGGCCGACACGATCAGCGACCTTCCACTGCTGCTGCCGCTCTACCTCAAAAATCGGTGGGACAGCAACGACACTGCCTGTTTCAAGGATACAGGCTACCGCATCGATGCCGAAGGGGTTGATACGCTCTATACCGGGGTAGGGCTGCTCTGCAACATTCCCGCCCTGCAGAGGCAGAGTCGCTCTACGGGTTTTATCAATGCCCGCGAGGATCGTGACGGTATTTTCCGCCGGATGCCCCTTGTTATGCGCTTGCAACACAAACCCGTCGCCGCTCTCGCCGTCGCGATGCTGCTGACCTCGGGACGCTTCCCTGCCGAAATGCGCCTTGCAGACAGCCCCCTTGGCCTTCGGACAACACTCGGTGACCGGACCTTCTACACCGATGCCCATACCAATGTATTGCTCCGCTTCTATCCCCCGGACACCTACCGGCGCATCTCCGCCGTCGACCTGCTGCAGGGCCGGGTAGACCCCGCCGACATCCGGGGTAAATACGTCCTCGTCGGTGCGACGGCCGTGGGACTTCACGACCGCTATACCGTTGCCCCGGACGAAGTGCTGCCGGGGATCTTTATGCATGCGACGCTGATCGAAAACTTCTTCAACGGCGACCTCATCTCCCAACCCGGGGTCTTCCCCCCCGTCAATATGGTCCTTTCGTTTCTGAGCGCCCTGGCAACGCTCATCCTGTTCCGCCGCAAACGCTACCTCTCCATTATCTTCTTCTTCGGTGCCGTCACACTGTTCTACAGCGCCGCCGCCGTCACCGCGCTGACCCAATCGCTCTACATCGCCCCGGGCTATTTCCTGACCCCGTTGGCTGTCAGCTTTATCATTATGGCCCTCGCCATTGCGGTCAAAGGCTATACCCAGCGCAAACAGTTCTACGAGCAGCTCAGCCACTCCCACCAGGCGGCCCTCGACAGCATGGCCCTCGTCGCAGAGACACGGGATATGGAGACGGGCGCCCACATCATCCGTACCAAAAACTACGTCAGGCTTCTCGCCATGGCCATGGCGCGGCAGGGCTCCTACCGGGAGATACTCAGCGACACCTATATCGAGCAGCTCTTTCATACCGCACCGCTCCACGACATCGGCAAAGTCGGCATCCCGGACCATATCCTCAAAAAACCGGGCCGGCTCACCCCCGAAGAGTTCGAGACGATGAAACTGCATACGACTTACGGCAAGGAGATGCTCGACAACGCCATTAACAGCTACCGCGACAACGAAATGCTCCGTGTCGCCCGCAATATCGCCTACGGCCACCATGAAAAGTGGAACGGCAGCGGCTACCCCCAGGGACTCTCGGGCGAGGCGATCCCCCTCGAGGCACGTCTGATGGCCCTGGCCGACGTATACGATGCGCTCATCAGCCGGCGCTACTACAAAGAGCCCTTCTCTTTTGAAGAGACGGAGGCGATCATCGTCGAGGGACGGGGAAGCCATTTCGACCCGCAGATCGTCGACGTCTTCCTCGCACTCAAAGAGGAGTTCCGCCGCATCGCCGAGCGACACCAGTAGCTGCTTCGGCACCGCTTTGATCGTTTCGGGACCGATGTCTATCATCACTGCTTTTCCCACGATGTTATCAAACGGTTGCGGATCTGTCCCCCGGAGGTAATAGAAGCGTACTATGATGGAACACATGAAAGCAGAGTCTACCAATATCTTTACAAAGTGCTGCAAGCGTCTGGATAGCTTCTTTTTCCGCTTCACCTACCTGGACTACGAGGATTTCACGCTGGCATTCAAAATGCGCTGACACTCCGTCGACCGTCCCTCTCCCCTTTTTCACAGCAAGCCCCCCGACGATGCCATCCCTTCCGGCCACGCCCGTTTTCCTCCCAATACTTATACACGGCATCTTGTTGCATCTTTTAAGCTACAACTTGTAGAATTATCAAGTACGTCTTTTTAATTATTAATATGAATGTATGTTTTTTAGTATGCATACAGCAGGGGCGTAATAGGCATAGCTCACGGTAGGAGTCGTTAGGGAAACGTCAAACGGAACGCAGGCAAACGCAAAGGGGCGGGAACGATGGATCAATGGCTTGACAATCTTTTTAGGGAAATCATCTGGCAGGCTCTCCGAGACATGTGGGAAGATATCGCCACATGGGGAGAAACGCAAATTGAAACCAAGCTCAAAGAGCTTGCAAGTGAAGTCGGCAGCGAAAAGCCGCTGGCATCCTCACCGCTGGTACGGGTGACGGATTATACCGCCACATCCGATCCGGAAGTAGACCATATCACCTTTCTGATCCGGGGACGCATTCCCCTGTTCAAGGGGATGGAATCGGTCTTTATGCGTGTGGAGGTCACCATCTCTACGGACGTCGATTTGATGAGCGGGGGTTCTCCCATCACCATCATCGAATGGATTACCGTCATGGGCGACCTCAAGATCAGGAAAAAGAAGGTCTTCAATGCCCAGCTTGGATTGGGATATGACGACGGGGTCTGGATGGGACGCGGCGCGCTGAAAATAGAGCCCGCCGGTTTCGGCCTGGACCTCTTCCTGGGCGGCCTGAGCGACCGCGGCGTCATGATCGGGCTGGATGTCGACCTTCCGGCACCCGTCCCACTGGGCAGTACCGGCCTGGGACTCGCCGGGATGGGAGGCGACTTCGCCTACAATTTCATCGCCCGTCTCGAAAAGAACGGCCTGCCTGTCACCGACCCGGCCGCCAATGATTATGTCCGCTGGGCAAAGAACAAGGAACTCGACCGCTGGCAGGCCGGCCCCATCGACCAGACAGCCGTGGGCGTGGGCATCCGAACGGACCTGGTCACCCTGGCGGACAACGGCTACGTACTCAAACTCGAGCCGATCGGTCTGGCGGTGCTGACCCCGGGACCGGTCTTTATCCTGGGTGGTACGGGCAAGCTGATCTCCAGCGACTCGGCGCAGGTCGAAGGGTACATCGTCGTCGACATTGCCTCGGCCTCCATGGCGCTCGGCATGGGTGTCAAGGTCAACATTCCCAAAGAGGGAAAGACCTATCTGCTCCGTGCAAACGGGGTGCTCGACGCCTTCTTCTCCTTCGAGAACCCGACTACCTGGTATATCAACCTTGGTACCCAGCAGAAGCAGATCAGCGGCAAAATCCTCTCCGACCTGCTCCGCGCCGAACTCTTCTTTATGATCAACAATTACCGCATGGCCTTCGGCGCCGGCATTTCGATCGGCGGCGAGTGGAAGTGGAGTATCATCACCCTCTTCGCCCGGATCGGCGCGGCCGTCGCCGCCACCATCGGATGGAACCCGGTCCTGCTCGAAGGGCTGTTCAAGATCTGGGGCGAGCTGGGGCTCAAAGTGTGGAAATTCAAGTTTGCCCTGAGCGGCGCGGCGGAGGTCCTGGGACATACGCCCGATCCGACGGAACTGGATGTCACCTTTAAATACAAACTGAACCTTCCCTGGCCAATCCCCGATATCAAAGGCGAAAAGACCCTGACCCTGGGGGATGAAGAGCCCGAAGCGCCTGCCGTCGCCTCGCCGCTGCTGGCCGGGACCTGGAAACGGGGGGCCGAATCGGACAGCGGCGCGATGAAACCGGCGCTGCTGCATGCCCTGACCGGACGGCAGTGGGAGTTCAACGCCGAAGCGCGCGGGGCCTGGCCTGACGTCGAGATCGTGATACCGTTCAGCACTCGCGTCATCGACCAGACCGGCAAGGTTGTCGGCTCCGTCATCAGCGCTGCCACGGAGGGAGGCTACACCGTCACCCACCGTCTGGACTCCCTCACAGTGACCGACATCGCCCAGGGTACGACCGTCGCCGGCATCCAGGCGGTTTGGGCGGCAGGACCGGGCGGCGATACCGCACGGCTGCACATCAACGGCCAGGACCCCTTTGCCTGGGTTGTTCCCCACGTGGATACGATAGAGAGCACCTATGAAACCCCGGGGCGTACCTGTGAGGTGAACTTCGGGTACGGCGCGGAGGAGCACTTCATCAATCCCCGACGTTTCAATGAGATGCTCGTCGACCCCATTCAGAACATGGGCTCGCTTGAAACGGTGTTCCAGCCGGCGTTGCCGACTCGGGTCTTTAAAAGCGAACGGTTTGAACTTGCTTTCCGTACGGCGACCGACCTCCCTGTCGAAGTAGAGCAGATCACGCTGTATCTGGTTGGAAATCTCGAATACGATCGGAAAATGCGGATTGAGACCAAGTATGGTGTCTTTACCGTATCCGATGTCGTCTGGAGTCCTTACGACAGTCTGCAGCTGATGGCCCTGACCATTCAGCTGCCGCAACCCGAAGCGACCATTGTCATCTCGTCCGGCAGCAAGGATCGCGACCTGCTGCTCTATGCCGTACGCTATACTGAAGCACGCCAACGCAGCTGTAACTGGCAGGAGAAAGTTGTCCTGACACCGGGCCGGTACGCCGTGTCACTCTCCGGCACCTCCGTTGCGGAGTATCCCGGCGGGGGCCTGCCCAGCAGTAAAACGACCGAATGGGAACTCAACGATACCTTCAACATTGACTTCCCCGAAACCCTGCGTCCCTATATCCGCTCCACCACCATCGGTGACAATCGGATCTTTTTTGACGAATCACTGCCCTGGAACCCCACGATGTACGGATTCGGTTTCCCGATTTACCAGGATTACCGACCGGCAGTACGCTTCTTGGTCCCCTATATGGACGCGATCTTCAATCCACTGCGGATGCGCATCGTCTGGGAAAGCGGGGAAACCGTCGTCCAAGACCTCATTCCGGGTCCGAACGGTGACGGCGACTCCTACCTCCCGGGGCAGTCGCGTCAATGGATAGCGGAACACTGCGGCACGGTCTCGCCGGATCAGGAGATCGTCCTTCCCGACCTCCTGGCCCAAAGCGGACCGGCCGCGGTGGCCCTTGCGTTCGATCACCCCGAACGCGGCGAGGTGAAGCTCGACGGCTGGAACTGCTATGTCTCCATGTTCGCCTCCTTCACAGAGCACCTCGACTGGGACAGCCGGTGTCTCACCGTGCGTTACAACCCCAGCGGGCGCACCGACAGTGCCTGCTGCCCTTCCATCATCCCCGTCTCGTATCAGAAGCCCCACCGTCCGGTGCGAAAAGGAAACCGTGTCGATCCGATTTTCGCACGGAAAACGCTTTCTGTCGCCGAATCATTCCGCCCTGTTTTCGAGAACGACCGACTGATCGGCAACGGCGATCTGATCCAACCTCTCTACCCCGAAGAGCTGAGTGTCCCGCCCGTCAACTGGCGCCTCCCGAGCGCGATGACACAGTGGATCAGCCCCCTTGATGCTCTCAGTGCCGAGCGCTTCGCGCGGTTCGCTGCGGCATCCGGCGCCCGCTTCAATGACGGGAGCGGCGATATGCTCGACGGGATCAATGATACCGTCGAGAGTACGACCATAGAGGCTGTCACCGACGGCAGCGGCCGTCCTTTGGCGCTGTGGGTCCGAACACCCGAACCGGTGGATTGGCGCCGTGTCGAAGCGTCGCTGCAGATCAGACATGTCGAACAGAGCGGCGACTGCCCTACCGGATACGAGCTGCGCCATCCTCTTGAACTGACCGTCGAAATCCTGCCGAGTCCGGATGCCACATCCGCATTCCTGGTCGGGGGGCTGGCCGGGCACCGCACCCGGCTGCCCCGCGGCGAATATACCTTGACACTCCGGTTTGACACGACGTTGCCGGGGCTGCCGCGCCTGCGCCCCTCACCGGCCGTCGGCGGCCCGACCGAGCAGATTGCCCTGACGTTCATACAGCCGTTCGGGGAGCGGTGGCCGCTGCCGGCCTCGCCCATCGAAATTCCTGCCGGGCTGCTCGAACGGCTTGTTGTCATTTACGATATCCCATGGGACATCATCGATGTCCTGATCGACCCCCGGGTCGACCCTGACTGGATCAAAGAACGCCTCAAAGGCGACGCGACACCGCCGCTTCAAACACCGGATCAGCCCGCGCTGGATGCGTTCTCTTCCGCCGTGAAGCAGCTTGAAAACGTCTCAAAACGCCTTGCCGACCTTCCGGAGAACCTTGGGAGCGCCATTCGTACCCTCTCCGCAGCCGAAACCAAAAACGTGCCGAAAACGTCCGCTCCCGACGTTGGGCTCGACAGCGACGTGTCAGATAAAGGAGGCATGGAATGAAACTCTATCTTACAGGACTCGGTTGGGTCGACGATGCACCCACAGGCCACCGCTTGCGCTGGTCCTATCCTCTGCAAGCGCCGGACGGTTCCGGCGGTTTTCTCGGACTGCCCGATACCATCATCGTCGAACGGGCATGGATGGACGAACTCTCCCCCCGCAAACCGGAAACCCCCGGCGAATCGACGGCGCTGCTCAGTGTGCCCGCCAGCTGGTGGAACGTGCACGGCGACATCATTCCCGACGGATTGATTGTCTGCCGATTTAAGCTGCCGGCCCCCGTCCAAGCTGTCCGCTTTACCTATCGCGGCATGTCGACCCGGCTTCGGGTATTTGATAGCGCGACGGACACCCTGGTGGCCGAACGCAGCGTCACCGACGGGGAGGTCGTCCTGGTCGAAGCGGCAGACATGGACCGGTTTGAACTGCTCGGCATGGGAAGTCGTTTCGAAAACTTCCGCAGCCTCGACCTCTTCGATGACCGGGGGCTCTCCTTTGAGGAGATTGCCCGTATCCGTGTCAAAAAGACCCTCGATGCCGACTTGGCAGCCGTGGCACCGCGCAGCTCGATACCGACGACCCTCGATGCGGCGGAGTGGCAGGAGTTTGTCACGGCGGCACAGGAAGGTCAGGCTTCGGACCCGGCCGATCTTGAAGATGGGGAAGCCTCCCCCTGGGAGATCTTCGGCATGATGGCAGCCCTTCGATGGGAACACGCCCTTCTGTTCGGGCACGGCTTTTTCGACGGCCCCCGGACCCAGTGGCCGAAGATAGACGATCTCAAACGTGACCTGCTGCTCGACAAGATACCCTCGGGCAAGACCGCCGTCTACCGCGTCAGAGAAAAAGACAAACGGGTCGGCCCCAGCAATCTCGTCATCTGTCTCTCCCGTCCCGTTGCCGATCTTACTGCGCCCGGTGTGCCCCTCTACGGTGATCCCAAAGTGCATTTCGGCATCGATGCCAAAACGGATAAACCCGTCTTCGAGGCCAGCTACAACCTGCACTGGCAACAGACGGCTGCAGATGCCCTGGGAGTACGTCTTGAAGAGGAGACTTCAAAAAGCCCTTCTATCGGGGGCGACCTGCTAAAGGAGAGTATCGAGAACCGCACCCGCTTTCCCGATGAGCTGCCGGGCGAAGGCAACCTGACCCGGCGCCGGGAAGTCCCTTTCCATGATGTCCAAGTCCGCTGCAGGATCTGCGCCACCGATGCGTGGGATCGCGAAAGCACCTTCAGTATGTGGTCGCCATGGACCGGCCTCTCCTTTGGGTATGAACCGCCGGCCCCGCCGTTGGTAGAGGCACGCTATCAGAGCGGGACCGCAACCCTGATACGCCAAACGGAATCGCCGGCGCTCCCCGGCTGGCTGCCCGACAAAGTCATCAAAGAAGATGCCGGGGCCAAGGTGCATGTCTACCGGCAAAAGAGCGGCGCGGCGGGTCAGCCCCGTCTGGAACCGGTCACAGTGTCCGCACCGGTCTACGTCGGCGCCAACCGCTACCGCACCACCGTTGCGGGGGCAGGTACACTGGACGATTTCCTGGGAGGATTCCTCGTCGCCCCGCCGTTCAAAGCGGAAGTAACGGGCGTCTCGGGCAGCGACGTCTTCTTTGAACCGGGAGACGGCGGCACTACCCTTTTTCTTGCCGGAGCCGCCGAACTCCATCAGATGCCGACGCATCTTGACCTCTGGACAAAAGTCGCAGAGTTCGACCCCGCAACCCTTCCGACCGAACTCAACGTGCCCGACCCTCTCCCCGGCCCCGACGGGGTATCCGACACTGTGGCGTACCATCTGCGCCTCAAGGCCCTTGGAAAAGTGGGCCCCGCCGGCAATACCGTCCGGGCGGTACGCATCCCGGTAACTCCCACGGTTCCGCCGCCGTTCATTGCCGAACCTCTCGGCGTCGATTTCTATAACCGTACGATGATCAAGCTGACCTTTACCAATCCACTCTCTGCCGGTCTTTACACCGTCTGGTGGGCTGACAGCACCCCCGGTGATTTCGCTGCGGAAGCTGTTCCCGGAGAGCAGCGGGCGCAATCCCCTTACCAGAACTACCATCTGTTCGATTCGCTTTCACTCCCCCTCCCGCAGAGTGCCGGGCGTACCGTCACCATCGGTGTCCAGCAGGTCAACGACGGCGGAGGGCAAAGCGGCTTCGTGACGGCCACACTGCTCCTTTGAGCAATCAACGTGCCCTGAAAAGGGCACCCTGAAACTCAAAAGAATTTTCGATAAAAAATGGAACAGACGTGCCCCCCTTTACCGACACCGTGATCTCTTCCCGGCTCCGTCTCCTGTTCGAAACAGTGCTGCTTTACTTCGCACTTCCGATGCTGATCATCACGGGTTTGCTGCCGAAGTTCGCCGTCATGCCGCTGCTGTGGCTTGGCATGCTCTATGCCCTCTATGGACTGCGAAAAGAGGGTAACACGCATCTGCGGTGGCATATCGACGGCAACGAACTTTTGAGGGTGCTTGTCCGATTCATCATTTTGGGAACGTTATTGGATGTCGCGATTTGGGCTCTTTTCCCTGGACTGCTTTTTGCGTTTCCCCGCGAGCGGCCGGGGCTGTGGCTGCTGGTGATGCTCCTTTACCCGCTGCTCTCCGCCCTGGCGCAGGAGATCGTCTTCCGGGGCTTTTTCACCTACCGGTTTGAACACCTCATCGCCGACCGGCGGCTTCTCATCCTGTTTAACGCCCTGCTCTTTTCCCTGGTACACGGTGTGTTCGGCAATCCCGTCGCCGTTATCCTGAGTTTTCTGGGAGGTGTGCTCTTTATGCGTACCTATCTGCGTACCCGTTCCGTCGCCATGAGCGCCATTGAGCACTCCCTCTACGGTAATCTTGTCTTTACGCTGGGAATCGGGGGCTTTTTCTATCATGCCGGCTAACGCCGACATGAGGTATCAGAGGAGGTTGCAGTGTCGTGCGGGTGGGGTCAGATATCCTGCTCGACGACGCGTTTGAAGGTATTGAAGTAAAGGTCGTCCAGTGTCGCAAGCGGAAGCGCGACGTCGTTGACCTTGATGCTTTCGCCGCCGACCGTACCGACTTTTTCGCAAGCAAGGCTACCGGCCATTGCTTCGAAGGCCGCCGCGTTTTCCGGTGCGACTTCGATAATCGCACGGGCCATGCTTTCAGAGAAGATGTCACGGGCATCTGCTACGCTCATAGCGACATCGCACCCCAGGCCGCTCGTTGCCGCCATCTTGCCCAGAGCGACCGCCGCCCCGCCGGAGCTGAGGTCTTTGGCGCAGGAGAGCAGCCCCTGCTTGTTCGCCTCGATGACGAGGTCCCAGAGGGCCAGTTCGTTCTTGTAGTCGATCGCCGGCATCTCGCCTGCGACGGTATGGCAGATCTCTTTCATGTAAAGCGAACCGCCGAACTCGCTCTTCGTCTCGCCGACGAGGTAAAGCAGGTTGCCCGCTTTCTGGAAAGAGGAGAGCAGTACTTTGTTCTCGTCCTCGTTGACGCCGACGGTCGCGATCGCCGGGGTCGGGAAGACGGAGACGCCGTTGGTTTCGTTGTAGAGGGAGACATTGCCGCCGATAACCGGCGTGTTAAGCTCTGCACACGCCTCTTTGATCCCCAGACACCCTTCGGCGAACTGCCACATCACTTCCGGGTTCTCCGGGTTGCCGTAGTTCAGACAGTCGGTAATGGCCAGCGGACGCGCGCCGCTCATTGCGACATTGCGGCCCGCTTCGATGACGGCGGCCGCCGCGCCTCCCTTCGGATCGACGTAGCAGTAGCGGACGTTACAGTCCGAGCTCATGGCCAGGGCACGGCCGTTCTCTTTGACGCGGACGACGGAGGCGTCGAGCATCCCCCCTTTTTTGACGGTGTTCGTCTGGACCATGGAATCGTACTGCTCGTAGACCCACGCCTTGTCGACGACCTCCATGGAAGCCATCAATGTTTCAAAGGCCTCCTGATTGGACGGCGTCTCGAAATCGTTGATGGAGACGCCCTTGATCGCGTCAAGGTATGACGGGCGTGCCGTCGGGCGGTCGAGAATAGGCGCCTCTTCGGAGACCGGGTCGACCGGGACGTCGGCACACTTCTCGCCATGCCAGAAGAGCTCCATGCGGCCCGTCGCGGTAACTTCGCCGACGACGGCGGCGTCGAGGTCCCACTTCTCGAAGATGTCGATGATCGCCTGTTCACTTCCCTTTTTCGCGCAGAGAAGCATCCGTTCCTGGGACTCGGAGAGCATAAACTCGTACGGCGTCATCCCCTCTTCGCGTGCCGGGACACGGTCGAGGTGCATGATCATCCCTGAACCGGAACGGCCCGCCATTTCGAAGGAGCTCGACGTCAGCCCCGCCGCCCCCATATCCTGGATACCGATGACGTAGTCGGTCTTGAAGAGTTCCAGGCACGCTTCGAGCAACAGCTTCTCCGTAAAGGGGTCGCCGACCTGGACTGTCGGCCGCAGGGATTTGGACTCCTCGGTGAAGGAGTCGGAGCTCATAACCGCCCCGCCGAGACCGTCGCGGCCCGTTTTGGAGCCGACGTAGATGACCGGGTTGCCGATCCCCTCCGCACGGCCGTAGAAGATCTCGTCGGCCTTGGCAACGCCGAGATTGAAGGCATTGACGAGGATATTGCCGTTGTAGCACTCATCAAAGCTGATCTCGCCGCCGATCGTCGGGACCCCCATACAGTTGCCGTAGCCGCCGATCCCCTCGACGACGCCGCGCACCAGGAAGCGCTGGTGGTGTGCCGACGCATCGTCGCCATGTACACTGCCGAAACGCAGGGCGTTGAGGCTTGCAACCGGGCGCGCACCCATCGTGAAGACGTCGCGCATGATCCCGCCGACACCCGTTGCCGCGCCCTGATAGGGTTCGATAAAGGAGGGGTGGTTGTGGCTCTCCATCTTGAAGACGGCTGCGTAGCCATCGCCGATGTCGATAACACCGGCATTTTCGCCCGGCCCCTGGATGACCCAGGGCGCCTTCGTCGGGAAGCCGTTGAGGTGCTTTTTCGAGGATTTGTAGCTACAGTGCTCCGACCACATCGCTGAGAAAATTCCGAGTTCTACCAGGTTCGGTTCGCGCCCGAGGATCTCTTTGATGTGGGCATAATCAAGCTTGGACAGTTTGTGCTGGGCCAGAAGCTCGTCTATGTTTTCAAGTGGCTGATTCACTGCATTTCCTTACGCATAAATAGTGGAAAGGATTATAGCAAAGGGGAGTTGAAATTCCGGTGGTGCCGGCTGAGGGAGAACGGCAGAGGAAGCGCTTTTCAGGCGAAACTGAAATCCGCCTCGCTTCGGATCTGTTTTTTCAATGAAAAAAGCGGAATGTACTCGATAGTGATCACCTCGTACGCGCGCAGGCCGGCGGGCAACTTCACCGTAAGTTCGTCCCCCTCCGTTTTGCCCATAACCGCCCGGGAGAGGGGCGCGTGCACAGAGATAAGTCCGATCTCCGGTTCGCTCTCGAGCACTCCGCAAATTGTATAGCGCTCTTCCTTCCCGTCTTCGATGCGCTCGAGGGTGACAGTCGCACCGAAATGCACCCGGCTGTGGTCGAGGCCTTCGGGATCGATCACCCGGGCCTTTTCGATCATGCCGTTAAGATAGAAAAGACGCTTGTCGATGTGGCGGAGTTTCTCCTTGGCGGCATGGTACTCCGCGTTTTCGCTGCGGTCCCCGAGCTCCGCCGCCACCTGTTTTTCGTGGTTGACGCGGGGTTTTTCGACCTCTTTGAGGAATTTGAACTCCCGGACAAGGAGGTCGTACCCTTCGGGGGTCATCGGTTCAACTTTGGACAAAATTGAACCTCCCTCCTATCTCAGCTATTTTACTCAGATGCAACGTGCGGTCACTCACCTTGCATTTCTGAGGTATCATCGGCTCAACGCGCATGATTTACTTGCTGTACCCCAGGATGTAGTAGGTCTCTTTTCCCGGGACCTGTTCGAGGTCGATCTTATATTTTTCGGTGAAATGGTTCAGGCGTTCCAGGGCTTCGGCTTTGCGCTCGTCGCTCGGTGCCTCGATCTTGATCTTGAAACAGTCGCGCGTATTCGAAAGGGCCACGAAACTGTCATCGACTTTCAGCTGCTCGTGCAGCTCAAGGATATGCTTCTGGATCTTGTCATATCCGGCCGTATTCGCTTCAATGCGTCCGACCTGTTCCATGAGTGCCTCGTTCGGTGCATAACCGAGCTGTTTCAATACCGCTTCACTATCAATAAACTGCAATGCTTTTTCTCCTATTGTGTTTAATATTGGGTAGTCGAAAATTTTAGCATAAGTTATCCCATACGCTATAATCTGGTAAAAAATCGAAAGCCTCCATGAAATCACTCCTTGTCAGATTGACCGTCGGACTCTATGCCCAGGACGTTGCCGAAGACGAAAAGCCCCTCGTTGCGCAGTGGCTCCAAGAAGGCCTCGTCGTCCTTGAAGAGGGCGTCTACCGCCTCCCTTCCCAGTATCGTGCCGGCGCCATCGCCATGAACCAGTCGGGCAGCGGCGCCTACCTGCAGGTTCTCGGCGCGAACGTGCGCGACCTCTTTATCGACGAACACGACCTGGGCGATGCCAAGGAGGGAGACCTCGTCATCGTCAAACGGCTGCTCGGGCGCCGGGGAAGACCCTCGGCGAAGCTCGTCGCCGTCGTCGGACGGGCGGAGACCTTCAGCGTCGCCTATATCAAGATCCAAAACGGCGTCAAATCGGTGCTCGACATCCGCAACGACTACCCCGCCGGGGTGCCGCTCAGCGCCGAGGCCCTTGCCGGGTATGAAGAGGGGACGCTGTTCAAGGTCAATAACCAGAACGGCGAGATCATGGAGGTCCTCGGCAACCTGGCCGACCCGCTGGTGGACGAGAAGATCGTCCTTGCGATGTACAACAAGCATGACGAGTTCGACGACGAGGTCAAAAAACTCGCCGCGAGTTTCGACAAAACAGTCGACGCTTCGAAGTTTCCGGGGCGCAAGGACCTGCGCAGCCTCCCCTTCTGCACCATCGACCCCGTCACGGCCAAGGACTTCGACGACGCCGTCTGCTACCTGCCCGACGCGCACACCCTCTATGTCGCCATCGCGGACGTCAGCGCCTACGTTACCCCCTTCGGCCCCATCGATGCCGAGGCGATCTACCGCAGCTTCTCCATCTACCTGCCCCACCGCTCCATTCCGATGCTGCCGCGCGAGCTTTCCGAGACGCTATGCTCTCTGCAGCCCCACGTCGACCGCCTCGCCTACACCTTCAAAATGGTCCTCGACCCGGAGAGCCACGAGGTCGTCGAGACGGAACTCTTCGAGTCCGTTATCCACTCCAAGCGCCGCTTCAACTACGAGGAGGTCGATGCGCTCTTTGACGCCCCCGGCAAGGCCGCACCGGCGAATGACGACGAACGGACCGTCATCGCCAACCTTTTCGAACTGCGCAAACTGACCGATGCCCTGCGCGAAAAGCGCCTCAAAGTCGGTTTCGACTTCCGCTCCGAAGAGCTGGAGATGGCCCTGGATGACGCGCAAAACATTGTGGAGACGACCGTCGCTGAGGAGACCCCCTCGCACGCCCTCATCGAGGACTGTATGCTGCTGGCGAACAAAGCCGCCGCGGCGATGTACGAGCGCGGTGTTTTCCGTATCCACGAACCCCCGAGCCCGGCCAAGCTGCAGAGCCTCTACACCGAACTGGCCGGCATCGGGATCATCGCCGAGCAGAAAGAGAGCCTCAAGGAGACCATTACCGGCATCCAGCACGAAGCCGAAAAGCGCGGGATCGCCCATGAAGTCGATACCCTTATCATCCGTTCCCAGATGCAGGCGCGCTATGCCCCGGACAACGTCGGCCACTTCGGGCTGGGGTTCGAGCGCTACACCCACTTCACCTCCCCCATCCGCCGCTACTCCGACCTCATCGTCCACCGGCTGCTCAAAGCGATCCAGCGCGGCGACAAGGAGGAGGGCTCCTACGTCCTGCGCAACATCGACGCGCTCTGCTTCGCCATCAGCGACAAGGAGCGCGAAGCCAGCGACATCGAACTGCGCTTCATGGACCGAAAATTCGCCCGCTGGGCCGCCGGGCATATCGGCGAGGTCTTCCCGGCGCGGGTCTACGCCACCGACCCGGAACTGCGTGCCGAGATCACCGGGCCGCTGCGCGGCGCCAAGGTCAAAGTCGTCACAAACGAGCCGGTCATGCTCTTTGATGACATCGAACTGCGCATCGAAAACGTCAGCCTGGCCACCGCGCGGATCCATACGACCTACGTCCGTACCGTGGAGTCCCATGCGACCCTCTCCAAGGAGCGCGAATGAAGCGGCAGGATCTGGACAACCTGATCCGGCAGGGCAAGGCCCCCGGGGCCGTCATGCTCTACGGCGAAAGCCACTTCCTGATCGAGCACTACACCAAGCAGCTCGCCGCCGTCGAGGACCCGAACATCCTCAGCGTCTACTTTGACGAGTACCAGTTCTCGAGCGCCAAGGCGCACCTGTCGCAGGGCTCGCTCTTCGGCGGCCGCAACGTTCTTATCGTCAAGAGCGAGAAGAAGCTGCCGAAAAACGACCTCACTGCCCTGATCGACCTGGTACAGAAGAACCCCGGCAACCTCTTCATCTACGCCTATTTCGGCACCGACTTCAAAAAAAGCGCCACCACTGCCTTCGGCCCGAAATCGGGCGGTGCGGACGTTCGGCTCTTCCGCCCCTTCCCCAATGAGGCGCGCCAGATCGTGCTGAACGAGGCGGCCGCACGCGGCATCAACCTCGACCCCTACGCCGCGACCCATCTGCTCGAATCGCAAAACGGCGACCTCGCCCTCACCATCAACGAACTGGACAAATTTTCACTGCTGCAGGGGCGTATCGGCATCAAAGAGATCGACGAGCTCGTCTACGGCGTCGCCGAGGTCAAAGTCGACCAGCTCATCGACGCGCTGCTGCAGAAACAGGATTTTGTTCCCCTGATGCGCCGCCTGCTCGAACACGGCGAAGATGAGATACGGCTGCTGACGGCGCTCTCGAACCACATCGCCCAGCTCTACCTCTTTTACGCCTCCATCCGCCTGAACGGTGCCGCGGATTCGGCCAAGATCCTCGGCTATAAACTCCCCCCGCGCATCGAGCAGGCGCGTTCGCAGCAGAGCGTCCGCTTCAAACAGCCGCAATACACCCGGATGATGAGCCTGCTCGGCGACACGGAGCTGCAGATGAAATCGGCGGGCGGCGGGAGCAAAAGCGCCCTCCTCGCCGCGACCTTCCTGAAAGTCCAATCCCTCCTGTAGGCGCGACAAAGGGCAGCCGAACCCCCTGCGGTGCGCCGTCGCCGTTGCTCCCGAAGCGCAACGTCTGAATTTCACCTTAAATTAAGCCGTAATTATGTATTATTGCGCGTTCCTTACTCTTTGTGCTTTGCGACGCAATGCATATTATCGCGCGGGATGACCCGTGACCGAGAGCCATGAGGGATGAAACCATAAGGAGAAATACTCTACATGAGACATTACGAAAACCTTGTCATCGTCAAACCGACCCTGACAGAAGAAGAGATCAAAAACAGCATCGCTGCGATCGAAGCCGTCATCACTGAAAACGGTGGCGAAATCGTTGCACGCGACGAGATGGGTATGCGCAAACTGGCCTACCCGATTGAAAAAAGCCCGCGTGGTTACTTCCACGTTGTCTATTACATGATCGAGCCGTCTGCGATCGCGGAGATCGAACGCCGCTTCCGCATCAACGAGGAACTCCTCCGTTACGTCACGATCAAATACGATTCCAAGCGCGAAGTCAAAGCATGGAACGATTTGGTCGAGAAGACAAAGCAACAGCCGGCGAAAACCGAAGAGAGCAGCGAAAGCGCCGCTTCTTAAGCAGTTAGGAGAGTTTCCATATGTTCAACAAAGTCATTCTGGTAGGTAATCTTACACGCGACATTGAGCTTCGTTACACGCAAGGCGGTATGGCCATTGCCAAAACCGGCATTGCGACCAACCGCAAGTTCAAGAAACAAAACGGCGAGATGGTGGATGAAACGATGTTCATCGACATCACCTTCTTCGGCCGCAGCGGCGAGATTGCAAACCAGTACCTTCGCAAGGGGAGTAAAGTCCTCGTCGAAGGGCGACTGATGCTTGAGCAGTGGACGGACCAGAACGGGCAGAAACGCTCGAAACACTCGGTCAACGTCGAAGAGATGAAGATGCTGGATTCCCGCGGCGATCAGGGCGGATACGACGCTCCCCAGGGCAACGGCGGCTACAACGCCCCGAGCTCCCAGGGATACAATGCGCCGCAGCAGGGCTACAACCCGCCGCCGCAGCAGCCACAACCGCAGAATGCCTACCAGCCGCCGAAACAGCAGATGCCGGAGAACACGATTCCCGAGATCGACATCGACGAAGACGAGATCCCATTCTAGAATAATAGACAGCAAGGAAAAAAACCATGGCAGAAAAACGCAAATATAAAAAACGTTATTGCAAATACTGTGAAGCAAAAGTCGACTTCATCGACTACAAAGATGCTTCTAGCCTCAAGCACTCACTCTCTGAGCGCTACAAAATCATGCCGCGCCGCCTGACAGGCAACTGCAAGCGCCACCAGGACATGGTCACGATCGCGATCAAGCGTGCACGTTCCGCTGCGATCATCCCGTACACAATTTCCCGCAAGGAAGTTGTCGTCAACCCGTTCGAAATTATCAAGTAATTTCGTTCTCCGAAGCACCCGCTTCGGAGCTTTGAGCTTATTTTTTCACCCATTTCTTCAATCCCCTTTTACACTTTTATGCTAGGATAGAACAAAATCCATTCGATTGCAGGAGCCGATATGCCCTTTATGGAGCGTCTGCACAGTGCCATGCTTTTGGGAACGCATCTCTACGACCCCAGTGCCGGAGAGATCATCGAGCACAAAAGCGAGACCTTTTTCAACGCCATCCGCAGCGACGACAAGGCGACCCTGTTGTCAATGATCGAGGAGGGCTTTGACGTCGACTACCACGCCTTCGGCCACCGTCCCCCGCTGATCGTCGCCGTGATGCAGCAGCGTACCCGGATCGTCGAGAACCTTCTCATGTACGGTGCCAACCCCAACCTCGCGGACCGGGAACAGGAAACGCCCCTGCATTTCGCCGTCAAACTCGGTGATCCCGAGATCGTACTGCAGCTGCTGCAGTACGGCGCCCGCCCCCATGCAAAAAGCAGCGAAGGGATGACCCCCGCCGCCATCGCCAAAGCCCAAAAGAGTAAAACCATCCTCTCCCTGCTCGAAGAGGTCCAGCCTGTTTTCGACCTCCCGGCCGAGCCGGACCTTTTCGAGCTGGCATCCAAGGGGAACCTCTACGCCATCGTCAATGCCGAGGCGACGCCGATGGAGCTCTCCAAACGCGATGTACAGAACCGGACACTGCTGCACCACGCCGTTTTCGGGAACAATCCGAAACTCGTCACCTACCTGCTCAACAAGGGCCTCGCGATCGACGCCGGCGACCTGCACGGGATCACGCCCGTTATCATTGCGGCCTCCCACCCGAAGTTCGTGCGGCTCCTGGAAAAACTGCTGCAGCGCTACCCAACCCTGGAACACCGTACGGACAACCATGCAACGGCCCTGACCATCGCCCTGCGCAACGGCAACCCCGACGGGGCCGCTGCACTGATCCGTCACGGCGCAAACATCCTCACCTACGACGGCCTGCATACGCCGCTCTCCCTGGTGCATCGCGGCATCGAGACCTACCCGGAGATCGCCGACAGTTACCGCAACCTGCTACGCATCATGCTCGACCGTGGAGCCCATACGGACATCCCCACAAACCGGGCGGGGTGGACGCCGCTCTTTCACACCGTCGCGCGGCGCCAGGATGAGGGGATCAAAAAACACCTCCGTCTGCTGATGCAGCTGGGCAGCGACGTCAACTATACCGACAAGAACGGTCGGACGGCGCTGATGGTCGCCGCTTCCATGGGGCGCCAGTCGGCGGTCGAAGTGCTCATTAACAACTACGCGGACATCGACCGGATCGACCACTACGGCTGGAGCGCGCTGATGCTGGCGGTCTACTACAACCACATCGATGTCTGCCGTTTTCTATGCGAATGCGGCTGCGACGTTAACCGCATCTCGCCGCAGGGGATGAGCGCCATGCGGATTGCGCAGAAGCATCAGCGCAAGCAGATCATAGAACTGTTACAGGAGTACGGTGCCATCGAAATCAACAGCGATGAGGCGGAGTAGAGAGGAAGAGCGTCCCGTAGGGACGGTGGCGGGCTTAGCCGCAGGAGGGGACGTTACCGGAATCCGAACCGTATTCGTAGAGGAAATCCTTGAGATTCGGTGCATCTTTCTTGAAGCGGCTGCTGTCGATATATTTCATCGCCTTCTTGTCATCTTTGTGCCACGCTCTGAACAGCGCGGCATCATCCGCGAAAGCGTCCGCCCACTCTTTCTGGGTCTTCATCGCGGCCCCCTTCGTACCGTTTCCGTGACAGCGTTTACACTTCTTCAGATAGGCTTTCTGCCCCCGTTTGACGTCGGCGTTCGCCGCCGTTGAGAAGCTGCCGAGCAGCAGTGCCGCGCCCAACAGGGCCGATAGATGTTTTTTCATTCGATTCATCCCTCCTAAACCGTAAAGTAACACAATTTTATCACGACAGACTGAACGAAAGATAAAAAAATCTTAACACAGCCTGTTACGCATCCTCCGCTTCCAGGCCCCCGAGCAGCTGCTGGAATTCGCTTCGAAGCTTGGGCTGGCGTATCTTTTTGGAGGCTTTGCGGACCGCATTGTCGATCTCCTCCGCACCAAGACCCGTCTCCGTACCAATCGTCTCCAGGTCAACCCCGCCCCGGGCCATCACCCAGCAGCGCAGTTCTTTTCGCGTCAGGTGGCGCTTGAGCGCTTCGAAAAGCGTTTTCTCCGGGCACTGCATCATCGGTAGCCCCGTCATCTCCCCCAGGACACTGCCGAGCATTGTTTCAGGGTTGTAGCGTTCCCAGAGATTCATACGAGACGCCCCAGGATTTCGCGGAGGTCTTTGGTATCGATGATGATATTCGCCGCCTCTTTCAGGACCGGTTTCGCGCAGAAGGCGACCCGCGTTCCGGCATGGGCGAACATGCTGAGGTCATTGGCCCCGTCCCCGACGACCATCGTCTCTTCGGGCGTCACCTTGAGCAGCCCCTGCAGGCGCACGAGCATATCCCCCTTCGACCAATTGAACATCATGTCCCCGCCGACTTCGCCGGTCAGTCTGCCGTCTTTGGCATGCAGTGCGTTGGAGAAGTCCGCATCGAACCCGAGCACGTCCTTGGCGTAGGAGGTCGCCGTACGGAAACCGCCGCTGAAACAGACGACGGTAATATCCTGCGCTTTCAGCGCCGCGATCGTCTCTTTGGCACCGGGCATGTAGGGAAGGGAGTGGCTGATGCGCTCTACCGTCTCCACATCAAGCCCCTTGAGCAGCTTGGCCCGCTGCTGAAGGCTCTCGAAGAAGTCAAGCTCCCCGTTCATGGCCCGCTCCGTGATGGCGGCGACCTCTTCGCCTATGCCCAGCGCCTCGGCAAAAAAGTCGATGGTCTCGCCGTCCATCAACGTCGAATCGAAATCAAACACGCATAACCGCATTCCTATCCTTTATGCTCTCTAAGGGCATCCCCCGACCCGGTACAGGTTTTTTGGCGGGGCCCTAGGTTATAATGGCGCCATTATATCGCACCGCAGGGGTAAATCGTGTTTGACGCACTGGAAGCAAAGCTAAAAAACGGACGTTATGTCAGTCTCGAAACGACACCGTCGCACTCCGCTTCCTTTGCCCCCGTCATCGACACGATCGAATCCCTCGGCCTGCATGAGCGCGTCGACGCTTTCAGTACCACCGACAACCCCCTCGCCAAACTGAAATACAACGCCCTCTTCGCCGCCACCCTTATGCAGCAGCGCTTCGGTAAACCGGTCCTGGCGACGATGAGCATGCGCGACCGCAACCGCATCGCCCTGCAAAGCGACCTGCTCGGGGCCAACGAAGCCGGCGTCCGCGCCATTCTCGCCCTGACAGGCGACCCGGCCAAAAACTCCGACCAGAAAGATGCCAAAGGGGTATTTGAAAGTGACAGTACCCTGTTGCTGGAGATCATCGCCGCTTTTAACGCCGGCACCGACCTGGAGGGCAAAGCCTTCTCCGTCGCGCCGCAGCCGATTCTCCCCTTTGCCGTCGTCAACTCCTTCGCCCGCAACCCCAAGAGCCTCTACAAGAAGATGGCCAAAAAAGTCGAGCACGGCGCCCAGGGGATCATCACCCAGCCGGTCTTCGACCTTGATAACGCCAAACTGCTGCTGGAGCTGATGGACGAAGCCAATGCGAAGCACGGCACAAATGCCCAACTTGTCCTCGGCCTCTTTCCCATTACGAAACTGCGCACGGCCCAGTTCCTTGATGCCCATGTTCCGGGCATCCACGTTCCGCCCTCGTGGCTCGAGGCCTTGGGCAACGCCAAGGATGCGGACGACGCCTACAAGATCGGCTTCGATCTGAGCAAGCAGCTTTTCGATGACGTCATGGCCCTGCACCCGAAAGTGCACCTGATGATGGCCAACCAGTTCAGCGTCGCCGCGGAATTATTAGCTTAAACGGAATCCGAGCAAAGCCCGGTTCCCTACGCTAGCGCTATGCTCTCCTCGGCGGAGTGCCCACACACAGTAGAACCGTGCTTCTATTCTCCTAACGCTTTTTCCAGACGCTCATCTGCGAGAGCGTATGCTGGTATTTGCGCGCCGTTTCGCGTATCACGAAGGGGACGTCAAAGGTCTCCAGCAACTCGAAATGCGGCATGAGGATCGTCTTGAGCCCGGTCAGTCCGTCGACAACCTCCCCTTTCTCGTCATAATAGCCGCCGAGCCAGTGCGCTTTTTGCGTATACTCTTCCAGCCAGGTATAGGGCGATGTCAGCAGGAGTATTCCTCCCTCGTTCAGCCGTTCATGCACCGTCCCTAAAAAGCGCTCCGGTTCGTAGAGACGGTCGATCAGGTTCGTGGCCATGATCAGGTCATACCCGCTGAAATGCGCCTTGAGGTTGCAGGCGTCCCCTTGCCAGAACTGCGCATTCACAGCCGTCTCCTCCAATCCGAACTCCTCGAGCGAGTGGACCTGGCGGGTCGTGACGTCCCCCTCCTCTACCCGTTCATAGGCAATCTGTCCCTGCGCTTTCAAGGCCGCTCCAACCTGGATGAAACGGGCGGAGAAGTCGATCCCGGTGACGTCGTCGAAGACCCTGGCCAGTTCGAAGGAGGCCCGCCCCGTCGCGCAGCCGAGATCCAGCGCCCGCTTTTGGGGGGTGGAAGCCGTGAAAGCGATGGCATGCTCCGCGCAGCTGCGCGCAAAGTTTTTCACATCGAAACAGTCCGGTCCATACTGGAACTCGCAGTACTGCGCTACCAGACTGTCCGTTTCGTAGATATTCTCCGGCATGCTCTCAGCGGGGGCATCGGCTTCCACGTAACGGAACCCTGCATGCTGGTAGAAGTGGCGGCGAAACGCGTAGCGTGAATGGCGCAGGGTCTCGTTCCCCGTTGAGGCCCACGATCCCCCCTTGATCAGGTTGTGCTTGCCGTCGAAGGTCGGCAAAGAGAAATCGTCATAGACCGGATGCGGTTCGAACCCCGTATAGCCGTCAATCGTCGATGACGTCCACTGCCAGACGTTCCCGACGACGTCGTAAAGCTCCCCCTGCAAGAAGGTATTGACGGGGACGGAGGAGGCGAAGTGGTTCCAATTGATATTGGCGTTGGCGTCGTCGAACCGTTCGCCCGAAAGTGCCGTGGAGCTCTCGAGCATCCGTACCCACTCCGCTTCCGTCGGCAGGCGATACACACGCCCCTCCTGCGCGCTTTTATAGCGGCAGAAAGCCTCTGCTTCGAGGCAGTTGACCTCCACCGGCCAGTCCATCGGCAGGTCGATCTCCCGGTCCAGCAGGCGCAGCCGATAGCCGCCCGCTGCTTTCGCTACCCAAAAGG
Organism: Sulfurimonas sp. HSL-3221; assembly: GCF_021044585.1. Classification (GTDB taxonomy): domain Bacteria; phylum Campylobacterota; class Campylobacteria; order Campylobacterales; family Sulfurimonadaceae; genus Thiomicrolovo; species Thiomicrolovo sulfuroxydans. Next base: position 655,961 of record NZ_CP087998.1, on the reverse strand, counting down.
GCGGATGTTTCGCGCCGCTCCGCTCCAGGAAACGCATCCCCTCCTCGTCCCAATAGGCGGGGTCTTCATAGCCGCCCGCTTCGACGAAGGGGAGGAACTCCCCATGGCTGACCAGCATCTTCGATGCCCGGAACTCCGTAACTTCCATTCGCGCGCTGCCATATTCGTTATCCCAGCCGTAATAGGGGTCCCCTTTTGCTTTTCCAAGCTGGACGGCCGCGCCGCTGATCACTGCCAGGCTATTCTCCGGTGGCAAACCGGCGTCGTTGCAGTATCGGAACTGTCCAGAGGGCCGGATCTCCTCCAGCGGCATCTGGCGGTGCAGCACGCTCGACGTCTCAATGTGAATCCGTTCATGTTCGATCCCCATCAGGATGACCCACCAGGGGCTTTCCTGGGTGATCGGCAACTGCAGCGGAAGGGTATCGATCAGCTCCAGGACCTGCGCCTTGACCCGGGTACGGTAGTCGCGCACGGCATCGACGCCGGGCCACTCATAGCGTGAACTGTCCATGTCATCCCAGGCCATTTCATCGACACCAATCGCGAAGAGAGATTCGAAATCCGGATTGATCCGCTTGTCGATCACCTTCGCAAGCAGAAGTTTGTTGATAAAGAAAGTTGCCGTGTGGCCAAAATAGAAGATCATCGGATGGCGGGTTCGTTCCGAACGGCGGTAAAAGACGTTCTCGTCCTTCAACAGCCCGAAGAGGGCTTCAAAAAGCGAATAAGCACTGAGGAAATCGTTTCGGATCGCGTCGCGCGTCGCCTGCGGATCCGTTCCGTCAAGTCTGACCGGATAGGAGTGAAAACGTTGCAAGGTTTTCCCTTTCTTCGTTTTCGACCAATTCTAACCAAAAAGAGATGAAGTCAGGATTCGGCGGAAAACTTTTTCGCCAGACGTTCAAGAAACGTTCCTAGCGGCGGCAGGTCGAGTGCACCTTCGCGCTGGCGGGGGCCCCACATGGGTTCGGGAAAGTAGCTGTCCTCTTTGAAACGGGCCATGATGTGCCAGTGTACCTGCGGCAGCATATTACCAAAAGAGGCGATGTTGATCTTTTCGGGACGGTAATAGTCGAGCATCTCCCGCTCGATCACGTCCAGGGCATCCCAGACCGCCGCCTTCTCTGCGGCGTTACACTCGCTGAATTCACGTACGGTGCGGCGGACAAAAATTTTCAGCCACGGCACTTCGCTGTCGTGGGCTTCTATAAAAAGAAGGGGGAGGTCAATTGTGGCCAAAGCGGTCTTCCGCACGGCGCTTTTTGTGGCGGCGCGTCTCCGGACCGACGCGGCGGTCACCGCCGTAACGGCGGTCGGGGAGACTGCTTTCATGGTCAAGGTTGTTCCGCTTGCGGCGCCCTTTGTTCACGCGGCGCTCGGCCACCTCGCGGCGTTTTTTCTTTCGGCGGTTGCGCCAGTGGTTCGAACGAACGTTAAAAGCAATCAGCAGTATGACGAATAACAGTGAGATCCCGATTGCCGCGTAAACCATGTGCCTCTTTCCTACCCGATGTCCCGGGGATTATATCATACCGCAGCCGGTCCTGCAAACGGCACCAGTGCGCTTCCCCACGTCAGCCCGCCGCCGAAAGCATCGAGCAGCATCATATCGCCCTTTTGCAGCTTGCCGCTCTCGTAGAGATCGTTGATGGCGATGGGGATGGATGACCCGGAGGTGTTCCCGTACTTGTGCACGGTCAGCACCACCTGCTCTTCGCGCAGGTTCAGGGCGTCACCGACCGCTTTGATGATCCGGTAGTTCGCCTGGTGCGGCACGAAATGCTTGATATCATCGGCGCTCATACTGTTTTCGGCAAGGATCTCCTTGACGTCGTTGGTCAGGGTACGCACGGCGACCTTGAAGGTTTCGTTCCCCTTCATCTGCATAAAACAGCCGGTCTTCGCTTCCGCGTCCAGCGCATCATGGGCCGAACCCGTGCCGCCGTTCGGCGTCATCAGCAGATCGGCGTAGGTGCCGTCGGCACCCGTATGCACGTCGAGAATCGCTTCGTCCTTGTTCTCCGTCGCGCTGATCACCGCCGCCCCGGCGCCGTCGCCGAAGAGGATACAGGTCGTACGGTCCGTGTAATCGGTAATGGCGCTGAGTTTCTCCGCCCCGATGACCAGGACGTTCTTTTTCATCCCCGACTCGATAAAGGCCTTCGCCATGCTGACGACGTAGACGAATCCCGTACATGCGGCGGAAATGTCGAACGCCATGACCTGGGGCAGGCCCAGTTTGGAAGAGATGATGGTCGCCGTTGAGGGCATGTTGAAGTAGTCCGGAGAGATCGTCGCACAGATCACGAGATCGATCTCCTCTTTGGCGATGCCGGCACGCTCGATCGCCAGTGCAGCCGCCTTGGCCCCCATGTCGCTGGTAAACTCGTCGTCGGCGGCGATATGGCGCTCTTTGATACCGGTGCGTTTCGTGATCCACTCGTCAGAGGTATCGACCATTTTCTCGAGGTCGGCGTTGGTCAGAATACGCTCGGGCACATAGGCACCTACCGAACGAAAAGCTGCATACATGGCTTGTCCTTTTACTTGGCAGTGGCATCCAGGGCGCGTTCAATGTGAACGTTGACCCCGGTATCGACGAAGTCGATCGCCTGTTTGATCGCGTTTTTAATCGCTTTGGAGTTGCTTTTGCCGTGGCTGACGATGGCGCACCCCTTGACCCCGATCAGCGGAGCCCCGCCGACTTCGGCATAATCAAGCTCTTTTTTCAGAAGCTTGAAGACCTTCCGCATCAGGAGCGCGCCCGTGATCGCGATGGGCGATTTGCGGATATAGTCCTTGATCAGGTGCGTGATCGTACTCGCAACCCCTTCGGAAGACTTAAGGACAAGGTTCCCGATGAAACCGTCGCAGACGACGACGTCGACGGAACCGTTGAAGATATCGCGTCCTTCGACATTGCCGACGAACCCCTCCATGCCGCGAAGCTTCTGGAAGGCTCCCTTCGTCACGTCGTTACCCTTGGTCTCCTCTTCGCCGTTGGCCAGGAGGCCGACGGTCGGGAGGGTAATCGCCCACATATCATGGGCGTAACAGCTCCCCATCACCGCGAACTGGGCCAAATGCTCCGGTTTGCAGTCGACGTTGGCGCCGACGTCAAGCAGCACGGTACGCTTCTTGTTCTTGTTCGGCATCAACGTCACCAGCGCCGGACGCAGGACGTGCTTAAGACGTCCGAGGCGCAGGGTCGCTACCGACATGGTCGCGCCGCTATGCCCTGCGGAGACGACGCCGTCGGCTTCACCGTTGCGGACCAGATCGACCGCTTTGTAGATGGAGCTCTCTTTGCGCTTGAGCGCATCGGTCGCCGCATCGGACATCGCAATGACATCCTCCGCTTCGACAATCGAAATCTTGTCTTTGAACCCGCCCGGAATCAAAGGCAAAATCTCCTCTTTCTTTCCGACAAGGATCGGCTCAAAACGGTAATGCTTCAGTGCCGCAATCGTTCCTTTGACAATAGGCTCGGGACCGAAGTCCCCACCCATCGCGTCAATCGCGATTTTGACCTTCAATTATTTATACTCGCCGGTTGTCGGATTGACATGGTGCGGCATTTTGTAAGTGCCGTCACTGTCTTTGACCGGACGTGCCAGTTTGATTTTGTAGTGGGTGCGGCGTTTTGCTGCACGCGTGTGGGATACGCGTCTCTTAGGTACTGCCATGTTATTTCCTTTCTTTGTAGATTACCTGCAGTTGGGGCAGGCGTGATAATCGCTTTCGATCAAAGCGATTTCCGAATCGAACACTTCGTCGAGGTCGATGGTGCCATCATGCATCTCGACCACATCATAGGTTTCATCCTGACCATGAAAAACACCGTCAGAAATCAGAAATTCGACTTTTTCATCCGGCATTATAGCAAAGGAATCGCCGCAGAGATAGCAATCTACGTCAAGACTCCCCTGCATCGTCGCTTCGAGCAGTACCAGACCGCTGCGATACTTGCGCAGCGTCCCCTCTAACCGTGCACCGTTCTTCTCCAGAACGAAGGGCTGGGGGTCGGCTGTGACGCGACGAAACGGGATGTTCATCTGCGTTAGGAGATCTCTCTCTGTGCGAAGAAGAAGCGAATTTCGATCTCAGCGTTCTCAAGAGAGTCGCTGCCGTGAACCGCATTGGCGTCGATGTTTTCCGCGAAATCGGCGCGGATCGTGCCCGCCGCCGCTTCCTGCGGGTTTGTCGCGCCCATCAGGTCACGATTTTTGGCTACGGCGTTTTCACCTTCAAGAACGCTGACCACCACCGGGCCGCTGACCATGAACTCGACCAGGTCAGTGAAGAAAGGGCGCTCTTTGTGAACGGCATAGAAATCCTGAGCGTCTTTGCGGGAAAGCTGCAGCATTTTCGTTGCAGCGACGCGCAGACCATTGCTTTCAAAACGATCAAGAATCTTGCCGACGACACCCTTTGCTACGGCATCCGGCTTAATGATGGACAGTGTTTGTTCCATTCGGTATCTCCTATAGTAGTCAAAAATAGGGTGGAATTATAGCAAAAAAAAGATCTGATTCTAATGAAATGGGAATTTTTTTGGAGAATTGGTGAAGAAGGGTTGCGCCCGAAGGCGCAAGGGTACATTATTTTAATCGATTACTCAACAACCGGTGTGTGGTCGCTGCGCATGTCGTCTGAGATGTCATCGCGGTGAGACGGGCTTTCGCCGACTGCGTCCCAAACAATACATCCTTCGGTCGGACAAGCAGTTGCACATGCCGGCTCATCATGGTGGCCAACACATTCAACACATTTGTCGCCGTAAACGTAATAGATCTCTTCACCCGTCGGGTTATCGTCCTCGTCTACGATCGCCTCAACCGGGCATTCGTCAATACAGGCACCACAGTTGATACATGTGTCGTTAATCAATACTGCCATATTTTCTCCTTCAATTATGGTAGATGTGAAAAAAGTTTAGCGAAAGAACTTTAATGATTCCTAAAAAATGGGGCTGAAATGGTCGTGCAAAAATAGGACTGAAGATTGGTAACAGGAAAAATGGGCAAAACGGCGTGTATGGCGGGGAAAACGGCCGTTTCTGCACCGCCGTTTCCCGTGAGTTTTGCCGCTTAGAATCCGAGGTAGGCGCGGATCGCTTCGGCTTTGTCGGTCTTCTCCCAGGTAAATTCGGGAAGTTCCCGGCCGAAGTGGCCGTAGGCGGCCGTTTTGCGGTAGATCGGACGCAGCAGGTCGAGGGTCTCGATAATCCCTTTCGGTGTCAGGTCGAAGAGTTCGCGGACACAGGCTTCGATCTTTTCTTCGTCCACGACGGCCGTACCGTGGGTGTCGACCATGATCGAGATCGGCTCGACGACACCGATCGCATAGGCGACCTGGATCGTGGCGCGCTCACAGGCACCGGAAGCGACAAGGTTCTTAGCGACATAACGCGCCGCATAGGCCGCGGAGCGGTCGACCTTGGTCGGGTCTTTCCCGCTGAATGCGCCCCCGCCGTGCGGACAGGAACCGCCGTAGGTATCAACGATGATCTTACGCCCGGTGAGGCCGGCATCGCCCTGCGGTCCCCCGACGACGAAGGAGCCGGTCGGGTTGATATGGTAGACAATATCCTCACTGAGAAGATCGGCAGGGATAACATGCTTGATCACTGCTTCGATCACATCGTTGTGGATCTGCTCCTGCGGGATGTTCTCATGGTGCTGGGTCGAGACGACGACCGTTTCGACGCTGACGGGTTTGCCGTCAATATAGCGGACGCTGACCTGGGCCTTGCCGTCGGGACGCAGGTAGGGGATGATCCCCTCTTTGCGCGCTTCGGCGAGCCGCTCGGTAATGCGGTGCGCCAGGTAGATCGGCAGCGGCATCAAAACGTCGGTTTCGCGGCAGGCGTAGCCGAACATCAGCCCCTGGTCTCCCGCACCGATCTCACCGCCTTCGCGGGAGACGCCCTGGTCAATCTCCGGGGACTGCTCGCCGATGGCGTTAAGCACCGCGGCGGAGCGGTGGTCGAACCCGTAGGTGGAGTCCGTGTATCCGATCTCTTTGACAACGTTGCGCACGATATCCTGCATCGGGGTATACGCATGGGTTTTCAATTCGCCAGCAATAACGCAGAATCCATTGGAAACGAGGGTTTCGCAGGCAACGTGGGAATTGGGGTCTTTTGAAATAATATCGTCTAAGATCGCATCGCTGATCTGGTCGGCCATCTTGTCCGGATGTCCTTCAGTGACGGATTCGGAAGTAAAAATATACTCTTTAGACACATCTTTCCTTTATCGTAAAATCGGCACCTCAAAAACCCCCGTCATCTCGAGGAGCTTATGAGGTGCCCAGTTGATGAAAGATAGCAAAAAGCTAAAAATCATCGAAGTATAGCCAAAGGGCACTTCCAAAACCCTATACATGGATGTACGCGGGTTTGCCTGTGCTTTTTTTAAGTTTTTCGCAACACATTCCGTATCGGAACGGCGCGTGTCGTACCCGATCTGCCCCAATGCATATGCGGAACCAGCAACGCTGTGCTGAAGCATTTTTAAAGCGAATGCACCGCCTCTAAACGATAATTTTTTTTAAAAGAGTATTTGAATAGAATGTGCACTGTCAACCGCACGGCTGAAACGTTCCACTGGTTTCAGCCGTGTGTTTACACCCATAAAAACAGGAGTTTCAACCATGCTCGTTACACAAAAAGCACCGGACTTTACCGCGACTACCGTCCTCGGCGACAACCAGATCGTCGACAACTTCAACCTCTACGAAAACTTCGGTGAAAAAGGTACCGTCCTTTTCTTCTACCCGCTGGACTTTACGTTTGTTTGCCCGTCAGAGATCATCGCATTTGACCACCGCCTCCAGGAGTTCCAAGATCGCGGCGTCAACGTTATCGGCGTTTCCATCGACTCCCAGTTCAGCCACTTCGCGTGGAAAAACACGCCGGTTGAAAACGGCGGTATCGGCCAGGTCCGCTACCCGCTCGTCGCTGACCTCACCAAAGAGATCTCCAAAGCTTATGACGTTCTGCTCGACGGCGGCGTTGCACTGCGCGGCTCTTTCCTGATCGACACAGACGGTACGGTCCGCCACGCTGTCATCAACGACCTCCCGCTCGGCCGTAACATCGACGAGATGCTGCGTATGGTCGACACAATGCTCTTCACGAACGAGCACGGCGAAGTCTGTCCTGCAGGTTGGAACAAGGGTGACGAAGGTATGAAAGCCGACACTGCCGGTGTTGCCGACTACCTCGCAAAACACTCCGAAGAGCTCTAATATACCAACAGTACGTCGAAGGAGCAAAAGCCCCTCCGACTGCGCTAATCCCCCGAAGGGGACTTCTTCGCTTCGCTCAGGGCGCGCATACTGGGTTTTCCTCAGCGCTAAGCGCCCGGAGGAAGTGCCCTTGGGGTGCTCTCGCGCCTTGCGCTCTCAGCGCTGCGCGCTCTTAACTCTTAACTCTTAACTCTTAACTCTTAACTCTTAATGCTTAACAATTTCATCATGCGCCTGCATAAAGCGCTCATAGGTCTGTGCGATGGAGCGTTCCTGCATCCGCTGCCAGCCGGCCATACCCATCTGTTGACGCAACACACTGCTCTCAATCATCGTTTTAGCGTTGCTTTGCCACTCGTCGTCATCCTCGACACTGAGACAGTAGCCCGTTTTGCCGTGTGCCACGGTGTCGGTCACGCCCCCCTGGTCGCTGACAATGCAGGGAAGCCCGGATGCCTGCGCTTCCATCACGACCTGCCCCAGCGTTTCGGTGACGGAGGCGAACAGCATCAGGTCCGAGGAAGCATAGAGGGCCGAGAGATCCGAACCGCCCTGAAGACCCAGCAGGTGGATGTGGCTGTTGCGCCGCCGGCTCACGCTCTCGGCCAGGCTCCCCTCCCCGACGACGATCAGGGAGAGCGGCACGTCACAGGTGCGTTGCAGGGTCTCGAAGAGATCGACGACAAAAAGGAAGTTCTTTTCGACGCTGAGCCTGCCGACGTAGAGGATCTTAAGCGTGTCGACGGGAATGTCGAATCGGGGCCAGACCGCCGGGTCCCGGTGACGGGGGGAGAAGCGTTCCGTATTGCTCCCCGGCGGCAGGAAGCGCAGTTTTCGTTCTTCCATTTTCAGTTCCCGCTCCAGTACCTCCATATAGTGCTGCGAACGGGAGAATACCCGCTGCATCCGGTGAAAGAAGAACCGCATGAAGCGCCGCGTCACCGCTTCGGCCATCTCCAGCTTGATCTGCTTGCGGATGTAGGAGGGAAAATCCGTATGGTAGGTCCCTGCCACCGGGATGCCGCACCGCTTGGCAATAAGCATGGCGCAAATCCCCAGCGGTCCCGGCGTCGAGATGTGGATAACATCCGGCGATGCCGCCTTGACGTAGCGGTACATCTGCATCCACGGCGGGACGATGGTGAGGAACTGCTCCCGGTAAAAGGGCATTCGGACATACCAGAAGGGCCTGAGGTTGACGATGTTGCTCTCAACCTCCTCCCCGCCAAGCGGCGAAGCGCTCAATACCGAGAAACGGCCGTCCCTCTGACGGGACTGTGCGGCCATATCCTGGATGAAACGCGACACCCCGTTGGCGTCGTAGACCGTGTCGCTGATCAGTAATACTGTTGTATCCATTTCGCAATTATGGTGGAGTATGGTTTCACAAACCAAACGAAAGTGACACAAATGGATAACAGCGTCAAGCAGTACCGTTCCGTTTTTCTCTCCGACATCCACCTGGGTTCCCGCCACGCCCAGGCCGATGCCCTGCTCGATTTCTTCCGCGAGTTCGAAAGCGAACAGCTCTTCCTTGTCGGCGATATTATCGACGGCTGGGCGCTTCGCCGCCGCTGGAGCTGGCCGCAGGAGCACTCCGACGTCATCCAGAAACTGCTGCGCCGCGCCCGCAAGGGGACCAAAATTGTTTATGTCCTCGGCAACCACGACGAATTTGTCCGCTCCTTTCTCCCCCTGACGCTGGGGGACAACATCGAGGTCACCAACGAATTTCACTTTACCGCTACAGACGGCAAAGAGTACCTCGTCACCCACGGCGACTTCTTCGACAGCATCACGATGACAAAGAAGTGGCTGGCGAAGTTCGGCGACATCAGTTACGAAATGCTGCTCAAGCTCAACAAACCCATCAACCGCATCCGCAGCCTGATCGGCTACAAACGCTTCTGGTCCCTTTCAAACTTCGCCAAGCAGAGCGTCAAAAAAGCGGTAATGTTCATTGATGATTACGAGCAGGTTCTTGTGTCCGAAGCAAAACGGCGCGAATTCGACGGGGTCATCTGCGGCCACATCCATAAAGCGGAGAACCGCAACATCGAGGGAGTGCACTACCTCAACTGCGGCGACTGGGTGGAGTCGTGTACTGCTGTTGTGGAGACGATGGAGGGAGAGTGGAAACTGCTGCACTTCCATCGGCAGCAGGTCGAAGAGGAGCCGCTGTTTCTGGCGGCAGGCTGAGCCCTACTTCTCGCCCCGCTTCTTCGCTTTGAAGAGCAGCGGGGTCCCCTCGAAATTGAAAGCCTCACGCAGCTGGTTGGCGAGGAAACGGCGGTAGGTGAAGTGCAGCCCCTTGGGCTTGTTCATGATGAGCGCGATCTGCGGCGGGCGCGTTGCGTACTGCGTCGCGTAGTACAGACGGATCACCTGCCCGTGCATCGACGGGATGGGGTGTTTGCGCATGGCAAACGCCAGCGCCTCGTTGAGCCGCGACGTCGTAATACGCTGTGAGTAGTTGTCGTTGATCTGGATGATCATGTCGTAAAGTTTATGGATGCGCTGCTTCGTCAATGCCGACACCGTGATGACCGGGGCGTAGTGCAGAAACTTGAAACGGTCGCGTACCTGCTGCACGATCTTGTCGTAATCGTCCCTGGGCGCCTTGTCCCATTTGTTGAGTACGATCATGCAGGCGAGACGGTTCTCATCGATGAGGCCGGCGATCTTCTCGTCGAGGTCGCGGAACGGCTCGGAGGCATCGAGCACCAGCAGAGCGAGGTTTGCGCGCTCGAGCATCGTGCGGGTACGGTAGAGTGCATAGCGTTCAATCCCCTCGATCTTGCCGCGTTTGCGGATACCGGCCGTGTCGATGAAGGTGATCGTCTTGTCGTCGCGCTCAATCGTTTCGTCGATGGGGTCTATCGTCGTCCCGGCGACGTCGCTGACGACGGAGCGCTCCTCCCCCAGCAGGGCGTTAAGCAGGGAGCTTTTGCCGACGTTGACCCGGCCGATGATCGCGACGCTGATATGGTTCGGGTCCTCGTCGCTCTCTTTCATCTCGTCATTCTCGTCGTAGATGGAGCCCTCTTCCTCGTCCTCCTCCATGTAAGTGTCGAGAAGGTCGTCGAATTCATCCATCATGTCCGGCTCCGCTGCTTCCAGCTCTCCGGCCTTGGGAATGTAGGGGAGCTGTTTGGCGATCCACTCGAGCAGCGGGTTGATGGAACGGTTGTGGGAGACGGAGATGCCGAAGATCGTCTGGGTACCGAACTCGTAGTACTCCCACACCTTCTCTTTCATCTTGTCGTTATCGATCTTGTTGACGACGAGGGCCATGCTCTTGCCCATCGCTTCGAGTTCGTGGAAGAGCTTCTTGTCCTCTTCGATCGGCAGGTTCTTGCCGTCAACCATGAACAGGATGATATCCGCCTGCTTGGCGGCCGCGATCGACTTCTCGCGCACCTTGTCAAAGAGTTCGCTTCCCTCGTCAAGGCCGCCGGTATCGAGCACTTCGACCTCCCGGTCGAGGACCGTGGCGACCCTTTTCTTGACGTCGCGCGTCGTCCCCGCCATCTCCGACGTAATGGCATCGCGTTCCTTGAGCAGACGGTTAAAAAAGGAGCTTTTGCCTACGTTCGGTCGCCCGATAATGGCCAGTTTTTTCATCAATATCCCAATTGAGGGCTTTCAGAGGTGCCCTTGATTTTTTGCAATTATAACGAAAAAGCGCCGATACCTCTCTTGCTTTGCGGCGTGGTAGTACCCCTGAAACGCTCAAGTATGGCATAATGATTTTTGTTGAAATCAAGTACAATCTATTCAAAAGGAGTGCACGTGAAGAATCGGTCCAGCTTTCTGGCGGCCTTTACCGTCATCCTCTTGTTACTGCTGCCGTTGGCATACTTCACCGTCTCCTATCAACTCGACAACCGGAACGATGACGAGGCCCTGCTCAAACGGCTCACGTTCATCGGCGGTTCCATTCAGCGCTATATCACAAATCCGGCGGAAAACGGCGGGATAGAGACGGAGATCGACGAAGCGTTCCGCTCCTCTGAGCTGGTGTATCCTGCCTTGTTACACCCCGGCGAAGCCGAAAGAACGCTGGCTGGCAGCTACGGTACGATGAAGGCGTGCTGGGAAATGATCAAAACAGCATCGGGCACTGCGGACGAAACGCTGAACAAAGAGGGTGAACTCTGCTGGCTGCACGGCAATCACACGCTTTTTGACCTGCACAACGTTATGAAAGAAAAGAGCAAACGGCTGCTCAATACGCTCTTTATGCTTGGACTCTTCGGCAGCCTGCTGATCTTCTACCTGCTCTACCTCATCTACCGGTATGTCCGTATCGACCTGGAAACCAACCAGCGCATCGACTTTCAGACCGGGCTGTTCAATGCCCAGGCTTTCCTGGATGAGTGTACGGGACATGCCCTGGCCGCCCAGCGCGAACATGCCTCTTTTTCCGTTATCCTGATGGTCTTTGACAAAGAAGCCATCCACAGACGGAACCTCAAGCAGCTTGTCAAGGATCTGCACGACAGTTGCCGAAGGGAAGAGAAGCTCTTCCGTCTCTCACCCGCCGCCTTCGCGCTCCTGACATCCCATGCCCATGCAGCGGACCTCGTCCCGCTGTCGGAGCGTCTGCAGCGCATGCTCAAAAACGATCACCTGCTTGCCATACAGACGGAGGAGTACTCCCCCGAAACCGATGCGGAAGCCTTCGGGCTGGCCTGCCTTGCCGAGGCCGAAGCGCTGCAGAGTTAAAAGGGCTTGATGACCACCATGATGACGATAAAGATCATCAGCAGTGTAGGGATTTCGTTGTAGGCACGGAAGAACTTGCCGCTTTTTGTGCACGTCCCCTCCGCCAGCTGCTTCTTGTAGCGCCCGAGGGTGAAATGGTAGATGATCAGCAGCAGCGCCGCCGTCAGTTTCGCATGCAGCCAGCCGCCGCCCTGGAAGAGTCCGGGGTTGAGCGCGATCATCGTCCCGCCGCTGAGGATCGTTGCCCACATCGCCGGCACGCCGATATAGTGGTAGATCTTGTGCTCCTGGATCTTGACGACCTCGACAAAGCCAGCATTGGCCGCATGCTCGGTGTGGTAGACAAAGAGGCGCGGCAAGTAGAAAAGCATCGCCATCCAGCTGATGAGACTCATGACGTGAAAGGCCAGTATCCAGTTGTAGTATTCCATGTAGTGCTCCTAAAAGTTGTGTTCAACATACCAGAGGTTGTAGTTCGATCCGCCGCGGCGCACACCGTTGATCGCCCCGTAGATGCCCGAACGGTGCTTGAGGGCGTACCCGGCATAGGTGTCGTATAGCGGCCGGTAGCCGACCATGCGCCCCAGGTCGAAATCGAGGGAGATGTCGAGGTAGTTGAGAAAGCGCGAGTTGTGATCGCCTTCGGCCTGGGCTTCGAGTTTCTCGACGTAGGGAATGCCCCAGGCATAAGAGGCACCCTCCCCGAACCCGAGGCGGATCGTGCGCTCCCACGGCCGGAAGTTCCAGTAGGCCTTGATATAAAGGGTCATCTCCATAAAGTCGTTCTGGTAGCCATTCTCGAAGAAACGGTTCACGCCCCCTTTAAGGTAGAAGTCCAGAGGAAGTCCCCATGTATCACGGGAAAAGCGGTATCCGAACTCGACACCGCCCGCCGACGTGTCAGCCGGGTGCTGGTTGCCCATCAACGAGATAATTTCACCGAGATCGCTTTCATCGGAGAAACCGTATCCGACCCGCACGGAATAATCGTTATCGTCCGCGGTCACATTGTCGTCTGCCGTTGCCAGTGTTAAAGAGAGTAGAAGTAGAAGAAGTAGTTTCAATGTCATGCCCCGTTTCATGGGGCAGCATTATATCAGAGAAAACGCCCGACCCACTGCCGGAGCTGCTCGGCGCTGAGGGCGCCGGAAACCCGGTCGGCTTCCCGCCCCCCTTTGAAGGCGATCAGCGTCGGGATGGACTGGATATGAAAGCGCGATGCCAGCCCCTGCTGCTCTTCCGTATTAACCTTTGCGAACCTGGCTTTCAGCGCAAAAGAAGTCGCAGCTTCCTCGAACGCCGGCGCCATCATGCGACAGGGGCCGCACCACGGGGCCCAGAAGTCGACGATGACCGGGATATCGCTGTTGGCGACCTGGTTGTCGAAGGCAGTCGTATCCATGGCAATGGGTTTCGTATCAAGCAGGGAGTGTTTGCAGTGGCCGCAGTTGGCCTTGGCGTAGGTCTCTTTGACCGGGACGGCATTGACCTGCCCGCAGTGGGGGCAGACCACTTTGCGCTTTTCCATGACCCTTAGGCCTCCTGAACCTCGATGTCTTTGAGGCCCGGTCCGCGGTGGGATTTGAGTTTGTCGTGCAGACGGCGGAGGGCTTTATTCGCACGCTCGACGGCCATATCGATCGCCGCATCAAGGTCGGCGTCTTGCTGCGTAATTACAACCGGTGTGTTATGGGCGATATGGATATCGAATTCTGCTTCAACGCCGTTTTTGACTTTGCTCAGCAGTACATTGATCGTCGTAATATCGAGTCCGAATTTCATGAACTGTTCTTTGGCTTTCAGAACGTGGTCGCGGGTATTGTCCGTCAATGTAATATCTTTTGTGCGAATAGGAGTATTCATCGTAAATCCTTTTTCTTTTTGGGATAAAAAAAGTATAACAGAAGATATCTAAATTGACATCAAATATTCCGCCGTCAGCGGGGCGCTGCGCCCCTTTTCAACCTCTTACGCTATAATGCCGCGACTAAAAGAGGAGAAGCAATGAGAGTTTTTACGGGCATCCAACCCTCCGGTGACCTGCATATCGGCAACTATTTCGGCTCGATCAAAGCCATGGTCGATTCGCAGGCGGAGAACGAGGTTTTTGCCTTTATCGCCAACTATCACGCTATGACGACGGTCCAAGACGGCCGGCGCCTTTCCGAACTGACGATGCAGGCCGCCACCGACTTCCTCGCCCTGGGTATCGACCCAGAGAAATCGACCTTCTGGGTCCAGAGCGACGTCAAAGAGGTGCTCGAGCTCTACTGGTTCCTCTCCTCCTTCACCCCGATGGGGCTGCTCGAGCGCGCCCACAGCTACAAGGACAAGGTCGCCAAGGGGATCTCCGCCAACCACAGCCTCTTTGCCTACCCGGTGCTGATGGCGGCCGACATCCTGCTCTATGACGTCGACGTCGTCCCCGTCGGCAAGGACCAGATCCAGCACGTCGAGATCGCCCGCGATATCGCCATCCGTTTCAACAACGCCTACGGCGACATCCTGAAACTGCCCGAATTCCGTGTCGACGAAAACGTGGCGACGGTCCCGGGCATCGACGGACAGAAGATGAGCAAGAGCTACGGCAACACGATCAATATCTTCGGCGACGAGAAAGCCCAGCTCAAGACGATCAAGAAGATCGTCACCGAAGCCGTCCCGATGGAAGAGCCCAAAGAGTGGCGCGGATGCAACGTCTACAACATTGCCAAGCTCTTCCTCGACGAGGATGAGTGCCTCGCGCTCCAGGAACGCTACGAACGCGGCGGCGAAGGGCACGGCCACTTCAAGCTCTACCTGGCAGAGGTGATCTGGGAACATTTCCGCCCCTACCGTGAAAAGCGCGCCTATTACGAAGCGCACCAGGACGAGGTCCGCGACATTCTCAAAGCCGGCGCGGCCAAGGCCAGCGAAGCCGCCCGCGAGATCACGGAGAAGGTCCGCAGCGTCACCGGCGCCGCATACTGACACCGCGCCCATCCCGGGCGACCTGACTCCAATTTTTTACTCCCCCTTAAACCATCCCCTGTAGAATGCTGCTCCTGAATTTCATTGAGGATAGAGAAATGATTACAGTTAAAATGGAAAAAGAGTGCGGCTGCTTCAAACGCTCGGACTATGAAGCGGTCAAGACCTTCGAGAACAAAGATGACGCCCTCCTGTATGCCCAGGAGCTCTGCAGCGATATGAACGAGACCTTCTGCCAGAAACACGCTTTCCGCGTTACTGAAACGGCGGACAACGAAATGACCATCAACATGGCGATGAACGGCTGAGCCGTTCATCACACCACGAAGACTCGCGGCATCTCCGTCGCTGTTATCTCCCCCCACTCTTCTGTCTGATTAACACCTTTCCCGGGCCTTTTATACCCCGCTGTAGAATAGCCTATGCATCCGCAGTTTTATCTCTGTAAAACACCACGATAAGGAAAGAACAATGGTTACGGTAAAGTTGGAAAAAGAGTGCGGATGCTTCAAAGATGCGAGAAACATTGATTCGGAAATGTCGTTTGATACCAAAGATGCCGCGATGATCTATGCCAAAGGATTGTGCAGAACCATCAATGAGGAGTTCTGCGGAAAACACTTCTTCCGCCCCGCCGAGACCGCGGACGATGAAGTGATGATCAAGCTCATTAACCGCTAAGCGGGTTCCCCGGCCCCGCTTTAGAGCCTGATCGTCGTACGGTTGATAAACTTCTTCTCGCTCCACTGTGGTTCTTTCAGCTCAAGCAGTGAGCGGATTTCGTCATTCACCAGGCGGTAGTGCAGTTCGAAGGTCACCTGTCCGGCCCCTTTGACCATCGGGACTTTGAACGTCTTTGAACCTCGTGCCGGGACGGACATATCATCTGTCGAGCCAGCCGCCAGGTGCGGGATCGTCGGTTTGCCCCGTTTGTCCGTATAGTGCTGGGTCATCGAGATGCTCTTCGTTTCGATCACTTTGGAACCGCTGCGGTAGATGACGTCGAGGATCAGCTCCCGCGCACCGAAGCCCGTCGGAATATTGTGAGGGTTCTCATTGCTGAGCGTCACGATAAAGCTGTCGCCGCTCTTTTTCGCTTCAATCCCCAGGGCATCCTGCCAGAGCCAGTTCGTATGGGCACCGACAAAGCCGTGTTCGCGGATCATGCGCTTCTTCGGTTTGCCGTTGTCGATCGGAAGGTTCGACGCGACCCCCTCCTTTTTCGGGCTCATATGGCAGTCGGCACACTGCTTCGTCGTATCCTTGTACTCTTTTTGCGTGTTGGCAAAGACGAGGTTCTCCGTAGAACGGTCATTGGCGTGGCAGACGAAACAGAGCTGTTTCGGGTCCTTGCCGAAGAAGTCGCGGTACTGTGTCTTGTGGTAGGGGGACTTCGCGTCCTCGATCGGACCGCTCATAATGCCGACCGGGTTCCACTGGATCCGGTGCACGCCCCGCTTGTCCGCCGGGAGGTCATGCTTGATACTGTCGACGTTGTGGCAGACCAGGCAGTTGACCCCCTCTGAAAGCGAACTGTCGCTGACCGCGGCATTGACCTCGCTCCCCTCATCCAGCCCCATCAGGACATCGATCTGGTAGTTGATGTCCGTCGACGTCACGGCAACGCGGGGGTTATGGCAGGCGGCACACTCCACCTTCACGGCATTGATGGGCTTGCGCGTCTTGCGGGCGTAGTACTCCATCGATTGGCGGAGGTACTCGTCATGTTTATAATGTGATTTGGCGTGATAGGAACCGGACCATTCATTAACAATGGCGGCGTGGCAGGATTTGCACTTGCTTGAGTCGTGATATTGTGAATTGAGTTCGGGGGCGGCCTCCGTAGCGTACGTCGAGGCGCCGAAAGCGGCAAACATCAGTAGAGTCGCGGCAATACGTTTCATAACCTTGGTCCCTTTTTAACAGTTTAAATATGATTAAAACTATTATAGGGCGTAGGCGGACCAAAGTCAATTAAACAGATTTTAACGCGCCCGATCGAGCCAGACCATCAATCCTTTTTGGGCATGAAGGCGGTTCTCCGCCTCGTCGAAGATCACACTCTGGGGGCCTTCGAGGACCCCTTCGCTCACCTCCTGCCCCCGGTAGGCCGGCAGGCAGTGCAGGAAGATCGCATCTTCTGCGGCAAGCGCCATTTTCGCTTCGTCGACGATGTAGCCGGCGAAATCGCGGATGCGCTGCTCTTTTTCGTCTTCCTGACCCATCGAGGCCCAGGTGTCCGTCGTCACGACCGTCGCACCGGCAATAGCTTCTTTCGGGTCGTTCCCGACCTTGATGACGGCACCGCTCGTCTTTGCCATCTCCAGGGCGTCCGCAAGGATCGCCCCGTCGACTTCATACCCCTTCGGCGTCGCCACGCGCAGTTCAAAACCGAGCTTGGCGGCGAGCATCAGCCACGAATGAGTCATATTGTTGCCGTCGCCGACATAGGCAACAACAGGATTTTCCGCCTGACCGTGTTCGATCATCGTCATATAATCCGCCAGTAGCTGCACCGGGTGGTAGCTGTCCGTGAGGCCGTTGATGACGGGGACCTTGGAGAAGGAGGCGAACTCTTCGAGCATGCTCTGCTCGAAGGTACGGATCATCACCATGTCGCACATGGAGGAGATGACGCGGGCCGTATCTTTGACCGGCTCGCCACGGCCCAGGTGGATGTCGCGGTTGGAGAGGAAGAGCCCCTGTCCGCCGAGCTGGTAGATCCCGGTCTCGAAACTGACCCGGGTCCGCGTCGAACTCTTCTCGAAGATCATCGCCAGCGTCTGCTTGTCCAGATAGGGCTTGTGTTCGCGGCGTTTACACTCGGACTTGATCTGCAGTCCGAGGTCGATGATGGAGAGGATCTCCTCTTTGGTGTAATCTCTGAGGGTTAAAAAGTGTCGCATTTTCTGCTCACGGCGTAACGGGTTTCCCCGGAATGAAAGCGCCCATTATATCGTAAAGTGCGAAAAAGGCTACAGCAGCCCCGCTACCTCTTTGGCGTGGTAGCTGATAATGATGTCCGCGCCGGCGCGTTTGAAGCCAAGCATCGTCTCCATCATCACCCGCTCGTAATCAATCAAGCCGGCCGCTCCTGCATGTTTGAGCATGGCGTATTCGCCGCTGACATTGTAGACCGCGAGCGGAAGAGAGGTCGCTTCGCGGATGTCGCGGATGATATCAAGGTAGGCAAGCGCAGGCTTGACCATCAAGATATCCGCGCCCTGCATCTCGTCCGCGATGCTCTCGGCGATCGCCTCGCGGCGGTTGGCCGGGTCCATCTGGTAGGTGGCGCGGTCCCCGAACGACGGCGTCGATTCCGCGACATCGCGGAACGGGCCGTAGTAGCCGCTGGCGAACTTCGTCGAGTAGCTCATGACCGGCAGGTTCTCGTACCCGCTGCCGTCAAGCGCCGTGCGCAGGGTCTCGATGATCCCGTCCATCATGCCCGAGGGCGCGATCATATCCGCGCCCGCTTGGGCATGGATGATCGCCTGCTGGCCGGAGATGGCGAGCGTCGCGTCGTTGTCGACGGTCTCGTGCACATGGTCGATGATACCGCAGTGGCCGTGGTCGGTGTACTCGCAGAAACAGAGGTCCGTGACGACGAACATCTCGGGGTGGGCCCGCTTGATTGCTTTGACGGCCGTGGCGATGATGCCGTTCTCATCCAGCGCATCGGAGCCCACGGAGTCTTTGACGTCGGGAATCCCGAAGAGGATAATGGAGTAGATCCCCAGTGCCTTGAGCGTTTCGCACTCGCGGATGGCTTCGTCGATACTCATCTGGAATACGCCCGGCATCGAGGCGACTTCCGTCTTGATCCCTTCGCCCGAACGCACGAAAAGAGGATAGATAAAATCGTCCGCACGGACGTGGTATTCGCGCACCAGAGCACGCAGATGGGAATTGAGCCGGTTACGGCGGAAACGTTGGAACATGTTCACCCTTGACAATTTTGCTATAATCGCATTGTAACAATTCCATCGTTAAAGAACTGTTTTTGCTTCAAAATATAAAGATTTCTGATGTTGCCAACCTCCCGTCCCGTTTCGGGAAGTTTAAAGTCCAAGCCTTCAAACAGGGCCATAAAGAGCACCTGGCGATCCTGCGGGAGCCTTTCGGCGACACCCCGGTCGTACGGGTCCACTCCGAGTGCCTTACCGGCGACGCACTGGGCAGTCTCAAGTGCGACTGCGGCGACCAGCTCGCCTATGCCCTCAACATGATCGAAAAAGAGGGCGGCATCGTCATCTACCTGCGACAGGAGGGACGTAACATCGGGCTGCTCAACAAGATCAACGCCTACGCCCTGCAGGACAAAGGCTTCGACACCGTCGCGGCCAATCATCAGCTGGGGTTTGCGGCCGACGAACGTACCTACGAAATGGTCCAGTTCATCCTGGCCCACTACGGGATTACAAAGATCCGCCTGCTGACCAACAACCCCCAGAAGATCAACGCCATCGAGGGGGTCGAGATCGTCGAGCGCCTGCCCATCGTCATTGACCCCAACGAGCACAACGAAAACTATCTGCAGGTCAAAAAAGAGCAGATGGGGCACCTCTTTTAATCATGACATTCGCCCAGAAGATCACCGCCCTCCCCGATGCCCCCGCGCAGCTGTTCTCCCACCTGGAGCGCTACCGCGACCTGCTCCTGCAGTGGAACAAGGTCCATAACCTCAGTGGCTACAAGGATGCCGCGACAGTAGAGTATTACCTCTACGACGCCCTCTACCCCGTTACCTTTTTGCCGCCGGTGGCGACGGCGATGGATATCGGGACCGGTGCGGGGTTCCCCGGGCTGATCCTCGCAATGGCGCAGCCGCAGACCCACTGGACCCTGGTCGAACCGCTGCAAAAACGCGCCGGGTTCCTGCAGTTCGTCAAAGCGACGCTGAACCTGGAGAACGTCACCGTGGCCAACTGCCGCGTCGAGGCGCTTCCCGATCAGCGCTTCGACCTCATCACCTCCCGGGCCGTGACCGATACCGGGATGCTCCTGAACCTCAGCACCCCCTACCGGGATGCGGCAACGATGCTGCTCTTTTACAAGGGCGAAAACGTCTATAACGAAGTGCCGGAGGATCTGCCCTTCCGCATCATCGAGACCGAGGAACGCCACTACCTTCTTATCAACCCTCCCAAGGAGACCGCATGCTCTTGAAAATCCTGCTCGTCCTCGGCGTCATCGCCGCCGTCTATTTCATCTTCTTCAAAAAAAGTACGCCGGTCGCGAAGCAACCGAAGTCCGACACTACTTCCAAAAAGAGTGACGATGACACGATGGTGCCCTGTGAAGCTTGCGGCGTCTTCGTCAGCGTCAAGGAAGCCTTTATCAAAGAGGGAAAATACTACTGTTCAAAAAGCTGCATGGAGGGTGCCTGAAATGCTGATCTTCGGCCACCCGCATCTGGCATCGGAATCTTTCTACCACATCGACGGTCCCGAAGCGATTGCGGCGACCCCCGCGGGCAGCACGGTACTTTTCGCATGGGACCCGTCCAACCTCGACCTTGTTTCTTATTGTCAAGCGAACGACATCCCCTTCGCCCTCGAAGCTGCCTCGGTCAAAGAAGCGCTCTTTGCCGAAAACAGCGGTGCGCGCTTTATCCTGGTCGAGAGCACCCTGGCTCCTTCGGTGCAGAAGGTCGCGGAGACCTACCTTTTCGATGCGAAGGTACTGACCTATATCGAAGATGAGGCGCAGATCGAGGCGATGGCGTTCGAGGGGATCGACGGAGTGGTCTTCGCCGAAGCGGTGATCAAAGTCACCGGGTAAACACTTCTTTAAGCGCTACTCGATGATCTTGCGCGGCAAGCGGGGGTCCAGGCCGACAAGGACCTCGTAAGAGATGGTCCCGGCCGCCTGCGCGTAGCTGCGGGCATCGTTGAAGATGAGCAACTCGTCCGCGTCGCCGGCAAAGCTGCAGTTGTCCATGGAGACGCGCCCCAGCATTTTTTCGCCGCCGGGGGCGCTGTAGCGGTTCGAGGCCGTCCGCAGCAGCCCGTCGGCATACCCGACGTCGTAGTTGCTGACCTGCAGTTGACGATCGGCACTGAAACACCCGCCGTATCCGACGCGTTCGCCCTGGTTGAGCCGCCGCTGGGAGATCTTTTCGCCCCAGAGCGAAAGAATCGGGAGCAGGTCCGGCTGCGGCAGGCCCTCGGGCATCTCCAGACAGCCGTACGCCGCGATACCGACACGCACCATATCATCATGTCCCTCGTGGCTTCTAAAGGTCGCCGCGGAGTTCGCGGAGTGAAAGCGGAGCTTCGTGAAGCCGTAGCGTTTGGCCAGCATCAGGGCTTCGCGCTTGACGCTTTCAAAGGTGTGGCGCTGCCAGAAATATTCGCTTCCCATCTCATCCGCACTGCGGTGGTGGGTCATTACCCCTTCGAGCTTCAAGCCGTTTTTGCTGATCTTTTCAAAAGCGTGATGCAGCAGGTGCGGCGGGACCCCGTTGCGGTGCATCCCTGTATCGACCTTGAGCTCCACCCGGCTGCCGGGGGGAAAGCTCTTGATCTGCTCCATCGCATTTATGGTAAAACAGTACGCGGGCATCAGCACTGAGGGCGTATCCGCAAGGACGAGGATGTAATGGAACTTGTCCCGGACCTGCTCCGCTTCGTCAATGCTGCGGACGACGGCCCGGGTGATCCCGTATTTGCTCGCGACCTGCGCGATCTGCTTCAACCCGTGCCCGTAGGCATTGTCCTTGAGGACCAGTGCGATCTTGTCACGGCTCTGGAGCTGTTTGGAGATCATATTGAGATTGTGGTGAAACGCTTTGCGGTCTAGGGTGATAAAAGCCATACGACATTATAATGTCATAAATTGAATATAGCGAGCCCAGCAGTGCCCCAGCCGAAACGTCTCCCCGCCGAGTTTGAACCCCAGTCCTTCGTCCAGCTGATCTTCCCCCACGCCGACAGCGACTGGGCCCCCTACCTGGACGAAGCGTGCCGCACGTTTGCCCGCATCGCCGAAGCCGTCTCCCGCTATCAGCCCTGCCTTATTGTCTGTGACGACATTGCCCGCGTCCAGCGTTACGTCGCCCCGGGAGCGAACCGCTGTTTCATAGCGTACAAAACCGACGACACCTGGGCACGCGACTGCAGCGGCATTACCGTCGAAACGGAGGCGGGGTGCCTTATCCAGGACTTCACTTTCACCGGGTGGGGCGGCAAGTTCGAAGCGGCCAGGGACAGCGCCATGACCAATGCAATCGCCGGATGCTACGGCGCTCCCACAACTTCGCACCGTTTCATTCTCGAAGGGGGCGGGATCGAGAGCAACGGCGAAGGGCTGCTGCTCGTCACCGAAGAGTGTCTGCTCAACCCCAACCGCAACAGCACACTGACAAGCCGTGCAGAGATCGAAGCGGTCCTTTCTGAGACCCTGGGGGTGAAACGGACCCTCTGGCTCACCTCGGGCTACCTTGCCGGGGACGATACCGACAGCCACATCGACACCCTCGCCCGCTTCTGCGACGCCGACACCATCTGCTACGTCCAATGCACGGATGCTGCCGACGAGCACTACGAGGCACTGCAGACGATGGAGCGGGAGCTACAGGCGCTGCGCAATGACCGTAGCGAGCCCTTCCGTCTCGTCCCTCTGCCGATGACCGAGGCGATCCATTTTGAGGACGAACGGCTGCCGGCGACCTACGCGAACTTCCTCATCATCAACGGCGCCATCCTTGTCCCGGTCTACAACGACCCCCACGACGACGAAGCACTGGCGATTTTCAGACGCCTCTTCCCCGACCGGGAGGTCATCGGTATCGACTGCAGCGTCCTGATCCGGCAGCACGGTTCGCTGCACTGCGTAACGATGCAGTTCCCCGCCTGCGTTACTCTGCGCTGCCCTGCATAACGGCTTCGACCTTCTCCGGCGTCACGTCCTGCTCCGTGAAGAGCAGGGAAAAACCCTGAAAAAGAAAAAAGGCCGACCCGGCGAGCAGCAGGACGATTTTGATGATCTGTTTCGTTTTGTCATTCATGGGCGCCATTGTAACGCATCCTCTGCGAAGCGATAAGCATTTAACAGACTCCTAACACTTTTGCTCTACTATTGACGGTTTTGAATGTAATTGAATGAAGGACAAGAATGAAGAAAACAGTATTGGTTTCGCTGGCCGCGGCCGCACTGCTGGCCAATGAAACGGTAGAGAACAACGCCACGGACAGCGACGTAGCGACGCTCGGCAGCATCGTCGTCGAAAGTTCATCGCTCAGCGACGTTAACACCGAAGAGATCAAATCCGCCGACACCGCCGAGGCATTGGCCAAGCAGGTGCCGAGCATCACCCTGGTCCGCCGCAGCGGTATCGCCAACGATATCATCCTGCGCGGCCAGAAGCGCGACAACATCAACGTCATCGTCGACGGCGGCAAGATCTACGGCGCCTGCCCCAACCGTATGGACCCGCCGACCTCGCACGTCATCACGAACAACATCGCCTCGATCAGTATCATCGAAGGGCCGTATGACGTCGAACACGCCGGAACGCTCAGCGGTCTTGTGACCGTCGACACCGTCCAGCCGGACAAAGGAGTACACGGCAATTTCAACGCCGGGCTCGGCAGCTTCGGCTACTCGAAAGTCGCCGGCACCCTCACAGGCGGTAACGATACGGTCCGCGCGCTGATCGGCGTCTCGGGCGAATGGAGCGGCCAGTACGAGGACGGCAGCGGAAACACCTTCGCCGACCAGATCGACAACGCCGTTGCCGCGGGCACGGCCAAGGCTCCGAATGCCTACCTCCCCTCCGAACGCGACCGCAGCGCCTACGCAAAACGCTCCGTAATGGCAAAACTCTTTGTCAACCTGGCCGAGAACCAGGAACTCCGCCTCGGCTACACCGGCAACCGCAGCGACGGTGTCCTCTACCCCAACTCCGGGATGGATGCCCGCTATGACAACTCGGACCTCTACAACGTCCAGTACGTGGCCACGGATCTGACCAGCTGGTCCAAGGAGCTCCGCGCCACCTACTACTACTCCTACGTCGACCACCCGATGTGGACAGAATGGCGCAAATCCTCCATGATGATGGGGACAATGACCAACCACCTCACTTCCACGATCCAGGGGGCGACGCTCAAAAACACGACGGCACTTTCGGACACATTGGATCTGACCCTCGGCCTCGACGGCAGCCTGCGTAACTGGGATGGCGCTTATGACATGAACGGCACCTATATGGGCCCAAGCATCAACGATGCCGACACCCGCAACGTCGCCTTTTTCGCCGAACTGGAAAAACGCTATACCAATGCAGCCTACAAGCTGGGGCTGCGTTATGACGATACGGCCATCACCTCGGGAAATCCCGCCCTGCAGGACAATGACTACACCTCCGTCGGCCTCAACCTTTTTGCGGACTACTCCCTGACGGAGAGCCTCGGCTTCTTCGGCGGGATCGGTATGGCCTCCCGCGTCCCGGACGCCCGCGAGCTCTACTTCCAGAAAAGCGGCATGATCGTCGGTACGCCCGATCTTGACCAGACGACGAACTACGAAGCCGACCTGGGGATGACGAACACCTACAGCAATTTCAACCTGAAGACGCGCCTCTTTTACAGCCGCCTGAAGGACTATATCTACTATAACGCCACGCCGACGATCATGCAGAACAAGTTCGAGAACATCGACGCCACGATCTGGGGTGCCGAAATCGCCGGTACATGGTTTGCCAGCGATTCCGTCTACGTCGACTTCGGTGCGGCATACCAGTACGGCAAGAAAGACAGTGCGCTCAGAGACCAGAACGGCACCAACCTTGCCGATATTCCGCCGCTCAAAGGCCACCTGG